>NZ_QGNK01000001.1:0-703717 GCF_003336925.1 Rhodococcus sp. Eu-32 | reverse complement strand
ACCGGTCGCGTGTGCTTCAGGTGTCCATCGATGCAGCAGCCGACACATCACGGGAAAGACAGCCATCGGCGTCAGCGCGGAAACGAGTCAAACCACTGCATCGACGAACCATTCCAGTATCACTGCGCGGATAGTTGGCCCAGGTTGCAACTTTCCACTCACAGCCGGTTTGCCGATACAGCAAATATTATTGCGCATTCCGCATTTCACTGGCACTCTCGTGACATGCACACACACGACGAGCAGCCCGTCTTCGATCAGCCGTTCTGGGACAACCTCTACACCGAGCAGGCGCAGCGCTGGAGCGGCAACGCCAATCCCGTCCTCGTCACCGAGGTATCGAAGCTGACGCCGGGCACCGCACTGGACATCGGCAGCGGCGAGGGCGGCGACGCGCGCTGGCTCGCTGATCACGGCTGGACCACCACCGGCGCCGACATCTCCGAGGTCGCGCTGCAGCGAGCACGCGACGAGCAGGGCGACCGGAACATCGAATGGCTGCACCGCGACCTGCTCGAGTGGGAGCCTACGAGCCGATACGACCTCGTCACCGCTCACTTCTTCCAGCTACCCGCCCACCAGACCGGACCGGCGTTCCAGCGCTTCGGCCGTGCCGTCGCACCCGGTGGACATCTGCTCATCGTCGGACACAGCCCGAACGACCACCTCGCGTCGCAGCACAAGCACAGTCAACTGTTGTTCGACGTCGACGCCATCACGTCTTTGTTCGACGACGCGGAATGGACGACGGTCGTCGCCGAGGACCGGCCGCGTCCGGCTGTCGATCCCGACGGGACTCCCGCCGAGCGAATGGATGTGGTGGTGCTGCTGCGGCGTGCCGCCGGTTGACCGAATGTGGCTATCCGGTCACTTGGAGTGAGCGAGGGACGCCCTCGCTCTCGGGGCCGGGCGGAGCGAGCCGCGCTGCCTCTGGACCGAACCGGCTAGCTGTCCGATACCCTGTTCTACGTCTCGGGCCTTCACCGGGGGCTTGCTCGCCTCCAGGCCCGTCGAGTCGGCCCCGCCGGCTATAGACTGGTGCCACGCTCCGGGAGCCCTCGGCCAGCTCACCTGGAGAAAGGCCGCCATCATTTCGCCCTCACTGCCCTACGAAATCTACCTCGTTCCATCCGGGAACGATCCGGAGGACTCCGTGACCGGCGGATCCGCGCGGCCCGTCGTAGCGCTGACCGACCGCACCGACGTGGTTTCCTTCTCGGGCAGGTTCGCGTTGTCGATCACCTCGACGACGCCCCACCAAGCGATGGTCGAAGATCTACTGTTCGTTCGTCGCGTGCTCGAGACGGCACTCATCACCTATCTCCTCGTGCGCGGCAACGACGAGCGTCCGGTCATTGCCGTGCAGCATTCGGCGCGTGAGACACTCTGGGCTGCTCTGGTCGGGGCATGCTCGCGCGAACCGTTCTATTGCAAGACCGTCGACGTCAAGCACGGCAAAGCAGTACTCATCGCCGACGGCATGCCGCCGCATGCCGCCGACGCACGAATCTTTCGGCTCTTTCGCCCACGCCTCGAGCCCGTCAGCAGACTGAACTACGGCGCCGCAACAGGCATACAGATCGAGCTGTGGTCGTTCTCCCCCACGGAAATCGTTCTCCCCGTCGAGAATTCACTGACGCGCCGCACCATCAGGCAGGACGAAGCTGTCCGCGGAACCGTCGAACGTTTCGGCGAGACTTGGCCGACGATCGAGAGCATGTTCGCCGACCATGCGTCGGACATCAATTTCGAGATCGACATCGTCTTCTCCTGGGTCGACGGTTCCTCCGCCGCGTTCCAAGCGCAGCGCGCTCGGCGGATGCAGAGCTATGTCGTGGGCGAGGGTGACGCGTCCGCTGCGCGATTTCGCCAGATCGACGAGCTGAAGTACGCACTGCGCTCGGTCCATATGTATGCCCCGTGGATCCGTCGTATCTTCGTCGCTACGGATTCGGAGCGGCCGGCGTGGTTGGCCGACGATCCTCGGGTGACCTTCGTGCCGAGCGAGATGTTCTTCACCGACACTTCCGTTCTGCCGACCCACAATTCGCACGCAGTAGAATCCCAGCTGCACCACATCCCCGGACTGTCGGAGCATTTCCTGTACTCCAACGACGACATGTTCTTCGGCAGGCCCGTCGCACCGCAGATGTTCTTCTCGCCCGGCGGAATCAGCATGTTCATCGAGGGCACGACACGTATCGGTCTCGGTTGCAACGACAAGGATCGCAGCGGTTACGAGAACGCCGCACGGGTGAACCGCCGGTTGCTTCAGGACCGGTTCGGACTGGTGACGACCCGGCACCTCGAACACGTAGCGACACCGCTGCGCAAGAGCATCATGCAGGAGATGGAGAACGAGTTTCCCGACGAGTTCGCCGCCACCGCGGCGAGTGTCTTCCGCGCGAGTACGAACATCTCCGTCACCAATTCGCTCTATCACTACTACGCGCTCATGAGCGGACGCGCCGTCGTGCAGAGAGATGCGAAGGTGACATACATAGACACCACCGCTCACTCGGGACTGCACGCGATGGAACACATGCTTCCCAAGCGCGCGGTCGACTTCTTCTGTCTCAACGACGGCAGTTTCCCCGAAGTCGACCTCGACGCCCGAACCCGACGAGTCACCGAATTCCTCGACCGCTATTTCCCGATCGCGGCGCCCTGGGAAATCACAGACTGACGCGGGAAGGCCTTGCGCTGTCAGCGATCCGGACACCGGCCGATTCCAGCCGGCGGGCAACTTCATCGGCAGGAACGTACTCCCCCACCGTCTCGTAGGAGCCGATCGGCACGACGGAATGGACGACCGTGTCGTCGTACACCCGTACCACATTGAACGCCTGTGCGCCGTCACGGCCACGAAGTGCGCCGGACTCGACACCGAGATCTTGCGTGTAACACGTCGCCGACGCCACCGAGACCGGGATTCCGGCGAACATTGCCGACGTCGAGTAGTGCAGATGGCCCGCCAGGATCGAGCGTACATCGGTACCTCGCAACACTGCCGCGAGCTTCGTCTGACCGATCAACTCGACCAGAACCGCAAGGTCGAGCACCGCCGGTACCGGCGGGTGATGCATCGCCAGGATGGTCCCGTGCTCGGCCGGCGTTGCAAGAACCTCCGCCAGCCAGTGCAATTGGTCGTCGAATATCTCCCCGTGATGATGGCCGGGCACCGTCGAGTCGAGCGTGATCACACGAAGACCCTCGATGTCGTGGACCCGATCGATCGGCCCCGTAGACGGCACTTCGTCGAGCAGTCGGGTGCGAAAACCAGCACGGTCGTCGTGATTGCCCATCGCCCAGACAATTCGAGCACCCAGTGCGTCCGCGACCGGTTCGACGAGGGCACGCAAGGCGTCGTACGCACGAGACTCGCCGCGGTCGGTCAGATCGCCGGTGAACACGAGTGCGTCGGGACGGATTCCGGACGCTTCGATGCTCTTCAGAACATCACTCAACCGAGCCGCGCTGTCGACATGACCGTAGAGGTCACCATCGGCGATCAGGTGGGTATCGGTGATATGCAGCAAACAGTGATTCGGGCGCGGGTACTCCGCTGTCCGGGACTTCATCGGTCACTCGCTTCCGATACGACGTCAGTGGTTCGTACAGTTCACAGTAAGCACCCTTCCTGAAAGCAACCTGCGGACGACGGGACGTGAACAGCTCGCGAACAGCACGGTCGACGTCGAGTCGCTCGCTGACGTAGCAGCGTTGGTTCCGGCAGGACGAGAACCAGCCGGGCTCGCGCCCCAGGGTAAGTCGGGCCCCACGTGCGTGGGAATACATAGCAGGCTATGCATTCCCACGCACGGGCGCCGTCAGGCGCTCAACACACGCAGGTGTTCGTCGCCGCCGCCGAGGGTGTGCTCGATCGCCACCAGCCGCGAAACATAGTGTCCCACCGGGTATTCCGCGGTGACGCCGATTCCACCGTGCAGCTGGATCGCTTCCTGCCCCAGCTTGCGCGACGACCGTGAGATCTGCAGCTTCGCCCGCGACGCGACCGTCGGATCGACGACGCCGTCGGCCAGATTCATCGTTGCGTAGAGCGACATGCTGCGTGCGAGTTCGAGCAGCACGTACATGTCCGCCGCACGGAACGTCAACGCCTGGAACTTCGCGAGCGGAACACCGAACTGCTTGCGCTGTTTCAGATAATCCGTCGTCAACCGCAGTGCCTCTTCCATCGCGCCGACGGCCTCGGCACACAGGGCAGCCTGCGCCCGCACCTCCGACGCGACGATGGCATCGGTCGCGTCCGAGCCCTCACCCAACGGCTCCGCAGCGACGTCCGAGAACGACAACTGTGCCGCACGCCCACCGTCGTGCGTGCGATACCCCTTGCGCGTCAGTCCCTGTGCGTCACCGTCGACCAGGAACAGTCCGACGCCATTGCCGGGCAACGCCGCACTGACGACGAGAAGGTCGGCACTCGCGCCGTGCGGAACCGGATTCTTGACCCCGTTCAACGCCCAGGCCCCGCCGTCCTCGGTCGCGGACACCGTGACGTCGATGTGCGGCCAGCGACTGCCGGTCTCGTTGTGCGCGAACGCAAGCAGCGTCGTCCCCTCGGCCACGCCCGGTAGGATTCGCCCCCGCTGACCCGTGCTCCCGACGTCGGCGATCAATCCGCCGGGGACGAGCACCGCGTCGAGAATCGGCTCGGGTGCCAGGCGTCGTCCGACCTCGGTCATGACGGCCATGATCTCGACGGGGCCCGCGTCCATGCCGCCGTCGTCCTCGGAGAAACTCAGCCCCAGCAGGCCGACCTCGGCGAGCTGCTTCCACACGTCGGTCGACCAGCCTGGGTCGTCGGCGACGATCTTGTTTCGCTTCTCCGTGTCGTACGCCCGGACGAGCACCTCACGGGTGGTGTCTCGGAGAAGTTTCTGTTCTTCGTTCAGTTCGAAATCCATGGCTGAAACCTCACAATCCGAGAATCGTCGACGAGATGATCTGACGCTGCACTTCGTTGGAGCCGCCGTAGATCGACACCTTGCGGTAGTTGAGATACGTGGGCACCGATCGCTGTGCCCAGCCCTCGCTCTCGATGTCGTCTCCCGCCTCGTACGGCAGCGAATCCGGGCCGGCGATGTCCATCAGCAATTCGGTGACGGCTTGCTGCAGCTCGGATCCGCGCAGTTTGAGTATGGACGACGCCGGATTGGGCTTGCCGTCCGAACTACCCGACACCAACCGCAGCTGGGTGATGTCCAGTGCCACGATGTCGTTCTCGAGTTCCGCGATGCGCGCGGCGAACAGCGGATCGTCGAGGAGCGTGCCGGTGCCGAGTTTCGTTGCCGCAGCGTGCTTCTTGGCCTCTTCCAGAGCAACCTTGGTGTGGCCGAGCCGGGTGATGCCGGTGCGCTCGTTGCCGAGCAGGAACTTCGCGTAGCTCCAGCCCTGATTCTCTTCTCCGACAAGGTTTTCCGCCGGAACGCGGACGTTCTCGAAGAACACCTCGTTGACCTCGACGCTACCGTCGATGAGCTTGATCGGGCGGACCGTGATGCCGGGAGTCTTCAGATCGATCAACAGGAAGGAGATGCCCGCCTGCTTCTTGGGCGCATCCGGGTTGGTGCGCACGAGAGCGAAGATCCAGTCGGCGTACTGGCCGAGCGTCGTCCACGTCTTCTGGCCGTTGACGATGTAGTCGTCGCCGTCACGGGTAGCCGTCGTGCGCAACGACGCGAGATCCGAACCCGCCTCCGGCTCGGAGAACCCTTGACACCACCAGATGTCCAGATTCGCGGTCTTCGGGAGGAACTTCTCCTTCTGTTCCTGCGAACCGAAGGTCGCGATGACCGGACCGACCATCGACGCGTTGAACGTCAACGGCTCCGGCACCGACGCCAGCTGCATCTCGTCGAGCCAGATGTGCCGCTGCGCGTCCGTCCAATCCCGTCCACCGAACTCCGTCGGCCAATGCGGAACAGCGAGTCCGTTCGCGTTCAAGATCCGCATCGTCGTCACCACGTCTTCTTTGGTGAGCTCGACCCCCACCCTGTTCTTCTCGCGGATCTCCGCGGGAATCTCGGTGGTGAAGAACGTCCGCATCTCGTCACGAAACGCAGCTTCCTCTTCTGTCAGGGCAAGATTCATTCTGGTCCCTCCGCTACTAGCACCACAGCTGTCACCTCGACCGTACTCTCCGGTAACTGGTCTATTCTGCAGTAACTATGACTTTTCTGGCTCTGGTGCGGCACGGCGAAACCGACTGGAATCTGCACGGGCGCCTGCAGGGAAGCTCGGACATCCCGCTCAACTCGACGGGACGTGCGCAGGCACGCGAAGCCGGGTACGAACTCGACGATCGCCAGTGGGACCTTCTCGTCAGCTCGCCGCTCTCTCGGGCCGCCGAGACCGCCGACATCATCGGCACGCACCTCGGCATCGAACGCACGGCGACGTACCCCGATCTCGCCGAACGTCACTTCGGCGAGGCCGAGGGATTCACCGATTACGACGCCTACTCACGGTGGCCGCACGGCATGTATCCCGGCTTGGAACCCCGCCGGGACCTGATGGTTCGCGGTGTGCGAGCCGTCGACGAGATCGCGTCGACGCATCCGGACGAGTCGGTCATCGCCGTCGCACACGGCGGGGTCATTCGCGCGATACTCGACGCGATCCGCGGGGTCGCGTCACCACGCATTCTCAACTGTGGTGTGTCGACACTGACGCACGACGGGACCGAATGGACCGTGGAGACGATCAACGGTGTAGCCACTCGAAGGGTCTGGTGACATGGAGATCGAACGACGAATCGACGAACTCGGGTTCGTGCTGCCCGAGCCGCCTCGGGCTCCCGAAGGATTCGAGTTCGCTTTCGAGTGGGTTCGGGTATGCGGCAGCCGTGTCTTCGTCTCCGGCCATTCCCCGCAACACGCGGACGGCACCCTCGCGGGCCCGTTCGGGGCCGTCCCGTCGGAGGTCTCGGTCGACGACGCCACCGACGCCGCCCGGGACACGGCGTTGGCCGCGTTGGCGAGCATCAAACGCGCCATCGGTGATCTCGATCGGATCAGCGCGTGGCTCACCGTCTCCGGCAGTGTCAACGCAGACCACGGATTCACGCAGACCACGACGGTGATGAACGGCTTCTCGGACCTGATCGTCCAAGTGTTCGGACCCGAGATCGGAGCACATGCGCGTTCCGCGATCGGAGTGGCTGCGCTACCGATGAACAACGCCGTGGTTGTATCGGCGGAGATCGAAATCGACGGCTAGAGAGGCCCAATGAAGCGCGCGTTTGCATTACTGGCCGCCATCGCTGCGCTGCTGGCCGTGGCCGGGTGCGGATCGTCGTCGGGACCGTTGCTCGAACAGATCGAGGACAAGGGTGTCATCGTCGTCGGCACCGAAGGGACCTACAGTCCGTTCAGTTTCCAGGGTTCCGACGGACAGCTGACCGGCTACGACATCGACGTCGTCGACGCGGTCGCGCAGGAATTGGGCGTGCGCGTCGAATTCGTGCAGACACCGTTCGACTCGATCTTCGCCGGCCTGGAGTCCCAGCGCTTCGACCTGATCGCGAACCAGGTGACGATCAACCCCGAGCGACAAGGCGCCTACGACCTGTCCAAGCCGTACACCGTGTCCGAGGGCGAGATTCTCACGACGGCAGCGAACACGTCGATCACCTCCACCGCCGACCTCGCGGGAAAGACGACAGCACAATCGTCGACGAGCAATTGGGCCGGAGTCGCTTCCGACGCGGGTGCGAACGTCGAGGCCGTCGAAGGATTCGTTCAGGCCGTCACGCTCGTCAAGGACGGACGTGTCGACGCCACCGTCAACGACAGCCTTGCGATCGCCGAGTACCTGAAGACGACGGGCGACACCGGGGTCAAGGTCGCCGCCCAGACCGGCGACACCAGCTACCAGGCGTTCGTCGCCCGCAAGGACACCGGGCTGATGGGCGAGATCGATTCGGCCATCGACACGTTGCAGGCCGACGGCACTCTTGCGCAGATCTCCGAGAAGTACTTCGGCTCCGACGTCGCGGCACCCACCGCGGACACACAGGCGCCGGCGTCCGACGCGGCCGCGTCGGACGGCCGATCGAAACTCGATCTGATTCTCGACAACCTGTGGCCGATGCTGAAAGCCACTGTCACGATGACCATTCCGCTGACCGCGATCAGCTTCGTGATCGGTCTGGTGATCGCGCTCGCTGTCGCCCTGGCGCGGATCTCGTCGAACAAGGCTTTGTCTGCCGTCGCGCGGTTCTACGTCTCGATCATCCGCGGCACTCCCCTGCTGCTGCAACTGTTCATCGTGTTCTACGCGCTGCCCGAGCTCGGGGTGGTGATCGATCCGTTCCCTGCTGCGGTCGTCGCGTTCAGTCTGAACGTCGGCGGTTATGCGGCCGAGGTGATCAGAGCCGCGATACTCAGCGTGCCGAAGGGCCAGTGGGAGGCGGCCGAGACGATCGGCATGGGCTATCGGACGTCGTTGCAGCGCATCATTCTTCCGCAGGCCTTACGCACGGCCGTCCCGCCGCTGTCCAACACGTTGATCTCGTTGCTCAAGGACACCTCGCTCGCGTCGACCATTCTGGTGACCGAGTTGCTGCGCGTCGCACAGCTCGCGGCGGCACCGACGTTCGACTTCTTCGCGCTGTACAGCGTTGCGGCGATCTACTACTGGGTCATCTGCATGATCCTCTCGTTCTTCCAAGGCAAACTCGAAGTCCGACTCGACAGGTATGTGACGAAATGACCGATCTGCTCGACGTACAGGGTCTGCGTAAATCGTTCGGAGACAACGAGGTCCTGAAGGACGTGTCGTTCTCGGTGCCGACAGGCACGGTGACCGTCGTCATCGGGCCGTCGGGGTCCGGTAAGACGACGGTGCTCCGGGCGTTGAACGCGTTGGATCCGGCAGACGCGGGGATGATCCGGATCGGTGACGTGACGGTCGATTTCAGCTCGTCGGTCAGCTCGGCATCGCTCCGCGCCTACCGTGCCCAGAGCGGCATGGTGTTCCAACAGCACAACCTCTTCCCGCACAAGACGGTGCTGCAGAACGTGATCGAGGGTCCCGTGATCGTGCAGAAGCGGCCGAAGGACGACGCCATCGCCGACGCACGCGAGCTGCTGAAGCAAGTCGGTCTGGCCGAAAAAGCCGACCAGTACCCGTTTCAGCTGTCGGGCGGTCAGCAACAGCGCGTCGGGATCGCACGGGCGTTGGCGTTGAAGCCGAAGCTGATGCTGTTCGACGAACCGACGTCGGCTCTGGATCCCGAACTGGTGGGCGAAGTGCTGTCCGTGATCAAAGGCCTTGCTGCGCAGGGGTGGACGATGGTCGTCGTGACACACGAGATCCGCTTCGCCGAACAGGTGGCCGACGACGTGTTGTTCATCGAGGGTGGCGTCGTCGTCGAGCGGGGTGCGCCGGCGAAGGTCCTACGGAATCCGTCGGAAGCCAGGACCAGGAAGTTTCTGGAGCGAATCCTCATGTGAGTGCGAATGTATAGCCCTCTGTACATTCGCACTCACAGGTGCGGGAGCACCTTGTCCACGGTGATCGGGAAATCTCGCACCCGCACACCCGTCGCGTGGTAGACAGCGTTGCCGATCGCCGCCGGTGAGCCGACGATACCGATCTCGCCGATCCCCTTGCCGCCCATCGGATTCAGCTCGTCGTCGTTCTCCTCGACCCAGATCGCTTCGATGTCGGGCGTGTCCGCGCACACCGGCACGTGATACTCGGCGAGGTCGTGGTTGGAGAAGCCACCGAATTCGCGATCGGTGTTGCCCACCTCCATCAGTGCCATTCCGAGCCCGAACGTCATCCCGCCGATCAGCTGCGATCGCGCCAACCTCGGGTTCATCACCCGCCCGATCCCGTACACGCCGAGCATGCGCCTCACCCTCACCTCACCGGTGTCGACGTCGACCTCCACCTCGGCGAAGTGCGCGCCGAACGCCATGCGCGCCAGCTCTTTCTGCTCTTCCAGGTCGTCGGAGGTGTCGACGGACACCTCGGCAGGCCCTGTCGCGTCGGCGATCGGCCCTACCTGTTCGACGAGCGTCCTGCACGCCTTGGTGACGGCCCAACCCCACGACGAGGTTCCCGAAGAACCGCCTGCACCAGGGGCTTTCGGCAGCGAGCTGTCACCAAGGTTAAGCTCGACGCGATCGGCGGATACGTCGAGCGCATCGGCGGCGATCTGGCGCAGCACCGTCCGCGCTCCGGTACCGATGTCCGACGCGGCCACGGACACCGTGATCGAGCCGTCCTCACCCAGCGACGCGGAGGCGGACGACGGACTGATCAGCACGGGGTAACTTGCCGTGGCAACGCCCATCCCGATCAGTGTGCGGCCATCGCGTCGGTGACCGGGGCGAGGGTCGCGCTCGGACCACCCGAATCGCTCGGCACCGGTACGAAGACACTCGACGAGGCTGCGCGACGAGAATCTGTTGCCGCTCGCGGGATCGACGTCGGGTTCGTTCAGGATTCTCAATTCGATCGGGTCTATGCCGACGACGTAGGACAACTCGTCGATCGCCGTCTCCTGCGCGAGCATTCCGGGCGCCTCCCCCGGCGCGCGCATCCACCGCGGCGTCGGAACGTCCAGGACGGCCAACCGATGCGTCGTACGACGGTTCGGCGACGCGTAGATGTGGCGCGACGACTCGGACGTCTGTTCACAGAACTCGAACACATGCGACGTCTGCTGAAACGAATCATGCACGAGCGCGGCGAGTTTGCCGTTCTCGTCGGCACCGAGGCGGAAACGGTTGATCGTCGGTGTGCGGTATCCGACGAGATCGAACAGCGACTGCCGCGGCAGTGCGAGCTTGATCTTTCGTCCGGTCGCACGGGCCGCCATCGCCGCCAACACCGCGTTGGGCCTCGTGCTGCCCTTGGAGCCGAAACCGCCGCCGACGTTCTCGGACACGACCCGCACGGCCGAGGAATCGAGACCGAAGAGAGTCGCCAGATCGCCCTGCACACCGGACGGCGCCTGCGTCGAATCCCACACGGTCAGAACGGCGTTCGACCACTCGGCAGTAGTTGCGTGTGGTTCCATCGGATTGTTGTGATTGGCAGCCGTCGAATACCACCGGTCGACGACGTGAGTCGCCGACGCCAACGCCGCATCCGGGTCTCCTTCGGTCACGTCCGTCGGAAATCCCGCGTTGACCGACTCCGGCGCGAACAGCGACGGATGCTCCGCCGACAGACCGTTGTCCGGCGTCTGCTCGTCCGCGTAGGTGACCTGGACGCGTTCTGCTGCGTCCCACGCCGCTTCCAGCGAGTCGGCGACGACGATAGCCACCACCTGACCACGGTAGGACACCCGATCCGATTGCAGCACAGCGAGTTCGCCGTCCTCGATCTCACCGAGCTTCTCCGCGTTGCGGTGCCAGAGCAGGGTGACGGCCTCGTCGGCTCGCACGTCGACGACCCTGCCCGTGGGTATCGTCGCGGGCACGATGGCGCAGTAAGCCGTGGCCGCGTCGACCGGTTGGTCGACTGCGTACCGCGCAGCACCGGTGACCTTGGCGATGCTCTCGGTGCGCGCGAGGGGCTGGCCGATGGCTGCTGTGCTCATACCGATGCCTCCCTGCGGGTCAGTTCGGTCAACGCCTCGGTCACGAGATTGCGAACCAAGGGGATCTTGAACGTGTTGTCGCGCAACGGATGTGCCGCCTTCAACTCGAGATCGATGGCCTCCCTGAACACCTCGTGCTTGGCGAGACGCCCCAGCAGATCCCCCTCGGCCGTGTATGCACGCCACGGCTTGTGCGCGACACCGCCGAGCGCGATGCGCGCCTCGGTCACCTGTCCGTCTTCCACCCGCAACACCGCCGCGACGGACGCCAAAGCGAACGCATACGACGCCCGGTCGCGCACTTTGCGGTACATCGACATCGTGCCTGCGGGCAGCGCGGGAATGCGAAGACCGGTCACGATCTCGTCGTGTTCGATTCTGGTGTCCTTCTGCGGCGTATCGCCGGGCAGGCGGTAGAGCTCGCCGATCGGAACCGTGCGTGTCCCACCGGGTCCCGCGACGACGACGACTGCATCGAGCGCCGTGAGCGCGACCGCCATGTCGGAGGGGTGCGTCGCAACGCAGTGTTCCGACGCCCCGAGAATGGCGAGGTTGCGATGTTCACCCTCGATTGCCGGACAACCGGACCCGGGCTCACGCTTGTTGCACGGCTTGCTCGCGTCCATGAAGTAGACGCAACGGGTGCGCTGGAACAGGTTGCCGCCGGTCGTGGCCATGTTGCGGAGCTGGCCCGACGCGCCGGACAGCAACGCTCGCGACAGCACCGGATAACGGCTGCGCACAACGGGATGCACAGCCAGATCGCTGTTGGTGACCGCAGCACCGACGTGCAGGCAACCGTCGTCGGCGACGTCGATCTCGGTCAGCGGCAGGCGTGATACGTCGACGAGCGAGGACGGCTGCGTCGCACCGAGTTTCATCAGATCGACGAGGTTCGTTCCGCCGCCGAGAAGAGAGGCGCCCGGGTCGGCAGCGAGTCGGGCTATGGCGTCGTCGACATCGGTTGCGACGTCGTAGGCGAACGTCCTCATCGGCCTGCCTCCAGCACCGCCGGAATGATGTTCGCGTAGGCGCCGCATCGGCAGAGGTTGCCGCTCATGCGTTCGCGGACCTCGTCGCGATCGAGTTCGACGTCGGCCTCGGGCGGGTCGTCGGTGACCGCGCTGGGCCACCCCTGTTTGGCTTCTTCGAGCATGCCGACGGCGGAGCAGATCTGTCCCGACGTGCAGTAGCCGCACTGGAACGCGTCGTTGTCGATGAAGGCCTGCTGGACCGGGTGAAGAACATCTCCGTCGGCGAGACCTTCGACGGTGGTGATGTCGCGGCCCTGGTACCCGATCGCCAAGGCAAGGCAACTGTTGATGCGCCTGCCGTCGACCAGGACCGTGCACGCGCCGCACTGTCCGTGATCGCAGCCCTTCTTGGCGCCGATGAGGTCGAGATGTTCGCGGAGTGCATCGAGCAGCGTGGTCCGCACGTCGCAGTCGATGTCGTGGTCGGCGCCGTTCACGTGGAGTGTGACTCTGCTCATGGCCGCTCGGTTACCCTGCGCCTGGGCCGTCAAACGTTCAAACGCCCTGCGGCTCAACGAAGGTTAGGGTATCCAAAAGATTACCCGTGCGCGCGAATGTATAGCCCGCTATACATTCGCGCGCACATGGGGGGCTCAGGTGAAGGCCACGACCTCCTCGCCCCACGCCCGCCGGAGCTCGTAGTCCGGATCGTCGACCTCCCGGTCCTGCTTGTCGATCAACAGCGTCGTCCGTGCGGTCTCGTCGTACCTCGTCCACGGCTCGCGGCCGTGCGCGAAGTCGATCCACCGCTGCTGCATGCGCCGCGCGACGGTCTGCGCAGCTCTGCGACCGCCGAGTTTGTACGTCGGATCCTTCGGGATGACACCGAAGTTGCCGAACACGCACGGCACCTCGGTACCGTGCGTCGCGCCGATTCCGGTCAGCCTGAACAGCGGCGATGCATGGTCGAACCGATAGACGTACGTCGGAGCGACCCGGCTGTGCGCCTCCGCGATCCACAAGGTCGGCATGCGGAACGCCGCGTCCCGGGAGATCTCCATCGCCGTCTTCTTCGATGGATAGTGCGGGTACGCGAGCGCGATCTCCGCCTCCTCGTCCTCCGGCAACTGTGGGTGATCGGCGGCGATGGCCTGGAACATCTCGTGAATCTTGTCGGGTGTGATCGGCATCAACGGCGACTTCATCAACTTGAACAGCGACGCTTCGTCCCGGTTGGTCCCGATCAGCAGAGGCACCTGCACCTGCCTCCCCTTCTGGAACGACGCCACCGGATAGTGCGGCACGATGTCGCCGTCCACAGTCGGTGCCACCGCCAACGTTCCGGGCACCTTCGACGGAATGTCCCGAACCAGCTCGGCGCCGACCCGAACGAAGTCGTCGACGGACAGCTCGCGCAGCCGGTCCGCCTTCACCTCGGCCAGTTCGAGGAAACGCTCCGCGATCGACGACGCTCGCGCTGCGCCGTAGACCGACGTCGCAGGCGAGCTCTCCGCGATCGCACGATGAAACAAACCGTCGGCAGCAGGCGACGTCAGCAGGGTCGTGACGGCGCCGCCCCCTGCGGATTCACCGAACAGCGTCACGTTCGACGGGTTGCCGCCGAATGCACCGATGTTGTCGCGCACCCATTCGAGCGCAGCGATCTGGTCACGGAGACCCAGGTTCGTCTCGAAATCCCCGAACGACGAGAAGTCCAGGAAACCCAGCGCCCCGAGGCGGTAGTTGATCGTCACGAGCACGACGCCGCCCCGCCGAACCAGGTTGCGGCCGTCGAACATACGTTGCGCAGACGACCCGATGAAGTACGCACCGCCGTGAATCCACACCATGACCGGAAGCCCGCTCGCGCTCTGGCCCACCGGGTCATTCCGCAGGCTCCAGTCCCGCTCCGGTGCCCAGACGTTGAGGGTCAGACAGTCCTCGCCGAGCGTCAACCCCGGATCGATCGGCATCGGACCGCGCGCGCTCTGCGGTGCGATGTGTCCGAACTCGGTCGCCGCCCGCACGCCCGTCCACGGTTCCGGCGGCCGAGGTGCCCGCAGTCGGAGATCACCGACGGGCGGTGCCGCATAGGGCACCCCTTTCCAGATGGCTACCCCGTCGTCGACGACGCCGTCGACCTGGCCGTACCGAGTCTGCGCGATCACCGTGCAATCATCCGTCACCGGACGGCATCATGAGCGGTGTTGCGGGTTCCTCCCGAGTCCAAGTCGCTTACAACCGGTCTCCAAGTGGACCCGGCCACAGTTCCTCCCATGACTACAACAGCCCGCAGAGCCTCTGCATCCGCTCTGGCGTTGATCGCCGGCGCCACCCTCCTGTCCGCATGTTCCTTCTCCATCGGCACCGGTGGCGATGCCGAGGCAGCTCCCGACGGCGCCGTCGAGTTCGACGACCTGCAATCCGCGACGATCCAGCTCGAAGCGCTCGGCACCTTCGTCTCCCCACAGGAAGGTGGATACGAGGCTGCGGGACGCGGTTCGGGATTCCTGATCTCGTCCGACGGTTACGCACTCACCAACAACCACGTCGTCACCGGTGCAGGCACCCTGAAGGTCTGGCGCGGCGGAGACCAGAGCGACACACTCGGCGCCCGCGTCGTCGGCTCGTCGGAATGCCTCGATCTTGCCGTCGTAAAGCTCGAAGGCGACGACTTCCCGTTCGTCGCCTTCCACGAGGGCGAGATCGACACCGCCGACGAAATCTACGCTGCCGGTTACCCTCTCGGCGATCCGACGTTCACGATGACCAAGGGCATCGTGTCCAAGGCCGACACGGCCGGTGACACTCCGTGGGCCTCCCTCGATCACGTCATCGAGCATGACGCGAAGATTCGCAGCGGCAACTCCGGTGGCCCGTTGGTCGACCCGGACGGCCGACTCGTCGGCGTCAACTACGCGGGCAACGACAAGTACGACACCAACATGGCCATCCATCGCGACGAAGTGCAGAACGTCGTCGAGGATCTCAAGGACGGCAAGAACGTCCTCAGCCTGGGCATCAACGGCGAGGCACTGACCGACGACTCCGACACCGGCCTCGGCGTCTGGGTCAACTCGGTCGCGTCGGGATCCGCTGCCGACAAAGCAGGCATCGAAGCCGGCGACCTGCTGACCAGCATGGAAGGGGTCACCCTCGGAACCGACGGCACGATGGCCGACTACTGCAGCGTCCTGCGCACCCACGGTCAGGACGCGACGCTGTCCGTCGAGGTCTACCGCCCCTCGACCGATTCCTACCTACGTGGTCAGATCAACGGCGACGCGATCGAGGAAACGACCACCGTCTCGTCCCGGGTGTCGACTCCGCAGAACGACAGCAGCGTCTCGCGGACCAGCACCGGCGGGTTCACGACGGTCGAGGACAACGACGGTGTCGTCAGCGTCGACGTCCCGGCGGCGTGGAACCAGGTCGACGGCAACAAGTTCGTCGACGACCGGAACAACTACTTCTACGGCGTCGAAGCGAGCTCGAATCTCGAGCAGTACCAGGGCGGGTGGGGCGCGGTCGGCACGTCGGTGATGGCGTCGGACACCGCGGTGTCCAACTCGTCACCGGAGGATCTGCTGAACTGGGCGACGAAGTCTCTGCCGGAGTCGGGATGCGTCTCGACCGGCCGCGAGGACTACAGCGACGCGCTGCACACCGGCCGATTCGAGGTGTGGACCGGATGCGGCGAGACCGCAGCAACGTACATTCTCGTTGCGGCCAAAGCAGATTCGGGTCGCTACCTCACCCTGGTGGCCGTACAGGCCAACAGCGAGGCCGACCTCGACGCGGCGGACCGCGTGATGAACAGTTTCACGGTCGCGCTGTAGACAATTCCGACAGATCGAGGTTGTGCATTCGATTCACGATCGAATGCACAACCTCGAATTCGGCGTCCACGGCATTCTCCGCAATACTGACGTTTCGGTTTTCTTGCTGACTTCGATTTTCAGGAGTCTTTCGTCACCGCCGTGAACGATCGGTGAATTCGACAAAGCGACCTACGCCCCTTTTGTTAAAGCCGGAGGTACTTTTCGTTACACCCTTTTGCGTGGTGGACCGAGCGTCTAGCGTGGGGTGCGGCGCACCGATGCGCCTGCTCCACACCCCTCATTGCAAGGAGTCACCATGTTCGACCTCGCATTCCTGTCCGATTTCTTCGGCGCCTTCTCCGACCTGTTCGGCGCATTGGACTTCTTCAGCGGATCCGCTGAACAGTAAAACGACTGCGCTGTTTCTATTTACAGCTCGGTCCGCGATAAACCGGATGCCTCGGATCGAATTCGATCCGAGGCATTCGTATATCCGGCCGGAAACCGGGCGACCCCGCGCATCGATGAACCATCCACACCGTCTAACAGCTGTGGCGGGCCATCGATGCCGAAAGGGAGGGAACGGCGAACAGATCAGTTGCGCGGACGCTTACCCCGCCGGTCGCCGCCGAACTTGCCACCGCCGCGACCACCGCGGCCTCCTCCGGGAGGACCCTGGTCGGGCTGCAGCTGAATCAACACGCCGCTGATTCTGGTGCGCCGCAAGGCTTCCATGGTCTCGTCGGCCAAATCGGCGGGAAGTTCGACGAGCGAGTGATCGGGCCGAATGCTGATGTGCCCGAAGTCGCTTCGACGCAAGCCGCCCTCGTTCGCGATGGCGCCGACGATCGCACCGGGCACGACGTGATGCCGCTTGCCGACGGCGATGCGGTACGTCGCCATCGCCTGTCCGGTCTTGCGGTGATGCGAGCTGGCCGCATCCTCGTCGAAGCTGCGGAGCGGGCGCGGTTCGCGCTTCTCGCGAGGCGCACGCGGCGGGGCGGGCGGCTCCGGCTTGAGCAGGAACTCCTCACCGTCCCGTGACTGGACGGCCAGCGCGGCGGCGATGTCGGCGAGCGGCACGTCGTGCTCGCGCTCGTAGTCCTCGATGAGCTTGCGGAACAGACCGAGGTTGGGCGAGTTCAGGCTCTCGGTGATCGAGTCGCCGAACTTCTGGACGCGCTGCGCGTTGACGTCGTCGACGCTCGGCAGTTGCATCTCGGTGATGGGCTGACGCGTCGCGCGCTCGATGGCCTTGAGCAGATGCCGCTCCCGCGGCGCGACGAACAGCAGTGCCTGACCGGCGCGGCCCGCGCGACCGGTACGGCCGATGCGGTGCACGTACGACTCGGTGTCGTGCGGGATGTCGTAGTTGATGACGTGCGAGATGCGGTCGACGTCGAGACCACGGGCCGCGACATCGGTGGCGACGAGGACGTCGATCGTGCCGTTCTTCAGCTGACCGATGGTCCGCTCGCGCTGCGCCTGCACGATGTCGCCGTTGATCGCGGCCGCCGAGAATCCCCGTGCGCGCAACTTGTCGGCGAGTTCCTCGGTGGCCTGCTTGGTGCGGACGAACATGATCATCGCTTCGAACTCTTCGACCTCGAAGATCCGAGTGAGCGCCTCGAGCTTGCGCTGATGCGCGACCTGCACGTAGCGCTGCGTGATGTTGGGCGACGTGGTGGTCTTGGTCTTGACGGTGATCTCGACCGGGTCGTGCAAGTACTGCTTCGAGATCTTGCGGATCGCGGGCGGCATGGTGGCCGAGAACAACGCGACCTGCTTGTACTCGGGGGTGTCCGACAGGATGCGCTCGACGTCGTCCTGGAAGCCCATCTTCAGCATCTCGTCGGCCTCGTCGAGGACGAGGTACTCGAGCTGCGACAGATCGAGCGTCCCCTTCTCGAGGTGGTCGATGACGCGTCCCGGCGTTCCGACGATGATCTGCGCGCCCTTGCGCAGCCCCGACAGCTGAATGCCGTAGGCCTGGCCGCCGTAGATCGGGAGGATGTGCAGACCGGGGATGTTGGCGGCGTACTTGCCGAACGCCTCGGCTACCTGCAGCGCAAGCTCACGCGTCGGCGCGAGAACCAGCGCCTGCGGAACCCGACGTTCGACGTCGAGGCGCGACAGGATGGGGATCGCGAACGCTGCGGTCTTACCCGTTCCGGTCTGCGCGAGGCCGACGACGTCACTACCGTTCATCAGCGGCGGAATCGTGGCGGCCTGGATCGGCGACGGAGATTCGTAGCCGACGGCATGCAGAGCCTTCAGGACTCTCTCATCGATACCGAGGTCCGCGAACGTCGCCTGTGCGCTGTCGTCGGACGAAACCGGGCTGGTGGAACTGGACTCGTCAGACGTCACGGCGGCATCCTGATTCGGCTCTGTTGTGCTCATATACAACCGAGTTTAGTCCCTGTCATGAACCGCCGATGACCTCGTGGCTGGATTGTCGAACGAACGGCCGTCCGGCGTTCTAGCGTCGACAGTGATGATGTTCGCCGATCGTATGGAAGCCGGCCGCATCCTGGCCAAGGATCTCGGTCACCTCGCAGGGCAGAATCCGCTGGTACTGGCGCTGCCACGAGGCGGCGTGCCCGTCGCGGCCGAGATCGCCTCCGCGCTCGGGGCCAAACTCGACGTCATTGCTGTCCGCAAGCTGGGAGTACCGGGACAGCCCGAACTCGCGATGGGCGCGATCGGTGAGAACGGCACGCTGATCCTGAACCGCGACGTCATCGATCACCTGAGGATCACGGCCGACGACATCGACCACGTCCGACGTCAGGAAGAGATCGAGCTCGCGCGGCGTGCGCAGCGGTGGCGACGCCACGGCCCACGCTCGCGTCGGGGCAGGCTCGCGGTGATCGTCGACGACGGGATGGCGACCGGTGCCACCGCGGAGGCAGCCTGCCGCGTCGCCGCTGCCGAAGGTGCGGCGGGAATCGTGTTGGCCGTCCCGGTCGCGTCGCCCGACGCGGTTGCCCGCATCCAGCCGCTCGTGAACGAGGTCCGGTGCCGCGTCGACTCCCACCTCGACGGCGTCGGCGCTGCGTACGGCGACTTTCACCAACTGACGGACGACGAGGTCACCGCCCTGCTTCTGTGACCGAACCGACACTCGGTGTCGAGAATGTGACCCGTTACAGTTATTGTGCATTCGAGTCACACCTAACTCCGCAGGACAGGTCGGAAATTCGCAAACCGGACAACCATCGGTAGTGCACTACGGCTCGGAATGTGATGAAATGCACACCTATACGTCAGTTTTTCGGAGGGGATTCAAGTGCGCGAATATTCTGTGCCGGCATCATTCACCATTCCTGATGATGTCTCGATGGCCGATACCGTGTTTCGGTACGAGAAGGAGTCCCCCAACCTGGTGCCGTTCCAGCGTCTCGTGAACGGCTCCTGGGTCGACGTCACCGCGAAGCAGTTCGCGCAGGAAGTGGCAGGCGTCGCCAAAGGCCTCATCGCATCGGGCATCGAACTCGGCGACCGTGTCGCCATCCTGTCGGCCACCCGCTACGAGTGGGTCGTCCTCGACTACGCCATCTGGACCGCAGGTGGCTGCACCGTTGCCATCTACGAGACGTCCGCACCCGATCAGGCGCAGTGGATTCTCGAGGATTCCTCGTCCAAGCTCCTCGTAGTCGAGACTCCTGCCCACGCGGAGGCGTTGAAAGAGGTCACCGAAGGCGCCGCCGAGCTGCGTGAGGTTCTGCAGATCGATGCAGGCGCGCTCGACGAGCTGACCACCCGCGGCGTGGACGTCAGCGACGAGGACCTGCATGCCCGCCGCGGTCAGGTCACCGCGTCGTCGCCCGCGACGCTCATCTACACGTCCGGAACCACCGGTCGGCCCAAGGGTGTGCAGCTCACCCACTCCAACTTCTACGCCGAGACCAAGGCCGTTCAGCTCGCACTCGGCGACGCAATGAAGGAGGGCAGGCGGACGCTGATGTTCCTCCCGATGGCACACGTGTTCGCCCGTGCAATCTCGTTCGGCGCATTCGAGTCCAAGACGACCGTCGGACACACCTCCGACATCTCGACGCTGCTCGACCAGTTCGCCCTCTTCAAGCCCAACTTCATCCTGTCGGTGCCGCGTGTGTTCGAGAAGGTCTACAACTCGGCGAAGCAGAAGGCGCACGACGGCGGCAAGGGCAAGATCTTCGACAAGGCTGCCGCGACCGCGATCGAGTGGAGCGAGGCAAAGGACAAGGGCGGCCCCGGCCTGGTGCTGAACCTCAAGCATGCGCTGTTCGACAAGCTCGTCTACTCGAAGCTCCGCGCTGCACTCGGTGGCGAATGCGACCGCGCGGTGTCCGGTGGCGCAGCACTCGGTGCGCGGCTCGGCCACTTCTTCCGCGGCGTCGGCATTCCGGTCTACGAGGGATACGGACTCACCGAGACGAGCGCGGCCGTCACCGTCAACACCACGAAGGACCAGCGCGTGGGCACCGTCGGTAAGCCGATCAACGGCCACGCGGCGAAGATCGCCGAGGACGGCGAACTGCTCGTCAAGGGACCGGTCGTCTTCGGTGGCTACTGGCACAACGACAAGGCGACCGCCGAATCCATCGTCGACGGCTGGTTCCACACCGGCGACCTCGGCTCGATCGACCAGGACGGCTTCGTCTCGATCACCGGCCGCAAGAAGGAAATCATCGTCACCGCGGGTGGCAAGAACGTCGCACCCGCTGTGCTCGAGGACGCACTACGAGCGCACGCCCTCATCAGCCAGTGCCTCGTCGTCGGCGATGCCAAGCCGTTCATCGGCGCGCTGATCACGCTGGATCCCGAGGCGCTTCCCGGGTGGAAAGAACGCAACAGCATCGCCGACGGCATCGCATTCGACGAACTGTCGAAGCACGCCGACCTCGTCGCCGAGATCGACAAGGCCGTCGCCGACGCAAACAAGAAGGTCTCGAAGGCCGAGCAGATCAAGAAGTACAAGATCCTCGAGGTCGACTTCACCGTCGAGACCGGCGAACTCACGCCGACGATGAAGCTCAAGCGCAACATCATCCACCAGGAGCGTGGCGCCGAGATCGAGGCGATCTACGCCAAGTAGTCCTTTTCGTGTGACGTGCAGGTACCCGGCCTGCACGTCACACGTGAGAGAGCAGGAAATCCGCGGCTTCGAGCGTGACCGTGCGGTGGACCTTCTCGTGCAGGAGATCGTGGCCGGCGTTCTCGAACTCCCTCAGCCGGGCACCGGGGACGGACGGGATCCACTCGCGCACCGCGTCGATCGGGGCCATCCGGTCGTCGACACCGTGCATCGCCAGCAACGGCACGGTCGACGAATTCAGATCCCCGGCCTTACCTGTCGTCGACGTCGGCGTTCCGCACAGCACTGCGGAGACGAAATGATCCGGATCCTTGTGGAGGGCTGCAATCGCCGTCGCCGCGCCGAGGGAATGACCCATCAGAGCCATCGGCACGCCCGCGCGCTCGGACCTGGCGATCTCGGCGAGCTGTAGCGCGTTGTCGGCCAGACCACCGATCTGCGACGCGTCGGACAACTCTCCTTCGGTCAGTCCGTGGCCGACGTGGTCGACGGCCCAGACGTCGATGTTCTCGCCGTTGAGCACACGGGCGAGACGGTGGTAGTGACCGCTGTTCTGTCCAAGACCATGAAGAAACACCAGGACAAGACGTGGATGAGCTGTGGTCCACGAGCGGTAGTGGACAGCACCGGTGACTCCTTCGAAAAACGGCATTCGACTATTTTGCCTGGCTCGGTTCGATGTCGCAGCAGTCCCCTACAGTTGTCCGCGTGTTCCTCCTCGACGACCGGGTGGTCTTCAGCGCGAGCGACCTCTCCGCGGCAGCGGTGTGCGAGTACGCGCTGCTGCGCACGCTCGACGCGCACCTCGGCCGGGTCGAGGCAGGCGTCGCTGCTGCCGACCCGATGCTCGAACGCACATCGGCGCTCGGATTCGCGCACGAACGTCGGCAACTCGAGGCGTTCCAGAAACAGTTCGGCGCCGGTGTGTCGATCATGCCGCGGCCGGAGCGCACGCGTCTCGCCTACGCCGACGCGAACGCGGCCACCGTCGAAACGGCGTTGTGGGGCTACGACGTCCTGTACCAAGCGACGTTCTTCGACGGACGATTCCTCGGATTCTGCGACTTCCTCGTCAAGGAGGATCGTGGCTATTCGGTCTACGACACGAAGTTGTCCCGGCACGCTCGGGTGCCTGCGTTGCTCCAGCTCGCCGCGTACGCCGACGCACTCGAGCGGAACGGCATCGAGGTCGCCGACTCGCTGCACCTGATGCTCGGTGACGGCACCACCACCGATCACGCGCGCAAGGACCTGCTGCCGGTCTATCGTCGTCAGCGCGCACACCTCGAGGACATTCTCGACGAGCACATCGCCGACGACGAACCCGTCGACTGGGCCGATCCGCGGTACACCGCGTGCGGCAGGTGCGACGCGTGCGAAGAAGAAGTGGTCGCGCGCGACGACCTTCTTCTCGTGGCGGGGCTGAGCGGTGGCCATCGAGCACATCTGATCGACGCGGGCATCACGACGACGAGAACACTTGCAGCACACGACGGTTCCGTGGACGGTATCTCGCATCGCATTCTGACCAACCTGCGTTCGCAGGCGGCTCTGCAGCTCGCGCAGGCCGACAGCGGCGTCGCCGAATACGAGATCTTCGACGCCGACGCACTCGGTTCGATCCCGGAACCGGACCCCGGCGACATCTTCTTCGACTTCGAGGGTGACCCGTTGTGGGCAGAGCCGGGTTCCAACGACTGGGGCCTCGAGTACCTGTTCGGCGTGCTCGAAGCCGACGGCACCTTCCTGCCGTTCTGGGCACACGACCGCGCGCAGGAACGCCAGGCGCTCGGAGACTTCCTGGACTACGTCGTCGAACGGCGTCGACGCTTCCCCGGCATGCACGTCTACCACTACGCGGCGTACGAGAAGACGGCCCTGCTTCGACTCGCCGGACGTTACGGCGTCGGCGAGGACGTCGTCGACAATCTGCTGCGGCAGAACGTGCTCGTCGACCTCTACCCGATCGTCCGGTCCTCGATGCGGATCGGCGAACGCTCGTACAGCATCAAGAAACTCGAACCGCTCTACATGCCTGCCGATCGCGACGGCGACGTCACCGACGCGGCCGCGTCGATCGTCGAATACGCCAACTGGTGCGACCTGCGCGACGAAGGCCGCACCGAGGAGGCGGACGCCGTCCTGTCGGCCATCGCCGACTACAACGAGTACGACTGCGTCTCCACCATCCGGCTGCGAGACTGGTTGCTGGAGAGGGCATCCGAGGCAGGCGTCACGCCAGATCCGATCTCCGAGATCCCCCTCGAGATCGACGATCAAGCGTCACCACTCGAACAGTCGCTTCGAGACTTCGCCGGCATCGGCGAACGAGACGCGGTGCAGCAGGCCGTCGCGCTGTACGGCGGATCCATCGGATATCACCGTCGCGAGCGGAAGCCGTTCTGGTGGGCTCATTTCGACCGGCTGCAGAAGCCGATCGACGAATGGGCCGACGCTGCAGACGTTTTCGTGGTCGAGTCGGGAACGATCGAGTCGGAGTGGGCGAAGACGTCCCCACGGCAGAAGTTGCTCCGGCGACGTCTTCGCCTGATCGGCAACGGCGGCGTGGAGAAGTCCGTGCGACTGCTGTACGACCTGCCTGCCCCGGACGGCCTCGAACAACCGCACCCGACGTATCGCTCGTGCAGCCGAGGCGATGTCGTGGAGGTCGGGGACACGTTCGTCGTCGTCGACGAGAAGCTCGCCGCCGGTGCCGACCCGTACGCCGACCTCCCGATGGCCTTGGCTCCGACGTCGCCGATTCCGTCGGCGAGCCTGGAAGCCGCCATCACCGCTGCCGCCGAGGAGGTGCAGCGCGGACTGCCGGACCTTCCGCGGACCGCCGTCGCCGACCTGACCTCCCGAGCGACACCGAGAACACTGTCCGGCAACCCACTTCCGACGCTCGTCGGCAGCGACTACATCGGGGCCATTCGCACCGCCTTGCTCGATCTGGACAACTCGTACCTGGCCGTCCAGGGGCCTCCCGGAACCGGCAAGACGTACACGGCCGCAGCCGTCATCTCGACCCTGGTACGCGAGCATCGGTGGAAGATCGGCGTTGTCGCACAGTCGCATTCGGTCGTCGACAATCTACTGCAGGGCATCGCGAAAGCCGGTGTTCCTGCGCAGCAGATCGGCAAGAAGAAGGCACCCGACGGACTCACCGAACTCCGTGAAGGCGATTACCCGTCGTTCATCGGGGATGCCGTCGACGGCTGCGTCGTCGGCGGCACGGCGTGGGACTTCTCCAACTCGAATCGCGTCGAACCCGGCTCGCTGGATCTTCTCGTCGTCGACGAAGCGGGACAGTATTCACTCGCGAACACGATCGCGGTCGCGCAATCCGCTCGAAATCTGTTGCTGCTCGGCGATCCTCAGCAACTACCACAGGTCAGTCAGGGCACGCACCCCGAACCGGTCGACGAGTCCGCTCTGGGCTGGCTGTCGGCGGGGCACGGCGCACTGCCCGAGGACCGCGGCTACTTTCTCAGTCGCACATGGCGCATGCACCCCGACCTGTGCGCACCCGTGTCGGCTCTGTCGTACGAGGGCAAGCTCTTCTCGAACGAGGCGCACACGCTGCAGCGGAACCTCGTCGGACTCCGCGCGGGCCTGCACACCGTGTACGTCGACCATCACGCGAACACCACCGACTCCCCCGAGGAAGCCGACGAGATCCGTCGACAGATCGAGAAGCTCGTCGGCAAGCAGTGGACCGACCCGAAGAACCACGACGGAAGCCGGGGCCTCGAACCCACCGACTTCATCGTCGTCGCGCCCTACAACGCGCAGGTGGCCCGCATTCGAGAACATCTCGACGACGCCGGTCTTGGGGACGTGCTCGTCGGAACCGTCGACAAGTTCCAGGGCCGTGAGGCACCGATCGCGATCGTGTCGATGACCGCGTCCAACCTGGGTGAATCACCCAGGGGCGCAAGCTTTCTCCTGTCGAAGAACCGACTCAACGTCGCGATCTCGCGCGGACAGTGGGCGGCATTGCTGGTGCAGTCGTCGACGCTGACGCAGTATCTCCCGTCGACACCGCACGGCCTCGAATCGTTGGGCGCTTTCATGGCACTCGGCGAGACCGGCTAGCCGAAGTTCTTCCCCTCGCCCCGGTAGGTCGGCACGGTGGTGACGCTGCCGTCGGACTCGACGATGTGCAGCGCGTCGAACCGCTCGCACACCTCGCCTGCCTTGGCGTGCCGGAACCAGATACGGTCGCCGATCGAGATTCCGGCCCCGGCAACGGGTGTCTGTACCTCGCCTGCACCCTCGTTGCGCAGCAGTTTCAATCCGCCCAGCAGGAGGCCGCGCGCCGCGGACGAGACGGCGACAGGCGTCGGCACCCTCGATTTCGACGCAGGCCCCGACGCGATGTACCCGCCGCCGAACGCCGTCGCCACCGAGCGAGTGGGCGTCCGAACGACCGGAAGTGCGAAGTACAGAGCAGGATTGGGCGCGAACGCCTTGTAGCGGTCGAACAACGTCGGCACGAACAGACCCGAACCTGCAGTCACCTCGGTCACGACCGGGTCCGCACTGCTCACCTCGAGCGAGCCGGTCCCACCGCTGTTGACGAACTCCAGACCTCCGACGACGCCCGTCACTGCGTCGACGACAGCTCCTCTGCGCGTGCGTAACTCGGCGGCCGACGCGCGCTTGACCAGCTCGATGGCCACACTCGAATCGGGCAACCCGGCAATCTGCGCTTCGTAGAACATGATTCCGACGACGCGGAAGCCGCGGTCCTTCGCCCGCGCCGCGAACCGGGCGACCTGGTCGGGCTCACGGAGCGGCGAGCGACGCACCCCGAGATGCAGTGGCCCGATCCGCAGGGACGCGTCGACGTCGATGCAGATTCGCGGCTTGATCCGGTCGGAACCGGCGGCGGCACGGATGATGTCGAGATGGGCCACGTCGTCGACCATCAGGGTGATCCGCCCGGACAGCACTCGGTCGCGGGTGATCTCGGCGATGGAGTCGGCGTCGACCGTCGGATATCCCATCAGTACGTCCTGCGCACCGAGCCGGGCGAGCCAGAGCGCTTCGGCGGGCGAGTAGGTCATTATCCCGCGAAAGCCGCCTCCTGCAGTCAGATTGGGACCGAGGACCCGTTCGAGCACGGCTCGGGTTCGCACCGACTTCGCCGCGACGCGCACCGGCATGCCGCCTGATCGACGGCACAGGTCGGCGGCATTGGCGTCGAGCGCGACGGCGTCGACCGCCGCGAACGGTGGTCGGAGCGACTCGGTGGCGCGTGCGATGCGGTCCAACGCGGTACGGCCGTGCACGGTTCGTGGCAGCAGTGATGTCACGGAGTTCCTCGTCCTGTCGTCCGAAGGCAGTGTCCTCACACTTCTACAGCCTTCGAGGCGATGATGCCGGACAGATCGTCGAGAGCGGCGATGACCGCCACGTCGTCGTGGTCGACCAGCCACCGCAGGATCAGCCCGTCCACCGTCGCCATGCCGAAACGCGCCACGGCCTCGATGGGCTCGATCCACCGCGTGCCGGTGAACTCCGAGCAGCGTTGGAAGAACAGCAGGGTCTCGTCGTCGCGGATGCGGTACTGCCCGGTCGCGATGGACGCGGCCAACTCCGACCCCAACGCACGATGCCGTAGCAGGTAGGTCTTGATCTCGTAGGACAGAAGCTGCCGGTCGGCGGTCTTCTCGACGATCGGCCAGATGGCGCTGAGCCCGCTGTGCACGAGTTCTCGCAGACCCGGAACCCCCGGCAGATTGACGGAGTCGGTGAACGCAGCCTGCAGAGCTCGCGTCACGTCGACGACGAGGCCCTCGCCCATCGCGATGACGAGCGACTCCTTCGATTCGAACAGGTAGTAGACCGCCCCCTGGCTCACCCCCGCTTCGTCGGCGACACCGCGGACGGTCAATGCCTCGATTCCGACCCGTTCGGCGCGATCGAGGGCAGCCGAGACCAGCTGTGCACGCCTCGTGTCCGCCGACAGCCGGGTCTGCATGCCCCGATAGTAAGCGGGCAGCCCCTCTGCGGACTGGCGATTGACCGTGTCGACGGTGCACATTCATAGTTGTGCGATGAACGGAGTCGAGTGGCGGAACTGGGCCGGAAATCAGAGCGCTCGCCCGCAGGAGTCGGTGAGTCCGAAAACCGTCGAGGAAGTGCGACGCACGGTCTTCCATGCCGGCGAGACCGGACTGCGCGTCAAGTGCGTCGGCGCCGGCCATTCGTTCACGTCGATCGCGGTGACCGACGGAATCCTCGTCGACCTCGACCGGTTGCAGGGCATCGAATCCGTCGTGCCGATGCCCGACGGTTCTGCGTCGGTGACGGTGTTCGCCGGGACGCGTCTGCGCGCGCTGACCGCATGGTTGTGGGACCTGGGCCTTGCGATGACGAACCTCGGCGACATCGACGAACAGTCGATCGCGGGTGCCATCTCGACGGGGACGCACGGGACCGGACGACGATTCGGCGGCATCGCGACTCAGGTACAGGCACTGGAGATGGTGACCGCCGACGGCAGCGTCGTGACGTGCTCCCGCGACTCGGAGCCGGACATGTTCGACGCGGCCCGCGTCGGACTCGGCGCGCTGGGCATCATCACGAAGGTCACGTTGCGATGCGAGCCGGCGTTCGCGCTGCATGCCGTCGAGGCGCCGTCGACGTTGACCGGAACGCTGTCGTCGCTGCCGGACGTCGTCGAGCAAACGGATCATTTCGAATTCTACTGGTTTCCGCACACCGACCGGGTGCTGACGAAGACGAATACTCGGTTGCCTGCCGACAGTCCGTTGGCGCCGCTCGGTCGTGTCAGGGCTTTTCTCGACGACGAGTTGTTGGCGAACCGTGCATTCGAGATCGTCAACCGCGCGGTGACGCGTTTCCCGGCTGCGATTCCGCGAGTCAACGCCTTCTCGTCGAGGGCACTGTCGGCGCGCGAGTTCACCGACCGGAGTTATCGCGTGTTCGCGTCGTCGCGCACCGTTCGGTTCCGCGAGATGGAATATGCGGTGCCTGCGGAGTCGATCACGTACGTGGTGCGCGAGGTGGATCGGTGGCTGCAGTCGTCGGGCTTCGCGGTGGCGTTCCCCGTCGAGGTGCGCTTCGCGGCCGCCGACGACATCTGGCTGTCGACGGCGAACGGCCGCGACAGCGCGTACATCGCGGTGCACCAGTATCACCGGCGGGAGCACCGCGAGTACTTCGACGCGGTGGAGAAGATCGCCCGCAGCGTGGGCGGGCGGCCGCACTGGGGAAAGCTGCACTCGCAGACGGCGAACGATTTCGCCGAGATGTACGAGCGTTTCGGTGACTTCGTCGCGATGAGGGACAAACTCGATCCGGGCGGGATGTTCGGGAACGAGTATCTGGCAGCTGCGCTGCATGTGAGCAGAAATGCATAGAGGGCTATACATTTCTGCTCACATGTTGTCCGGACTTCTCGCTGCCGCAGTCGTTCTCGGCGTCGGCGAACTCGTCGCCGTGCCGTTCGGGCCGAACTCGTCACCGTTCTTCGCAGTCGGATCCGCCGTCGTCGACAACACCCCCGAAGCAGTACGGGAGTGGGCGATCGACACGTTCGGCACGTCGGACAAGACTGCCCTGTTCGTCGGGATGGCGGTCGTCATCGCGTCGATCGCCGCTGCGGCCGGCGTGTTGAGACGGCCGTGGGGAGCAGTGCTGTTCGGGGTGCTCGGGGCGGTCGGCGTACTCGCCGCCGTCACACGCAGCACCGCCACTCCCCTGTCCGCGTTGCCGACGATCCTCGGCGTCGCAGCGGGAATCGTCGTACTGAACGCCCTTCTGCGAACCGAAGAACCCGTCGCCGACGGTATGTCGCGGCGTAGTTTCCTCAGCCTTGCCGTCACCGCCGGAGTCGTCGCCGTCGCGGCAGGCACCGCAGGCCGGCTTCTCGGCCAGGCGCGTGACGTCACCGCCAACCGACTCGGCTTCAGGCTCCCGACGCCGACGCGTCAGCCGCCGATCCCCGCGGGCGCGGATCTGCGGATCGACGGGCTGACGTCGTACATCACGCCGAACGACGAGTTCTATCGCATCGACACCGCACTTGTGGTGCCGCAGGTGGCGTCGGAGGACTGGTCGCTGCGCATCCACGGGATGGTGGACCGAGAACTCGAGATCACGTTCGCCGACCTCGCGACGAGGCAGGCCGTCGAACGCACCGTCACGCTCACGTGTGTGTCCAACATCGTCGGCGGCGATCTCGTCGGGAACGCCACCTGGATCGGCTACCCGCTGAAGGACCTGCTCGAGGAGGCCGGAATCCAGGACGGCGCGGACATGGTGCTGTCGTCCAGTCACGACGCCTTCACCGCGGGCACGCCGCTCGAGGTGCTGCTGGACGGCCGCTACGCGCTCCTGGCCGTCGGCATGAACGGGCAACCGCTCCCCGTCGAGCACGGCTATCCAGCACGTCTCGTCGTACCCGGCCTGTACGGGTACGTGTCCGCGACGAAGTGGGTCACCGACCTCGAGATCACTCGATTCGACAAGGCCAGCGCCTACTGGACCGACCGCGGCTGGGGTGAGCGCGGCCCGATCAAGACCGCGTCGCGCATCGACACCCCCAAGCCAGGAGCAGCGGTCGACGCGGGAACGGTCGTCGTCGCAGGCGTCGCATGGCATCAACACACCGGAATCTCCGGCGTCGACGTGCAGATCGACGACGGAAACTGGGTGGCAGCAACACTGTCCGAGGAGTACTCGACGGACACGTGGCGACAGTGGACCTACGAGTGGGCCGCAACGCCCGGCCAGCACACCATCCGTGCCCGCGTGACCGACGGGAACGGCGACATCCAGACGTCGATGACGGCCGACACCGTGCCCGACGGGGCAACCGGCTATCCGAAAGCGTTCGTCACCGTCCGATGAAGGACGCCTTGATGCTGTTGTCGTACAGGATCTCTCGCTCACGAGCCGTCAGACCGAGCGCGGTCTCTAGGGCGGCGAAGTTGTCGTCGACATAGCCGCCGAAGTACGCCGGATCGTCCGAGTTGACCGTGACGATCAGACCGCGCTCGATCATCTGCCGGATGGGATGCTCTGACAGATCCTCGTACACCTTCAACCGCACGTTCGACAGAGGGCAGACCGTCAGCGGAATCTCCTCGTCCACAAGACGATTCACGAGAGCGTCGTCCTCCAGACAGCGGACACCGTGATCGACGCGTTCCACACCCAGCAGGTCGAGGGCCTGCCAGATGTACTCCGCCGGGCCCTCCTCCCCCGCGTGCGCGACGACGTGCAAGCCCTCGGCTCGCGCCTTCGCGAACACGTCGACGAACAACGACGGCGGGAAACCGGCCTCCGCGGAATCGAGGCCGAGCCCGATGATCGGGGCCTGCATCGCGAGCAGATTGTCGAGCAGCTTGTTGGCATGCAGCACCGGTTTGTCCCGCAGAATCGACGCGATCAGCCCGCTCTTCACCCCGAATTCCCGCTCGCTCGACGCCACCGCATCGGACAAGCCCTCGACGACGGCCTCGAGCGCGACACCTCGCGCCGTGTGCGCCTGCGGATCGAAGAAGATCTCCGCCTGCGTCACACCACCTGCGGCAGCACGACGGAAATACGCGCGCGCAAGATCACCGAAATCCTCGGCAGTCCTGAGCACCGACATGTTGGCGTAGTACAGATCGAGGAACGACTGCAGATCCGTGAACTCGTACCGGGCCGCCAACTCGTCGATGTCGTTGTACGGCAACGCAATTCCGTTGCGCTCGGCGAGTGCGAAGATCTGCGGAGGCTCCAGCGAACCTTCGATGTGCATGTGCAGTTCGGCGAGCGGGGTAGTCATCGCAGAAAGTCTACTTACCGGTGTACGTCGCCTTTCCCGGGCCGTTCGCCAGGAAACTCTTCACCGCACCTTTCAGGTCCTCGGTCTCGAACAGCGCCCCCGACACGTCCGCGGTGATCTCGTCCGCATGAGCGACACCACCCGAACGCCACGCTGCCACGATCTTCTTGGTGGCAGCGTGAGCCACCGTCGGTCCGGCGGCCAAGCGCTCGACCAGGGTACGGGCAGAGGCGTCGACGTCGTCGTGGATGCTGTTGACCACGCCCCACTCCTTCATGGTGGCCGCGTCGTAGAGGTCGCCCGTCATCACGAACTCGCGCGCACGTCCGGAGCCGGCGCGTTCGGCGAGGCGCTGCGGGCCACCCATGGACGGGGTGAGGCCGACGACGATTTCCACGAGGCCGAACTTGGCCTTCGGTGACGCGACGATGATGTCGCAGGCAAGGGAGATCTCGAACGCGGCCGTCAAGGTCAGTCCGTGAGCCGCGTAGACGACCGGGCACGGCAACGCTTCGAGCGGATGCGCGATCTCGTCGAACAGGCGACGCCACAGATCGGCGCCCTGTTGGGCCGACAAGCCGTCGAAGACATGCACGTCGACGCCCGCCGAGTTGACCTTGCCCTCGGCCCTGAGCAGCACCGCGCGGGGTGGATTCGCCGTCAGATCGGCGATGTTCGCGCACACGGCGTCGAACATCGCTTGATCGAACAGATTGAGGGGCCCGTGGTCGAAGGTCAACACTGCGACCTCCGCACCGGCATCGGTGGTGTACCTGACGAGCGAAGTGGGTTGGTCAGCCATGGTGTCAGAGTGCCATACGCTGCGCGACGCGTAGTTACCGACGAGTATATTGCGTCTCGATTACCGTTACCTGGAGGAACACACATGAGGCGCAGCCTGTTCGAGAAGGACCACGACGCGTTCCGCGAATCCGTCCGCGAGTTCGTGACACGCACCATCACTCCCGTCGAGGAGAAGCTGATCGAGCAGCGCTTCATCGACCGGGAGATCTGGCTCGAAGCAGGGCGCAACGGCTTCCTCGGCCTCGAGGTGCCGGAAGAATACGGCGGCAGCGGCGCCGAGGACTACCGCTTCAATGCGGTCCTCGGTGAGGAACTTGCTCGATCGAGCGCCGCCGTGGCGTCGTGCTTCGGCATTCATTACGACATCGTCGCCCCGTACCTCGTCCAGCTGACGACCGAGGAGCAGAAGAAGCGCTGGCTGCCCGGCTTCTGCAGTGGCGAACTGCTGACGGCGATCGCGATGACCGAGCCGTCGGGCGGATCGGACCTGGCGTCCCTGAAGACCACCGCAGTGAAGGACGGCGACGACTTCATCATCAACGGGTCGAAGACGTTCATCACCAACGGCAACAGCGCCGACCTCGTCATCGTCGCCACCAGGACCACGCCCGAGAAGAAGGCGCGCGGCATCACGCTGTTCGCCGTCGAGAACGGAACCGAAGGCTTCTCGCGCGGACGCAAGCTCGACAAGGTCGGTCAGCCCGAATCGGACACGGCCGAGCTGTTCTTCGAGAACGTGCGGGTGCCGTCGTCCAACATGATCGGCGAGTTCGACGGCGGCTTCATCCACATGATGCAGCTGCTGCCGCAGGAGCGCATCAGTGCGGCGGTGGCGAACCTCGGTCACGTCCGGCCGATCCTCGAGGAGACGCTCCAGTACGCCAAGGACCGCAAGGCATTCGGTCAGGCGATCGGCTCGCTGCAGTGGAACAAGTTCCTGCTCGCCGAGCTGGTCACGAAACTCGATGTGGCACAGGCGTTCGTGGACAACTGCATCGTCGCGCACGGCAACGGTGAACTGACCGCCATCGACGCCGCCAAGGCCAAATGGTGGACGTCGCAGGTGCAGAACGAGATCCTCGACCACTGCGTCCAGCTCCACGGCGGCTACGGCTTCATGAACGAGTACCGCGCTGCCCGAGCCTGGAAGGACGCTCGGGTCACCAAGATCTGGGCAGGATCGAACGAGATCATGAAGGAACTGATCGGCCGGGATCTGGGGCTTTAAGCGCCTTCGGCGCACGTGCGCGCGAATGTATAGCCCTCTATACATTCGCGCGCACGAGGCGAAGCCGCCCTAGCCGACCACCAACAACAGATCGCCGCCATCCACCTGCGCGCCGGCCGCGATCGGCACCCGCGTGATGACACCGGCCCTCGTCGACGTGATGGACGCTTCCATCTTCATGGCCTCGATCGTGCCGACGGTATCGCCCACCTCGACCGTGTCGCCCTCCTTCACGGACAGCGTGACGACGCCGGTGAACGGGGCGGACAGGTGTTTCGGGTCCGCGCGGTCGGCCTTCTCGGCCTGCGTCGTCGACGACTCGACGCCGCGGTCGCGCACTCGAACCGGACGCAACTGCCCGTTCAAGATGCACAGGACGTTCCGCATCCCATCCGTGTCCGGCTCCGAAATCGCCTCGAGGCCGATGATCAACTCGACGCCCTTCTCGAGTTGCACGCGGTGTTCTTCGTCTTGCCTCAGGCCGTAGAAGTACTGATTCGTCGACAACTGAGACGTGTCTCCGTACTCACGTCGATGCTTCTCGAACTCGCCGGCCGGACCGGGAAACAGCAAGTGGTTGAGCGTGTTCCGCCGTCGGTCACCCGGCTCGCCCAATGCAGCGATGTCGCTGTCGGTCAGCTGCGTGACGGCGGGTCTGTCCGGACGACCGACGAGCGCGCGGCTACGAAGCGGCTCGGGCCATCCGCCCGCGGGCTCACCGAGTTCGCCGCGCAGGAAATCGACGACCGAATCCGGGATGTCGAGGCGCTGCGGCTGCTCGGCGAATTCGGCTGCGGTCGTGTCCGAACCGACCAACGCAAGTGCGAGGTCGCCGACCACCTTGGACGACGGCGTCACCTTGATCAGTCGCCCCAGTTCCCGATCGGCACCTGCGTACGCGGTCTCGATGTCCTCGAATCGATGCGACAGTCCCAGCGCAGCTGCCTGCTGACGCAGATTCGACAACTGACCACCGGGAATTTCGTGCGTGTAGACGCGGCCCGTCGGGGCCGGGATGCCGGACTCGAACGGTGCGTACATCGAACGCACTGCCGCCCAATACGGTTCGAGGTCGCACACCGAACTCAGGTCGATACCGGTGTCACGGTCGGTGTGTTCGGTGGCAGCGACGATGGCAGACAACGCAGGCTGGCTGGTGGTTCCCGCCAGCGCGGCGCTCGCACCGTCGACCGCATCGACGCCTGCCTGCCATGCCGCGAGGTACGTCGCCAGCTGACCGCCCGGCGTGTCGTGGGTGTGCAGATGGACCGGCAGGTCGAAGCGCGAACGGAGCGCCCCCACCAACGTCGCTGCAGCCGCGGGGCGGAGCAAGCCTGCCATGTCCTTGATGGCCAGGACGTGCGCGCCTGCGTCGACGATGCTGTCCGCCAGCCGGAGGTAGTAATCGAGCGTGTACAACGTCTCGTTCGGATCGGACAGGTCACCGGTGTACGACATGGCGACTTCCGCCACTGCGACACCGGTGTCACGAACGGCATCGATCGCCGGTCTCATCTGATCGATGTTGTTGAGCGCGTCGAAGATTCGGAAGATGTCCACGCCTGTCGCGGCAGCTTCCTGCACGAATGCGTGCGTGACGCGGTCGGGATACGCCGTGTAGCCGACCGTGTTACGTCCCCGGAGCAACATCTGCAGGCAGATGTTGGGCATCTCCTCGCGCAACCTCGCGAGCCGCTCCCAGGGATCCTCGTGCAGGAATCGAAGGGCGACGTCGTAGGTGGCTCCGCCCCATGCCTCCACCGAGAACAACTGCGGCGTCAACCGGGCGACATGAGGTGCGACGGCAACGAGGTCGCGTGTCCGCACACGCGTCGCCAGCAACGACTGATGAGCATCTCGGAACGTCGTGTCGGTCACCGCCAGCGCCGACGATGCACGAAGATGGGCTGCGAAGGCGTCGGGACCCAGAGCCGCGAGCCGGTCACGTGAACCTGCTCGAGGTGCCGCCGCCAGATCGACAGGTGGGAGTTTGTCGACAGCGTAGATCGACGACGGGCGTTCTCCATGCGGACGATTGACGGTCACATCGGCCAGGTACCGCAGAATCTTCGAACCGCGGTCGGCAGAGACGTTCTGCGTCGACAGTTCAGGGTGTTCCTCGATGAACGTCGTGGTGACGCGCCACACCGCGAAGTCCGGATCACCCAGCACCGCCTGCAGGAAGGGAATGTTGGTCGCCACGCCGCGCACACGGAACTCCGCCAGAGCGCGCCTGGACCGTGCACATGCCGTCGCGAAATCACGTCCGCGACAGGTCAGTTTCACCAACATCGAGTCGAAGTGCGAACCGATCTCGGAACCGACTCCGACGATGCCGTCCAGCCGGATACCCGAGCCGCCCGGAGTGCGGTAGGCGGTCACTTCGCCTGTGTCTGGCCGGAATCCATCGGTCGGGTCCTCGGTCGTGATGCGACATTGCAGAGCAGCACCGTGAATCGAGATGTCGTCCTGCGTCAGTCCCAGATCCGACAGAGTCTCACCCGACGCGATACGCAACTGCGACGCCACGAGATCGACGTCCGTGATCTCCTCCGTCACCGTGTGCTCGACCTGGATGCGGGGATTCATCTCGATGAACACGTACCTGCCGTCGGGGCCCAGAAGGAACTCGACCGTGCCGGCGCACGTGTAGCCGACATGCTTCGCGAAGCGGACGGCGTCGTCGCACATCAACTGTCGCAGAACAGGATCGAGACCGGGCGCGGGAGCGACCTCGACCACCTTCTGATGCCGCCGCTGCAGCGAGCAATCTCGCTCGAACAGATGGACGACCTCGCCCGTCGAGTCGCCGAGGATCTGCACTTCGATGTGGCGTGGGTCGACCACCGCCTGTTCGAGGAAGACGGTTCCGTCCCCGAATGCCGTCTCGGCTTCGCGGGATGCAGCGCCTATCGCATCGCGCAACTGCCCGGGCTCGGCGACGCGTCGCATGCCGCGGCCTCCCCCGCCCGCAACGGCTTTGACGAACAACGGAAACTCGATACGTTCGGCGGCGGCGACCAACTCGTCGACGTCGTCGGACGGAGGGGTGGACGCGAGAACGGGCAGGCCCGCAGCCTTCGCCGCTGCTACCGCACGCGACTTGTCTCCGGTCAACCTCAGAACCTCCGGCGACGGTCCGACGAACGTGATGCCCGCGGACGCACACGCCGCCGCCAAATCCGCGTTCTCGGAGAGGAATCCGTAGCCGGGATAGACGGCGTCCGCACCCGACGTCCTCGCCGCGTCGAGAATCGCGTCGACGGACAGGTACGCGCGCACCGGATGGCCCACTTCACCGATCTGGTACGACTCGAACGCCTTGGCGCGGTGCGCCGACTTACGGTCTTCGAAGGGATAGACGGCGACGGTGGATGCGCCCAGCTCGACCGCTGCACGGAACGCACGGACGGCGATTTCTCCGCGGTTGGCAACGAGGACTTTCTCGAACATGGTGGCCCCTCTCGGGTGAACCTGAGCCGGCGGGCGCCGCGACGACGGCGGCGCGAGCGATCGTCGCTCACCGGGATACGACCCGAGTCTCGCACATCTATCGAATCGATACTAGATCTGAACTAAAGTTACTGAAATCAGATCTTCTCTCGATTTTCCTGGTCAACTTGCCGCGGGAAATCTCTGTACATGGTTTCATTGGCACGAACTTTCTATAGTGTGACTTGAAATACAGTCCAACCCCCTCCGAGGAGGACTCGATGAGCGACGAGCAGACACCCGACCGCTGGATCACCGACTGGGACTTCAGCGAGCGCTACCCCGTGTACACGCGGGCCAACGCCGGTGAAGTTCTTCCCGATCCGTCCAGTCCACTCAACGTGACCCTCGTGTGGAACAAGGGCCTCAACATCGGTTGGCGCGAGGGATACGTCGACCATCTCGGCACGCACCTGGCCTCCGAGATCGACGAGACCATGCCCGAGATCATCGGCAACTTCGGCGGGTACCACTACACGAACTTCTCGATGACCGAGCTCAACGGCGCCCGTCTGCCGGGGCTGACCGTTCCGGTGTGGAACACACTGTGGGTGGGCGATCACCCGGACATCCCCGAGTATGTCGAAAAGCCCTGGCACAACAATGCCGAGCTCACCGAAGGTCTCGAGAAGAAGACTGCGTGGGCGCTCACCACGGACACGTTCCCCGAGGCGGAAGAGGCGAAGAAACGTGCCGACCTCGCACGCGCAAACCGCCCGGACGTCCGCGAGCTGACCGATCAGGCGCTCGTCGACCACGCTCGGTCGTTCGTTCCCGATCTGATCTTCTGCTACGCCTATCACCCGGTGACCACGACGCTGTCCACCATGGGCCCCGCGGTCGCCGGCGCGCTTCTGGAAGCCATCGGCGAAGCCGACAAACTCGGCGATCTCCTGAGCGGACTCGGTGGAGTGGATTCCGCCGCCCCGTCCTACGCCCTGTGGAAGATGGGCCGCCTCGTCGCCGGGTCCGAGGAATTGACCCGACTGTTCGACGACGGTCTCTCGACTCTTCTGGACGCGGTGGACGCGAGCGACTCCTCCGATGCGAAGCAGTTCCGCATCGAGTTCGACGACTTCCTGTACAAGTACGGCTCTCGCGCACCGAACGAGTGGGACATTCGCTCGGACAGTTGGGAATCGAAGCCCGTTCTCGCTCTTCTCGCCGTGAACGGGATGCGCCTCAGCCCCGAAGAGTCGGACCCCGAGAAAATTCGCGAGCGGAACGAGGCCAAGAGGATCGCACTCACCGCCGAACTCGCGGACAAGATGCCGGACGACGCGACGCGACAGAGCTTTCTCGACGCCGCCAAGTCCATCACGAAGTTCATGCCGTGGCGTGAACGCACCAAGACTGCGTGCGTGAAGGTCATGGGGGAAATGCGTACCGCCCTGTACGAATTGGGAGGGCGCATGGTCGCGCGCGGCGTCATGGACGACCACCACGACATCACGATGCTGCTCGACGACGAACTCGACGCCTTCGTCGCCGATCCCGAGTCCTTCGCGTCGACCATCGCCGAACGTCGCGAGCAGTACCTCGCATTGTTCGACCTGGAACCGCCGTTCTTCCTGTTCGAACCACTTCCGTTGTCGCAGTGGCCCAAGCGGAAGGAACACAAGGCACAGGCGGCAGTGCCGGGTGACGCGCTGACGGGCGTCGGCGGCGCGCCCGGCACCGTTCGCGGACGTGCGCGGATTCTCCACGATCCGTACGACGTGGGCGATCTGGCCGAGGGTGACATCATCGTCGCGCCACAGACCGACCCCGCGTGGACCCCACTGTTCGTCTTCGCCGGCGGCGTGGTCGTCAACGTCGGCGCGACGATCACACACTCGTCGATCGTGTGCCGCGAGCTGGGCATTCCGTGTGCCGTCTCCGTGCAGGATGCCACGGCACGCATTCCCGACGGTGCCATGATCGAGGTCGACGGCAACACCGGGACGGTGACCGTCCTGTGAGCCTTCGTATCGGGCTGTCGCTTCCCCAACTCGGCGAGCACGTCGACACCGTCGCAGTACGCGAATTCGCCGTCGCTGCCGAGGAACTCGGCTTTGCCAGCCTGTGGGTCCAGGAACACCTGTTCTATCCCGAGGCCAACGAGTCGGTGTACGGCGGTCGACACACGACGAGCGTCCATCCGGCGTATCGGTCGGTGTTCGGCGCCACGGAACTGATGGCCTTCGTCGCCGCGTGTACCCGAACCGTCTCCATCGGCAGCAGCATCCTGGTCGCCGGCTACCACCGACCGGTGGAGCTGGCACAGCGGCTGGCCACTCTCGACGTGCTGTCCGGCGGCAGGCTCGTCGCCGGACTCGGCGCCGGCTGGTCGGACGAGGAGCATGCTCAGATGGATGTCGATCCACGTACGCGGGGCCGTCGTATGAGCGAACTGGTCGAGGCGGTCCGCGCGTGCTGGGGTCCGGATCCGGTCCAGTTCGACGGCTACTTCTTCACCATTCCGCGATCGGCGGTTCGACCGAAGCCGGTGCAGACACCGCATCCACCGCTGCTGTCGGGTTTGCGCTCCGCAGCAGGCTTGACGAGGACGGCGGCACTGTTCGACATCTGGAACCCCAGCAGCGGAACTCCCGAAGCCCTGCTGGACCAGCTCGACACCATGGCGGGGATGCGGCCGGAGGGAATGAGTCCGGTTCGATTGTTCCTTCGTTCGTACCTCCAACGGCCGACGGACGCGGTCGGATCGGGCGGGCAGGGCATCACCGGCGTCGAGAACGACATTCGAACAGCCCTCGTCACAGGTGCCGAACAGCTGATCGTGGAACTCAACTTCTGGGACGAGATGCGCTCGTCGGCCGACTGGGTCGCGGCGCCCTCTCGACTCGCCCCGCTTCTCGAGAAAGCCGACGAACTGTCCGCGCAGCTCGCGACTGCGGACGCACCGTGACCTCCACCGCGTCACGAGATTCCCGACCGCTCGTCGCCGTCGTCACCGGCGCAGCATCCGGGATCGGCCGCGCGACAACGGAAATCCTCCTCGAACGAGGAGGTTCCGTTGTCGCGTTCGACACCACGCCCGAAGCCATGGAGTGGTTGGCCGGGATCGACCGGGCCGTCCCGTTCGTCGGCGACGTGACGCACCCTGCCGACAACCGCGCAGCCGTCGCCGAGGCGGAGCGTGCGTTCGGCCGACTCGACGCTCTCGTTCTCAACGCCGGTGTGCCCGCGTCCGGTTCGATCGAGACGCTGGACATGGACGTGTTCGACCGGTCCATCGACGTCAACCTACGAGCCGTCGTACTGGGTGTGCGCGAATCCATTCCGGCGTTCCGGCGAGCAGGTGGCGGATCCATCGTCATCACCGCGTCGGCCACGGCGTTGGGTGGCGAACCGAATCGATGGCCCTACGCGGCAGCCAAGGCCGGCGTCGTCAATCTCGCGAAGTCGTTCGCACTCGATCTCGCGAACGACGGCATTCGAGTCAACTCGGTCTGCCCGGGACCGATCGGCACGGGGATGACCGAACGCATCGCAGTCGGCACCCCCGAACGGTACGAGGCCTTGAAAGCCATGGTGCCGCTTCATCGTTGGGGGACCGCACGTGAGGTCGGGGAAGTGATCGCGTTCCTCGCGTCACCGCTGGCGTCGTTCGTCACCGGTGCCGCGATTCCGGTCGACGGTGGCGCCACGTGCGGCAGCGGTCAAACGGTACCGTTGCCCGCCCCTGCCTCGGTGGGATGAACGAACACCGATTGGTCGACGTCATCGTCCGCGCGTGTCAGCAGCGCACGTGTCGACGCGCCTAGATGACTTGTCCAGCCGCCGGGGTCCTCGATGCCTCGTGTCGACGGGGCCTCGACACTGACCGCAGCAGTTCTCGGAAGTGCCCGCACGATATCCAGCAGCGGCAGTACGCCGTCCCCCGGCGCCAACCGGTCCGTCCGCGCTTCCGAGAGGGCCTCGTGTGGATCGGCCGCCGGCCCCGCGAACGACGCGTCGCAGATCTGAAAGTACGGAAAGCGCTGTCTCGACACAGGATTCAGATCGCTCGGCGTCGATCCTGCGCGTGCGAAATGCAGAGTGTCGACCAACAGACCGGCATCGATACCGTCGAGTACTTTCGTGGCTGCCCGTACGTCACGAACGGACGAGAACACCATCGGTTCCAGACAGCACCGAAGGCCGTATTCCGAGGCCGACGCTGCCAGGTGTGAGAGAACAGCAGCGGCACGAGGCAGATCGTCGTCCAGCACCGTGACGAGGAGATACTCCGCGCCGAGCTCCGCCCCGGCCTCCATCACGGCCGTCCAGTCGTCGCTCGTGCTCCCGGCATGCAGCTTCACCACTTCGACGTCCAACACTCGTAACCCGTTGTCGGACAACGCACTCCTGGTGTCACGCAATGCCGCCGATCCTGACGGGAGCGCGTACCCTCTGCTCTCCCCCGACTGCGCGACGCGGACGCCCACGGCGTCGAACCCGCCCGCGGCGGCGAGTTCGACGAACCGATGGGGCGGTACGTGTAGAGCCGACAGATGCGACAGCGACATGACGCGTCGACCGGCTGCCTCGTTCACGTATCGCGGCCTGTCACTTCTGCCAGAGAGTCTCGAACTGTTGCTGATAGTCGGCAACCCCCGCGTAGTATCCGGTGGCCTCGTCGAGAACCGCCGAGTCGATGTTGTCCGCGTTCAACAGTTGAGTGGGCAGGAATGCGGCGTCGGCCACTGCGATGTCGTCGCCGTTGAACTGTCGGGCAAGCGTGTCGAGAACGCGCCAGCCGAGAATCTGGACCGGAAAACCGACCCACACGCTGTTGTCGCCGTCCTTCAACGACTGGAGGTTGTCGGGAGTGGGTGTCTGACCGGCGAACGTCACCTGGTCCTGCAGACTTGCACCTCGCAGAGCTGCGTCGACGCCGAGCACGAGGTCACCGAACGAGAACAGCGCGTAGTTGATCGTCGGATCACGCTGCAACGTACTGACGACGCTCTGAGGAGTCTTCGTCCCGAGATCGGTGACCTGCTGATTGACGAGCTGGACCTTGCAGTCCGGGCACTGTTCCTTCAGCTGCGCGGTGAAGGCGTCGGTGAACACGTTCAGGATCGAGTAGTCCGTGATGGAGAAGATCGCGACGTTCGCGTCGCCGTCACTGTCCGCGATCACCTGGCTGGCCACCATCTTGCCCCACTCCTGCACCTGGGCGTCACCGTCGAGCGCGGTGGAGATCACCCCGGGCACCGGTGGTCCGGCGATACTGTCCGCGATCACGGGAATGCCTGCCGCTCGGGCCGATTCGATCTGCTTGGACAACATGGTCAGCGGAGTGCCCGAGACGTGAATGGCGTCCGGCCGGAGCGCGATGGCCTGGTCGACGGCCTTGGGCGCAGCTTCGGCGTCGGTGCCCATCAAGATGCGCTGGTAACGCCAACCGAGTACGTCGGCCGCCTGCTGGATCGCGTCGTTCTTGGCACTCGAAATCGGTTGCGGCGTCTCGATACTGATGACGTATTTTCCTGAGTCGGGCGCTCTGCTGAGGGGCGTGTCGAGAACGAGATCGGTCGGCGCCGCCTCGTACCGATCGGCGACCGCCTGCGCACCGGCCACGTCGGCCGCTTGCCCGGTACCTTCGTCGGCCGAACTGCTGCTGCAGGCCGATGCCAGCAGGCATGCGGAGACGACGGCGACGAAGGCCCTGGTCCTGGTTCCAGTGAACACACGCGTTCCTTTCGAGGAGTTCATTTGCGACGAGCCGTGCGCGCGGCGAGTGCCACGGCGACGATGAGTGCCAGACCGTTGAAGAGGTCGTTGACGAAGCTGGGCGAGCCGGCGAGCTGCAGCCCTTTGACGCCGGTCGCGAGTAGATAGATGGCGATGAGCGTGCCGAGGACGTTGACCCGTCCGGCACGAATCTGAGTGGAACCGAGGAAGACTGCCGAGAACGCCGGAAGTAGGTAGGACGGGCCGATGTCGGGAGCCGCCGTACCGAGCTTGGCCGCGAGCACCACACCCGTCAGTGCGGCCACCGTGGCGGATGTGACCAACGCGCCGAACATTATTCGTTCGACACGAAGACCGGCCAGGCGTGCCGCCTGGCGGTTGCCACCGGTTGCGTACAGGTACCGCCCCAAGGGGGTCTTCTCCAGAACGACGTACATCACAGCGGCCACGACGATCATGTAGAAGAACGGCAACGGCAGCCCGAGGAACGGCTTGCTGCCCATGTCGAGGAATCCATCGGTGAATCCCTCCGTGATCTGCTTTCCGTCCGTGACCCAGTAGGTTCCGGCCAGCAGAATGCTCGACATACCGAGGGTCGCGATGAACGAATCGACGCCCAGCTTCACCACCACGAAGCCGTTGACGGCACCGATCAGCGCGCCACACAACAGCGTCGTGACGACGGCTACCGGTGCACCGATGCCCTGCGACAGCTGATAGGACACCATCGCGACCGAGAAACCCATCACTCCCGCGATGGACAGATCGAACACACCTGCAGCCAACGGGACGATGAGACCGATCGCGAGCATGGCCGTGATCGCCTGGTCGCCCGCGATGATCCTGAAGTTCCCCTCGGTCAGAAAGGTGTCGGGAATCCATATCGCGAACAACACGATGATGGCAACCCAAACGTAGAGGCCGCTGAAACGATCGAGTCCGAGCTTGGGCAGACGCTTGCGGTCACGGGTCGGCGTCGGAGTACCGCCACCCGACGGAGAGCTGTGCGGCGCGGCCGACGTTCCCTCGTGCGATTGTGTTGTCATGGTGATCCTTTCACCGGTTGTCCGCGGACGCGGTCGAACTCGCCGTCGATGCAGGCTTCTTCAAAGTCGATGCGGTCAGCCGATCCGGGTCGATCCGTGGCCGCGTGAACTCGTCCACGACCCGTCCACCCGCCAGGACGATCACCCTGTCGCACAGGCGGGTCAGCTCCCCGTGGTCGGTCGAAACGACGAGGACGGCGGCGCCGCTGTGCGCTGCCGAGTCGACGAGGGTGTGAATGTCGGCTTTCGCTCCGACGTCCACGCCCTGGGTGGGTTCGTCGAGCAGCAGCACTCGCGGGTTACGTCGAAGCCACCGTGCCAGAACGACTTTCTGCTGGTTCCCACCGCTGAGGGTGCCGAGCGTGCGCTCCGTGTCGCCGGCCGGTCGTACACCGAGCCGCTCCAACCAGTGTGCGACATCGGACTTCTCCCGCCTCGTCCGCGAGAATCCGTATCGCGAATAGGCCCACGGGTCGGCGACCGACACGTTCTCACGTAGCGATGCGGTGACGAACGCCGCATTTGAAACACGTTCGGCGGGTACGCATCCGACGCCGGCCGACATCGCGAGATCCGGACGACCCTGCTCGACGACGCGGCCCTCGACCGCCACGACCCCGGCGCGAGCCTCCGCCCCGAACAATGCGGGCACTACTTGTTCACGTCCGGAACCGGTGATTCCGGCGATGCCGAGTACTTCGCCCGAGCGAACCGAGAAATCGAGGTCCGCGAGCGCCCCACAGGACAGTCCGCTGACCTCGAACACCGGCGAGCCGACACCAGTCGTCGTCGCTTCCGGCTCGGCCAGGAATTCCTCCACGCGACGGCCGATCATGAGGTCGACCAACCCTGCCTCGTCGAGTCCGTCGAGATCTCGCGTGGTGACGATCTTTCCGTCCCGCATGACGGTGACGCTGTCGCACAACGAGAACACTTCCGTCAGGTGGTGCGAGACGAACAGCACCGCGACTCCGCGGTCCCTGATGCGACGAACCAGATCGAAGAGGCGAACCGCCTCTGCAGCAGGCAGATTCGCAGTCGGTTCGTCGAGCACGAGGACAGTCGTCGCCCCGGACCGGTCCTGGACGGCTCGTGCGACTGCCAGCATCGTGCGTTCGCTCATGCTGAGCGTGCCGGCGAGCTTGTCGAGCGGTAAGTCGAACCCCAATTCGGCCAGCGCCGCACGTGCCCGCGCGCGCTCGGCTCGGGAGTCGATGGTTTTGAAGGCCGTGGTCGCGTAGCCGTGCCCGAGAGCGAGGTTGTCGACGATGTCGAGGCTTTCGACCAATCCGAGATCCTGATGTACGAAGCGCAGTCCTGCGGCCTCGCCGCTGCCGGGAACACCCAGGTGCAACTCGGCCCCGCCGACCTCGATGCGCGCCCCGTCGTCCGGGTCGTGATAGCCCGCAAGCACTTTGATGAGCGTCGACTTGCCGCAGCCGTTCTGTCCGACCAATCCACGGATTTCTCCCGGCGCGAGCGATAGATCGATACCGTCGAGAGCACGCTGGCCCACGAAAGTCTTCGAGAGCCCGGTGATACAGAGCGCGTCTGCCATGACACCTACCCCTGTGAGGTGGGTTACTTTAACCCAGCATTTGTTACCTAGGTCATACTCAACTATGTACAGAGATAAGTCCAGCACGAGTTTTCGGCTCGAACCTCGGGCCGCGAACGCGTCTCTATCAGTAGGCATCGACAAGAAACGGATGGACAACATGGTGAGAGCCGACGAGTTCCAGTTGGGCACGGTCGTCCAGACCGCGTACCTCGTGGACGACGTACGCACGGCCGCTGCACGATTCGCGGCGGCCACCGGCGCCGGGCCGTTTCTGGTGCGTCGCAACCGAATCACCGACGCAGTCGGTCCGGACGGTCGCCCCGCGATGTTCGATCACAGCTCGGCGTACGGCCAATGGGGTCGCACGCAGATCGAACTGGTGCAGACGCATGCGGCAGCGCCGACCGAATTCGCCGACGCCACGACAGAAATCGGACGTGTCCACCACGTTGCGATGATGGTCGAATCCTTCGCCGAACAGCAGAAGAAGTTCAGCGACCTGGGCTGGCGGGCGTTGCTGACGGCAACGACATCGAACGGCAACGCCTTCGCATTCCACGACGCACGCGCCGAGCTCGGGCACCTCGTCGAGATCTACGAGGCTCGCCCGAGCATCCTGGCGCTGTACCGACGGGTCGCCGAGGCCGCCGTGGACTGGGACGGCTACGAACCGGTGCGGGAGATGTGATTGCCGGCGAAGCCCGAATCAGGCGGACCGAAGCAACTCCGCCGCCCGTTCGCGCGCCATCGTGAGAACCTGCGGGTTGCCCGTGTTCCACAGAACCGTCAACTGCTTGCGGCAGATCTTCCACTCCCCACCGACTCGTACGACCGAATCGGTGTAGTAACCGCCGATCGTGAAGACGGCGTCGCCCGCCGTGTTCGGAAGCACGTGTTCGGCCCGGACGTAGGACACGACAGTGCCGTCGTCGCCGTCGACCGTGATGTCCAGGTTGGACAGAAAATGTTGCGACGCAGCGAGACCGGGAAACAGCATGCGTCCCCGCTGAACCCAGTCCTCGGCTTTGAACAGGCCTCCGTTGCCCGGGCGGTAGCTCGTGTAGTCGATCTCGATCTCGTCGGTGAAGACCGATCGATACAGCTCCCAGTCCCGAAGGTCGATAGCCCGGGCGAACCGTGCCATCAGTTTCGTGATGTCCCGATGGGCGTCGCCGGCCATGTCACCGTCCATGTCAGTTCGCTTCCGTACGCAGTTGGAGGGAGATCTTCTCGAAGTACTCGTCGAGACCTTCCGGCCCCAACTCGCGGCCGATGCCCGACTTCTTCATCCCACCGAACGGGGCCGACGCGTTGAAGCGACCGCCGTTGATGGAGACCTGGCCCGTCCTGAGCCGACGTGCGATCGCGATGGCCGCGTCGTCGTCGCCCGCGAACACCGCTCCCGACAGGCCGTAATCGGAATCGTTCGCGATAGCGACGGCGTCGTCGATCCCGTCGTACGCCAGAACGGCGAGCACCGGTCCGAACACCTCCTCACGTGCGATCGACGAGTTGTTGTCGATGCGGCTGACCACGGTGGGCCTGACGTAGAACCCGGACCGCAGGTCGTCCGGCAGGTTCGCGACCTCACCCGGTCCCCCGACGACGAACTTCGCCTCTGCCGGCACCTCCGACAGGTACCGCAGCACGGACTGTCGTTGCTCGGCCGACGCCATGGGCCCGATGTCGGTGGATTCGTCGAGCGGGTCTCCGACCTTCTGCGACCCCACGAGTTGCGCCAACTTCTCTTCGACGTAGTCGAGCCGGTCGAGAGGAACGAGCAAACGCGTCGTGGCCGTACACGTCTGCCCGTTGTTGACATAGCAGCCGCGGACGGCTGCGCTGAGGGCTGCGTCGACGTCCGCATCCGGGGCGACGACGAACGCGGACTTACCCCCGAGCTCCAGCGTCACTTTCTTGATACCAGCTGCGGCGACCTGACCTACTCGGGCGCCGGCCGCCGTGGAACCGGTGAGGCTGACGAGGTCGACGTCCGGATGGCCGGCCAGCCGTTCTCCGACCCGTCCTCCCGGCCCGGTGACGACGTTGAAGACACCCGGCGTCAGACCGATCGACTCGACGATCTCCGCGACTGCGAACGCGGCCAGCGGCGCAACGCTACTGGGCTTGACCACCGTCGTGCAGCCCGCCGCGATCGCAGGCGCCACCTTGGCCGCCAGCTGGTAGAGCGGATAGTTCCACGGCGTGATCGCACCGACGACACCGACACCGACCTTGAGGATCAGCGAGGTCCCCCGGCGCTCCTCGAGCGTGGTGTTCTCGAGGATGTCCGCCATGGATCGGAAGATCGTCACACCGAGACCCACCTGGACCGAGCGCGACCGGGCGATCGGCGTACCGACTTCTCGAGTCATCGTCTCGGCGAGCTCCGTCTCGCGCGCGACCAACCCGTCGGCGATCTGTCGCAGAACCGACACTCGCTCCTCGATCGGCGACTCGGACCAGGAGCCGAACGCGGCACGAGCCGCGGCAACCGCGTCGTCGACGTCCTGCTCCGTCCCGGACGGAACGCGGGCGAACACGGTGCCCGTCGCCGCCTCGAGCACGTCGATCGTGCCGCCGTCGACGGAGGGGACCCACTTACCGCCGATGTAGAGCTCGTGCCGATCGTCCATCCCGCGCCTCGCTTCGTCCGTCCATGCCATGCCCCGTTCGTGGAGTGGCAACCATCACATCGAGCGTAAACGACTTTACGTACTCGATGTCAAGAAACGAGACATTCCAAAGTCTGTACATATTTAGCTGTTTCTTTCTTGACAACTACTCCTGATCGGCTAGGTTATGAGCACCGTCACAGTTCCGTCGACGGTGTGAACACACCACACGATCACGTCGGTCCCGAACCGGGACCGGAAATGCCCCGAGGAGCACCATGAACGACCTCGCGACCAACACGTCCGCTCCCACCGCAGCGCCGAGCGAGGTGGTCGATCTGGTGATCAAGGGAATGATTCGTGGCCCCGTCACTCCGGAACTACAAGCGGTGATCGACGCGGGCGACGCAGTGGCCAAGGGTCCGGTGGTCATGCCGACCCAAGCGGGCATCGACAATGCCCATGCACTCGTTCGGCTTCCCGACGCTTCGGCCGAGCGCACCGTCGTCGACGATCTTCTGCATGTGTTTCTTCCCGTCAATCGCCGCCTTCGCGAGCTGTGCACCGCATGGCAGTGCCGTCCCGACGGCTCCCCGAACGACCACTCGGACGCGCAGTACGACGCCAAATTGCGTGACCAACTCGAGGACATTCATTCCGACGTGTCCAAGATGCTGCGCCGCGCGGGCAAGCAGTGCCCCGTGCTCCTCGACTACCGAGAGCGTCTGATCGGCGCCCTGACGCGTTTCGACGACGGCGACACCGCGTCGCTGACGTCACCCCTGACCGACGGCTATCACACCGTTTGGATGTGGCTCCACCAGCACCTGCTGATGATGCTGGGTCTCACCCGCGCCGAGGACGAGGCACTCGAGGAGAAGCTCGTCTCCGGTAGCACCGAATGACCGTGTCGGACACAACCGTTCAGGCGCTGACTCGATCGGCCGTTCCGTACGGACAGGGCCGCGCTCGCGGACTCGGTGCCGACGTCATGGGCGTCCACGGCGTCGAGATGGACAATTTGGTCGCCCTCGGCCTTCCGGTGGTTCCCGGTCTCACCGTACCGATCGGGTCCGGCGCCGGACTGCAGAATCGCGAGACTGCCGACACCGTCATCGACCTGCTGGAGAAACTCGCGGTGCGCGGCATCTGGCCTGCGGTTCGACAAGAGCGCAGACCGATGCTGATGCATCTGCGCTGCAGCGCGCCGGTTCCGGTCTCCGCTCTCCCGCCCGCAATTTCCGTCATCGGGCTGTCGAACCGCAACATCGACGCGTTGGTCGACGTGATCGGACGCGACCGTGACATCTACGACTCGTGGGCCGCGAATCTGCGGTTCGTCGCCGAAGAGGCTCTCGACGTCGACGCCGACGACCTCGACGACGTGGAAGACGATCATCCGGACAGCAGGACGCGTGTGCCCGCACTCCTCGATCTGATCGAGAACTCCACGGGCGCAGCGTTTCCCGTCGATCCCGCCGAACAGCTCGGTCTCGCGGCGAAGGCCATGCTGAATCGCTGGGCGTCACCTCGTGGCCGTCGAGCCCGAAGCGCGCTGTCGCTACCCGAGGACACGGGAATCGCATTGCACGTCCGAGCTCTCCGGCTCGGGTCCTGGAACGAATCGGGCTACGGCTCCGCCATCAGCCGAGACCTGGAGACCGGTAGATACGCGCCGCACGGCGTCTTCCATCTCGGAGTTCGCCGTGCCGACCCCAACCCCGGGCCCGGCGATCCGCTCACCCAAACTCCCGGCGGCACCCAGATACTCGATCAGATCTTCGCCACCCTGGAACCGCATCTGCGGGCTGTCGCCGAAGTGGAGTTCGAGGTCCGCGACCGGCAACTCGCCCTGCTCAGCGCAGGGCCGCTGGAACATCCGGGTCCCCGCGCCATCACGCACCTGGCCGTCGATCTCGCGAACGCGGGCTCGATGGAACGAAGCGATGCCGTGCGGATGTTGAAGCCGGACCTCATGCAGGACCTGCTGCACGCTCAACTTACCCTGACAGGACGGGAACAGCTTCTCGCGCACGGGCTTCCGGCGTCGCCAGGTGCTGCCGTCGGCGAAATAGCTCTGTCGAGCGACGCCGCACTACGGCTCGCCGCCGAGGGACGGAACGTCGTACTCGTCTCGGCGGAGACCACACCCGCGGACGTACCGGCGCTGCTCGCCGCCACCGCGGTCATCACGTCGAACGGCGGTCTGGCATCGCACGCGGCGGTCGTGGCACGTGGTGCAGGCCGACCTGCGGTCTGCGGAGCGACGACGCTACGAATCGACACGGCGTCGAGCACGGTCACCGCAGGCGACTTCACGCTGCACGAAGGCGACGTCGTCTCGGTGAACGGCCGTACCGGCGACGTCTACATCGGTTCCGTTCCGATCCGGCCTGCGGAACCGTCCGACGAGCTGGAGGTTCTACTCGGCTGGGCCGACGACATTCGCCGGCTTCGCGTACGGACGAACGCGGACAACGCGGAGGACGCGGCAACCGCGTTTCGCCTCGGTGCCGAAGGAATCGGTCTGTGCCGCACCGAACATCAGTTCCTCGGAGACCAGCTTCCTCTGGTGCAGAGACTCGTCCTGGCCGACGACGAAGCCGAAGAGATCGAGGCGATCGCGGCGCTGACCGCCGCCCAGGAGTCGGACTTCACGGCACTGCTTCGGGTCGTCGGCGATCGGCCCATCACCGTGCGTCTGCTCGACGCTCCCCTGCACGAATTCCTGCCGTCGGACGGTAGTTACGGTGACCCTGCTCGAGCAGAACGTGCCGCGGCAGCACACGAATCGAACCCGATGCTCGGTCTGCGCGGAGTGCGCTTCGCGATGGTGCAGACCCGCTTGTACCCCGCGCAGGCGGAGGCCTTGTTCCGGGCGTGGGTGACCGTGAACGCCGAGGGCCGATCTCCGAAACTCGAGGTCATGATCCCGCTGGTCTCGCTGCCCGGGGAACTGGCGGAAGCCATCGCGCAGGTCGATCGTGCCGCCCGAACCGTGTTCGAGGACACCGGGATTCAGGTTCCGTACGATGTCGGCAGCATGGTCGAGACTCCGCGCGCGGCCTTGCTCGCAGGCCACCTGACGGCCGACGCACAGTTCCTCTCCTTCGGCACCAACGATCTGACGCAGCTCACCTACGGCTTCTCACGGGACGACGTCGAGAAAGCCATGCTTGCTCACTACCTCGACCACGGACTGGTGACGGACAGCCCGTTCGCCGTTCTGGACCGCGACGGCGTCGGTGCCCTCGTCTCCATGGCTGCCGACGCGGCGCGCGCTGCGCGCCCGAACGTCAAGCTGGGAGTGTGTGGTGAGCACGGCGGTGACCCCCGGTCGATCTCGTTCATCGACTCGGTGGGACTGCACTACGTATCGTGCTCGCCGCGACGTGTCCCGGTCGCGCGGCTGGCTGCCGCCCACGCGACGCTCGAACACCGCTGACACGCAGCAGATACAGAACATCGGCCGAGTCCTCTCGAGGACTCGGCCGATGTTCTGTGTTCGGCTACCCTGCGAGCAGAGCGTACGGCCGAGACAGGATCGACGCGATCGTGCGCAGGAACTCCGCAGCGGGCGCCCCGTCCACTGCCCTGTGGTCGAACGTCAGGCTCAACGTGAGTACCTGGGTGCGGACCGGAGTCTCACCCTCCCAGCGGAATCCGTCCTTCACCCGACCGACTCCGAGAATGGCGACGTTGCCGGGATTGACGACGGGTGTGAAGAAGTCGACGCCGTAAGCACCGAGAGTGCTGACCGAGAACGTCGCACCTTCCATGTCGCTCAGCCCGAGGGTGTTACCCCGCGCCGCGGCAGCGAGAGCGCTGGTTCGTCCGGAAATTTCGCCGACGGACAGCGAGTTCGCGCCTCGAACGACAGGAACCACCAGTCCGCCCGGAACTGCCACCGCGACACCGATGTCGATCGTGTCGAACAAACGGATCTCGTCACCTACGATGCCCGCATTGAGGATCGGGTGCTGGACCAACGCCAGAGCTGCGGCCTTGACGACGAAGTCGTTGAGACTCGGTGGTCGCGAACCGTTTTCTGCCAGTTCGGCTTTCAGGCTGTCACGCACGGCGACCAACGCCGTCACGTCGACTTCGTATCCGTGCGTCAGCTGCGCCATCGTCTGCAGACTGTCGATCATGTTCCGCGCGATCGCGCCTCGCATGCCCTTCAGCGGGACGACCTCGCCTGCCCGAGGGCCCGCAGGCGCTGTGGATTCCGTCGTGCCGGTGGACAGGTGGCCTGCAGCCCGTTCGACGTCGGCGGTCGTGACGCGTCCGCCGACCCCACTGCCGGCGACGGTGCTCAGATCGACACCCAATTCGTGTGCACGGCGGCGAACGAGCGGGCCGACGAAGTGCGCGCTCGAAGCCTGTGCCGACGAACTCTTCTCGCGCTGCGGAACACCGGGTGCCGGCTCCGGCTCCGGCTCCACGACGGACACAGCCGCGACGTAGTCCTCGACGTCCTCCGATACGATTCGGCCGCCCGGTCCGGTACCCCGCACCTCGGCAAGGTCGACATCGGACTCCGCGGCGACGCGACGCGCGTTCGGCGAGGACTTGATCCGCTCACCCTGTTTCAGCGGGCCGTCGGTCGACGCCGCGGGCGACGCTGCGGTCGTCGAAGAATCCTTCGGGTCCGCCGGAGACGCGCTGGATCCGTCGGCACCCGTCGGTGCGACTTCGCCGTCGGCGAGCAACCACCCGATCACGGCACCGACCGGCAACACCTCGCCGACTTTCGCCGTCGTCGCCAAGATCCCGCTCGCCTCGGCTTCGACGTCGACCTCGACCTTGTCGGTTTCGAGCCGCAACAGCACGTCGCCCGTTCCGATGTGCTGACCGGCCTGGGCCAACCATTCACCGATGACGCCTTCCTGCATCGTGAGCCCCAACTTCGGCAGCACGATCTCCTGAGCCACGGGTCAGTTCCTTTCGAGCAGACGACGAACCCCGGCGACGATACGGTCGGCGTCGGGTACGTACGCGTTTTCGAGTGGGGTGCTGAACGGCACCGGCGTGAACGGGGCACCGAGTCGCAGGACCGGCGCGTCGAGGTAGTCGAACGCCTCCTCTTGGATCTGCGCGGCAACTTCGGCGCCGATTCCACCGAACGTCACGGCTTCGTGCACGACCAGGATGCGGTTGGTCTTCGACGCCGACCTCACGATGGTGGCAGTGTCGAGCGGCTGCACGGTACGCGGATCGACCACCTCGACCGACACTCCGGACTCGGCAAGGGCATCCGCGGCGGCGAGAGCTTCGGTGACCATGCGTCCGAACGCCACGATGGTGACGTCGTCTCCCTCTCGCGGAACCGCGGCCTGCCCGAGAGGTATCGAGTACGACTCTTCCGGCACCTCGCCGCGCGCCCCGAGCAGCACCTTGTTGAGCATGAACACGACGGGGTTGTCGTCGCGGACCGCCGACACGAGAAGACCCTTGGCGTCGTACGCGTTCGACGGCATGACGACCTTGAGGCCCGGCGTGTGGGCGAGCCAACTCTCGAGACTCTGCGAATGCTGTGCACCGGCGCTGACGCCGGCACCGTAGGCCACCGTGATCACCATCGGCACCTTGACGTCGCCGCCGTACATGAACTTCATCTTGGCGGCTTGGTTCACGACCTGATCGAGAGCGACGGCCAGGAAGTCCATGAACATGATGTCGACGATGGGGCGGAGACCACGCGCGGCGGCGCCGACGCCGAGGCCGATGAGCCCCATCTCGGCGATCGGCGTGTCGACCATGCGTCGCTTGCCGAACTCGGCCAACAGCCCGTCGTACATGTGAAACACGCCGCCGTACGCAGCGACGTCCTCACCGATGACGAACACGTCGTCGTCCTCGCGCATCGTCTGCGCCACAGCCTCGTTGAAGGCTTTGACGTACGTGGTGACCCGGGGCGCGTCGACCGGGTCGGTATTCGGAGCTAGTGCAGTGGACATCGGTGTCGGCTCTTTCGGGTCAGTCGCTGTAGACATTGAGTGCGAAGTCGGCCACGTCCGGGAACGGACTGGCCTCGGCGAAGGCAACGGATTCGGCGATGTCGGCATCGACCTCGGCCCAGACCGTCGCGAACTCGGCCTCGGTCACGATGCCTTCCGCCACGGCGCGGGCCTCGAGCAGCTTGATCGCGTCCTTCTCACGCCAGGCCGCGACCTCTTCCTGTGTTCGATAGGTCTTGCGCAGACCTTTCACTCCCTGGTGGTCGTAGTACCGGTACGTCTTTGCCTCGACGAGCGTCGGACCGCCTCCGGCGCGAGCGCGTTCGACCGCGCGCCCGACGGCGGCGCGGACGGCGATCGCATCCATGCCGTCACAGATCTCGCTGGGAAACCCGTACGCGGCCGCACGGTCTGCGACGTTCTCGAGCTTCATGTGATCGCGCAGCGCGGTGAACTCGGCATAGCCGTTGTTCTCGCAGACGAACACGACCGGAAGTTCCAGGATGCCCGCCATGTTCGCGGCCTCGTGGAACGCGCCGATGTTGCTGGCGCCGTCGCCGAAGAACGGAATCGCCACGGAGTCCTCGCCGCGGTATTTCGCTGCGAACGCGGCTCCGACCGCGATCGGAATACCGCCACCGACGATGCCGTTGGCGCCGAGCATGCCGATCGACAGGTCGTTGATGTGCATCGATCCGCCGCGGCCCTTGCAGTACCCGTCGACGCGTCCGAACAACTCCGCGAACATCTGACGGAACTGTGCACCTTTGGCGACGGCATGGCCGTGCCCGCGGTGCGTCGACGAAATCTGATCGGAGTCGCGCAGATTGCTCATCGCGCCCGCCGCTACGGCCTCCTGCCCGACGTACAGGTGAAGGAAGCCGGGGAGCTTGCCGCCCTCCATGAGCCGGCCCGCCTCGGTCTCGAACTGTCGGATGCGGACCATGCGCCTGTGCAGGTCCAGCACCACCTCTTTGCTCGGCGTCGGATCGTCGGAGCCGACCGGCTCCACGGCCTCGTGGCCGGCGTTGGTCGCGGTTGCGGTCACCACGTGCACCTCATTCTGGCTCTCGGAGCGAGTTTGTTGATTCCACGTTCAGTATCACCGACAGACTAGCTCAGTGTAAGTAGAATCACTATCGAGTTAGTTGCTCGGTTCTTCTCACGCCTCTTACTTGACTTGACGTTCAGTAAATCGCACGATGAGCGCGAGCACGCGCACTTTCGACGACCTACCTGTGGAGGACGGCAGATGCTCGACCGCATACGAGATCGCGCGACCGAGGACCCGAACGGTCTCGCCCTGGTCGACGACCGTCGCACCATGACGTGGGCGGAGGTCGTGACCAGCCTCGACGCCCTTGCGGAGCGGTTCGTCGACGTCGCCCCACGGCCGGACGATCGCATCGCCGTGGTCGGCGAGAACTCCATCGAGACTCTGCTGACGCACGTCGCGTGCATCGGGGCAGGAGTGGGGACCGTTGCTGTGTCACGGCAGCTCAAGTCGAACGAGATGGCCGATCAGTTGGTCGATTCGGGGAGCGTCGCCGTCGTGACGGGCCCGGTCGGTCTGGAGTCCGCGACGGGCGCCGCGAACGAGTCCGGATCGAAGACGGTCGTGGTTCACGGTCACACTGCGGTACCCGGCACCGTGGCGTGGGCGGACTTCACTCGGCCGGCGGACGGACGCATTTCGGCGGCGCCCGAATCCCGTCCGGCACGGCCGCCGCTGGTCTACACGTCCGGCACCACCGGTAGGGCACGGGGCACCCAGGTGCGGTGGTTGCCTCACTCCGTCGACACCGCCCGCGAGTTCGCCGACGCGGTGTCCGCGCGTTCCGGCTACCCCGACGGCGTGCACCTCGTCGTCGGGCCGCTGCAACACAACGGACCGTTGACGTCGGTGCGTCACCTGCTGTCCGGTCGGCCCGTGGTGATCATGGGCCGGTTCGACGCCGAACGCACGCTGGCAGCCATCGAGTCTCACTCGGTGACGTCGACGCTGATGGTTCCCACCCACTTTCAGCGGCTGTTGGCCCTCCCCCACGACGTGCGATCCCGGTACGACACGACGAGCTTGAAGTACGTGGCGCACACGGGATCTGCGTGCCCACCCGACGTGAAGCGGTCGATGATCGACTGGTTCGGCCCCGTTCTGATCGAGTCCTACGGCGGGAGCGAGATCGGTACCGTCTGCAGAATCGACTCGACCGAATGGCTCGAACATCCGCGTTCGGTGGGGCGGGCCATACCGCCGTTCGACGCCGTCGTGGTCGGATCCGACGGCACGGAACTGGGACGCGGCGAGGTCGGAGTCCTGGGATTCCGAACGCCGCCCGAACGTCGCATCGAGTATCACGCGGACCCCGAGAAGACCGCAGCGGCGTACATCCTCCCGAACGTCGCCACACTCGGCGACGTCGGTTACGTGGACGACGACGGCTACGTGTTCATCACAGACCGTGTCGCCGACATGGTCGTCTCCGGCGGCGTCAACCTGTATCCCGCGGAGAGCGAACGCGTGCTGTCGACCCATCCGGACGTCGCCGAGGTCGCCGTGATCGGGGTCCCCGACGACGACCTGGGCGAAGCGCTTCTGGCGCTCGTCGTTCCCTGCACCGACAGCCACGTGAACGTCGACGATCTCGCACAGTTCGCCAAGAGGTCGATGGCGTCCTACAAATGCCCGAAGAAGTACGTCGTCGTCGACGAACTGACGCGCAACGCCATGGGCAAGCTGGACAAGAAAGCGCTGAGAGCACCGTTCTGGAGCACCGCTCGCACCATTGCAGGCTGACGCCCGCCACACGAAAGGCACCCATGATCGAAGTACTGTTCGTCCGGCACGGCCAGCCCGTCTCGCGAGTACGCAATCCGTCGCTCGCGCCCGAGGGAATCGCCGATGCCCGTCGACTCGCCACGTGGTTGCGTCACGAACAGATCGACGCCGTGGTCTCGAGTCCGTTGGTGCGCGCCCGCGAGACTGCCGACGAACTTGCCGCAGGCATGGGCCGCAGCGTCGACCTCGTGCTGGAGGACCTCCGGGAGTGGGACGACGACATCGATCCCGAGCACTACATGGCCGTCGAGGACATGGCGTCCGACGACCCACGCCTCACTGCCGTCACGACGGGCAATTTCGAGGCGTACGTCCCTGGCCTCGATCTCCCGAAGTTCAGGGCGAGGGCACGGTCAGGACTCGAGCAGATCTTCGACCGCTACCCGTCCGGACGCGTCGTCGCGGTTGCGCACGGCGGAGTGATCAATGCAGCGGTAGCCGACGTTCTGGACATGCCGAAGACGTTCTGGCACAACCCCGCCTACACCTCGGTGGCCCGCGTGCAGAAATTGGATTCGGGCGTGGTCGTGGTGGCGTCGATCAACGACACCGCACACTTGCGTGGCACGGTGAACGCCTGACGGACTCCGCCGTCACGACAGCCGGACGAGGGCCTTGCCGACGTTGCCGCCTTCCAGCATGGACAGGAATGCGTCGACCGCGTTGTCCAGGCCGTCGTGCACCGTCGATTCCGCGACGAGAGCGCCCGACGACAGCCAGTCGGTCACACGGTTCTCGAACTCCACACGAAGGTCTTCGTGATCGCGAACGATGAACCCGCGAATCGTGATTCGCTTCAGGATCGCGTTCATCAAATGATCGATGGGAGGACTGTCCGGTCCACCGTTCGAGATCATGCCGCACAGTGCGACCCGTCCACGCTGCCGTAGCGACGACAACGCGGCAACCAGGTGATCACCGCCGACGTTGTCGAAGTACAGGTCGATACCCTTCGGCGCAGCTGCGCGGAGAGCCGACCCGATCGGTCCGTCTCGATAATCGATACCCACGTCGAAGCCGAAGCGATCGGTCAACATCGCTGCCTTGTCCGGTCCCCCAGCGCTACCGATGACGTTCGACGCACCGAGCAACCTGGCGAACTGTCCAGCAGCGCTGCCGACCGCGCCGGCCGCAGCAGACACGAAAACGGTGTCACCGTCGTGCATTTCGCCCGCTCGAACGAGTCCGCAGTACGCGGTGAAACCCGTCTGCCCGAGAATGCCGAGCCAGTGATGGAGCTCGATTCCGCGCGGGTCGATCACCGTGGCGCCCGCGAGGTCGACGACAGCGTGTTCTCTCCACCCGAGTCGGTGTCGCACGTACGAGCCGGCCGGGACCTCGTCGGTACCCTCGACGACCACGCCGAGTGCCGATCCGTCGAGCGGTGCATCGACGACGAAGTTGCTGGTGTAGTGCATCGCCGACGTACCCAGCCTGCCCCGCATCGACGGATCCACGCTCATGAACACGTTGCGGACCAGAACCTGTCCCGGGCCGGGCCGGGGCAATGCCAGCTCTCGAACTTCGAAGTGCTCGGGCCGAGGGCAGTTCGGCGTCGGCCGTTCGCTCAGGAAAACGGCGCGGGTCGTGCTCGCGACACCCGTGGTCATGGCAGCTCCACGATCGTCACGGTGCCCCTCGATCCGTCGATCTCGACCAGCGCACCGTCGGGAATGCGGCGCGTGGCTCCCGGAACACCTGCCGCACAGGGGATCCCGAGCTCGCGACTGACGATCATCGCGTGAGAACCCATGGCGCCGACGTCGGTGACCGCTCCTGCGGACACCATGAACAACGGCGTCCACGAGGGGTCCGTCTGCGGAGCGACCAGAACCTCCCCGACCTGGAACTCGCCGAGATCCGCCATCGACGTGACCACGCGTGTACGGCCCCGGACGACACCCGACGACGCACCCGACCCCTGCAGGACGTCTCCGACCTCGACGGGCTCCACAGCCGTCTCTCCCCGACGGGCCAGCGTCGACAGTGCAGGCAACGGTTCACGAGTGTCGAGGAACGTCGGCAGCTCGAGCCCGAACAGCTGTTTCCACTCGCGGTGACGCTCTGCCAGGGTTGTCTTCAACGAGTGCGGCGCACTGGCGAGAACGTCGAGTTCCTCGTCCACGGCCATGAAGACGTGGTCCGCCGACTCCAGATCACCGTCCGCGTACAGACGGCGCCCCAGCTCGACCAACGGAACCCGCGCCTCGTGAAGCACCTTGATGCAGTTGGTCTTCGCGCGCTCACGCCACGCCGCGAACCGCCGCGCCGACGCAAGCGCCGTCATGAGCGTCGCGCGCCCGTCGTCATCCGTGACCGCGGCGCGTGCCAGCTCGAGCGCCTCCGCCGAGTCCGACGCGTGATCCGACGAGCGGACCGTCGGCGACGCCGAATCGTCCTGCAGTCGCAGGCGGTCGACCAGGCCCAGGACGAGTTCGGGATGCGTTTCCCACGACGGAGAGCCGAGGTCCCATTCGTTGGGACCTCGATAGCCGTAGTCGAGCAGAAAACGCTCGAGAGTGGCGTCGAACTTGCTGTCGATGCCCGAGACGGACGCGTCGGCACCCCCGGTGCGGGCATCGAAGGCGTCCATCAATTCGGTGTTGCTCCGGACGAGCCGACTCAGTTCCCACAACGCGTACGACGGCAGTGCCGAATCGACATCGCCCGCCGCCCCGACCAACGACACGATCAGGTCTTGTCGGTCGGCGCCGAGAAGTTGACCGAGAACGGCCGGGCCGACGGCAGCGCCGTTGGTCGCGATCACCTCGCCGCGCCATGCCACCCGCTCCAGCGGCATCACCGATCGTGCGCGCGCGACGAGAGCTGCAGGCGTCAGAGCCGTGAGGTCGGGCCGCTCGGCGCGAAGCCGATCTGCGAGCACCCGGTCTTCTTCCAACTCGGGAAACGTCTCGGTCGACAGGACCCAGGCGTTGCGTGCCGTCAATCGCTCGGTGGCGTCGGCGTTCTCGTCGTCCGGATGCCCGACGTACGCGGGAATGTTCGGATCCCCGCCGTAGAAGAGCTGGTCGACGAGCTCGACCGGGAGTCCGCCGCGGATGCCCACCAACCGGGACATCGACAGGTTGATGTACAGGTGTCCGTAGAAGATCCCGGACGACGCGGCCACGTCGGGCTTCTCGGCCAGCGAATAGCTGCCGAGGCTGGCGTAACCGAAGTTCCACCCGGGCAGAATGTTCTGGATCCACCCGAGGTCGGCCCCGAGTGGCGTGATGGGATCGGACAACACGTCACTGGCATTGAGACGTGTGTACACCGGAAGTCTCGTGCTGGGAACGGTATCGACCAACCAACGCTGTTCGGCCACTGCGCTTCTCGTCTCTGTCGTCACCGGATGCGGTGAAACCAGTTTCTAGACATCGAATTCACAAAAGACTGTGATGCACGACACTCTACATGTAAGACTGCACTCGGAAGCAAGTTACTTGCCGAATTCCCCGACCGAATCCGCAGAGGGAGACCTTCGATGAAATTGCAGGACAAAGTTGTCGCCATCACCGGCGGAACCCAGGGCATCGGTCGCGGAATCGCCGCCGCCGCCCTCGCAGAAGGAGCCACGGTGTCACTCAACGGCCGTTCGAAGGAGAAAGGCGACAAAGCGCTCGCCGATTTCGGGGTCGGCGAGCGTGCCGCGTTCTTCGCAGGCGACGTCACGTCCCAAGCGGACGTCGAGGACTTCATCGAGCAGACCGTCGCCACCTTCGGCCGCATCGACGTCCTCGTGAACAACGCAGGCGGTGCACGAGATCTGCAGCCGACAGCGCAACTCAGCGACGAGGAGTGGACGCTCGTCATGAACTGGAACCTCAACTCCAACTTCTGGGCCACGCGTCGCGCGCTGCAACACATGCTGCCGCGCAAGTACGGACGCATCATCAACATCTCGTCCGTCGAGGGCAAGCACGGCAAACCCGTGTTCACCGCCTACGTCGCAGCCAAGCACGCGATCAACGGCATGACGAAGTCGATCGCCCGCGAGGTGGGCACCGAAGGCATCACCGTCAACTCGATCTGTCCGGGTCTCGTCATCACCGACATCATCAAGAACAACGGTCCGGACACGGCGAAAGCCATGGGTTTGACGTTCGACGAGATGGTCGCGATGTTCGCCGAGGAATCGTCGATCAAACGTCCCAACACCGTGGAAGAGGTCGCGGCGATGGCGATGCTTCTCGCGTCCGACGCCGGTGCGGGGATCACCGGGGCGATCCTCTCGGTCGACGGCGGCACGGCGTCGTACTGAGCGACGACGCCGACGAACGGGAAGGATTTCGATGAGCACATCCGGCCTGGAAGCCAGCCGCGAACTCGCCGAACGATATTCGGTGGTCGTCCGCAGCCTCACACCCGACGAGTGGTCGGCGCCCAGTCGGTGCGCCGGCTGGTCCGTCAAGGACCTCGTCGCCCACACCGGTTCGAACTTCGCGGCGTTGACCGACCCGCCCGAACCCGACCCGGCGGTACCGCCGCCGACCACTGCCGAGGAATTGCAGAATCGACTCGTGGACGCGCGGCGTGACTGGACGTACACGCAGGTGGCGGACGAGTTCCTCGCCCATCTCGACGGTGCGGTCGGTGTGCTCGGGGCGATGCAACGAGACGATCTCGCGGAGCAACCCATGGTGCTGACCGACCTGGGAACCTACCGCACCCATCAGCTGTCGGACGCCTTCGCATTCGACATGTGGTGCCACATGTACGTGGATCTACTCGGTCCCGACGGTCCGGTGGTGCGTCCGATTCCCGACCCGGAGGACGATCTGGTTCGCGTCGCGGTCGAGTGGATGTGGACGGGCCTGCCTCAGATGTGTACGCCGGTATCGGCCGTGCTCGACCGTCCGATCGGAGTGAAGTTGACCGGCGCCGGAGGCGGCGAGTGGACACTCGTTCCCGGTTCCGAGCTCCTGACCGTGGAGACGGGTCTTTCTCGAACGGACACCATGATCACCTCGCGCGCAACGGACTTCGTTCTGTGGGGTACCACCAGAAGCTCGTGGCGGGATCACGTGTCGATCGACGGCGACAGATCCTACGCAGAGAAGATTCTGGACACGGTCGACATCATCTGACCTGTCCGGCCGACGCGGGTCGTGGACGTGGGTCACTCCGCAGGCTCCGCTCCTGCTGCGCCGTCATTTCCCCGGAGACGGCCCACGACACGCATCGCGAGAGAATCTCTCGGTACTGCGGGACGACCCAACTTCCCCGATCCACTCGGCCCAGGTCGTCGATGCCCAGATCCTGCACGTCGAATCGCCCGCGGCAGTGTCCCAAGGTGAAGTAACAGACCGTACCCCTACCGTGATCCTTGGTGTAGAGCACCGGCCGCGGCTCGTCCACCGTGGTGTGCCCCTCCTGGAATCCCGTGGACTCCCCGACGAATCGTGTATGTGCGAGAACACGAATCGGCGGATGCAGCTCGCTGACGTACAGCTCGTCGACGGCATCGAACGGGCCGATACCGGCCACGAGCGGATGCTCCGGTTCCGTGATCTCGACCCGGTACGGCGCGATCGGCGGATGCCCGAGGAACTGGCTCCCCAACACGGCGGGAAGTACCCCGAGCGTTCGAGGTGTGACGTACTTGCTCGGCGAACCGGCCGGAGTTCGTTCGATTGCCGAATTGGTTCCGTGCAGAGCCAACCAACGGCCTCCGCGAGAAACGAAGTCGGCGAGCGTCTTCTGCTGCGTCGCGTCGGGAATTCGGTTGCAGGTATACGTGATCAGCACATCTGCCGCAGCCAGGGCATCAGCGCAGTCGTAGTCCTCGAACACCCTGGTGCGCACGTTCTCGTACCGGGCCAGTTCCGACAGCAATTCCACACGCGCATAGTCGAAGTCGTGCCACTGCCCGCCGCACACCAACACCGCGTCGATCCGACCTGCCGGTCCCGACATCGTTCCTCCTGTGGCTTCAATCGTGCGCGTGCAACGCCTTGCCCGCGAGGGCGAGGTGCGCTTCACCCAGCGCCTCTGCCTGCGTGGGATGTGCATGGACGTGCTGAGCGACGTCGCCTGCCGTGGCTTCCCAGTTGTAGATGAGCTGCGCCTCTCCGATCAGCTCACCGACGCGAGCACCGACCAGGTGTATGCCGACGACCGGTCCGTCGTCGCCCGCACGAACGAGCTTGACACCGCCGGATGTGCGCAGGATGCGGCTCTTACCGTTTCCACCGAGGTCGTACACCACAGTCGACACGTCCGAGTACTGCTCGCGCGCCTCGGCCTCGGTCAGCCCGACCGAAGCCACTTCCGGGTTCGAGTACGTCACCCGCGGAATACCCCTGTCGTTCACGGGCATACAGTCGAGCCCGGCCAGCTGTTCGGCCACGAGAATTCCCTGAGCGAATCCCCGATGGGCCAGCTGTGGTCCGGCCACGATGTCTCCGACGGCGAAGACCCCGGGCACGGACGTCTGCAGCCACTCGTCGGTGACCACGAACCCGCGATCGAGGTCGATTCCAGCTTCGACGAAACCCATGCCGTCGGTGCGGGGACCTCGTCCGACGGCGACGAGCAGCAGGTCGGCGTCGAGACGGCTTCCGTCCGCCATCTCCAGGTCGACGCCACCGCCCGAACGCTGTGCCGCACTCGCGAAAGAACTTCCGGTGCGCAGCGTCAGACCACGCTTGCGGAATGCTCGTTCGACCTGCTTCGACACCCACACGTCTTCCGTGGGGAGCAGGCGAGGGGCGGCCTCGACGATCGTCACGTCGGCACCGAGCGACGACCACACACTCGCGAATTCGCATCCGATGACCCCACCGCCGAGCACGATGACGCGGCCGGGCACGTCGCCCAGCTGGAGTGCGCCGTCACTCGTCACGACCGACCCACCGATGTCCAGGCCGGGCAAGGACTTCGACTGCGAGCCCGTCGCGAGCACGAGCGCGTCGCCGCGGTAGGTGCTGGTGCCGCCGCCGTCGTGCGTCACTTCGACGGTACGTTCGCCGACGACACGCCCGTGGCCGACGACGACGTCGATGGACCGCGACGCGATCAAGCCCTGCAGACCGCGGTACAAGCCGGCGATCACGTCGTCCTTGTAGCTGTTCACCGCGCTCATGTCGACACCATGGAGAGTCGCCTTGATCCCGAAACTCGTTGCTTCCTTTACGGAGTCGGCGATCTCGGCGGCGTGCAGCAGCGCTTTCGTCGGAATGCACCCGTTGTGCAGACAGGTACCCCCGAGCTTGCCCGCCTCGATCAGGACGACCGACATTCCGAGCTGCGCGGCGCGAAGCGCACACGCGTACCCTCCCGATCCGCCGCCCAGAATCACCACGTCCGCGGCGGTGGTCACGTCGTCACCCATCGCGAACTCAGAAATCGAAGCGGTTGGTGAACCCGCCATCGACCACCAGATTGGTCCCGGTGATGTGCCCGGCTGCGGGCGATGCCAGGAAGGACACCGCGTTCGCGACGTCCTCGGCGGCACCGAGCTTGCCCAGAGACGCGGACGCGAGCGCAGCCTCGTACAAGGCCGGGCGGCTGCTCTGAATGGTGTCCCACGCCCCGCCCTCGAAGAAGATCGGACCGGGCGACACTGCGTTGACTCGGATTCCCTTCGGACCGAGCGCTCGGGCCTGAGCCGACGAGTGCTGCAGCACAGCTGCTTTGAGCGCAGCGTAACTGTTGGCCGTCGTGATCGGCCCGGCTTCGAGAGCGGACGTGGTACTGATGGTGACCACCGACGCGGCGTCGCTCGTCTCGAGGTGCGGCGTCGCCGCCTCGATGAAGTTGACCAGACTCATCAGGTCGACGTTGAAGCTGTTCAGCCAAGCCTGCGGGCCCTTGCCGGTGGCAGCGGAGGCGTTCACGACGACGATGTCGATTCCGCCCAGCGCTGCCGCGGCGTCGTCCACGAACGACGCGACGGCAGCGGCGTCGCCGACATCGACCGCCTTGTGGAAAACCGTTCCAGCCCCGGACAATTCGGCGGCGACGTCGGAAAGGTGTTCTTCTCCGCGCGCGCAGATTCCGACCGACGCACCTTCGGCAAGCAAAGTGCGTGCGATCGACAGGCCGATTCCACGGCTCGCGCCGCTGACGAGCGCTCGTTTTCCGGCGAGACCGAGATCCATGTGATGACTCCTTGGCTGCTGTGGGCGCTGGGCGCCGGTGTCGAAAGTTCGTGTGCGGTGTTGCGGCGGTTACTGATTCATGATTCCGACATGGGTCTGGAAGTCGAGCACGTGCGTGAAGTCGTTGACCGACTGGACGGCGCGACGAGTGTCGGCGCCGCGAACGACGCTCAACGACGTGTGGTGGACCCGCACCGGCATGTCGAGACCGCTGCCGAGCGCGTGGGCGAGCACCGCGTTGATGACGCCTCCGTGACACGTCACCACGACACGTTCACCGAGGTGATCGTTCACGATCGTTTCCACGACGCCGAGCACACGCTCGCGGAACGCCTGGGCGTCCTCGGCGTACGGGAAGACCTCGTACCGCCGCGTTCGAATGTGGTCACGGAATATCGCGGCGATCTCGTCGTGCGGCAGGACCTCGAACGGGGATCGGTCGGCCGGAAATCTTTGCCACGCTTCGTATTCCACGAGTTCGGAGCGGACGACCGGGGTCAGCCCGTGACGTTCCGCAATCGCGGTTCCGGTGCGCAGTGCACGACTCAACGGTGAACTGTAGACGGCGTCCACACGGGCTGCAGCCAATCGCTCGGCCACGGCGTCGACCTGACGCTCACCGAGCTCGGACAGCGGCGGGTCGACGGTCTCGCCTGCGCTGAGATCCTTGCTCAACTTCTGCTCGCCGTGACGCACGAGCACCAGCTCGCACAGACCGTTCAACGGGGCGAACGGGTTGTCGAGGTCGATGGACCGAGCGCGCGGCTGACTGAGCATGGTCCGAGTCAACCACAAACTATCGTCGGTCTAAAGATACTTGGGAGAAATTTTCTGCGCCGGCCCCGTCACAGGCTTGCGATGTCGGCCGCCACGTCGCGCACTTCGTCCGAGAACCGTCTGCGCCCGAGGTTGGCCAGTACCGCGTCCTCGGTGAGCCAGGACGACATCGACACTTCCAACAGACTCGACAACGCGGTCGCGGCTGCAGCCTGTTTCGCCCGAACCGTGATCCCGTGCCGGGTGCGCAGTTCTGCCATGAACAAATTCAGCACAGTCAAACGAACACTCCGACGAAGAGACTCGATGGACAAGCTCCACCCGGGTGAGTGCACGAAGTACACGAGCGACGCCGGGCGATGTTGATCCGTCCATTCGAGCAGCCCGACGATGACGTCGCCCAGAGAAGCCGAGTCATCGCTGTCGATCCGACGGCGTACTTCGTCGAGCAGACCCTCCGAATACAGGCGAAGCCCACCGAGAAGGACGTCGTCCTTCGACGGGTAGTGGTAGTAGACAGCGGCCGAGGTCATCTGCGCCTCGGCAGCGATGTCGGCCACCGTCACGTCCTCGATGGACCGCACCGAATACAGATGCATGGCAGCGTCGATCACCATCTCGCGACGCGACGGCCGGTGGGCGGCACGTTTGACGCTCCCGTCCTCCGAGGCCTTACCGGTGCTCCTCGCCGTCCCCTTCTTGCCTGTCATGACCTAGATCATGACAGGCAGGGTGTCGGCCCGGCGGTGGGCGACCCGCTTCTCGTCGCGAACAGGTCGCCCGACCCGTGGACGTGGTGTGTGAGGATGGACCCACCCGAGGGGCCGACGAGAACGGGAGCACGCTGTGGCGCGACGGAAAGCTGTCGACGAGGATCTCGCGACGCAGGTCGACGACGAATCCGGCGGCGAACCGATGCCTGCCGACCCCGCGCCTGCTGCATCGACCAAGAATTCCGCACATCGGCCGTCCCGTCGGCATCTCATCGTCCAGGCCGCCGTTCGAGTGTTCTCGACGAAAGGGTTCGCCGAGGCGTCGATCCAGGAGATTGCCGAAGCAGCAGGCATGGTGGCGACCGCGGTCTACTACCACTTCTCGAGCAAGGAAGAACTGTTCGAGAGCGCTCTCGGCTACGCGATGGACGCGAGCTCGGCCGCCGCACAGAACACCAGGCCCGACGACGTGGACGCCGACGCGGATTCGTTCCGTGCCGTCATCGATGCGGTGTGGGACTGGACCGCGGAACATCCGAACGCGTCGCGCATGCTGTTTCTCCAGATCGCGGGCGGAGCCACTCCCGGGACACGCCTGCTGACCAAGGAGTACATGGAGCGCCATATCCGACGGGCGTTCGACTACTTCCCTGCCGTCGAGATCCCGTCGAACAAGCGGGCAGCGGCCGCCCAGCAGGCCGCGCGATCGTTGCGAGTTCGGACGATGATCGGAACCACGATCGCCATTCAGCCTCTGCGCATCGAGGGCGGACCACTGTCGAACATCTCCACACCGCGTCTGCGCGCCGCGATCAACGACGTGTGTTCGAAGATGATCGTGGGTCGCTGAAACAGCCGCTCACGCCGGTGCATTCGAGTAACTTGACTGCAACCACAGTTGTTCTGTCGAGTTCTGGAGTGTGTCCATGCGCATCGCCGCGTTCACCGGAGGGCATTCGTTCGACCGCGACGCCTTCGCTTCCCTGCTGGAGTCTCTGCCCGGTGACGTCACCTGGTTCGAACATCCCGACGTCGACCTCGGGCCCACCGAGCTGACGACTTTCGACGTCTGCCTGCACTACGACATGCCGGGGACGCTGCCCGAACCGTCCGATCCCCCCGCTGCGTTACGCGACGCGATCGCGTCGGCACCGACGACGGGACTGGGATACGTGGTCCTGCACCACGCCATCGCGTCGTGGGCGACCTGGGAAGGGTGGTCGGAATTCGTGGGGGGCAAATATCTCTATCGACCGGGCGTCGTTCGCGGAATCGACGAACCCGATTCCGGCTACCGACTCGACGTACCCCAACGAATTTCGGTTGCGGATGCGTCGCACCCGGTCGTCGAGGGGATCCCCCCGACCTTCGACATCGTCGACGAGACGTACCTGTGCCAGGTGTTCGAAGACGACGTGACGCCCCTGCTGCGTAGTGACGCCGAGATGACCGACGCCGTGCACTGGTCCACCGCCCTCGCCATGGCCGGCAGGCGCGGCGAACGCGAGGGGTGGCATCACGAGCCCGGCTCGTCGCTGTGCGGGTGGACTAAAACCAATGGTCGAAGCCGTCTGGTCTACCTGCAGCCCGGAGACTCGGCGGCCACCCTCGGCGATCCGGTGTACCGACGCCTGGTGGCAGGTGCCGTGCACTGGGCCGCTCGACCGCAGGGCTTTATGTAGTCCAATTCAAGAAATATGTGTCTGCCGTCACGTGCCACTGTTACAGTAAGTGCATTCGACGTTAAGTAAGGCCTCAGCCCCGCTTCAAGGAGAACCGCGATGCGACAGATCAAGCATCCGATGAGCCACGCGATCTACGAATTCGACGACGATTTCAACGTCTTGGTGACCACTCGCGACGGACGAACCGGAACGTTCGACCCCGAGGGCAGGTACCTGCACGGTGAGGTGAAAGCCGTCGATCCCGAACTGGCGCGCTGGGTGGGACTCGGTCCGCGAGAACCTATTCCGATCACCCAGAACCGGCGCTTCATGGGAGCCGCGAAGCTACTGGAGAAGATGCAAGCCGACAAACTCGCCGAGGAAGCCCGCGCCGCGGCGCTGGACAAAGGAGGCAAGCTGTGACCGATATCGAGGATCGCCCGCCGTCGGGGACCGACGACGGATTCATCGAGAACGGAATGGGCTACCAACGCCTTCTCGACACCGACACCCACCCGGTTCCGCCCATCCTGCGTGAGGAAAGCCACGACCTCTACGAGGACCAGAATTTCGTACCGGTCTCGCGCTACATCAGCCGCAGATATCACGAGCTCGAACGAGACCGCGTGTGGTACAAGGTGTGGCAGATGGCGTGCCGCGAGGAGGAGATTCCCGAGCCCGGCGACACACTCGTCTACGAGATCTGCGAGAAGTCCATCCTCATCGTGCGCGGCAAGGACATGAGCATCCGCGCGTTCTACAACTCGTGCCTGCACCGCGGACGAACGCTACGCGAGGAGGCCGGACCTGCAGGTAACGAAATACGTTGTCCCTTCCACGGTTTCGCGTGGAACTTCGACGGGACCCTGAAGTCGATGACGTGCGCCTGGGACTTTCCACAGGTCGATCAGGGGAAGATGGACCTTCCGCAGGTGAAGGTCGGCACCTGGGGCGGCTTCGTGTTCATCAACATGGACCCCGAATCCGAATCGCTCGACAGCTTTCTCGGGGATCTCGGTAAGCACTTCGAGGCGTGGCCACTCGAGGATCGGTACATCCAAGCCCACGTCGCTCAGGTCATCCAAGCGAACTGGAAGATCGCGCAGGAGGCATTCTCCGAAGCGTTTCACGTGATCACGACGCATCCACAACGCGTCGTCGGGACCGGGGACTCCAACAGCCAGTACGACAGCTGGGGAAACTTCAACCGCGGCATCACCGCCAACGGAGTCCCGAGCCCCCACATCAACTTCGTCCCCACCGAGCAGGAAATGTTCGACTCGATGGTCGACGCCCGTATCGACGAAGATCCCATGGTGACGCTTCCGGACGGCGTGACCGCTCGCGAGATGTCGGGCATGCTCGCCCGCGAAGGACTGCGCGATGTCATCGGAGATGTCAAGGCGGACAACATGTCCGACGCCGAGTCACTGGACAGCATCTACTACACGGTGTTCCCGAACTTTCATCCGTGGGGCGCCTACCAGCGAATCGTGTACCGGTTTCGGCCCAACGGCGACGACCACGAAACGTCGATCATGGACGTTTACCTCCTCGGGCCGTTCAAGGGTGAACGGCCGAAGCCGGCCAAGACCCAATGGCTCGACCCCGACCAATCATGGTTGGAGGCAACGATTCTCGGAAGTTCGGCCCGGGTGTTCGACCAGGATGCCTACAACATGCCGAAGGTCCAGCGAGGGCTGAAGACGACGCAGGCGAAGACGATCCCCCTCGCCCGGTACCAGGAATTGAAGATCAGACACATTCATCACCTTCTCGCGGAGTGGATCGGCGAGTAGGCGCCTTCGGCGCACGTGCGCGCGAATGTGTATCCCTCTATACATTCGCGCGCACGTGCGGCGACGCCGCCTGACGAACGAGAGGCCGGACACTCGGAGATCTCTCTCCGTGTGTCCGGCCTCTCGTCACCGGTAGTGGGACAGCGTAGAGCCGTCAGCAAAACCCGGGTTTGGCGATCCCTGAAAGGGGATCAGATAGCGCGAACGCCCGTTGCCTGGGGGCCCTTCTGACCCTGGCCGACCTCGAACTCCACGCGCTGACCCTCGTCGAGCGTCTTGAAGCCAGTTCCCTGGATCTCGGAGTAGTGAACGAACACGTCAGGTCCGCCACCGTCCTGCTCGATGAAGCCGAAGCCCTTTTCGCCGTTGAACCACTTAACACTGCCCTGCGTCATACCGTAAACCTTCTGTAGCGAGCTGGACCTTCACGTCGAAGCTCCAATCTCATCCGTGATCATGCCATTGTTCTGAGTCATGCGAAACGTCGGGGGCGAAAAACTTCGAGATAGCGTGGACCCGGTGGATTCGCATCATCACGACATCATCCGCCTTGCATGGTCCAGACACCTGGGGCTCGCCGACTCTGCGCTGCGTGACGGACGCCGTCACATCCTTGTCGTCCCGGAGGCGACGTCGGTCACATTCCTTCGTCTCGGCGACGCCACCGCCCTGGTCGGGCCGGAAGCAGCTGTCTCCGAGGCGGCCGACAGGTCGGACGACGAGCTTGCCCGACGCGGCGCCCTGGCGTCGTCGTGCGGGGCACCCGGCCGGACCCACGGGCCGATCGTGCTGTCGTTCGCGGGCGACATCGGCACCGAGCTGGATCGACACGACCCTCTGATCTCCCACGACCTCGGCCACGTGCTCGACCTCGAAGGCCGATGCGCACCCGACGACGTCATCGCCGCCGATCTGACCCGCAAACGGTCCTGGTTCACCCTGCTCGACGACGACAGGCCCGCAGAATCCGCCGCGCCACTCGCTGCGGCCGCGTATCTCGAATGGGAGGGCGTACTCGCGGACGTCGGCGTGTTGACGGCACCGACGGCGCGCCGCCGCGGCAACGCTCAGGTGGTGGCTCGTCTTGCGACGAACGACGCGTTCGACGAGGGCATGATTCCGCAATGGCGATGCGACGTGGAGAACACGACGGCCCGTCGCCTCGGCGCGAGGCTCGGGTACGAAGAGTGGGGCGTGCTCGTCTCGGTCGACGTACGTTGAATTCATGAGCTACGTCGAGAACGGCAAGGAATTCGTACGCGACACCAACTACATCGAAACCCGCATCACCGCGGACGGCCGCGACGGGTATCCCGTCGAAGCGGGCCGCTACCGCCTCGTCGCGGCACGGGCATGCCCGTGGGCGCATCGATCCATCATCGTGCGTCGCCTGCTCGGGCTCGAGGACGCCATCTCCCTGGCCATCCCTGGCCCGACGCACGACCAACGCAGCTGGAACTTCGATGAGGAACCGGGTGGCGTCGACTCGGTCCTGAAGATTCCGCGACTGCAGGACGCCTACTTCGCCCGTTTCCCCGATTACCCGCGTGGCATCACGGTGCCCGCGATCGTCGAGATCTCGACCGGCCAGGTCGTCACGAACAACTACCCGCAGATCACGTTGGACTTCTCCACCGAATGGACGCAGTACCACCGCGACGGTGCACCCGATCTGTACCCCGAGGCGCTGCGCAGCGAGATCGACGACGTGGCCCAGCGCGTGTTCACCGAGGTCAACAACGGTGTCTACCGGTGCGGCTTCGCCGGATCGCAGGAGGCGTACGACAAGGCATACGACCGCCTGTTCGACGCCCTGGACTGGCTCGCAGGCCGCCTCAGCGACCAGCGATACCTCGTCGGCGACACGATCACCGAAGCAGACGTACGTCTGTTCACGACACTCGTGCGTTTCGACGCCGTCTACCACGGTCACTTCAAGTGCAATCGCAGCAAGCTCAGCGAGATCCCGACGCTGTGGAACTACGCCCGCGACCTGTTCCAGACCCCGGGCTTCGGTGACACCGTCGACTTCGACCACATCAAGCGGCACTACTACGTCGTGCACAGCGACATCAATCCCACCGGCGTCGTACCGAAGGGGCCCGAGCTGCACGGGTGGCTCGAGCCCCACGGCCGCGAATCACTCGGCGGACGCCCGTTCGGCGACGGCACCGCGCCGCATCCGCCAAGCAAGGACGAGCAGGTCCCGGCGGATCACTGGGTGCCGGCGTAGGTGCCGAAGCTCCACGTGATGCCCTCGGGATCACGACACGTGAATCCGCGGCTGCCGTAATCCTCTTCTTTCATCGGACGGGTCACCCGGGCACCGGCTCGGGTGACCCGTTCGAGTACGGCGTCGGGGTCGGCCGTGACGACGTAGACGTTCCCGACGCCCGGATCGAGCGGGGAGTCGTCGCGTGCGCTTCCGAGCATGACGCCGCCGCCTTCCGGCCACCTGAGCTCGGCATGCTCGACGACGTCACCGTCGCCGTACACGGCCGCCTCGGTGAAGCCGAACACGTCGACGAGGAAGCGGATGGCGGCACGCGCGTCCGCGTAGGCGAAGCACGGCCAGATTGCGGTTGCGGTACCTGTTTCCTGTGTCATGACTGCGATCCTTCCCCGGTCACCCGTCCTCGTCTTGGACGAATGAGAACGACACGGCATTCATGCGTTCAGGGTAGAACCGACACCGAACGGGTACCAGCGGTTCGGTGCCGACAACCGGCACCGAAGGGATCGAACGGAGCGGGGCGTGGCGAGCAAGAAGAACGACCAGGTCGACGTCATCAAGGAGGGCGGACGCGTCGAGAAGGCCCTCGTCGGCATCCTCGACAACGCCAGCCGCCTCCAGGGACCGGCCGTCGAGAAGTACGTGGCGCACATGCGTCGTCAACACCCGAACGACACCCCCGCGCAGCTGATCGAACGCCTCGAGAACCGTTTCCTGCTCGCGGTGACCGGCAGCGGCAGTGCCGTCGGCGGCGCGGCGGCAGTTCCGGCGATCGGCACGATCGCATCGCTGACAGCGGTAGGTGCGGAGACGGCGTTCTTCATCGAGTCGTCGGCGCTGCTCACCCTGTCGGTCGCGTCGGTGCACGGCATTCCCGTCCACGACCACCAGCAACGACGCGCCCTCGTGCTCGCGGTCGCGCTGGGCGAATCCGGAATGCAGATCGTGCAGAAGACCGTCGGCACGTCGGCGAAGAACTGGGGAACGCTTGTCACGTCTCGCATTCCGGGTGGCGCGATGGCGAACATGAACCGGTCGCTCGTGAAGAAGTTCGTCTCGAAGTACCTCGCGAAACGGAGTGCCCTGCTGTTCGGCAAGCTGCTTCCCGCCGGAATAGGGGCGGTCATCGGCGGCGCAGGCAATCGTGCGATCGGCAAGGGCGTCATTCGCAATGCTCGGGACGCGTTCGGTCCCCCGCCTGCCGCCTGGCCTGAAAGCCGCATCATCGAGCCCGACTGAAATGTTTCGACCCGAAGCGAACGTTGGAGGGAACATGACGATCACCGACACACCCGCACTCGGCAGGCTCGGCATCTGGAGGCACTTCTCGGGGATACCGCCTGAGCTCGCCAAGCAGATCGAAAGCAACGGTTACGGCACGATCTGGCTCGGGGGCTCGCCTCCCGCCGATCTCGAGTCGGCCGAAGAGGTGCTCGACGCGACCGAGTCCATCGTCGTCGCGACCGGCATCGTCAACATCTGGTCGGCCGACGCAGCCGAGGTGGCCGAGTCGTATCAGCGCATCGAGAAGAAGCACCCCGGACGGTTCCTGCTCGGCATCGGCGCGGGACATCCCGAGGCAACGCAGGAGTACACGAAGCCGTACGACGCTCTCGTGACGTACCTCGACACGCTCGACGAGGGCGGCGTCCCGGAGAGCCGACGCGTTCTCGCAGCGCTCGGACCGAAGGTGCTGAAGCTGTCCGCCGACCGGGCCGCGGGCGCACACCCCTATCTGACGCCACCCGAACACACCGCCGAGGCACGCGCGATCCTCGGACCGGACAAGGTGCTGGCACCGGAACACAAAGTCGTCCTGGAGACGGACCCGGTGAAGGGCCGCGAGATCGGTCGGCCGCCGGTGAACAACCCGTACCTGCAGCTGCGGAACTACGTCAACAATCTGAAGCGCCTCGGGTACACGGACGAGGAAATCGGTGACGGTGGAAGCGATCGACTGATCGACGCCCTCGTCGCGCACGGTGACGCCGCGTCCATTGCCCGACGTCTGCACGAGCACATCGACGCAGGGGCATCGCACGTCACCGTGCACGCGCTGCCGGACCACGCGGACCCGGCGGTCACCTACCGCGAGGTAGCGGCGGCGTTCCTGGGCTGACACCCATCCGTCGGAACGAAGCCGTACTGTCTTGACGCATGACGTACGGCTTCGCTGTCAGTGCGCTCGAAGCGCAGGGTCTGACCAAGTTCTTCGGGGCGGTCCGCGCGGTGTCGGACCTCAGCTTCTCCGTGCCGCGCGGATCGATCACCGGGTTCCTCGGGCCCAACGGTTCGGGCAAGACGACGACCCTGCGCATGCTGCTCGGTCTCGTACGGCCCACCGCAGGTGCGTCGTATGTGGCGGGCGTTCCGTTCTCCGAGCTGACGCACCCGGCGCGCGCAGTGGGCGCCGTTCTCGATTCGCGCAGCCTGCATCCCAAGCGAACGGCACGCGGACATCTGCGCATCTACTGTTCGGCCGTCGGTGTTCCGGACGCGCGAGCCGACGAGATGCTGGGCCTCGTCGGGCTGTCCGACGTCGGTGACCGTCAGGTCGGCGGCTTCTCGCTCGGCATGCGACAACGGCTGACATTGGCCACCGCGCTAATCGGTGACCCGGAGATTCTCGTTCTCGACGAGCCCGCCAACGGCCTCGATCCAGAAGGTATCGCGTGGCTTCGCGACTTCCTGAAGTCCTACGCGGCCGGTGGCCGTACCGTTCTGATCTCGTCGCATCTGCTGCGTGAGGTCGAAGCGACGGTCGACCATCTGGTCATCGTCAGCGCCGGATCGCTCATGTATCAGGGCACCGTCGAGCAACTCCGCGCGTCGCGGCCGAGCCGAACACTCGTCGCCGTCTCCGACCCTGCCGCGCTGGCGTTGGCACTCGCGTCGAACGGAGTCACCAACGCACAACTGCTTCCCGACGGCAGGCTCGGCGTCGCAGGCAGCGACACCGACACGATCGTCCGAATCGCCGCCGACGCCGGCCTGACGGTGTTCGGCACCGTGTACGAGCACGTCGATCTCGAGCACGTGTTCCTGTCGATGACCGCAGGTCAGTACGCGAGCGCCCCGGTCGGACCGATGCAGCGGGGCTACCCGGCACCGCATCACGGACCCGGCTACGGACCTCCACCGAACCACGCGTCGTCGCCCTGGAACGGAGGCCGTTCATGACACTGCTGACCGCGGAACTCCGCAAGGTCACCACGCTGAAGTTCTGGTGGCTGTTGGCTCTGCCGCCGATCGTCGTGGGCATCTTCGCCAGCGCCATCTCGTCGGCGATCTCCGAAAGCGTGAGCGACCTCGACATCGAGGGCGGTTTCGCGATCTTCGGCCTGTACGCGGCGCTCGGCGTCGCAATGGTGTTCGCGGCCGTCTTCGCCGCGGTCAACGGCGGCACCGAGTTCCGGCACGACACGATCACGACGTCGTTCCTCACCTCCCGCGGACGCGACCGGGTGATCCTCACGAAGATCCTCGTCACCGCGTTGTTCGCTCTCGGATACGGGCTCGCGGTCGAGATCGGAAGCATCGTCTGCCTGCTGCTCTTCTCCCCCGCCACCTTCACCTTGAACGCGCACGTGATCGGTGTCGTCGTCGCCGGGTTGTTCGCCGTCGTCGCGTGGGCGGTCATCGGCATCGGCCTCGGATTGCTGTTCGGTTCACCGACGTGGTCCGCAATCGTCGTCGTCGCATGGTTCCCGATGGGCGAGACCATGCTGGTCTCGATACTTGCCGGACTCGGGATCCCGAACGGCTCGGTGCTTACCCCCGCGGCATCGTCGCTCGCGACGGTCACCGTGGGCGACACCGACGACGCTCCGTTCCTGATGTCGTGGCCGTGGGCGCCCGTCGTGCTGGCTCTGTGGGCGATCGGACTCGCTGCCGCGGGGTGGTGGCGCACCCGACAGCGCGACATCGTCCAGTAACGCTGTCGGTGGCTCGGTCTACCTTTGAGAGCGATGCCAAGGAACGGTAACGACCTACGCGCTGCAGACAGACCGATCGGCTGGATTCGCCGGCTCGGTGCGCAGTGCTGGCTACACCGGAAAACCGCGATCGGCGCCCTGGCGGTCACGATGATCGCCGCTGCCATCGACATCTCGTTCCCCCTGCTGACACGGGTCGCGGTCGACGACGCGGCCGCAGGCGACAACAGCACGATCGTCGTGGTCGCCGCGGCCATCGCTGCACTCGGTGTCGTTCGATTCGGTTGTCAGTTCGGACGTCGGTTCCTCGCCGGCCGACTGTCGATCGACGTGCAACACGACCTGAGGCTGGGCCTTCTCGCATCGCTGCAACGACTGGACGGCCGTGGCCAGGACGACATTCGCACCGGTCAGGTCGTGTCCCGGTCCATCACCGACCTGCAACTCGTGCAGGGCTTGCTCGCGATGGTGCCGCTGTCCGCGGGTGCGCTGCTGCAGTTCTTCCTCGCGCTGGGCGTCATGACGTATCTGTCGCCGCTGCTGACGGTCGTCGCGCTGCTGATCGTGCCCGGAGTGGCCTTCGTCGTGTACCGAATCCGGCCCACTCTGTTCGCGGCCACCTGGTCCGCGCAACAGCGAGCAGCCGATCTCGCGCAGCACGTCGAGGAGACGGTCACCGGTGTGCGCGTCGTGAAGGGGTTCGGCCAGGAATCTCGGTCCGTCGACCGTCTCGAGAGTCTCGGCCGAACGCTGTTCGCCGAACGAATGCGGTCGGCGAAGATCAACTCACGATTCGCACCGTCGATGGCGGCGATCCCGCAGCTCGGACTCGTCGGAGTCATCGCGCTCGGCGGCTACCTCGCGCTGCACGGCCACATCACGATCGGCACGTTCCTTGCGTTCGCGACCTACGTGGCGACGCTGTCGGCCATCACCCGGACGTTGTCGTCCGTCGTCGTCATGGCCCAGCTGTCGCGCGCGGCGGTCGAGCGCGTGTACGAGGTCGTCGACACCGAGCCGTCCGTACCCGAGCCGTCGCATCCCCGACGCCTCCCCGACGGTCCCCTCGGTATCGACCTCGCCGGTGTGACGTTCGGATTCGATCCGCAGCGCGACGTCCTGCAGAAGCTGGATCTCACGGTCGCGCCGGGAGAGAGCGTCGCCGTCGTCGGACATGCGGGTTCGGGCAAGACGGCACTGTCTCTGCTTCTCCCTCGCTTCTACAGCCCGGAATTTGGGTCGGTCGCGCTCACGTCCGACGGCGAGAGGTTCGACGTCGGCGAGATCAGCGCCGAGCAGCTACGCGGAGCCGTCGGGCTCGTGTTCGACGAGCCCTTCCTGTTCTCCGACACGATCGCCGCGAACATCGCGCTGGGCAGGCCCGACGCGTCGGCAGAAGAGATCGAGCGAGCAGCCGTTCTCGCCGAGGCACACGACTTCGTCGTCGAACTGCCCGAGGGCTACGACTCCACCGTCGGCGAGCGTGGCCTGACGCTGTCCGGTGGTCAGCGCCAACGCATCGCGCTCGCGAGGGCTCTGCTGACCGATCCACGCGTCCTGGTTCTGGACGACGCCACCTCCGCCGTCGACGCCGCGACCGAGGCGAAGATCTTCGACGCACTGCGCGCTCAGCGTGACCGGACGACCGTCATCCTCGCGCATCGTCGCTCGACGCTGTCGCTCGCCGATCGCGTCGCGGTGCTCGACGACGGCCGCATCATCGACACGGGAACCGTCGACGAGCTCGACGAGCGGTGTCCTCTGTTCCGAGCACTCCTCGCCGGCGGCGAGTCCGACGACCCCGTGTACGACGAGGACGCCGCGTGCCGCGGATGCGAGCCGAGCGAGGAGACGCTGTGGCCCGCAGTCACACCGTCCGAATCTGCCCGTGCACCGGGCGCCACCGCACCGGGCCGGGGCGGTGGGGGTGCACCGGGCCGGGGTGGCGGGGGTGCAACAGGAGCTCTCGGCAACGTCGCGTCGACGCCCGAGCTGCAGAAGGCCGTCGACGCTCTTCCTCCGGCGACCGAGGACCCGGCGACCGGCGGGCCCGCACTGCGCACCGCCGATCCGCACTTCCGACTCTCACGCCTGCTGAAGCCCGTGCGGTGGCTTCTGACGTTCGTCGTCGTCCTGCTCGCGCTGGATTCGCTGTCGTCGATCGCGTTCCCGTCGATCGTGCGGTACGCCGTCGACTCCGGCGTCGCCCGGGGCGACTCCGGCGCACTGTGGGTGGCCACCGGAGTAGGCGTCGTGCTGGCCGTCGTGGGGTGGTTCGTCATCTGCGCAACGACCGTCGTCACGGCCCGCGCGGGCGAACGCGTGCTGTTCGGTCTTCGCGTGCGTAGCTACGCGCACATCCAGCGTCTCGGCCTCGACTACTACGAACGCGAACTGTCCGGTCGCATCATGACGCGCATGACCACCGACGTCGACGCGCTGTCCTCGTTCATCCAGACAGGCGCGTCGACCGCCGTGGTCAGCCTGATCACCGTCCTCGGCATCTCGGCCGCGTTGCTGATCACCGATCCGACTCTCGGGCTCGTCGCGCTCGCCGTGGTCCCGCCGCTGATCGTGGCCATCCTCGTTTTCCGCAAGGTCTCCTCGGCCGCGTATTCGGCATCCCGTGAGCGCATCTCGGCGGTCAACGCGGATTTCCAGGAGAACATCGCGGGTCTGCGCTCGGCGCAGGCGTACCGGCGCGAGGAGTTCGCCGCCGAACGATTCTCCGAACGTGCCGACCGCTATCGCCGCAGCCGCATGCGCTCTCAACGCGCGATCTCGGTGTTCTTCCCGTTCATCACGTTCCTCTCCGATCTCGCGCTGGCGCTCGTCGTCCTCGTCGGCGCGCATCAGGTCGCGACCGGGGCAACCTCGGCAGGCACGCTCGTCGCGTTCGTGCTGTACCTCGGGTTGCTGTTCGGGCCCATCCAGCAGCTTTCCCAGGTGTTCGACGGCTACCAGCAGGCCAGTGTCGGCGTCCGCCGCATCGGTGATCTTCTGCGCACTCCGAGTTCGATCGAGACCGCGTCGTCGGGTGACGTCGTCGAAATCGAGAACGGGCATCTCCGCAGTGACATTCGTCTCGACGACGTGGGCTTCCGCTATGGCGGTGCGGACACCGAGGCGCTGCGTGAGGTCAATCTCACAATCGAGCACGGTACGACCGTCGCGCTCGTCGGACAGACCGGCGCGGGCAAGTCGACGGTCGTCAAACTGCTTGCCCGGTTCTACGATCCGACGTCCGGATCGGTCCGCGTCGGCGGCACGGATCTTCGGCGCTATCGGCTCGCCGAATACCGAAGCAGGCTGGGCGTCGTGCCGCAGGAAGCGCACCTGTTCACCGGAGACGTCGCGAGCAACATCGCCTACGGAAAGCCCGACGCGAGCCGCGAGCAAATCGAGTCCGCGGCACGAGCCGTCGGCGCGCTCGACACCATCGCTGCACTTCCGAGCGGTATGCACCAGCCCGTCGGCGAGCGAGGGCAAGGTCTGTCGGCCGGGCAGAGGCAACTGATCGCGCTGGCCCGAGCGGAACTCGTCGACCCGGATCTGCTGCTCCTCGACGAAGCGACGGCCACCCTCGACCCGGCCACCGAACGCAAGGTCCTCGCCGCGAGCACTGCCGTCGCACGCAAGCGCACGGCGGTCGTCGTCGCACACCGACTGGCCACCGCGGCACGGGCGGATCTGATCGTCGTCGTCGACGCAGGCCGGATCGTGGAGGTCGGCACACACGCGGATCTGCGGGCCCGAGAGGGCCACTACGCGCGGCTGTGGGATGCGGCCGAAACACGCGGCGGGAATAATCCGATACACCAAGGAGTCGTCAGCAGAGAAGCCGACAGTTACTCGTGAGTACATACCACAGCTATGTCCCGGACGGCGGTAACTCACCGACGAGGTCTAGCCTGGACAAGTACGCGCGCTGATCGGGAACGAAGAGAAGAGAAGAGGCGAACTACTGCCGTGAGCAGCAGCTCTACTACCCAATTCGGACAAAACCAATGGCTGGTCGACGAGATGTACCAGCGATTCAAGGAAGACCCGTCGTCTGTCGACGCGAGTTGGCACGAATTCCTGACCGACTACGACCCGGACGCGCCCGCGGGTGACGACACCGCGTCGGCTCCGAACGGCAGTACAGCGCAGGGCAACGGCAAGACTCCTCCGGCCCCTCCCGCTCCCCCGGCGAAGGCTGCACCGAAGGCAGACGCTCCCAAGGCCGAAGCGCCGAAGACAGCGGCTCCCAAGGCAGAGGCACCCAAGGCGGAGCCGTCCAAGCCCGCTGCGAAGCCCGCTCCCACGGCGAAGCCCGCGACGTCCAAGGCTGCAGGCGCCAATCAGACCGCGGCCCCGGCGAAGCCCGCCGCCACCACGAACGAAGAGTCGAGCAAGGTTCTCCGCGGCGCCGCTGCTGCCGTCGCCAAGAACATGTCCGCGTCGCTGCAGATCCCGACCGCGACCAGCGTTCGTGCGATCCCGGCGAAGCTGATGGTCGACAACCGCCTCGTCATCAACAACCATCTCGCTCGCACGCGCGGCGGCAAGATCTCGTTCACGCACCTGCTCGGCTACGCCATCGTGCAGGCCGTGAAGGCGTTCCCCAACATGAACCGCCACTTCGCCGAGGTCGACGGCAAGCCCAACGCCGTCACCCCCGCGTCGACCAACCTCGGTCTCGCCATCGACCTTCCTGGCAAGGACGGCAACCGCTCGCTCGTCGTCGCCGCGATCAAGAACACGCAGGACCACACGTTCACGCAGTTCTACAACGCGTACGAGGACATCGTCCGTCGTGCACGCGACGGCAAGCTGACGGGTGAGGACTTCCAGGGCGTCACCATCTCGCTGACGAACCCCGGCGGCATCGGCACCGTCCACTCCGTCCCGCGTCTGATGAACGGCCAGGGCGCCATCATCGGTGCAGGTGCCATGGAGTACCCGGCCGAGTTCCAGGGCTCGTCCGACGAGCGCCTCGCCGAACTGGGCGTCGGCAAGCTGATGACGCTGACGTCGACGTACGACCACCGGATCATCCAGGGTGCCGAGTCGGGCGACTTCCTGCGCACGATCCACAAGCTCCTGATCAGCGACGAGTTCTACGACGAGATCTTCCACTCGCTGAAGATCCCGTACGAGCCCATCCGCTGGCGCAAGGATCTGCCCGAGGGCACGGTCGACAAGAACACGCGCGTCCTCGAACTGATCGCGGCGTACCGCAACCGCGGCCATCTGATGGCCGACACGGACCCGTTGCAGTTCACCAAGGACAAGTTCCGGATGCACCCGGATCTCGACGTGATCAGCCACGACCTGACGCTGTGGGACCTCGACCGTGAATTCAAGGTCGGCGGATTCCACGGCAAGGACAAGATGAAGCTGCGGGACGTGCTCAGCGTGCTGCGCGACTCCTACTGCCGCCACGTGGGCGTCGAGTACACCCACATCCTCGAGACCGACCAGGTCGGTTGGCTGCAGGAACGCGTCGAGGCCACACACGTCAAACCGACTGTGGCGCAACAGAAGTACATCCTCAGCAAGCTCAACGCCGCCGAGGCGTTCGAGACCTTCCTGCAGACCAAGTACGTCGGCCAGAAGCGCTTCTCGCTCGAAGGTGCCGAGTCGGTCATCCCGATGATGGACGCCGTCATCGACCAGGCCGCCGAGCACGCCCTCGACGAGGTCGTCATCGGCATGCCGCACCGCGGCCGCCTGAACGTTCTGGCGAACATCGTCGGCAAGCCGTACTCGAAGATCTTCACCGAGTTCGAGGGCAACATGAACCCGGCGGCCGCTCACGGCTCCGGCGACGTGAAGTACCACCTCGGCGCCGAAGGCACCTACATCCAGATGTTCGGCGAGAACGACATCGCCGTCTCGCTGACCGCGAACCCGTCGCACCTCGAGGCCGTCGACCCGGTCCTCGAAGGCCTCGTTCGCGCGAAGCAGGATCTGCTGGACAAGGGACCGGGCGAGGGTGGATTCTCGGTTCTGCCCCTGATGCTCCACGGCGACGCGGCATTCGCGGGCCAGGGCGTCGTGGCGGAAACGCTGAACCTCGCGCTGCTGCGCGGCTACCGCACCGGTGGCACCGTGCACATCGTCGTCAACAACCAGGTCGGCTTCACCACTGCTCCCGAGCACTCGCGCTCGTCCGAGTACTGCACCGACGTCGCGAAGATGATCGGCGCGCCGATCTTCCACGTGAACGGCGACGACCCCGAGGCGTGCGTCCGCGTCGCCCAGCTGGCCGTCGACTTCCGTGAGAAGTTCAACAAGGACGTCGTCATCGACATGATCTGCTACCGCAGGCGTGGCCACAACGAGGGCGACGACCCGTCGATGACGCAGCCGGCGATGTACGACCTGATCGACACCAAGCGCAGCGTTCGCAAGAGCTACACCGAAGCTCTCATCGGCCGCGGTGACATCTCCCTGAAGGAAGCGGAAGACGCACTCCGCGACTACCAGGGCCAGCTCGAACGCGTCTTCAACGAGGTGCGCGAACTCGAGAAGTTCACCCCCGAGCCCAGCGAGTCGGTCGAGCTCGATCAGCAGCTGCCGACCAAGCTGACCACGGCCATCGACAAGTCGATCCTGCATCGCATCGGCGACGCCCACCTCGAGGTCCCCGAAGGCTTCAACGTGCACCCGCGCGTCAAGCCCGTCCTCGAGAAGCGTCGCGAGATGGCGTACGAAGGCAAGATCGACTGGGCCTTCGGCGAGCTGCTCGCTCTCGGATCGCTCGTCGACGAGGGCACGAACATCCGCTTCTCCGGCCAGGACACGCGTCGCGGCACGTTCACGCAGCGTCACTCGGTCATCATCGACCGCAAGACCGGCGCCGAGTACACCCCGCTGCACAACATCGGCAGCGAGAACCCCGGCAAGTTCATGGTCTACGACTCCGCACTCAGCGAGTTCGCGGCCGTCGGCTTCGAGTACGGCTACTCCGTGGGCAACCCGGACGCACTCGTCATGTGGGAGGCGCAGTTCGGCGATTTCGTCAACGGAGCCCAGTCGATCATCGACGAGTTCATCTCGTCCGGTGAGGCCAAGTGGGGACAGCTGTCCGACGTCGTGCTGCTGCTGCCGCACGGCCACGAAGGCCAGGGACCGGACCACACGTCCGGCCGTATCGAGCGCTTCCTGACGCTGTGCGCCGAGGGTTCGATGACCGTCGCCGTTCCGTCGACGCCTGCGAACTACTTCCACCTGCTGCGTCGTCACGCACGCGATGGAATCCGTCGTCCGCTCGTCGTCTTCACTCCGAAGTCGATGCTGCGCAACAAGGCCGCGGTGTCCAACATCGAGGACTTCACCGACGGCAAGTTCCACTCGGTATTCGACGAGCCGACCTACGACACCGGCACCGGCGATCGCAGCAAGGTCAAGCGCGTCCTCATGGTCAGCGGCAAGCTCTACTACGAGCTGCTGGCGCGTAAGCAGAAGGACGGTCGCGACGACGTCGCCATCGTGCGTATCGAGCAGCTCTACCCGGTTCCGACGCGTCGGATCACCGAGGCGATCAAGAGCTACCCGAACGCCACCGAGTTCCGCTGGGTCCAGGAGGAGCCGGCCAACCAGGGTGCGTGGCCGTTCTTCGGCCTCGCGATGCCGGAACTCATGCCCGACGTGCTCAGCAACATCAAGCGCATCTCGCGTCGTGCCATGTCGGCCCCGTCCTCGGGTTCGAGCAAGGTCCACGCCGTGGAGCAGCTGGAGATCATCGACGAGGCCTTCTCGGGCGTCGGCGAGGACTGACAGTCACTTCTCGGAGCGAATGGCGCCTTCGGTCACTCACAGTGACCGAAGGCGCCATTCGGCGTTTCTAGGAACCTGCGCCCAGCAGCGTCGCGATCATCGTCGGCGCCAGGGCGACGGCGGGGAGCGCACCGACTTCGAGGTCGATCAGCTCGTCGCGCGTGATCTTCGGGTCCTGCAGCCACGAGATGGTGGCTTCCTCTACGAACGCGATCCAGCCGCGGACGGCGAGTTCGGTGGTCGGATTCGCGTCGACGTCGAGTTTGTAAAGATTCGCGACGGTCCGCTCGGCCATGGCACTGCGGGTCTCCTCGAACACCGCACGCATGTCGGGGTCGCCCGTCGCCGATCCCCGCAGCAGGGAAATGAACGTCTCCCGGTTCTCGGTGACGTAGTCGACGTAGTTCGCGATGGAGTCACGCAGGATCTCGTACGGTTCGAGGCTCGTGTCCGGCGCGGTGCGTTCGAGCATTTCCCGGCTCGCTTCACGCACGATGGCCAGGTGGAAGTCCTGTTTCGACGAGAAGTAGTGAAATAGCAGCCCTCGGGATACGCCCGCCTGGTCGGCGATGTCTTCCACCGACACCTGTTCGAGAGGACGCTCGGACAGCATCTCGGTGCCCAGAGAGATCAACTGCGCACGACGCTCCTCGGGACTCATGCGCGTCCGCTTCACCACTGCGTTGTTCACACTCGCCATGAGACCAGCCTACTGAATGGTAGTCAATAACTATTGACTCACACTCAACAAGCTCTTACGCTCACTTGCATGAGTCTTTCGGTAACAGATACTTCCGAGCGCGTGACGGCGCCGCGCCAAGTCGACACCGTGATCATCGGCAGTGGATTCGCCGGTCTGGGTGCCGCGATCAAGCTGGCGCAGAAGGGCAAGAGGAACTTCCTCGTCCTCGAGCGCGGCACCGACGTCGGTGGCACCTGGCGCGACAACACGTACCCAGGTGCGGCGTGCGACGTGCCGTCGCACCTGTACTCGTACTCGTTCGCGCTCAACCCGGACTGGTCTCGGTCGTTCTCGACCCAGCCGGAGATTCAGAAGTACATCTCGGCCGTCGCGCGTAAGTACGACGTTCTCGATCGGCACGTGTTCGGTTCCGACGTCAAGACCGTCGTCTGGAACGACGACACGAACCGGTGGGACATCACGGCCACCACGGGCGAATACTCGGCCAAGGTCGTCGTCACCGCTGTCGGCGCACTGTGCGAGCCGAACCTGCCCGACATCAAGGGCATCCAGAACTTCCAGGGCGACATCTTCCACTCGGCACAGTGGAACCACGACGTGTCGCTCGAAGGCAAGCGCGTCGCCGTCATCGGAACCGGAGCGTCGGCCATCCAGATCGTGCCGTCCATCGCCGACAAGGTGTCGCACCTCGACATCTACCAGCGCACTGCACCGTGGATCCTCCCGCGATTCGACCGCGAGTACACCGCACTCGAGAAGTTCGCGTTCAAGCGCATCCCCGGATTCCAGCGCCTGTCGCGCACCGGCATCTACGCCGCCCGCGAGACGCAGGTCGTCGGCCTCGCAAAGCAGCCGGCACTGATGAAGATCGTCGAGGTCATCGCGAAGCAGCAGATCAACAAGGGCATCAAGGACAAGGCCCTGCGCAAGAAGGTCACACCGAACTTCCGCATCGGCTGCAAGCGCATGCTGATCTCCAACGCGTACTACCCCGCCCTCGACCGCCCGAACGTCGACGTCGTCACCGACGGCATCGCGGAGGTCAAGGCGGGCTCGATCGTCACGAAGGACGGAACCGAGCGCGAGATCGACTCGCTCGTCGTCGCCACCGGTTTCCACGTCACCGACTCGCCGGCGTACCAGGGCATCTTCGGCAAGGGTGGCAAGACGCTGGCCCAGACGTTCGAGGAAGAGGGACAGCAGGGCTACAAAGGCTCCGCGGTCGCGGGCTTCCCCAACATGTTCTTCCTCGTCGGACCCAACACTGGTCTCGGCCACACGTCGATGGTCTACATGATCGAGTCGCAGCTCAACTACGTCATCGATGCCATCGACACGATCGACAAGCACGACATCGGCACCATCGAGGTGCGCAAGGACGTGCAGGACGAGTACAACGCCGACCTACAGGACAGGATGGCGAAGAGCGTCTGGATGAACGGCGGCTGCGCCAGCTGGTACCTCGACAAGCACGGCAACAACACGACGCTGTGGCCGGACTTCACGTTCCGCTTCCGTCAGCTGACCAAGAGGTTCGACCTGGCGGCGTACCGTAGCGTCGCAGTATCGGATCTTCCCACCCCGGTCGGTGATGTCGTCGCCGACTCCGAGAGCAAGGTAGCCGTACAGTGAGCGCTTTCGCAGGCAAGGTCGCCGTCGTCACGGGAGCCGGGTCCGGCATCGGACGTGCACTCGCACTGAATCTGGCCCAGCGTGGGGCCAAGCTCGCATTGTCCGACGTCGACGTCGCCGGGCTCGCAGAGACGGTCCGCCAGGTCGAGGCACTCGGCGGCGAGGTCGAATCGCAGTTCCTCGACGTGACGCAGCGCGAGACCGTACTCGACTACGCAGAGACCGTGAAAGCGCGTTTCGGCAAGGTCAACCAGATCTACAACAACGCCGGAATCGCCTACCACGGTGATGTCGAGAATTCGTCGTTCAAGGACATCGAGCGCATCGTCGACGTCGACTTCTGGGGAGTCGTCAACGGCACGAAGGCATTTCTGCCGCTCCTGCAGGAGTCGGGCGACGGGCACGTCGTCAACATCTCCAGCCTGTTCGGGCTCCTCGCGATGCCGTCGCAGGCCGCCTACAACGCCGCGAAGTTCGCGGTACGTGGCTTCAGCGAGGCGCTGCGAATGGAACTGCTGATCTCCAAGGCACCGGTGAAGATGACCGTCGTCCATCCCGGCGGCATCAAGACCGCCATCGCACGCAACGCCACCGTCGCGGAGAACTACGACCAGGCGTCCGTCGCGAAGTTCTTCGACGCCAAGCTGGCGAAGACCACACCCGACCAAGCGGCCAAGACCATTCTGAAGGGCGTCGAGAAGGGCAAGGGCCGCGTTCTCATCGGTTCGGACGCCATCGCGTTGGACCTCTTCCAACGGATTACCGGGTCGAAGTATCAGCGGGTGGTCGCCACCATCTCCAACCGCGTCATGCCCAGAAAGAAGTAGGACGATGAAGTCCTTCTACCTGCCCCTCCCGGTGGTCGCCGCGGCGCTGAAACCGTTCTACCGGTTGGCGCTCGACGCCCGGTTGCCGGTCTCGGTGCAGCGCCGGATCCTCGATCTGGCCGCGCCGCTGCAGACCATGCCCGACGGCGCCGTCAGCCTGAAGACGACCCTCGCGGGGCGTCCCGCCGAGCGGATCACCGTCGGGGCAACCGAGCGAAACACGGCCGTGTTGTACTTGCACGGTGGTGCGTACACGATCGGATCGATCGCGACGCACCGCTCGCTCGCGGCACACCTCGCGCGCGAATCAGCCAGTGCCGTTTACGTTCTCGACTACCGTCTGGCGCCCGAGAACCCGTATCCCGCCGGCCTGAACGACGCGGTCGCAGCGTTCCGCGAACTCGTCAAGGCACACGGATACTCACCGGACAGGATCGCCATCGCCGGTGATTCCGCGGGTGGCGGGCTGACCGTCGCAACGGCGCGGCATCTCGTCGACGACGGCGTGAAACCCGCTGCGCTCGGCCTCATCTCACCGTGGGTCGACCCCGGTGCACGCGACGCGCCGTTTCCCCGGGACATCGTCGTCAACACCGCGTGGTCCTTCGCGGCCGCGGAGGCCTACCTGGGCGACGGGGATCCCCTCGATCAGGGATTCGCGCCGCTGCACGGAGACCTGTCCGGCCTCCCGCCCATCGTCATGCACGTCGGCAAGGCCGAGGTGCTCTACTCGCAGATCGTGGATTTCCACGACCGGCTCCTGACGTCGGGCAACGAAGTCGAGTACGTCGAATACGAGAAGCTGTGGCACGTCGCGCATCTGCAGACCTCGATTCTGCGCGAAGCCGCCGAAGCAACCCGCCACCTCGGCGCGTTCCTCGGGGCGCGCCTGCGGTCGTCAGAGGTTGTGCTCCCCGAGCCAACGAGCAGCGACATCGCCTGACGACGCACCACCGCGGACCTCGCCGATCATGTCGGCGAGGTCCGCTGTCGTCAGCTCCCCTGCCACGACTGAAAACGACCGAATCTCGCTGTCGCTCAACACTCCGTCACGAAAAAGCGGTACGACGTTTCGAGCCGCGAACACCTCGTCCGTATCCGTCAGCGCCGTAAGGTCTTTCGTACCGGGGCCTGCCGACGCCGTTCGGATGATCCCGACCTGGGCCGAACCGTCGGCCAGCGCGTCGACGACACTTTCGTCGTCGGTCACCGTGTCGACGGACCCGAACGTGCAGCCGTAGCGCTGGGCCAGAACGTCCACCGCGGACGCGTCGGCCTCGGTGACGACGAGCGTCGAAGCGCCGCAGCCGGATGCGATGTCCGCCGCCGCGGTCGCGTCGGCGAAGGGACCGGACGTCGTGACCGCGACGGCCTGCCTGTCCTCGGCCGTCGCGTAGTCCGTCACCGAAAGTCCCGCGGGCAAGGCCTTGTTCAGGTCGACGAACACGTCGTCGGCGCCGGTCGCGGTCGACGTGGAGTCGAACGAGACCAACAACTCGCCCGTGAGCTCCGGTACGACGTCGACATCGCCCTTGTCGAGCGCGGCGAGATAGTCGGAGCGATCGCCGATTCGCGTCTCCGTGCGGACGTCCGCTCCCACCGAGCGCAACGCTCCGGCGTAGATCTCGGCCACGAGTTCGTCGCGGACGTCGTCACCCGACCCGACGACGATCGGCGACTGTTGTTCCGTCCCTCCGCACGCCACCGCGAGACAGGACAACAGAACGGACAGCGACACGACGACGGGCGCTCGCAGGCCACGCACTTTCACGAACAACACTCCACTCCTACTGCACTGTGTCGGTGGTCGGGTTTACGGTTCTCGCACGCTGGGAAAAAAGGGGCGAACGAGATGATCACCGGGGCAACCTCAAGGCTAAGCTAGCCCCGATCACCATCGGTGAGCGTCGAGGCACCCACCCGGGCCGGTTCACACGCTGGAACAGATGGAAGGAACCCATGAACATCACCCGTACCACGCGCGCCTTGGCTGCGCTCACATTGTCGGCCCTGGCTTTGACCGCGTGCGGCGGCAATTCCGATCCACTGTCCAGCGGCGGCGGTGAAAGCAACGACGACCCGAACTCCATCATCGTCGGTTCGGCCAACTTCACCGAGTCGGAGACCATCGCCAACATCTATGCCGAGGTGCTGCGCATCAACGGTTTCGACGTGAGCACCACCCTCAACATTGGAAGCCGCGAGGCGTACATCCCGGCGGTCAAGGACGGGTCGATCGATCTGATCCCCGACTACACCGGCAACCTGCTGCAGTACCTCGACCCCGAAGCGACGGCAACCTCCGCCGAGGACGTCGAAGCCGCGCTTCCCGACGCACTCGGCTCCGAGCTGGCCATCACCGAGCCTGCACCCGCGGAGGACAAGGACGCCATCGTCGTCACCCGCGAGACGGCCGAGCGGTGGAATCTGAAGACCATCGCCGACCTTGCACCTCACTCGGCCGAGATCAGCATCGGCGCACCGCCCGAATTCCAGGAACGCGCGTACGGGCTGCCCGGCTTGAAGACCAACTACGGCGTCGACATCGACCCGAGCAAGTTCGTCCCGATCGCCGACGGCGGTGGCCCGGCAACCGTGGCCGCTCTCGCCGAAGGTCAGGTCACGGCTGCGGACATCTTCTCGACGTCGGCGTCCATCGCGGAGAACGACTTCGTCGTGCTCGAGGATCCCAAGTTCAACTTCGCAGCGCAGAACGTGGTGCCGGTGATCAACGCCGGCAAGAATTCCGACAAGCTCACCGAGGTTCTGAACGCGATCTCGGCCAAGCTGACCACCGAGGGATTGCTGGCGCTCAACCAGTCCGTGTCCGGTGACACGAAGACAGAACCCGCCGCGGCAGCGAAGCAGTGGGTAGAGGAACAGGGACTGAGCACGCCCGTCAGCTGAGACCACCTCTGCCGACACACTTTCCGACCGATCGGAGCGCTCCACCCGTGATCACGTTCGAGAACGTCACCAAGCAGTATCCCGACGTAAAGGGTCGTTCCGCAGGCTCCACTCCCGGCGTCAGGGGTCGTTCCGCAGGCTTCACTCCCGGCGGCACCACTGCGGTGGACACGTTGAACCTGCGGATCGAACCGGAGTCGTTCACGGTCTTCGTCGGGCCGTCCGGCTGCGGCAAGACCACGTCGATGCGCATGATCAACCGAATGATCACACCGACGTCGGGCGTCATCACGGTGGACGGAAAGAACATCGCCGACACCGATGCCGTGGCACTGCGCCGCGGCATCGGCTACGTCATCCAGAGCGCCGGACTGCTCCCCCACCGAACCGTCGTCGACAATGTGGCGACGGTTCCGGTGCTGCGCGGCGAATCCCGTCGATCCGCGCGCAAAGCCGCGTTGACCGTGTTGGAGCGGGTCGGTCTCGATCCGGCGATGGCCTCGCGATACCCGGCCCAGTTGTCGGGCGGACAGCAGCAACGCGTAGGCGTCGCACGAGCACTCGCAGCCGATCCGCCGATTCTGCTGATGGACGAGCCGTTCAGCGCCGTCGACCCCGTCGTGCGCGAAGATCTGCAGACCGAGATGCTGCGCCTGCAGGCCGAATTGAAGAAAACCATCGTCTTCGTGACACACGACATCGACGAGGCAGTGCGGCTCGGCGATCGGATCGCCGTGTTCGGCACCGGCGGCCGTTTGCAGCAGTACGACCGGCCCGAGGTCGTACTCGCTTCTCCTGCAACGGATTTCGTGGCGTCGTTCGTCGGACGCGATCGGGGGTACCGCGGCCTGTCGTTCCGGACCGCAGACACCGTTCCGCTGCACGACATCGAGACATCCACCGCGGACAACCTGAAGAACCTTCGGCTCGAACAGGGCCAGTGGGTCCTCGTGGTCACCGACGCGAACACGCCCCTCGGGTGGATCGACGTCACCGGCGTCGAGGGCATCCGCGCGGGCGACACCGTCGAGCGGAGCACCGCTGCCGGCGGGTCGCTGTTCACCGTCGGCGGAGATCTCCGACTGGCGCTCGACGCGGCCATCTCGTCACCGTCGGGCATCGGTGTCGCCGTCGACGACCAGGGTCGTGTCGCAGGTGGCATCGACGGATCCGAGGTGCTGGAACACCTTGCAGCGCAACGTAGAGCCGAGGACCAGGACCGCAACAAGCACTACTTCGGCGACGCCCCGCTCGTCGGGGACGGGCTTCGCTGATGCGGTGGCTCGTCGACAACTTCGACGTCGTCCTCGATCTGACCGAGACCCACCTGTATCTCTCGCTCGTTCCACTGCTGATCGGACTGGTCGTCGCGGTGCCGGTCGGAACGTTGATACGAAACGTGTCGTGGGTTCGTCGAATCACGTTGACCGCGGCCAGCATTGCGTTCACCATCCCGTCGTTGGCATTGTTCGTCACCATTCCGGCGATTATCGGGACGCGGGTACTCGATTCCGTCAACGTCGTCATCGCGCTCGCGGTGTACTCGACGGCCCTGCTCGTCCGCGCAGTACCGGAGGCGCTGGATTCCGTACCGGCTGCCGTCGTCGACTCCGCCGAGGCAATGGGCTACACCCCGCTGCGTCGAGCGCTCGGCGTCGAACTGCCTCTGGCTCTACCCGTCCTCGTCGCGAACGTGCGCGTCGTCGCGGTCACCAACATCTCGATGGTGTCCGTCGGATCGGTCATCGGTATCGGCGGTCTCGGCCAGTTGTTCACCCAGGGCTATCAACGTGACTATCCGGACCAGATTCTCGCCGGCATCATCTCGATAGTGTTCCTCGCCTTGGTCTTCGACGCGGCGCTGTACTTCGTGGGCCGTCGACTCACGCCGTGGACGCGCCTCGGGACGGCACCTGCGAAGCGGAAGGCCGCCAAGTGAACATCTTCTCCGGAGCATTCTCGTACATATTCGACGCCGCGAACTGGCAGGGCAGCACCGGAATCGGCGCGCGCATTCTCGAACACGTCTGGTACAGCCTGCTGGCCGTCGTTGTCTCGGCAGCGATCGCCGTTCCGATCGGACTGATCATCGGCCACGTCCGTCGTGGTGAAGTTGCCGTCGTCGGACTCGTCAATGCGCTGCGTTCGCTGCCGACGCTGGGTGTACTCGTCTTCCTGGTGTTGCTGATCGGTCTGGGGCTCGTGCCGCCGATCCTCGCGCTCGTCCTGCTCGGCATTCCTCCGTTGCTCGCCGGAACGTACGCCGGTATCGCGAATGTCGACGACAACGTGGTCGACGCCGCCCGAGCAATGGGTATGACCGAGCTGCAGGTGCTGTTCCGGGTCGAGGTGCCCAATGCGCTGCCGCTGATCCTCGGAGGCCTGCGCAACTCGACGCTGCAGGTGATCGCAACCGCAACCGTCGCCGCGTACGTGAACCTCGGCGGGCTCGGCCGCTACATCTTCGACGGTCTCGCGCTCTACCAGTACGACCGAGTCCTCGTCGGCGCCATCCTCGTCGCGGTGCTCGCTCTGGTGATCGACGGCCTGCTCGCCCTCGCCGTGTACGCCTCGGTCCCGGGGACCGGCCGATTCCGCCGGCCGACCCAGTTCGGACCGAGGGCGTCCCGTGCTCACTCTGAGTGACCGAATGTCACCCTCGCTCCCAGCCCAGCCCGGGCAGTTCGGACCGAAGGCGCCCCGTGCTCACTCTGAGTGACCGAATGTCACCCTCGCTCCCGGCCCAGCCCGGGCAGTTCGGACCGAGGGCGCCCCGTGCTCACTCTGAGTGACCGAATGTGACATTCGGTCCCGAGCGGGGGGCGGTCCCGAGCGGGGGGCGGTCCCGAGCAGGAGCGGCCCCGGATACGAAAGCACCCCGAGCCGTAGCCCTGTTGGGGGCGGCTCGGGGTGCTTCCCCCTACTGTCCTACGCGACGCCTTCTGCTCGCGCTGCTGCCGCAACTGCGTCCGCAACGGCCGGGGCGACACGCGGGTCGAGTGGGCTCGGGACAATTTTGTCCGTCGCCAACTCGTCGCCGAGAACCGAGAGGATTGCCTCGGCAGCGGCGAGCTTCATGCCTTCGGTGATGCGGCGTGCTCCGGCGTCGAGTGCGCCCTTGAACACGCCGGGGAAGGCGAGCACATTGTTGATCTGGTTCGGGAAGTCACTGCGTCCGGTAGCGACGATCGACGCGTACTGCGCCGCGCGGTCCGGGTGGATTTCCGGGTCCGGGTTGGACAGAGCGAAGACGATCGACTCGGGCGCCATGGACGCGATGTAGGTTTCGTCGATCTGGCCGGCCGAAACACCGAGGAACACGTCCGCTCCGGCGAGCGCATCAGCCGCAGTTCCGGTGACGCCGCGGGGGTTGGTGCGGGCCGCGAGCTCGGTCTTGACGATGTTCAGGTCGGCGCGATCGGCGGAGACGACGCCCTTCGAGTCGAGCACGACGACGTCGGACACGCCCGCGGCGAGAAGAATGTTCGCGCACGCGACGCCTGCCGCGCCTGCACCCGAGATGACGACCCTCAGTCCTGCGGTGTCACGGCCCTGCACCTTCGCTGCACCGTTGAGGGCAGCGAGGACGACGATGGCGGTGCCGTGCTGATCGTCGTGCATGACCGGGCAGTCCAAGGCTTCGATGACGCGTCGCTCGATCTCGAAGCAGCGAGGGGCCGAGATGTCCTCGAGGTTGACCGCGCCGAAGCTGTGGCGCAGACGCACGATGGTCTCGACGATCTCGTCGACATCGCCTGTGTCGAGGACGATCGGGATGGAATTGAGTCCGGCGAAGTTCTTGAACAGCGCTGCCTTGCCTTCCATGACGGGAAGCGATGCGCGCGGGCCGATGTCGCCGAGGCCGAGGACGGCGGACCCGTCGGTGACGACGGCGACGAGACGGTCGGTCCAGGTGTACTGCTTGGCCAGCGCATCGTCCTGCGCGATGGCGCGGGACACCTGGGCAACACCGGGCGTATAGGCGATGGACAGGTCGCGCTGCGTCTCGAGGGGTGTAGTCAGCTCGACGGAGAGCTTTCCACCGACGTGTCCGAGGAAGATTTCCTCCTCGGTGATGGCAGACAGATCAGCGGAGTTGTTGGTCGGTTGCGTCACAGTCGTCACGTTAATAGCTCCTCAGGAAAATTCATCTCTCTCGGCGACGCGCGACGCGTCGAAGAGATGATTCGAAAGAAGATGTCTCGGTGCGCGCCTTGGGTGGCTGCGTCTACCGAAAAACTTCGATGACGTGAGGCGGGTGAGCCGTCACGAACGAACGTGGCGCTGTAGCGCGCATGATCCCGGACAGCCTACGTCAGCCCCACCACTGAGTCCACAACAGCACCCCCGCGAGGGCGAACACCAGCAGCGATGCGATCACCGAGACAGCGCGTGACCGATGGTCGGCGATGCGCTGGAGGACGATCGCGACGATCGCAGCCCCGATGTGCGATGCCACCGACACCGTGCCGGGTCCAGGAAATCCTCGTTGACTTCCCAGATACTGCGTGCCGATGACCACGACGGCCAACACGACGAGTCCCGCCGTGACTGCTCCACTCAGACCCCGAAGCAACCGTCATCCTCCTGTGGTGGTCGTGACTCGCGCGTCGGACTGCGCGACGAGCCGTTCGTACTGATCCACGGCGGTGGTGTGTTCACCGAGCCGCAGCGTCTTGTTGTCGCCGTGGTAATCCGAGGATCCGGTGACGACGAGATCGAGTTCCTCGGCCAGCTCGCGCAGGACACGCGTGTCGTTCTCGTCGTGGTCGGCGTGTTCGACTTCGAGTCCGTCGAGTCCGAGAGGGACGAGGTCACGAATGTGCGCGAGGTCGAGCAGCCGTCCGCGAGTTCGCGCTCGTGCATGCGCGACGACGCTGACGCCTCCTGCCGCGCGAATCATCTCGACGGCCGTGTCGAGCGGCGTGTCGATCTTCGCGACGTAGTACGGGCTGTCGGTCTTCAGCGGGCCGTCGAACGCTTCCTGCACGGACGCGACGGCACCCGCGTCGACGAGTGCGCGTGCGAGGTGCGGCCTTCCCGCCGACTCCCCCGTCGCCGCGAGAATCGCGTCGGGCTCGATCATCGGATAGTCGACGGCGAGACGCTCGGCCATGACGCGGATGCGGGCGACGCGTTCGGCACGCAGCCTGCGTCGTTCGGCGGCGAACACCGGATCCTCGGGGTCGAACAGATACGCGAGCAGGTGCACCGCGACGGGAGCGCCGTCCTCGCCGCGTCCCTCGCACGACATCTCCATCCCGCGGACGAGCGTCAGGCCGACGCGGTCCGCCTCGTCGGCGGCGTCGTCCCACCCCGCGGTGGTGTCGTGATCGGTCAGTGCGACGACGTCGAGACCCGCCTCGGCGGCGGCCCGCACCAACTCGGCGGGACTGTCGGTGCCATCGGACACGCGAGAATGGGTATGGAGGTCGATACGCACGAGTGCCAGTGTCTCAGGCGCCCGAGCCGTACATCTGTCAGGCGTACAGTTGCGCGTCGCGCGCCCCGGACCCGCGCCCGCTCGACACGAAAGAGAGCAGCCCATGCCATCGCTACCACCACGGCCGTCGCTACCGTCGCTGCATTCTCTTCGACCGGCCTCTCGCGGACAGGCGAGCGGGCCGAAGGTGCCTGTTCCGACGGCTCGCGCGATCGTCGACTGTGCCGTCTACGTCGACGGTCACCGGCTGCCGGGCAGGTTCACGCATTCGGCCGCGATTGCCGAAGTCCGGGGGCGCGGTGAGGGCTTCGTCTGGATCGGCCTGCACGCTCCCGACGAGGGCCAGATGACCGGCGTCGCCGAGCATTACGGCTTGCACGAACTCATGGTGGAGGATGCCGTTCAGGCCCACCAGCGACCCAAGTTGGAGCGGTACGACGACATCGCCGTCCTGGTCCTGCGCACGGTCAGCTACGTCGAGCACGAGTCGGTGACGACGGCCAACGAGATCGTGGAAACCGGAGAGATCATGGTCTTCCTCGGGCGCGATTTCGTGCTGACGGTTCGGCACGGCGAACACTCGGGATTGTCCGGGGTCCGACGCGACCTCGAAGAGAACCCGGAGCGTCTGGCTCTCGGGCCGTCGGCGGTGCTGCACGCCGTCGCCGATCATGTCGTCGACCAGTATCTCGCGGTGACGTCGTCGATCGAACGCGACGTCGACGTCATGGAGGAGGAGGTCTTCTCCCCCGCTCACCATGTGCCGATCGAGAACATCTACATGCTCAAGCGAGAAGTCGTCGAACTACGGCGCTCGGTCAGCCCGTTGTCGACGCCGCTGAGCCAGCTCGTCCAGAGCGCCGACACGCCGGTCCCGAAAGCCGTGCGACGGTACCTGCGCGACGTGCTGGACCACCACACGACCGTCGCCGATCGGGTCGCGGAATTCGACGAGGTGCTCAGTTCCCTCGTCGACGCGGCGCTGGCTCGCGTGACGATGCAGCAGAACATGGACATGCGCAAGATCTCCGCGTGGGTCGCGATCGCCGCGGTACCGACGATGGTCGCGGGCATCTACGGCATGAACTTCGACAACATTCCCGAACTGCACTGGACGTACGGCTACTACCTCGTCCTGGGGGTGGTCACGCTGTTCTGCGGAGGCCTGTTCAGGACCTTTCGCCGCAATCACTGGCTCTGACGCACGACTACAGCGTCACGGCCGATCGGTTCGGGTCGCGGACGTCGACGCCAGCCTCGGCCCAGGCCTCGCGCAAGGCGTCGGCTCCGCGTAGACGCACCCACGCCGCTTCGGTTCCGGTGAGCGGTACGACCGACAGGAAGCGCACCGGATCCGCCGGTTCGGGCAGGGCGAGGTCGGCGACGTCGCTCGCACCGAGCAGGACCGCGGTGAACGGCGCGTTCACCCACAAGGGTTCACCGAGGTCGAGAAGTGCATCCTCGACGAGCACGAGCCCCTCCACCGCAGGCGACGCGGCCAACACCGCGAGCGTCTTGTGCACTCCCGACGCGACTCCCGCGCCCCCGACGAGCGTCAGGATCAGCTCGGCCCGTGGGCCGCGGTTCGGGTCCGCGACGAGCTCGTTCGGGTCGGCCATCGGGTGCCGGGAGCAGCCGAGCGTCGCGTAACGAATCAGGTCGTCGCTGGTGCCGGCGAAACGCAACACGTCGAGGGGTTCGAGCCCGAGGAACGTCACCGACGCCGACGAGGGACTCTCGTCCCCGATCTCGGCGATGAGGTGTGCGCGTACGGACGGGATCACATCGCTCACGAAGTACATCCAACACCACAGGCGACCGGTAGCGTCGTGCGCGTGGTCTCTGTCCTCGCCGTCGCCGACGAAACGATCGAGAGTCTGTGGAGTGCCCAGGTTCGATCGATGGACGTCGACCTCATCCTCGGAGCCGGGGATCTCCCGTTCGACTACCTCGAATACCTGACCGACGCGCTGAACGCCCCGTGCGTGTTCGTCCCAGGCAACCACGACCCGGATCTGACGGGTTATTCGGCAGGACGTGCAGGCTGGATGCGCGCCGGATTGCCGACGACGTGGCCCGGCCCGGTCGGGGCCGTCAACGCCGACCGCAAGATCGTTTCCGCGGCCGGTCTGCGCATCGCCGGCCTCGGCGGATCCATCCGCTACAACGGCGGGCCGAACCAGTGGACGCAACGACAGCAACGGCGTCGAGGAAAATCGCTGACGCGTACGAAGACGTGGGCCGAGAAGGTCCGCGGTGATCAGCGCGGCGTCGACGTTCTGTTGACCCACAGTCCCCCGTTCCGTGTGGGCGACGGCACCGACCCGGCGCACGTCGGCTTCGACTGCCTGCACGACGTCACCCGCATCCTTCGGCCACAGATATTGCTGCACGGCCACATCCATCCGCACGGACAGACGCCCGAGGACCTTCGCCTGCACAGCTCCGACGTCGTCAACACCGTCGGATACACGTTGCTCGACATCGAGCCCGACGGGGAACGCAGAGAACACGCACCCACGATCGTGAGGCGACGCCATGGCACGTGACACCGGATTTCCTGCAGCCGACGCCGAGAACGATTTCACCCGGCAACGCCGTCGCGCCGACATCGCACGACTGGTCGGATGGCTGCGCCGTCAGCCCGACGACGTCAACACGATCCTGCCGTTCGACGAGGTCGTCGCCGCCCTCGGCAAGGTCGGCGAGCGGCACCTCGGCCTACAGGTGATTCGCGTCGACTCGATCGTCGGCAGCGTCGATCGGACGCGTGACTTCGACCGGTTCTTCCGTCCGACGTCCGCGCGCACCAGGGAACGCTGGCAGCGGCTCGCGGCGGCCCAGCGCCGGGGCGAAACGATGCCGCCGATCCAGGTGTATCGCATCGGTTCGATGCACTTCGTGCTCGACGGCCATCACCGCGTGTCGATCGCGTTCGCGATGCACCGGACGACGATCGACGCGTCCGTCACCGAGATCGTGACGCGAATCTCACCCGAGGGAATCACCCGTCGCGGCGACCTCCTCATCAAGGATCACCGACGGATCTTCCTGTCGCGCGTGCCGTTGACGGGCAAGGCGCGCGAGGCTGTCACCGTCACCGATCCGTACGACTATGCCGAGCTCAGTGAGTCCGTCGAAGCGTGGGGGTTTCGGCTGATGCAGGAGGTGTCGGAGTTCGTCGACCGCGCCACCGTGGCCAGACGCTGGTTCGGCGAGGAGTTTCTCCCCGTCGTGCGCATGGTCCGCGCGGCCGACATCCTCGAGGGCCGCACGGACGCCGAGGCCTATCTGTGGATGATCCGCGAGCGGTATCGCCTCGTGCGCGAGCACGTCTGGAACGACGAGATCGTCTCCGAACTGCGCGAGCGTGCGCAGCACACGCGAGGACGGTAGGTACTTCTCGGCTTTCGTCGCGGCGTCGAACCTGATAGGTAATTAGATGCATATATCAAGCAATTGCATTTCTTTCTTTCGGTTCACGTAACGAGGTAGCTTTCATGTCCCGCCCCGGCCGGTTGCTCGTGCCTTCGCTCTGTTTCGTCGTGATGACTCTCGCTGTCCTACAGACCATGGTCATCCCCATCGTCGGAACCATCGGTAGCCAACTCCAGGTGAGCACGACGGCCGCCGGCTGGGTTCTGACGGCCAATCTGCTTGCTGCCGTCGTCGCAACGCCCGTCATCGGTCGGCTCGCCGACCTGTACGGAAAGCGGCCCGTTCTGATCGCCGTCATGGGACTCGTCCTGCTCGGCTCGCTGATCGCCGCGCTCACGCACTCGCTACCGCTGCTCATTCTCGGGCGTGTTCTGCAGGGCGTCTCGTACGCGCTGTTCCCCATCGCGCTGGCGGTGCTGCGCGACGAGATGCCACCCCGCAAGCTCGTCGGCGCGATGGCGATCCTGTCGGGCACGTTGGGCGTGGGCGGCGGGTTCGGCCTCGTTCTGACCGGACTGCTCACCGCCGACGGCGCCGACTACCACCGCGTGTTCTGGCTGACGGTCGGCTTCGTCGCCGTCGCGATCACGCTCGCGTGGTTCGGCATCCCCGCTCGCCGACGCACCGGCTCGGGTTCCGTCGACTGGTGGGGTGCCGCGCTGCTCGCCGTCGCTCTCGTGCTGCTGTTCCTCGCGCTGACGCAGGGACGTACATGGGGTTGGGGTTCGTTGCCGACGCTGGGAAGCGCGATCGTCGGCGCCGTCGTCCTCGCCGGGTGGTGGGTGTTCGAGAACCGGATCACCGCTCCTCTCGTCGCACCTCGGATGCTGACGCACGGGCCGTTGCTCGCGACCAACGTCGCGACGCTGTTCGTCGGAATCGGCATGTTCGTGAATTTCCTGGCATGCAGCTACTTCGTGCAGACGCCGCGCGCAGTCGCGGGCTACGGGTTCACCGCCGATGTGCTCGCCGCTAGCGTCGTCTATCTGTTGCCGGGGGCGGTGGTCGGCGTCGTGGCAGCCACCGCGAGCGGGGCCCTGATTCGACGCTTCGGTCCGCGCCCGATTCTGATCTCCGGCGGCGTCGTCGGTTTCGTCGGCTTCGTGTTCTTCGTGTTCTTCCACGCCGCGACGTGGCAGGTGATCCTCGCGTCGTCGGTCATCAACGTGTTCGTCTCGCTGGCGTTCGCCGCAATCCCGAATCTCCTGATGGCCGAGGTGGCACCCGCGGACACCGGAATCGCCAACAGCGTCAACTCGATCGTCCGCACCGTCGGAACGTCCATCGCGAGTGCGGTGCTGACGACGATGCTCGCGACGTACACCCTCGCGGGCACATCGGTGCCGCGGGAGGCCGTCTACACCGCGGCCTTCGCCGTCGGCGCAGTGGCGTGCGCGATAGTCACGTTGTCCGCCTTGGCAATTCGCGTACCCGCGAAAACGATCGCCGAGCGCAGCACGGTCGTCTCGCCGCGCCGCACCGAGCCCACCAGACTCACAGGAAACTGTGTGGATCAGCGGGTATCGACCCAGGGGAAACAGCCCGAAACCGCTGGTCCGAGCACCCTGGCAAAGGACTGCTGACCCTCTGGGAGAACAGGATTTCCCCTGTCGGAGGACGCGGTGCGCGACCTACGTTGGTTCGCATGAACACACGAAAGATACTGACCCGCACCGCAGTCACGAGCGCACTCGTCGCCGTCCCACTCGTGGCCGTTGCCGGCACCGCGTCCGCGGATCCGATCGGCGACAACCACGACGACCGTGGCCAGAACCAGCCCGTCCCGCAGTTCCAGCTTCCGCAGTTCCAGTTGCCGCAGCTGCAGCTCCCCGACCTGGCACCGCAACCCGATCCGGCCCCGCTGCCCGCACCGACCGCGGTCCCGCAGTTCGGGCCGAATTTCTGGCAGGGAATCGGTACCGGTTCGGCCGGCTGACCGACCCGTGCGTGGGAATGTACAGCCCGCTGTACATTCCCACGCACGTGCGCCGCAGTCGCCTACAGCGTCAGATTCGCACCCGACGCGTGATCGAACACCGACACCTTCGCCGGGTCGAACCACAGCTCGGCCTGACGCCCCACTTCGGCTTTCGATTCGGCAGCCAGACGCGCGACGACCTGTGCACCACCGAGATCCGAGATACCGGCGTCGGCTGCGAGCTCGGCCAGTTCCGCGGACTCGACCTTGTTGCCCTTCAACGTGAAGTAGGCGTACTTGTCGCTACCCATCGATTCGAGGACGTCGACGTCGACGGTGATCACCGTGCCGCTCATCTTCTGATACGAATCGATCAGCGAGGCGTCCTCGAAGTGTTCGGGCCTGATGCCGACCACCACTTCCTGACCGGGGTTCTTCGACTTGATCGTCTGCATGCGCTCGGACGGTAGTTCGAATTCCCCGAGGTCGGTCTTCACGCCGTGCGCCGTCAGCTGTCCCGGAACGAAGTTCATCGACGGCGATCCGATGAAGCCGCCCACGAACAGGTTTCGCGGCTTGTCGTACAGCTCCTGCGGCGAACCGATCTGCTGCACGATACCGCCGCGCAGCACGACGACGCGGTCACCGAGCGTCATGGCCTCGGTCTGATCGTGGGTGACGTAGACGGTCGTCGTGCCGAGTCGCTTCTGCAGCCGCGAGATCTCGGCCCGCGTCTGCACACGCAGTTTCGCGTCGAGGTTCGACAGCGGCTCGTCCATCAAGAACGCCTTGGGCGTGCGAACGATGGCGCGTCCCATGGCAACTCGCTGACGCTGGCCGCCCGAGAGGTTCGACGGCTTGCGGTCGAGGTGCTGACTCAGGTCGAGAATCTTCGCGGCTTCTTCGACTTTCGTATTGATCTCGTTCTTGCTCATCTTCGCGAGCGTCAACGGAAACGCGATGTTCTGACGCACCGTCATGTGCGGGTAGAGCGCGTACGACTGGAACACCATCGCGATGTCGCGATCCTTCGGTGCACGCTCGTTGACGCGTTCGCCCGCGATCCGCAGCTCACCGGACGAGATGTCCTCCAGACCGGCGATCATGTTGAGCGTCGTGGACTTTCCGCAGCCCGACGGCCCGACGAGAATGATGAATTCGCCGTCGGCGATGGTGATGTCGACGTCGCTGACGGCGGCGGCACCGTCCGGGTACAGCTTGGTGACTTTGTCGAGAACGATTTCGGCCATGACGGTTATCCCTTCACTGCGCCGGACGTCAAGCCCGCCACGATACGTCGTTGGAAGAAGAGCACGAAGATGATGATCGGAATGGTGATGACTACGGCCGCCGCCGCGATGGACCCGGTCGGCTCCTCGAACTGGGAGCTACCGGTGAACTGAGAGATCGCGGCCGGCACCGTGATCGACCGTTCCGTCGCCGTCAGCGAGATGGCGAGCAGCAGGTCGTTCCACGCGAAGATGAACACCAGAATCGCGGCGGTGACGATGCCCGGCGCGGCGAGAGGCGCGATGACCTTGCGGAACGCCTGGGCGGGGGTTGCACCGTCCATCTTCGCGGCTTTCTCCAGCTCCCACGGGATCTCGCGGAAGAAGGCGGAGAGCGTGTAGATCGCCAACGGCAGTGCGAACGTGATGTACGGGATGATCAGGCCCGGCCATGTGTCGAACAGTCCGAGTGCGCGTTCGATGTCGAACAGCGGTGTCACGAGCGAGATCTGCGGGAACATCGCGATGAGCAGCGCCGCGCCGACGAGAAGTTTCTTGCCGGGGAATTCGAGTCGTGCGACGGCGTAGGCCGCCATCGTTCCGATCACGACGGCGATGAACGTGGTGATCAGGCCGATACCGATCGAGTTGATCAACGCCGACGTGAACTGGTTGGTCGAGAAGATGCCCTTGTAGTTGTCGAACGTGATCGAGCTCGGGATGAACTTGCCGTCGGCGATGGTGGCCGTCGACTTGAACGACAGACTGATGATCCACGCCAGCGGAACCAGCGCGTACAGCAGCACCAGCACGTTGACGACGGTCCAGCCGACTTTCTTGCGAGGCGTTACGGTCGTCATTACTTGCGGCCTCCGTCGTCCGAGCCCGGCGCCGAGGCACCGAACAGCTTGATGAACACGAACGCGATGATGGCGACGCAGAAGAAGATGAGAACGCTGATCGCCGAACCGAGTCCGAGGTTGAATGCTCCGAACAGGTTGTCGTAACCGAGAATCGACACCGATCCGGTTCCGTTGCTGCCCTTGGTCAGAACGTAGATGTTGTCGAAGATGCGGAATGCGTCGAGCGTGCGGAACAACAGCGCGACGAGGATCGCCGGCTTCATCAGCGGAATCGTGATGCGTATCAACCTCGTCCATGCGCCTGCGCCGTCGACCTGTGCCGCCTTCAGCAGATCGTCCGGTACGAGCGCGAGGCCGGCGAGAAGAAGCAGAGCCATGAACGGCGTCGTCTTCCACACTTCGGCGAGAACGACGATGGCGAGGGACGGCAACTGCTCGGTCAGCGGCGCACTGCCGTCGGGAAGCAGGTTGGCCAGGTAACCCGTGCCGGGCGTCCACGCGTAGTACCAGCTGTACGCGGCGGCGACCGTGACGATGCCGTACGGGATCAGCACGACGGTGCGGACCAGTCCGCGTCCGAAGATGGTGCGGTGCATGATGAGTGCGACGGCGAGACCGAGAACGAACTCGATGACCACCGAGACGATGGTGATACCCGCGGTGACGGCGAACGCCGTCCACCAGTAGCCGTCGGTCAGAACCGTCACGTAATTGGAGAGTCCGACGAATTCGCGGTCGTCGGGGAAGGCCAGGTTGTACTTCTGCAGGCTGAGCCAGAACGCGTAGACGATCGGATAACCCGTCACCGCGATCATCATGATCGCGGCGGGCGCGATCAACAGCAGCCCGAGTCGACGCTCGGCCTTCTTGCCGTCGGACATCTGCTTCAGGACGGCCTGCTTGTCGTAGGTCGTCTCCCGTTCGGTGGTGGGTGCGCTCATGGAATCAGCCCTTCGGAATTGACTGCCTTGGAGACGAGGTCGGCGAGCTTGTCCACGTCCGCCACCGGGTCGATGTTCTGAGGCGGATTGAGCGCGTCGGCGAGAAGGATCGAAATGCTCTGGTATGCAGGCGAAACCGGGCGCACCGCGGCGTTCTCGATGGAGTCGAGCACGCCCTCCCACGCGGGGTACACGGCCTGGAACTCGGGATCGGAGTACAGCTGCGCGAGCACCGGCGGCACACCACCGTTGACGGCGTTGTTGCGCTGGTTGTCCTCGTTGGTCAGGCAGGCGACGGCCTCCCACGCGAGGTCCTCGTGCTGCGTGGTCTTGGCGACACCGATGTTGAATCCACCGATCGTGACCTTGGCGGGCGTGTCCGGAATGACCGCGGGATACGGTGCGCTACGGAACACTTCGGCGACCTTGGCGTCCTGCTGATCCGCGGGCACGCCGGTGAGATCGAGGAACGGCACCGCGCCTGCAGCCGCGTTCTCCTTGAGACCGGGAAGCACGAACGGGTAGTTGACCTGGAAGGCCGAGTTGCCCGCCTCCATACCCAATCGTGCTGTGGCTTCGTCGGTCTGCGAGATCGACGGATCGTGCCCGTCGGCGGTGGCGACGCGCTTCATGATCTCGAGCGTCTTCTCCGTGGCCGCCCGATGCTCGGGAGTGTCGTTGAGCGTGACGGTCGTTCCGTCTTCGGCGACGACCTGTCCGCCCGCGCTGACGAGAAGGCTGTTGAACCAGACCATCAAGCCCTCGTACTGCTTGGCCTGGACACCGATGTACGCCGGTTTGCCCTGGGCCGCATTGGCCTCCGCCTCGTCGATCATCTGATCCCACGTCTGCGGCGGCTCACCGCCGGGCACCTGGTCCGGTCGGTACCAGAGCAGCTGCGTGTTCGAGTTGAGCGGCACCGCGTAGAGCTGATCCTGCCACTCGGCCGTCGCGAGCGGCCCTGCCAGCGTCGACCCGTCCGTCAGCTTCGCGGCGAGGTCGTCGGGAACGGGTAGTGCCCACCCCGCCTCGGCGAACTCGGCCGTCCAGACGACGTCGAGCGTCATCAGATCGAGCGTGCCGTCGTTGCCCGCGAGCCTGCGGGCCAACTGGAGTCTCTGATCGTTGGCACTCTTCGGGAGCGTCCGCTGCTCGACCTTGTAGCGGCCGTTCGACGCGGCCGAGCAGGCTTCCGCGGCTTGCGCGTACTGCTCGGCACCGTCGGCTGCGGTGTAGAAACTGAGCACCGGCGTGCCGCCACCTGACGACGAACACGCGGTCAGCAGCGGGCCCACTATCAGCGTGGCCGCCGCCAACACGCCTATCCTGGTTGCGTTTCCGGGCCTCGAACGACGCTGTCTCGGCACTCTCGCCTCCCACTGTTCGACTACTCGTGCAGTAACTCCGTTACCTATTGCCCTGCACGTAAAGAAACGTAACCGAACCGAGGGTGCTCGAGGCGAAATTGGGACTATTCCGTAACAACGCCCAGTTACAGCGACAGCTTCGCGAGCATGTCGCGGGCCTTTTCGGCGCTCTTCGGTTCGCAGAGAACGTCGTAACGACCGGCCACCAACTGCATGCTCGACGCGAAATCCCGTTGTCCCTTGGTCGCCGCGTACGGGATCGCAGTGGAGATCAGACCGAAGATGATGCCGCCGACGATGCCGATGACGAGCGCGCCGAGAATGTTGCCGTTCGTGAAGATCCCCAACACCAGACCGAGGAAGACTCCGAGCCACGCGCCCGAAACGATTCCTCCGCCAATGACTTTGGGCCATGTGAGGCGTCCGAGAACCCGCTCGACCTGCATCAGGTCGACGCCGACGATGGTCACGTCCTGCACGGAGAACTCTTGATCGGACAGGTAGTCGACGGCCTTCTGTGCTTCTGCGTACGTCGGATAGGAACCGATCGGCCAGCCCGACGGCGGCGTCGGAAGCCCTTGGCCACCGCGGCCCGGCTGCGAAAGTGGGTTCGTCATGCCCCCTATTGTGCCCCCGATGTCCGGTTCGCACCCTCACTGCGTGTCATTCCGGCGGCGCGCCCCTTGGCCGAGACGACGAGAGCCATCTTGCGGCTGGCTTCGTCGATCATCTCGTCGCCGAGCATGACGGCGCCGCGGGCGCCGCCGGCGTCGGACGTCGAGTACTCGTAGGCCTCGAGAATCTCCTCGGCTTTGTCGAAGTCGGCCTGGCGCGGACTGAAGATCTCGTTGGCGGCGTCGATCTGCGTCGGATGCAGCACCCACTTGCCGTCGAAGCCGAGGCCCGCGGTGCGGCCGGCCGCGCGTCGGAACGCGTCGACGTCGCGGATCTGCAGGTAGGGCCCGTCGATGGCCTGCAGACCGTGCGTGCGGGCCGCGAGAAGAATGGTCATCAGGATGTGGTGGTAGGCGTCGCCGGTGTCGTACCCCTCGGGCTGCTCCCCGACGACGAGCGTGCGCATGTTGACGCTCGCCATCATGTCGGCGGGACCGAACACCAACGTCTGTACCCGCGGGCTGGCCGTGGCGATCTCGTCGATGTTGCGCAGACTCGTCGCGCTCTCGATCTGCGGCTCGATGCCGATCGCGCCGACCTCGAGTCCGGCGTTCTTCTCCACCTGAGTCAACAACAGATCGAGCGCCTGCACGTGCGACGCCGTCTCGACCTTCGGCAGCAGAACGGCGTCGAGGTTGGCGCCTGCACCGGACACGACGTCGACGACGTCCAGGTGCGTCCACGGCGTCGTCCAGTCGTTGACGCGCACGACCTTGATCTGGTTGCCCCACCCGTCGGAGTTGAGCGCGTCGACGATGCGTCCGCGTGCCTCCGCCTTGGCGATCGGCGCGACGGCGTCCTCCAGATCGAGGAAGATCTCGTCGGCGGGCAAGCCTTTCGCCTTCTCGATCATCTTCGCGGAACTGCCGGGCACGGCGAGGACCGAGCGCCGAGAACGACCGCTTTCAGGCGAACTCATCTCCGCTGGACTCCTTCGATTCTCTGGTTGGTCCTTCAACGCTCTAACCTTGCCATCATGGCAGCACTGAGCAAGGTATTCGCGGCCAGGCTCGCAGGTCTGGTGGTACTCGGACCGGACGGTGAATCGATCGGCCGCGTCCGCGATCTCGTGGTCACGATGAGACTGGGACGCGCGCAACCACGCGTGCTCGGCCTCGTCGTCGAACTTGCCACGCGCCGAAGAATTTTCGTGCCCATGCTGCGCGTGACGAGCATCGAGCCGAACTCGGTGCAGCTCACCACGGGAAACGTCAGTCTGCGGCGATTCTCGCAGCGCGCGAACGAGATTCTGGTGTTCGCGCAGATTCTCGACTCGAAGGTGCGCGTCGACGATCCCGAACTCGAGGAACTGCACGACACCGATTCCGTCGTCGTCGATCTCGGCATCGAACTGACCCGTACCCGTGACTGGCTCGTCGCCCGTGTCGCGGTCCGACGCCTGCGCGGCAGGCTTGCGCGACGCGGGTCGATGCACGTCGTCGACTGGCAGCACGTGCAGGGTCTGACGCAGAACGCACTGTCGCTGCCGGGCCAGGGCGTCGCACAGTTGCTGATGCAGTTCGAGGATCTCCGTGCCGCCGACGTCGCCAACGCGATGCGCGAACTCCCGGTGAAGCGACGGATGGAGGTGGCGTTGGCGCTGGACGACGAGCGTCTCGCCGACGTCGTCCAGGAGCTGCCCGACGACGACCAGGTCGAGATGATGCACTACCTCGGCAGCGAGCGCGGCGCGGATGTGCTCGAGGCGATGGACCCGGACGACGCCGCCGACCTCCTCGGCGAGCTTCCCGAACCGGAGGCCGAATCGTTGCTGCGCTTGATGGACCCCGAGGATTCTGCGCCGGTCCGCCGTCTGCTCGAGCACTCCCCCGACACCGCGGGCGGTCTGATGACTCCGGAGCCGGTCGTGCTGTCGGCGTCGACGACGGTTGCCGAGGCCCTCGCCCGGGTGCGCAACCCGGACTTGACGCCTGCGCTGTCGTCGCTCGTGTTCGTGGTGCGACCCCCGACGGCGACGCCCACCGGCGCGTACCTCGGATGTGTGCACCTGCAGCAGTTGCTCCGTGAGCCCCCTGCCAGTCTGGTCGGCGGCGTCATCGACAAGGCTTTGCCGCGGCTGTCGCCGGAGGACAGCCTGACGGCCGTCACGCGATATTTCGCGACGTACAACCTCGTCTGCGGCCCCGTCGTCGACGACGAGGATCATCTGGTCGGGGCCGTCACGGTCGACGACGTACTCGATCACCTCCTCCCGGAGGACTGGCGAGATCAGGAGGTGGCAGGTCAATGAAGGAATCCGCACGCGCCCGGATGGACACCCCGCAGGGGTCGCGGTTCTTCAACTGGCATCTCGACGTCGATCTCGGCAGTTCGGGTGAACGCGCCGCCCGATTCCTCGGTACCGGTCGTTACCTGGCCATCCAGACGATCGTCGTCGTGGTCTGGATTTTCCTGAACGTCGCCGCGGTCAGTCTGCAGTGGGACCCCTATCCGTTCATCCTGTTGAACCTCGCGTTCTCGACGCAGGCCGCCTACGCGGCACCGCTGATTCTGCTGGCGCAGAACCGTCAGGACGACCGGGACCGCGTGTCGCTCGAGGAGGACCGGGCTCGCGCTCAACAGACCAAGGCGGACACCGAATTCCTTGCGCGCGAACTCGCGTCACTGCGCATCGCCGTCGGCGAGGTCGCGACGCGCGACTACCTGCGTCGCGAACTCGACGAGATCCGCGAAATGCTCGAAGGCCTCGACGGCCAGGCGACGACGTCGAAGAAGTCACGAAAGAAGGCGCGGCAGAGCCAATCGGCGGAATCCATCCTGGGAGAACACCCCGAACTGTAACGTGTATCACTTATGCGGACCCGGGGGAGAATTCGCAGACGAGCGAGCTCTCCCGTGCTGTGCGCGATCGTCGTGGGCGCAGTGGGCGCCGCGGCGGTATCGGCGTCGGTCGGCGTCGTCGAACAGCCCGTCCCCGTGGTCTCGCCGGCCCCACTCCCCCTCGCGGACACGGTTCCCGGCCTGACCGCGCCGAGTCCGAAACCCGATCGCACGCTCACCGTGTTCGTTCCGGAGGAACCCGACGAGCCCGACCCGGAACCGGGCCCCGTCGACCCGCCGAGCGTTCCGGAATCGGTAGCGGTGGCCTATTCCAACGCCGAAGCCGCGCTGGCATCGGAGAACCCGTCCTGCCACCTGCCGTGGTACCTGCTCGCCGGGATCGGGCAGGTCGAGTCCGGTCACGCGTACGGCGGCCAGATCGACGCCGACGGCACCACGGTCACGCGCATCGTCGGCCCCGTTCGGGGCGGCGACCCACGACACGAGCGGGCCGTCGGGCCGATGCAGTTCATTCCGTCGACGTGGGCGCGGTACAGCTCCGACGGCAACGACGACGGAGACAAGGACCCGAACAACATCTACGACGCCACCCTCGCGGCAGGCCGGTATCTGTGTGCGGGCGGGCTCGACCTGTCCGACCCGGCAGACCTGACCGCGGCACTTCTGCGCTACGGCAACTCACCGGTCTTTGTCGCGGACGTGCTCGCGTGGTCACAGGCGTACTTGCTGGACGGCGAATCGGTGACCCACATTCCGAGCGCGCCCGCGTCCGGCGCGCCGGTGGAGGAGTACGGCACTTCGCCGTCGACCATCCCCGCGCCGGTGCCCGACACGCCGCCGCCGCCAGCCCTGTTTACGTTCGCACTTCCCCCTCTGCCACCCTTGCCATGTCTCGTTTCGTGCACGGCCCCCGCGCCTTGATAACAGCGAGGTAACGGAAACGTCTCGAATCAGGTAGCCTCGACTCCGGTTCAGTCACGGAGGCCCGAAGAAGCCGGGCAATTTGGAGGTTACGAGGCGTGGGACGTCACAGAAAAGCATCGAATTCCAAAGCCCGCCGGAACTCGGTGATTGCTCTGACAGGACTGGTCCCCGCCGGGCTCGTCACCGCCGCCACGTCGGCAGGTGCGGCCGAGCACATCCCGTTCATGACGTCGGCGTCGCAGCAGAGCGCCGAACCGGTCGTCGAGACCCCCGAGCCCCTTGCGGAACAGACCGACGCACAGCCGGTCGCCGCGGCCGAGGCTCCCGTCGCGCAGGAAGTAGCCGCTCCAGCGCCTGCTCCCGAGCCCGAGGTCGCACCGACACCCGAGCTGCCCACGAACCTCGCAGCCAGCCCGATCGCGATCCCGACGGTCAACGTCTCGGCGTACAAGAACGCCGAGAGGATCCTCGCGACCGAGCAGCCGGGCTGCGGAATCAGCTGGACCATCATCGCGGGCATCGGCCGCGTCGAGTCCACGCACGCAAACAACGGCAAGGCCGACGATCTCGGCGAACTTCTCGAGCCGATCCTCGGGCCCCGTCTCGACGGCACCCTCGCCGGCAACAACGTCATCCCGGACACCGACGGCGGAGCCCTCGACGGCGATCCCCACTACGACCGCGCGGTCGGACCCATGCAGTTCTTGCCCGAGACGTGGAACCACTACCACGCCGACGGCAACGGCGACGGCATCTCCGATCCGCAGAACCTGTTCGATGCGGCCCTCGCCACCGGCAAGTACCTGTGCGACGGCGACCTGAACCTGCGCGATCTGGGCCAGACCACCAAGGCGATTCTGCGGTACAACAACTCGATGGCCTACGTCGCCAACGTGCTCGCGTGGTCCGCCGGATACCAGACGGGCATCGTCCCGACGTCGGACCAACTCCCCCGCATCCACTGACACTTTCGGTCCGCATAGCATGGAGAAATGGCAGTTCTGACGGAATCCGACGTTCGCGGCGCACTCACGAAGGTCGTCGATCCGGAAATTCGCAAACCGATCACCGACCTCGGAATGGTCAAGAGCGTCACGATCGGTGACGGCGGCGCCGTCGAGGTGGGGATCTACCTGACCACCGCCGGGTGCCCGATGCGCACCGAGATCAGCGACCGCGTCACGAAGGCCGTCGCCGACGTCGCCGGGGTCGGCACGATCACCGTCGAACTCGACGTCATGAGCGACGAGCAGCGCACCGAACTGCGCAAGTCTCTGCGAGGCGACTCCGCCGAACCCGTCATCCCGTTCGCGCAACCGGGCTCGCTGACGCGGGTGTACGCGGTCGCGTCGGGCAAGGGTGGCGTCGGAAAGTCGTCGGTGACGGTCAATCTCGCCGCGGCGCTCGCGAAGCGCGGCCTGTCGGTCGGCGTGCTCGACGCGGACATCTACGGCCACTCGGTGCCGCGCATGCTCGGCAACGACGCGAAGCCGACACAGGTCGAGAAGATGATCATGCCTCCGCAGGCGCACGACGTGAAGTTCATCTCGATCGCGCAGTTCACCCAGGGCAACACTCCCGTCGTCTGGCGCGGACCGATGCTGCACCGTGCGCTTCAGCAGTTTCTCGCCGACGTCTTCTGGGGCGACCTCGACGTCCTGCTCCTCGATCTGCCGCCCGGCACCGGTGACATCGCGATCTCGGTCGCGCAGTTGATCCCCGGCGCGGAAATTCTGGTCGTCACGACGCCGCAGCAGGCTGCCGCCGAGGTGGCCGAGCGCGCGGGCGCGATTGCGCTGCAGACCCGTCAGCGCATCGCGGGCGTCGTCGAGAACATGTCGTGGCTCGAACTTCCCGACGGTACGCGCATGGACATCTTCGGATCCGGTGGCGGACAGGACGTCTCGGATCGCCTGACGAAGGCCGTGGGCGCGAAAGTCCCTCTGCTGGGCCAGATTCCGCTGGACACCGCGGTTCGAGAAGGCGGCGACGCGGGCACGCCGATCGTGCTCGCCGCTCCGGAAACACCTGCCGCGCAAGCGCTCGAATCGGTCGCACAGAAGCTCGCGGTGCGTGAACGCGGACTCGTCGGAATGTCTCTGGGAATCGACACGACTCGGCATCTGTAGATCGGGCGTGTGACTCGCGTCGCAACCTGAGACTTGCCTGAGAGCCGCTGTTGGATGAAGAGTGGCAGGCATGAAAATCCCGCACACGAAGGGCCGCGGCGTCATCGCCGCGGCCTTCGTCCTGTTTACCCTCATGCTGGGATCGGTTCTCGCTCCCTCGATCGCGTCGGCGCAACCGGCTCCCCCGCCGGGCCAGAACTACACCATCGCCACCGACGTGACGTTCGCGCCGTTCGAGTTCCAGGACGAGAGCGGCAATCTCGTCGGCATCGACATGGATCTACTGAAAGCCATCTCCGAGGACCAGGGCTTCACCTACAGCGTCGACGCCGTCGGCTTCGACGCGGCACTGCAGGGCGTCACCGGTGGACAGTTCGACGGCATGATCGCCGGTATGTCCATCACGGACGCGCGCAAGGCAACGTTCGACTTCTCCGATCCGTACTTCGAATCCGGCGTCCAGATGGGCGTTCTCGACAGCGACGATTCGGTGACGTCCTACGAGGATCTGCGCGGTAAGACCGTCGCGGTCAAGAACGGCACCGAGGGTGCGACGTTCGCCGAGTCCATCAAGGACCAGTACGGTTTCACCACACGCTACTTCGCGGATTCGTCGTCGATGTTCGACGAGGTGCGCACCGGTAATTCGGCTGCGGTGTTCGAGGACTACCCCGTTCTCGCCTACGGCATCAAGCAGGGCAACGGATTCAAGACCGTCACCGAGAAGGAGCCGGGCGCCAGCTACGGATTCGCCGTCGCGAAGGGTCAGAACCCGGAGCTTCTTCAGCAGTTCAACACCGGCCTCGCGAACCTGAAGGCGAGCGGACAGTACGACGACATTCTCGACACGTACCTCAATTCCGACGCCAGCACCGACGACAACTCGATCATCGGGCTGATCAAGAGCACATGGAAGTTGCTGCTCGAAGGTCTGTGGCTGACGATTCTGCTCACCGTCATCTCGATCGCGATCGCCCTCGTACTCGGTGCGATCTTCGGCCTGTTCCGTGTCTCGACCAACATCGTGCTGCGCGGTATCGGCACCACCTACGTCGACATCTTCCGCGGCACTCCGCTTCTGGTGCAGGCGTTCTTCATCTACTTCGGTATCCCGGCAGCGCTCGACTTCCAGATGTCGGCGTTCACGGCAGGCATCATCACGTTGTCGCTCAACGCAGGCGCCTACATGGCCGAGATCGTGCGCGGCGGCATCCTGTCCGTCGACAAGGGCCAGATGGAAGCGTCGCGCAGCCTCGGCATCAGCTACCTGAAGTCGATGCGGAAAGTCGTGATGCCGCAAGCAATTCGGACGATGATTCCGTCGTACATCAATCAGTTCGTCATCACGCTGAAGGACACGTCGATCCTGTCGGTCATCGGCCTCGCCGAGCTGACTCAGACCGGACGCATCATCATCGCCCGAAACTTCCAGTCGTTCAACATGTGGCTGATCATCGGCGTCCTGTACTTCATCATCATCATGGCGCTCACCAAGTTGAGCAATCGCATCGAGAAGAGGATCAACAAATGACGGTCGACGAGAAGGCCGGCGTCAAGATCGCCGTCAAGGATCTGCACAAGGCGTTCGGCGACAACCAGGTTCTGAAGGGAATCGACACCGACGTCGCGTCCGGTGAAGTCGTCTGTGTCATCGGCCCTTCGGGCTCCGGCAAGAGCACGTTTCTACGGTGCCTCAACAAACTCGAGGACATCACGTCGGGCACGGTCGTGGTCGACGGCTACGACCTCACCGACAAGAAGGTCGACCTCGACAAGGTTCGCCAGCACATCGGCATGGTGTTCCAGCACTTCAATCTGTTCCCGCACATGACGGCACTCGAGAACGTGATGCTCGCTCCTGTCGAGACGAAGCGGCAGTCGAAGGCCGAGGCCAAGGAAACGGCGCTGAAGCTGCTCGATCAGGTCGGCCTGTCCGACCGCGCGCACTACCGGCCGGCGAACCTGTCCGGTGGGCAGAAGCAGCGCGTCGCGATCGCACGTGCGCTCGCGATGAGCCCGTCGATCATGCTGTTCGACGAGGCGACATCCGCGCTCGACCCCGAGATGGTCGGCGAGGTACTGCAGGTGCTGCGCGACTTGGCGAAGGGCGGCATGACGATGGTCGTCGTGACCCACGAGATGGGCTTCGCCCGCGAGGTGTCCGACCGTGTCATCTTCATGGCCGACGGCGTCATCGTCGAGGAGGGAACGCCCGAGCAGATCTTCGGGAACCCGCAGCACTCTCGTACTCAGGACTTCCTGGACAAGGTGCTGTAAGGGGGCGCCCACCCCGCATCGATGGTCCGTGGCATCCGATGGACAGGTGCCACGGTCCATCGATGCCGGCGAAATCAGGTGGCGTCGGCGTCGATCGGCGGCGTCTGGCCGGGTGGGAGCTTCTTCTCGAGCGACGGCTTCGGCGACGAACCCGAGCCGTTGGTTCCCGGCTTCTTCGCGTCGAAGTTGCCGGTGAAGATCGAGTCGTCACCGTCGAGCAGGTGCTTGGTGATGACAGCGCGAGGCGTCATCCCGCGAAGCTGATTGAGGTCGGCCAGCGGTTTGCGCAGATCCTCGAAATCGGTGCCGAGCTCGTCCTTGAGCTGTTGGCTCGCGCCGTTGGCGTACTCCTTCACCTGACGCATGGTCTTGGTGACCCAGGTGATGGCACCGGGAAGCCGGTCGGGACCGAGGATGACGAGAGCTGCTACCAGGAGAATGACGAGCTCTCCCCAGCCGATGTTGCCGAACACGGGCCCAGCTTACGTGTTCAGTCCGAAATCGGCGTGACGGTGACGTCGACGAGACGTCCCGACCGCACCAACTGCACGGGCGTCGCCTGGCCGATCTCGCTGGCCTGCACCGCGACGACCAATTCGTCGGCGCTGGTGACGGCACGATCGCCGACCTTGGTGATGACGTCGCCCTCGACGATTCCCGCCTGCTGCGCCGGTCCGCCCGAGCGCACGTTGGCCACCTCGGCGCCGGAGGTGGCGTCGTTGACGACCGAACGCGCGTTGATGCCGATGTCCGGATGCTTCATCTCGCCGGTGCGGATAAGAGACTGTGCGACCTCGGTGACGTCGTCGATCGGGATCGCGAAGCCCAGACCTACCGAGCCGCCGCTCTCGCTGCGAATCGCCGAGTTGATGCCGATGACGCGTCCCTCGGCGTCGATCAGCGGTCCACCCGAGTTACCCGGGTTGATCGCGGCGTCGGTCTGAACGGCGTCGATGACCGCATCGGTGTCGGTGCCCTCGCCGGACAACCGCACCGGCCGATCGAGCGCGGAGACGATGCCCCGCGTGACGGTCTTGTTCAGACCGAGCGGAGAACCGACGGCGACGACGTCCTCACCGACTCGGACGTCCGCCGAACTTCCGAGTTCGGCGACGGTCAGGTTGCCGACGTCGGTCTTCAGCACCGCGAGATCGGTCTTGGTGTCGCGTCCGACGATCTGCGCCGGAACCTTGGTGCCGTCGGAGAACGTGACCTGCAGCGTGGCATTGTCCGGGTTGGTCGCGGCCATCGAGATGACGTGGTTGTTGGTGACGATGTAGCCGGCGCCGTCGATGACGACGCCCGATCCGGTGCCCGCGTTCTCGCCGAGCGTGACCTGAATGGACACGACGGACGGCAGAACCGCGTCGGCGACCCTGGCGACCTGTCCCGGCGGAAGATCCTCACCGGACGACTGCGTCAAGTTGACCTTCTGACTGGTCAGAGCGCCGGTGACCTCGGCGGTCTCGCGGCCGATCAGGCCACCGACCAGGCCGATTCCCAGCGCGATCACCCCGAGTACGACCAGCGCCTTCGGTGCGACGCGTTCTCCGAACAAGACTTCGCGCACACCGAGCTTCGGACCGACCGGCACCTCGGCTGGTGTCGGCGTCTGCGCACCGGCTGCGCCGAGACGGACGGCCGAATGCGGATCGCGCCACGGATCCTCGGGTTCGGGCTCGGTGTCGACGACGGTCGACGACGCGTCGGGATCGCGCTGGAGGGAGGACGTCGCATCGGCGGGACGGCCGAACGCCTCGGCCAGGACCGGGTCGGGTGTACGCACCGACATCGACGGCGACGGCTCGGACCTACGGGCGACCGGCGTGAACGAACCCGTGACGTCACGAGGACGAGAGAAAGCGGCAGCGGATGCACTGTCGACCTCCGGCCGGTGCACGGGCCGCGGTGGAAGTCGGGGCGCTTCGGGATCGGTGTGCGTGCTCGCGTCGGTCACGATCGTCCAGGCTACCGACGGCGCCGACGAATTCCGACCACCGACGTGACGATCGCCCGCTTTCTGCGTTCCAGGGCGTCTTTCTTGTCGGTCGGCTCGCACATCGGGATCTGGCTGAGCAGACCGAGCAACGAGTGCGGCATCGACAGGTCACCGGAACCACGAAGCGCGGTTCGGGCCTGCTGCTGAGCATCGACCTCGGCGGCACATTCCTCGCACTCGGTGATGTGGTGCGCGGCGCGCAGGTACGCGCTCATCCGCAATTCGCCGTCGACGAACGCGGCGATCGCCTCGCTGGCCAGGTGCTCGGTGGAGCTGAACTGCCGTGGCTTGCGGGCCTGCGTCATCCAACCCTCCTGATAGCTACTGGGCACTGGCGTGAGCCGAGTCGGCCTTTCCGTTCACTCGAAGGTACTCGCGTAGTGCCGCACGTCCTCGGTGGATCCTGCTTCGAACCGTACCGAGCTTCACTCCCAGTGTTGCACCGATCTCCTCGTAGGACAGTCCTTCGATGTCACACAGGACGATGGCGGCACGGAATTCGGGCGCCAACGAGTCGAGCGCAGACTGCAGATCGGGGTCGAGGCGAGCGTCGTGATAGATCTGCTCGGGATTGGGAACGTCCGACGGCACCCTGTCGTAATCCTCGGGCAGCGCTTCCATGCGGATGCGGTTGCGACGACGGACCATGTCGAGAAACAGGTTGGTGGTGATGCGGTGCAACCAGCCCTCGAACGTGCCCGGCTGGTAGTTGGACAGCGATCGGAAGACACGGATGAAGGTGTCCTGCGTCAGATCCTCGGCGTCCTGGGCGTTGCCGGACAGCCGGTACGCCAAGCGGTACACCCGGTCGCCGTGCTCGCGCACGAGCTCGTCCCACGACGGCATGGAAGATTCCTCGCCCGTGGCATCGAACACTGCGGTACCGGTGGCGTCCGCGGCGTCGTCTGCGACGGCGTCGGGCAACCGAGTCATGTCTCGGTCTCCGTTGACTGTGTAGATGGTTGGATCCTCCTGCTCAGGACCTAAGTCGGGGGTCCTGCTCCTGCCGCGTTCAACTCTCGGCGCGGTCGCATTTGTTCCCGTTGTCGGTCTTCTCGATCAAGCGATCACGAGTAGCTTCTCCCACCGGGGTGTGGGAGTCGTATGAATAACCTGAGGCGCCGCTGAGAAACCTGGGGCCTGGTACGCCGGGTCACTCCACCGGTTCCGTCCCTGGTCACGCTAACCTCGAAATGTGCCGACAAACGCCGAGAAGCTTCTTGCCTATGCCGAGGATTCCGTTCAGGAGGACGAGGTACTCGTCGCAGCCCGAGAACGGGCCGAGGAATTGGGAGCCGCACCCGTCGCACCGTCCGTCGGAGCGATCCTGAGCATCTTCACCCAGATGTTGAGCGCCAAGACCGTCGTCGAGATCGGCACGGGCGCCGGCATCTCCGGACTCTGGCTGCTCGACGGCATGCGCGAGGACGGCGTTCTGACCACCATCGACACCGAACCCGAACACCAGCGCGCCGCGCGCGAAGCGTTCCGCGCAGGTGGGATCGCACCGTCACGTACACGCCTGATCAACGGGTGGGCACTCGACGTCCTGCCGCGGCTCGCCGACGACGCGTACGACCTCGTCTTCATCGACGCAAGTCCCGTCGACCAACTCCATTTCGTGCAGGAGAGCGTCCGGCTACTGCGCCCGGGCGGAGTTCTGGTGCTGCACAACGCACTTCTGAACGGACGCGTCGCCGACGGCGCTCAACGCGACGCGACGACCGTGGCCGTGCGGGCCGCCGCACGAGCGATCGCCGAGGACGAGCGACTCACGACGGTGCTGCTCCCCCTCGGCGACGGGCTCATTTGCGCCTCGCGCAGCTAGGCGGCTGCGCCGAAGGCGCCTAGATCCACACGCCCTTGCCGACGGACACGACCCCACCTGCGGAGACGTTGAAGCGCTCCTTGTCGCGCTCGATGTCGACGCCGATGATTTCCCCGTCGCCGACGACGACGTTCTTGTCGAGGATCGCGCGTCGGACGACGGCGCCCTTGCCGATCTTCACACCGGGCATCAGCACGCTGCCTTCGACGGTGGCGCCGCTGTCGATCATGACGTTCGACGACAGGACCGAATTGCGCACGGTCGCGGCCGACAGGATGCATCCCGCGCCGACGACGGATTCCTGCGCGAGCCCGCCCTGCACGAACTTGGCGGGCGGGAGGTTCTCGGCGGCACCGCGGATGGGCCAGCGGCGGTTGTACAGGTTGAAGATCGGGTGCACGGACACCAGATCCATGTGCGCGTCGTAGAACGCGTCGATGGTTCCGACGTCGCGCCAGTAGCCGCGGTCGCGTTCGGTGGCGCCGGGGACGACGTTGTCGTTGAAGTCGTACACCGACGCGACACCTGCCTCGACGAGCGCGGGGATGATGTCGCCGCCCATGTCGTGGTCGGAATCGGAGTTCTCCGAGTCGGCTTTGATGGCGTCGACGAGCACTTTCGTCGTGAACACGTAGTTGCCCATCGAAGCGAACGTCATGTTGGGGTCGTCGGGCGTGCCGGGTGGGTGCGCCGGCTTCTCCAGGAACTGGGTGATTTTGCCGCTGCTGTCGCTGTCGATGCAGCCGAACGCGAACGCCTCACTGCGCGGAACGCGAATTCCGGCGACGGTGACGCCCGCTCCCGACTCGATGTGCTGCTGCACCATCTGTTCCGGGTCCATGCGGTAGACGTGGTCGGCGCCGAACACCACGATGTATTCGGGGTCTTCGTCGTAGACGAGATTCAGTGACTGGAAGATCGCGTCTGCGCTTCCCGTGTACCAGCGCGGACCGAGTCGCTGCTGGGCGGGCACGGGAGTGATGTACTCCCCCGCGAACCCGGACAGGCGCCAGGTCTGCGAGATGTGCCGGTCCAGCGAGTGAGACTTGTACTGGGTCAGCACGCAGAGCCGGAGGTAACCGGCGTTGACGAGATTGCTCAGAACGAAGTCGATCAGTCGATATGCGCCGCCGAACGGGACGGCCGGCTTGGCTCGATCCGCGGTCATCGGGTAAAGCCGCTTACCCTCACCGCCTGCAAGCACGATCCCTAGTACGTGCGGTTGTGTCCTCACATTGCCAACCTATCCGCACCGGGTGAACCTTGCTAGCAGTACACGCGTGTCGCGGCGGGAATGTAGGTTTAGCGGTGTGCGCGTGGCAATGATGACGAGGGAATATCCGCCTGAGGTCTACGGCGGGGCAGGTGTTCATGTGACCGAGCTGTCGGCGCAGCTGAAAGCCCTGTGCGAGGTGGACATCCACTGCATGGGCGCGCCGCGTGACACCGCGCAGGTGCACGACCCCGACCCGGCGCTCGCCGGCGCCAATCCGGCGCTCACGACGCTGTCGGCCGAGCTGCGGATGGCGAATGCGGCCGCGGGCGCCGACGTCGTGCATTCACACACCTGGTATTCCGGTCTCGCCGGGCACCTCGCCGCCGAACTCTACGGCGTCCCACACATTCTGACGGCCCACTCGCTCGAGCCGCGACGCCCGTGGAAGGCCGAACAACTCGGCGGCGGCTACAGAATCTCGTCGTGGTCGGAGAAGAACGCGGTCGAGTACGCCGACGCCGTCATCGCCGTCAGCGAGGGCATGGCCAAGGACGTGCTCGACGCGTACCCGCGCCTCGATCCCAGCCGAGTTCACGTGGTGCGCAACGGAATCGACACCGAGCGCTGGCACGCAGGCCCTGCCGCCGATCCACAGGACTCCGCGCTGGAGGCCATCGGCGTGGATCCGACCCGGCCGATGGTCGCGTTCGTCGGACGCATCACCCGTCAGAAGGGCGTCGGACATCTCGTCGCCGCAGCCCACGACTTCGACCCCTCAATCCAGCTCGTACTGTGCGCGGGCGCGCCCGACACTCCCGAGATCGCGGCCGAGACCGAGCGCGCAGTGGCGGAACTGGCCGCGAAACGATCCGGCGTGTTCTGGGTCCGCGACATGCTCCCCACCGAGAAGATCCGTGAAATCCTCTCGGCAGCAGACGTTTTCGTGTGCCCGTCGGTGTACGAGCCGCTCGGCATCGTGAATCTCGAAGCGATGGCGGCGGAGACGGCCGTCGTCGCGTCCGATGTCGGCGGCATTCCCGAGGTCGTGAACGACGGTGTCACCGGCAGACTGGTGCACTACAACTCGTACGAACCGCAGGCGTTCGAGCGGGCCCTGGCGACGACGGTCAACGAGGTCGCTCTCGACCCGGCGACCGCGACCGCGATGGGCAAGGCGGGCCGTGAACGGGCCGTCGCCGAATTCTCCTGGGCTGCCATCGCGCAGCAGACCGTCGAGGTCTATCAGGCAGCTCTGGCCCGACGCGGTTAGCGAGCCCTCGGGGTCAGACGGCCCGGTAGGTTCCGACCGTCACCGACACGGTGACGTGGACGGGCTCGGGCATCGACTCGATGGACGCCCGTCGCGCCGCCGGGGTCGTGTGGCGGGCGGACGGGCCCATCGCGACGAAGGCCTCGACGGCGTCGTGACTCAACTGCACCGCGTATTCGACGACGTCGCGTTCGACTGCCTCGAACTTGCCTGCGAGCGAATCACCGAGTCTGCGGGCCTTGTCCTCGTCGACGCCGATGAGACCGACGGTGGCCGTGAGTTCGCGTTGATGTCGTTCCGTGGGCGTGACGACGACCAATACCCCCTCGGGTGTGAGGACACGTCGTAGCTCGGACGCGTTACGCGGCGAGAAGACACACGTGACAGCGTCGATGGACCCGTCGCGCACGGGCAGGCCCTGCCACACGTCGGCGACGATCGATCCGACTCTCGGGTGCGCGCGTGCGACGCGTCTCGCCGCTGCCTTGGACACGTCGACACCGATCCCCCGCGCGCCGTCGGCTGCGTCGAGAACGGCGGCGAGGTAGTGCCCCGTTCCGGCACCGACCTCGAGGACCGTGCCGACGGATCCGACGGCCTGGGTGACCGCGTCCGCGATCGGCGCGAAATGACCCGCGTCGAGGAATCCCGCGCGTGCGGCGATCATGTCGGCGGAGTCACCGGTGATCTTCCCGGCGCCGCCGGACTGCAGGCTGACGTACCCCTGACGTGCGACGTCGAACGTGTGCCCGCGGTCGCACAGCAGGAACTTGTCGTCGTCACCGAAGTCGAGGTCGGATCCGCACAGCGGGCAGATCAACAGGTCAATCACATCAGCGAGCACGAAGCCTCCAGCACATCACGAAGCCCCGCCCGCCTGATCGGCGAGCGGGGCTTGGCGCAGAAACAGACGAGAAGTTAACCGGTGACGCCCTTCAGTTCTTCTCCCAATGCCGCAGCCTCGTCCGGAGTGAGTTCGACGACGAGACGTCCACCGCCCTCGAGCGGCACCCTCATCACGATCCCCCGTCCTTCTTTGGTTGCTTCGAGGGGACCGTCCCCGGTCCGGGGCTTCATCGCCGCCATCCTCTGCTCCCTCCACATCTGCGCCACACTGCATGCGCGTCGGCCTGTAAAGATGTTCCCGCCTCGTGGCGGAAAAGGTTCTTGCTGCCTATTCTTCCCTATCGCGGCCCGTACCGGGAACTGGAGTCGGTATTAGTGGGCTTCACCCAACAGCCGGACAGGTGATCGTCCACCATTCCGGTGGCCTGCATCAACGCATACGCCGTGGTCGGACCGAAGAATTTCAGCCCCCGGCGTTTGAGTTCCTTCGCCATCGCGGTCGATTCCACGGTCACCGCGGGCACATCCGTCACGTGGTCGAGTCGCTGCGCCCGGGGCTGCGGCGCGAACGACCACAACAGCGTGTCCAGGTCGGTTCCCTCCAGGTCGAGCACGACGCGCGCGTTGACGACGGCCGCCTCGATCTTCGCTCGATTGCGCACGATTCCGGCGTCGCCCATGAGCCGTTCGACGTCGTCGGCACCAAAAGTCGCAACCTTCTCGGGATCGAATCCGGCGAACGCGGATCGAAAAGCCTCGCGCTTCCGCAGAATTGTGATCCACGACAGTCCGGACTGGAACGCTTCCAGACACAGACGCTCGTACAGCGCGCTCGTGCCGTGGACCGGCTTGCCCCACTCGTCGTCGTGGTAGTCGCGGTACAACGCGTCGGACCCGGCGCCCCACGGGCAACGAAGCTTCCCGTCGGGCCCAGCGACAGCCGTCATTCGTCACTCGCTTCTGCGACGGCAGCGAGCTCGGACCGCAGCCGGTCGATCTCGGCGCTCAATCGGTCGAGCGCCCAGTCGACTTCGCTCGGCTTGTAGCCGCGCAGCGTCTGCTGGAACTTCAGCGCCCGGACGTCGTCGCCGGTGACGTCCTCGGCGGGAAGCACCGTCGCCGTCGTGCCCTCGGGGAGCGGTGCGAGTTCCTCACCACGTCCGAACACAGCACTGGCCACGAAGAAGAGCACGGCTGCGATCACGGCAATGATGACGACGTAGAGCAGGAGCGTCAGCATTGCTCGATGTTCTCACAGCGTGTTGATGGGAGGCCTGTCCGTCAACGACACCTCGGTCGAGAAGGGAACGAACGAGTCGCCTTCGGCGCGGAACTGCATCAACCCGGCACCGGAATCGACCATTCCGCACCGGCCGAGCATCGTGCCGACGATCTGACGGCTCATCGCCCCCAGTTCGACGAGCGGCCGATTACGGTGTTTGCGCACGCCGAGATTGACCTGGCCGATCGCATTCAGACCGAGCCGGTCGTACGTGTCGAGCAGCAAACCGATCTCGACGCCGTAGCCCGGTGCGAACGGCACCGCGGACAACAGTTCGCGGGTGCCCGCGTATTCGCCGCCGAGCGGCTGGATCACGCCCGTCAGTTCCGGTCGCAGCGCGGCCAGCAGCGGTCGCGCGACGAGTTCGGTGACGCGTCCACCGCCGTTGGCGTCCTCGGAGCCGCTCGTCCGCAGCGGCCGTCGGTAGTAGCCCTTCACGAGATGGATCCCGTCGCCCGTGAGCAACGGCCCGAGGAGTTTCGGCACGAACGCCGGATCGGGATTGATGAGGTCGGAATCGACGAACGCGATGATGTCGCCCGTCGACGCTGCGACGGAACGCCACAGGACCTCGCCTTTGCCCTTCACCGGGTCGAGCCCGGGGATGGCTTCCTCGCGGCTGATGACGCGTGCGCCCGCGGCCGTCGCACGTTCGGCGGTGGCATCGGTGGATCCGGAGTCGAGGACGATCAGCTCGTCGACGAGTCCGCCCAGAAGCGGATGGATGGTGTCGACGACGGCCGCGACCGTCTCCTCCTCGTTCAGCGCAGGCAGTACGACCGAGACGGTCCGTCCTGCTTTGGCCGCTTCGAGTTCGGCGAGCGACCAGGAGGGTTCGTCCCAGCTGTTCGTGTCGTTCCACGCCGTCGTCACCGACGTCGGTTCGGCAAGGGTCATGCGAGCCCCCTGACGGTTCGTACGGGACTTCTCGTTCCCTGGATCGCCGCCACCATGTCGACGACTCTTCTGGTCGACGCAACCTCGTGCACCCGGAACATTCGAGCGCCGCCTGCTGCGGCCCATGCTGTCGCTGCCAATGTTCCCTCCAACCGGTCGACGAGTTCTACACCCAGAGTCTCCCCGATGAAATCCTTGTTGCTCAGCGCCATGAGCACTGGCCATCCGGTGTTTACAAGAACGTCCAATCGACGCAACAACTCGAGCCCGTGGAACGTGTTTTTTCCGAAATCGTGGGTCGGATCGATCAGGATCGCGTCCTTCGCGACGCCGGCTGCGACGGCTTTTTCGGCCGCCGCGGTCACCTCGGCGACGACGTCCGCGACGACATCGGTGTAGCGGACGCGGTGCGGCCTGGTCCGCGGTTCGGCACCGCCCGTGTGCGAGCAGACGATGCCGACGCCTTCCGACGCGGCCACCCCGACGAGGTCGGGATCGGCCCCTGCCCACGTGTCGTTGATCATGTCCGCACCTGCCGCACAGGCGAGCCGTGCGACCTCGCTGCGCCACGTGTCGACGCTGACGAGCAGGTCCGGATACTCGTCGCGAATCGCTTCGACGAACGGCACGACGCGCCTGATCTCCTCGTCCGCGTCGACGACCGTTCCCGGTCCCGCCTTGACGCCGCCGACGTCGATCATGTCGGCACCCTCTGCGACCGCACGATGCACCGACGCCATCGCGGCGTCGTCGGTGAAGTTGGCACCCTGGTCGTAGAACGAGTCGGGGGTGCGGTTGACGATGGCCATGACCAACGCGCGATCGTCGGCCACCGGCTTGCCGCAGAGTGTGCTCATGATGCCAAGTCTGGCACGCTAACCTTTCGGCGCCTTGCCTGCTGCGACCTCGTCGACGTAGCCGTCGTACGCCTTGTCGTAACCGCCGGACTTACCTCGCAGTACGTACAGCTCGCTGTCCGGGTCGTCGCCGTAACCGAGCTTGCGCAGCGCGACCTTCTGGCTCTTGAACGTCGAGGTCTGCTCCAACGTGTCGACGACCCGCACGAACAGCGGTACCGCGTAGCTCGGGAGCTTGTCGTACAGATGCTGGGCGACGGCCTTGCCGTCGAACGTCTCGCCGTCGCGCAGCGTCACCGCAGCCATACCCGCCTTGCCGTCGGCACCGTCGATGTCGACGCCGTAGACGACGGCACCGTCGACCGCCTTGTGCGTGCCGAGGGCGCCCTCGACCTGCGTCGTCGCGACGTTCTCACCCTTCCAGCGGAAGGTGTCACCGAGGCGGTCGACGAACGCGACGTGCAACCACCCCTGCTTACGCACGAGGTCACCGGTGTCGAACCACGTGTCGCCGTCCTTGAAGCCGTCGCGCACGAGCTTCTTCTCGGACGCCTCGTCGTCGGAATAGCCGTCGAACGGCGCGCGGTCGGTGACCTTCGACAGCAGCAGCCCGACCTCGCCGGTCCCGACGCGCTTCAGCTTGCCGTTGCTGCCGCGCTTGGCCTTACCGCTCTCGTCGTCGTACTCGACGACGGCATACGGCAGCGGGCAGACCCCCGCGGTCTTCTTCATGTTGAGCGCGTTGACGAACGCGATGTTGCACTCGCTGGCACCGTAGAACTCGGCGACGCGCTCGATGCCGAACCGCTCGGTGAACTCTTCCCAGATCTCCGGCCGCAGACCGTTTCCGACGACGAGCTTGACCGTGTTGTCGCGATCCGTGGACTTCTTCGGCTGCGTCAGCAGGTACCGGCACAGCTCGCCGATGTAGGTGAACGCCGTGGCCTTGTTGGCCTCGACGTCGTCCCAGAAGTTGCTGACGGAGAACTGCCGTCCGATCGCCATCGTCGCGCCGCCCGCGAGCACCGACGACAGCGTCACCGTCAGCGCGTTGTTGTGATAGAGCGGCAGGCAGCAGTAGATGACGTCGTCGCCGCGCAGCCGGACACCCATGTTGCCCAGACCGGACATCGACTTGAGCCAGCGGAAGTGACTCATCAGGCTGGCCTTGGGCATCCCCGTGGTGCCGGAGGTGAAGATGTAGAACGCCTTTTCCTTCGCCTGGATCTCGGCCGTCACCGGCGGGTTCCGGTCCGAGGCGTTCTTCGCGAGTTCGGTGAGTTCCTCCAGAGGCAGCACGTCCGGCGGAGAGTCGAGCGAGTCCAGCGCTTCCTGTGCGTTCTCGTCGAGTACGAGGACCTTCGATTCGAGAATCCCGAGGCTGTGCTCGAGGACGTCGCCGCGCTGGTTGTAGTTGAGCATTCCCGCAGTCGCGCCCAGTTTGACGGCTGCCAGCGCGGCGAACAGCGCCTCGGGACGGTTCTTGCTGAGGATGCCGACGACGTCACCGCGCCCGACGCCTCGATCGGCGAACACGTGCGCGTAGCGATTGACGAGCGCGTTGGCGTCGGCGTACGACGTCGACTCTCCCTCGAAACGTACGAAGGGGTGGCTGCCGCGCTTCGCTGCGACATCCTGGAAGACCTGGCCGATCGATGCCTTGTGGGTGGGCTTGCGGGTGAAACCGGCGAGCCCCCTCAGCAGACTCGGGACCTCCGTCACCATCTTCGGCAATGCGATCGCGAGGTCGGTGACACCGATCTTCTGACGAGCATCGACAGCCATTGACTCCCCTTTTATGACGTTGTGATCTTTCTTACCCTACTCCAGAGTAACCTCTGGACGGGCCGACGCACAGGCGTCGAGCGCTTCCGTCACCGACGTCGTCCTGATCAGCGCGTCCAACGCCCTCTGCTGGACGAAGCCGGTGGTGGACAGGCCGTCGATCCACGCCAGCAACCCGGCGTAGTGATCGCCCGGATCGAGCAACACGACCGGTTTGTCGTGCATACCCAGGTACCCGGCGGTCCAGGTTTCGAACAACTCCTCCAGCGTTCCGATACCCCCGGGCAGCGTGATGAACGCGTCGGCGCGATCCTCCATGACCTTCTTGCGTTCGCGCATCGTGTCCGTGACGACCAGTTCGTCGGCGTCGACGTCGGCCACCTCGCGATGCACGAGCGCCTTCGGAATGACTCCGAGCGTGAAAGCGCCTGCTGCACGGGCGGATTCGGCAACCGCCCCCATCATGGACACGTTTCCACCCCCGGACACCAGCTGCCAACCACGACGGCCGATCTCGGTGCCGAGCTCGCGCGCGAGGTCGATGAATTTCTGCTCGACCGGCCCCGATGCGCAGTAGACGCACACCCGGAGCGCCTCGCCGTTCACCAGCTTTCTCCTGTCGTTGCGTCCTTCTGCGATTCGATGACGATGCGCACGGCCTCGTCGACACTGTCGGTGCAATGGATCAGGTCGACGTCACCGGGTGACACCTTGCCCTCGGTGACGAGGGTGTTCTTGATCCAGTCGAGCAGCCCGGACCAGAAGTCCGTGCCGAGCAGGATGATCGGGAAGCGTGTGACCTTGCCCGTCTGGACGAGCGTGAGCGCCTCGAACAGTTCGTCGAGTGTTCCGAAACCGCCTGGGAGACAGACGAAGGCCTGCGAGTACTTGACGAACATCGTCTTGCGCACGAAGAAGTAGCGGAAGTTGATGCCCAGGTCGACCCACTCGTTGAGGCCCTGCTCGAACGGCAGCTCGATACCGAGGCCGATCGAGTAGCCCTTCGCCGCGCTCGCACCGCGGTTCGCGCCTTCCATGACGCCTGGACCGCCACCGGTGACGATCGCGAACCCGGCTTCGGCAAGCGCGGATCCGAGAGCCCGCGCACGCTCGTACTCCGGATGCTCTCGCGGCGTCCGGGCGGACCCGAACACGGTGACTGCCTTCGGCACCTCGGCCAGTGCCTCGAAGCCCTCCACGAACTCGCTCTGAATCCGCAGGACACGCCAGGTGTCGGTGTGGATCCAGGCTCCCGTCCCACGCTGGTCGAGCAGACGCTGATCCGACGTCGACGTCTCGGTGTTGCGCCTGCGACGCAGTACGACGGGCCCTTTGTGCGTGGTCGGTTCCGGTTCCATGGCGTCCAGGCTAACGGGACGTCAGATAGCTCCGGAGGACGGTCGCGACGTGCGTGATCTGCTCGACGGGAACGCGCTCGTCGCGTTTGTGCGCGAGGTTGGGGTCGCCCGGTCCGTAGTTGACCGCGGGGATGCCCAGTGCCGAGAACCGGGACACGTCGGTCCATCCGTACTTGGCCCGGAACTGGCCTCCCGCAGCGTCGATCAACGCCGCGGCGGCAGGCGCGCCGAGACCGGGCAACGCACCCGCCGACGCGTCGGTGACCTCGAATCCCAGATCCACACCCTCGACGACCTCGCGCACGTGCTCGATCGCCTGGTCGACGCTACGGTCGGGTGCGAAACGGAAGTTGACGTCGAGTTCGGCCGCGTCGGGCACCACGTTGCCCGCGACACCACCGGATATTCGGACCGCCTGCAGCCCCTCGCGATAGACGCATCCGTCGATGTCGACCTCGCGCGCCTGATACGACGCGAGGCGATTGAGGACGGCACCGAACTTGTGAATGGCATTGTCGCCCAACCAGGATCGTGCACTATGCGCCCGAGTTCCGCTCGCCGACAACCGGATACGCAGAGTTCCCTGACACCCGGCTTCGATGAATCCGCCCGTCGGCTCACCGAGAATCGCGACGTCCGCCTGCAGCCATTCGGGCATCTCACGCTCGATACGCCCTAGCCCGTTGTACGACGCCGCGATCTCCTCGCAGTCGTAGAAGACGAGCGTGAGGTCGTGCGCGGGGTCGTCGATCGTCGCGGCGAGATGAAGGAACACCGCGTCGCCCGACTTCATGTCGACCGTTCCGCAGCCGTGGATGACGTCGCCCTCGGCGCTGTCCCGCTCGCGTGTGCTCGGCACGTTGTCCGCGATGGGCACCGTGTCGAGGTGACCGGCCAGCATGACGCGGCTGGGCAGCCCGCGATCGGTCCGTGCCAGCACCGCGTTTCCGCTGCGGACGATCTCGAAACCGCTGGTCTGCGCCCGCAGAGCCGCCTCGACCGCGTCGGCGATGATCGATTCGTCCTGCGAGACACTCGGTATGTCGACGAGTGCGGCGGTCAGGTCGATCGGGTCGGCGTGCAGATCCAACGCGGGGTGCGAACTCATCCGTCCACCTTAAATGCCGGGGCCGTATCCTTGTTTCCCGTGAGCGCACAGGGAGCATCTGCAATCGGCATTGCCAACATCACCACCGGTGGCGTCGTCCTCGACACCTGGTACCCGAGCCCCGAGCTCGGTGAATTCGGCGAAACGGGCACCGTCCGCCTCGAAGGATCCGACATTCCGGCCGAGTTCGCCGACCTGGTCGGACCGGACACCGCGCGCGGCGTCGACGTCGTCGCAGTGCGCACCACCATCGCGTCCGTCGACGACGCACCCGTCGACGCACACGACGTCTACCTGCGTCTGCACCTTCTCTCGCACCGCCTGGTCCAGCCGCACGGGGTCAACCTCGACGGACAGTTCGGCTTCCTCGCCAACGTCGTCTGGACCAACCACGGGCCGGCGGCGGTCGAGGGCTTCGAGACCGTGCGGGCGAAACTGCGTGCACGCGGACCCGTCACCGTCTACGGCGTCGACAAGTTCCCGCGTCTCGTCGACTACGTCGTTCCCACCGGGGTCCGAATCGCCGACGCCGACCGCGTCCGCCTCGGCGCGCACCTCGCCAGCGGAACGACCGTCATGCACGAGGGCTTCGTCAACTTCAACGCCGGCACGCTCGGTAGCTCGATGGTCGAGGGCCGTATCTCCGCGGGCGTCGTCGTCGGCGACGGTTCCGACGTCGGTGGCGGCGCATCGATCATGGGCACGTTGTCCGGTGGCGGCAAGAACGTCATCTCGGTCGGCAAGAGCTGCCTGCTCGGCGCCAACAGCGGCCTCGGAATCTCACTCGGCGACGACTGTGTCGTCGAAGCCGGCCTCTACATCACGGCGGGCACGAAGGTCACCGGTCCGGACGGCACCGTCGTCAAGGCCGCGACGCTGACCGAGAAGAGCAACCTGCTGTTCCGTCGGAACTCGGTGTCCGGTGCCGTCGAGGTCGTGCCGTGGAAGGGTACGGGCGTCGAACTGAACGCTGCCCTGCACGCGAACGACTGAAACCGGACATATACTGACCCGGCGCTTCCGCCTGGAAGCTCCCCGCGGCTTGACGCTCGGCCCGGATGTTGCACCGTAGCTGTCGAAGAGGCGCGCAATGAGTGTGATGTTGGTGCTCGGGTCCTGCGGCGGGGCCGGAACCACGACGACGTCGGTCGGTCTGGCCAATGCAATGTCCCTGCAAGGTAATTCGGTCGTGGCCGTCGACGCCACGGTCGGTGGCGGCGATCTCGTCGATCGCGCCGCGGACCACGCCGTCACGGCGGCGACCGTCGAGTCGGGGTACATCGATGTGGACCTGTCCGTCACCAGCACCGGGGCTCAGGTGCTGGGACGGGCGTGGCCGGACGCCGACGACCCCGACTTCGGCCGGCTCGACTGGTATCTGAGCTGCACGGCCGATGCAGCGGTCTACGACTTCGGGCACCGCGGTTTCGAACGCGACAGCGCAAGCCCTCTCCGCAGCCAGCCGTGGGCGGCGTTGGTGCTCGTCGTCCCGGCTCGTCCCGATGCCGTCCGACGGTCCAGAACGGCCCTGCACACGATTCGACTGGCGGCAGGAGCGAAAGCGCTGCGCCGCACCACCGTCGTGGTGTCGCAGTGCGACCCGGGTCCGAGCGTGGTCGGAATCGACGACGTGCGGCGCGGCCTGGACAGCGTGTTCGACGTCCTCGAAGTCCCGTTCGACCCACATCTCGCGTCCGGGTCGACCGTCACCGCAGCAGATCTGTCACCGGCCACAGCGCGTGCCTACGAGCGGATTCTCGCGTCGAACATTCGGTCTGCGTGGGGCACAATGTCGGCGTGAATATACCCAAGCCCCGCTTCCGACTACCGGTGCTCGGTGACATTCTCAGCATCGACGCGGCGAAACCGACCCAGCGCGAACTGAAGATGGCGTCGGAGCTGGGTCCGATATTCGAACGTAAGATCCTCTCGCACAGGCTCGTCGTGGTCAGTGGCGCCGACCTGGTCGCCGAGCTCAACGACGAGTCACGGTTCACGAAGTTCCTCGCACTCCCGCATCGGAAGCTACGCGCGCTGGGCGGCGACGGCTTGTTCACCGCGTTCAACTCCGAGCCCAATTGGGGTGCGGCACATCGAGTTCTGATGCCGGGTTTCAGCCGCGACGCGATGCGGCGATATCACCACGTAATGCAGGACGTGGCCGGGGAACTCGTCGAGCATTGGCGGGCGCGTCCCGACCGGTTCGTCGACGTCACCGCGGATCTGAACAAGCTGACGCTCGAGAACATGGCCCGCGCCGGATTCGGCTACAGTTTCGATTCCTTCGAGCGTGACGACGACGCGTTCGTCGCCGCCATCGTTCGCATTCTCGGGCAGGTGAATCGAACATCGAACGACCTTCCCCTCACTCGGCTGTTCGACAAGAAGTCCCGACTGCAGAACGAGCGCGACATCGAGTACGTGCACGGCGTGGTCGACGACGTCATCGAGAAACGGTTGCTGGACAACGATATTCGTCACGACGACCTGCTCGACCTCATGCTGCACACACCCGATCCCGAGACCGGAGAACTACTGGACCGTGTGAACATCCGTCACCAGGTTCTGACGTTCCTCGTCGCCGGAAACGAAACCACCGCGGGCACACTGGCATTCGCGCTGTACTTCCTGGCGACGCACCCCGACGTCGCAGCCAGGGTGCGGGAGGAGGCCGACAACGCAGCGGACTCGGTGGCCTACGAGGACATCTCGAAGCTGCGCTACATCCGCAGCGTCGTCGACGAGACCCTGAGGCTCTGGCCGTCGGCTCCCGGTTACTTCCGCAAGGCGCGTCAGGACACGTCGTTGGCGGACGGGAAGTACCCCATGAAGGCCGGCGAGTGGGCATTCGTACTGACGCTCGGGCTGCATCGGGATCCGGTCTGGGGTCCGGATGCGGACGTCTTCGACCCGGATCGCTTCTCGTCGGCTCGCGCGAAATCCCGCCCGGCCCACGCGTACAAGCCGTTCGGCACCGGAATGCGCGGCTGCATCGGACGTCAGTTCGCCCTGCACGAATCGGTGCTGACGCTCGCACGACTCGCGCAGTCGTTCGACTTCGAACTCGACGACGGCTACGAGCTGGACATCCAGGAGTCGTTGACGCTCAAACCGCAGAACATGCGCATGAAGGTGCGGCAGCGGTGAGCACGTCACGTCCCGAGTGGATTCTGATCGAAACGCTCGTCCCCGGTGAGATGAACGTCGTCGCCAAAGGTGGTAGCCCGCGACGTTTCGCCGACGCCGTATCCCTGCAACGACTCGCTCCCGACTCGAAGATCGGCGTCGAACCGTTCCTGAAGCGTGCGCTCGAATCTCGTTCGCGCTACGAGGAAGTGGTCGATGTGCGCACGCGAGGCGGCGGGTCGACGAAATTCCGCCTGCTGACGCACCCGGTTCTCGGCCCGACCGGCGCGGTCCATGCGCTGCAACTGTGGATGGGTCCGTCGGACGCCGAGCCGGGCCCACCGCGCATCACGTCGGGAGTCAGCTGGCTGCTGGAGAAAGGCGTCATCGCGCAGACGCTGGAGGCGTCGATGATGTCGGGCGTCGAACCCGACGCGCACGTGCCCGAGCGGACGCCGGCGGAGTACTACGCGAAGTCGATACGGTTCGACGACACCGCGGGCTTGTTCACCCTGTGCCTTGCTCCGACCGCGGGCGGTACCTGGGAAGGCTCGTTCAGCGTGCTGCACGCCGACGGCCGCATCATGCGCTGGCACTGCCATGCCCGCGCGTGTCTGGAACCGGGCGAGGTCGGCGCGCGCGTTCTGTGGCACGACGTCACCGACACCGTCGAACCGGACAAGCCGCTGCTCGACGTGCTCGCCCGGCAACGCGGCATGGAAGCGCTCGGCATCTACCCCGCGTTGCTCGTCCCGGAACGAAGCCTGCTGACGATGTGGCTGTGCGAGAACCCGGCGCCCTGGGTGCAGTGGCGTGACGTGTCGTCGGGCTTCGAAGTGTTCCACGCCGACGATCGGCACATCATCGCGTCGGCACACGAGCGGGTGCAGGGCGGTGGGCACGAACAGATCGTCGTGCGAACCAAGGGCAGCCCGGGCCACGCACCCTGGATCCCGACGCACATGCGCATCTCGTCGTACCCCGGAGACCTGGGACGTCACCTCGCCGTGGTCGACATGTACCTGGACTAGCCGATCGACTTCAGAGAGTCCAGGGTGCGGACGACGGCACGCGCCGCTTCGGCGCCCTTCTTCTCCAGGTGATTCGAGAAGAACTCGATGTGATCGGCATGCTCGTGGAAGTGATGCGGCGTCAGGACGACGGAGAACACCGGCACGTCGGTGTCCAGCTGCACTCTCATGAGTCCGTCGATGACAGCCGTTTCGACGAACTCGTGACGGTAGATACCGCCGTCGACCACCAGCGCCGCGGCGACGATGGCCGAGTAGCGTCCGGTGCGCGCCAGCCGCTGCGCGTGCAGCGGAATTTCGAACGCTCCCGGCACCTCGAAGGTGTCCACGTCGGATCCGAATTCGGCGACGAACCCCTCACGGGCGCGGTCGACGAGCTCCTTGTGCCACGTGGCTTGGACGAAGGCAACGGTTCCAGACTGTTCGGTCGTCATGAACGTCGATGCTAGTCGCCGAGCAGATCGAGAGTTCGCTCGTCCGGCCTGCCGTCGAAATACTTCTCGAGAACATGCGCGAACACCTCGACGTCCGGTCCCGCGGCCGCGAACAACGTGATCGACGAGTGCAGCTTCAGGTTGTCGGGGTAACCGAAGATTTCGTCGACGGTCTTGCCTTGGACCTTCCGGACCAGATTCGACGCCTCCAACAGTCGTGAACCGAGGACGTCGTGCTCCAGATACAACTGGGCCTCGGTCATGTCCGCGATGGCGAAGTGTTGTGCCGTCGGACTGGATCCCAGCCCCGCCAATTGCGGGAACACGAACCACATCCAATGCGACACCTTGCGACCCGCTTTCAGTTCGGCGCGGACATCACGCCACACCGGGTCCTGAGCGTCGACGAACTTCTGAAAGTCGTACTCGGTCATGTCTACCGCTCCCCCGGCATGATCCAGCCGTAGAACTTCTCGACGTCGACATACAGGACGAGCCGCATGTCGGCGACCATCGCGGCCCGATAGTCGTCCCAGTCGGGATGCTCACCCTGAACCTTGCGGTACAGCGCGATGAGCTGTTCGACGGCGTCGTCGTCCGGTTCCGCCGCCACCGCCGACAACCGCGCGGTACCTTCGGCGACGCCGTACGCCGCACCCTGCTCGGCGTTGACGTACAGGCTGACCCGAGGGTCGCGTCGAATGTTCTTCGTCTTCGCCCGCCCGTCGGTGATCGAGATCGCGAACTGCCGCGCGTCGGCGTCGTAGTGGTAGGTGATGTTCGAGATCTGTGGGCGCCCGTCCCGCTTGATCGTCGACAGCGCAGCGAGGTTCGTCTCGGTGAACAGGTTCTCGATGTCGTCCATACGTCCCCACGCTAGCCGCCGACGAGGCTGGGTTCGACAGGCATGGCCGAAGTCAGCAGGTCCCCGTCGTCGGCGGACCGCACCAGAACCGGCATTGCCTCGCCGATGATGTCGAGCATGACATCGGGTCCGAGTCCCGACGCCACCGCCGGATACAGCGTCGTCACCCCGAAGGCCAGTACACACTGCGACCCGGTGACGGCCGCCGGCAGCTCGAGGTCGCCCAGCTCGATGTTGTTCTCCGCCACAACGACTTTCACGTACTCGTTCGGTTGTTCTTCCAGCCCACGGAGAAGCGCTGTCCGTGAGACGACGACCCGTGCCGTGGCGTCGGGCAAGCCGTCGAGCATGGCTCGGTAGTCGGGAAACTGCTCGGCGAGAACGCGGCAGGGCTGGGCGTCCCCGCCGTCGGCCATGAAGTCGACCGCGGACGACCTCATCTCGATGTGCACCCGATGAGTGCGTCGCACGAACGGCAGGGCGGCGCGGAGATCGACCCCGTCCAGGACACCCGTCCACTGTCGGCTCGACTGGACGGGCATGGTCCGCGTCGAGAGGCGGTAGCGATCCGTCGCAGTCAATGTCATTGTCGCCGAGTCGATTTCGAGGAATACACCCGACAGCACCGGGGCTTCGGGGTCGTGAGTCGTCGCGGTGATCACCTGCTCGACGGCGTTCGCGAAGACAGGTCCGTTGACTGTGATCATGAAGCGTTCCTCGTTCTCGATCGCGAAAGTTCTGTGTAGTGCCGCGGCGGTTCGGCCGGCCCGTCGCGCATCGTCGCCGAGCCGAGCCACGTGTCGGTCGATCGCGGCGGGATTCCCGGACAGCACATCGGCGACGGCGTCGAGTGGCATCCCGATGTCGCGCAACTGTCGAATGGTTACGGCGTGGTCGATCTGCGCCGCGGCGTAGTACCGGTATCCGGAGAATTCGTCGACCTCGGCGGGGGTCAACACTCCCGAGTCCGCGTAGAAGCGCAACGCTCCCGGTGTCAGTCCGGTGGTACGTGCGAATACTCCGATGGTCATCAGTTCGGTGTCGGTCACACGAATCATCCTGGGCCTTCGGGTAGGTCGAGAGTCAAGAGACCTCCCGGTACATTCGTCTCATGACCACCACGACACCGCCCCGCAACCGACGCCGCACCGCCGCCTGGCTCACGGGCATCGTGGCTGTCGTGGTCGTGATCGCCGCAGGTGTCCTGTGGTTCGCGCCGAGCCGATACCTCCCCTGGGACACGACGCCGTTCCCCGAGATCGATGCGTCGACCCTGACGCCGCAGCAGGCAACCGTCGTCGAGCTTCTTCGGTCCGAGCACGAGCAGCAACGACCGGGCACGTTCTATTCGGAGGGAGTCGAAGAAGCGTGGTGCGCCAACTTCGTCAGCTGGATCATGCGCGAGGCAGGACAGCCGCTCAGCAATCCGAACTCCGGTAGCTGGCGTATCCCCGGCGTGTACACGCTCACCGAGTACTACCAAGCGCAGGGCACATTCGAGCCGAAGGGCTACTCCCCCAACGTCGGTGACGTCGTCCTCTACGACAACAGCAGCTGGGTCGGACAGCACACCAACATCGTCGTGGCCGTCGACGGAGACACCGCGACGACGGTCGGCGGCAACGAACTCGGCAAGATTCGTGTGCACACCGTCGACGTCCGATCCGATTCCGCGATCGTCGGGTTCGGTCGCCTAGCGAACTGACCGATTGCGCATCGATTGTTCATTTGCCGACCGATACTGGTGCGCAAACGAATAATTCATCGGCAAACAGCTAGCCCAACAGCTTCTTCTGCACCTTGCCCATTGCGTTTCGCGGCAGGGAATCCACGACCCGAACCTCCCTGGGCCGCTTGTGGATCGACAGTTCCGACGCCACCAGGTCGATCAATTCCTGCTCGTCAACGCCACTTCCGACGACAAAGGCGACGATCCGCTGACCGAGATCGTCGTCGGGCACACCCACCACCGCGACCTCGTCGACCGACCCGTGCCCCAGAAGAACCGTCTCGATTTCGCCTGCGCCGACGCGATATCCGCCGGACTTGATCAGGTCGGTCGATGCGCGTCCGACGATGCGATGGAAGCCATCGGGTTCGATCACGGCGACGTCACCGGTGTCGAACCAGCCGTCCTCGATGAAGGACTCGGCCGTCGCGTCCGGGTTGTTCAGGTAGCCGTCGAACAGCATGGGTCCACGCACCTGCAGCGCGCCGATGGACTCCCCGTCGTGCGGCACGACAGAGCCGTCCTCCGCCGCCAAGCGTGTCTCGACGCCGTTCACCGGCAATCCCACCGATCCCGGGCGTCGCTCGCCGTCGAACCGCGTCGACAGCGTGATCAGCGTTTCGCTCATCCCATACCGTTCGACCGGCGCGTGGCCGGTCAACGAACGGATCTTCTCGAACACCGGCACCGGCAGCGGGGCGCTGCCCGACACCAACAATCGTGCGTCCGCCAACGCCCGCGCGGAGTCGGGATCCGCCGCGACGCGCGACCACACCGTCGGGACGCCGAAGTACAGAGTCCCCTTCGCGGCTGCGTACAGCGACGGCGTCGGCTTGCCGGTGTGAATCACCGGGCTGCCCACACGCAAAGGGCCAAGCAACCCGAGGATCAGCCCGTGCACGTGGAACAACGGAAGTCCGTGCACGAGTGTGTCTTTCCACGTCCACTGCCACGCCTCGGCGAGCGCATCGAGGCCTGCGGCGATGGCGTCGCGCGACAGCAACACGCCCTTCGGCGGTCCTGTCGTACCCGAGGTGTAGAGAACGAAGGCGATCGACGACGGGTGCGGATCCGGGTAACTGTGCCACGACCGCGCATGCTGCCGCACAGGGAGAACCTGCAGACCGGCCGTGTCGTCGGGCGCCTCGCCCAGCCACGCCTGAGCGCCCGAATCGAGAAGAATGTGCTCGCGTTCGGCAGGTCCCGCGTCCGGCGGAACCGGTACGACGGTCACTCCCGCGATAAGACATCCGACGACCGCCAGCACGGTCTTCACGGACGGAGTCGCCAGTACGGCAAGGCGTTCGGCCTGCGCGACGCGCTCGGCAACCGACGTCGCAGCACCGAGGATGTCACCACGCGACAGCGAGACGCCGTCGACGGTGACGGCGTCGGGAATGTCCTCCCCGCGCGCGACGGCGAGTGGATTCAATGAACGAAGCAGCACATGGTTACCGTACATACATGGATGCCGACGGAATCGACACCGGCGACTACGCCGAATACCTGACGGTCCCCGCTGGAGAGCTGCGGCCCGGCGTGTATCTGATCGGCACGGACGTCGGTGAGGACGAGGACACCGACGAAGAACTCGACGACGACGAGGACGAGGACGAGGACGAGATCGATCGCACCGCCGACAGTGCACCTCGTCTCGTGTACTCGGTCCAGTCGGACGACTTCTGGACACGGGTCGAACTCGCCGATCTCCGTGCGACGCAGATCTACGAGGAACAGCACGCTCGCAACCCGAACTCGAACGTCGAAGCGAAGCGTTTCACGACGGTCGAGGCGTTCGGCAGTAACGAGCTCGTCTACATCCTGCGTATCAGGCGCGGGGGGTGGGACGTCGGGTAGCGCCGAGCAGCTCGGTCAATTCCTCGGCGTACGACAGCTTTCGGCGCAGGTTCTCGCACGCCGCCTGGGCTTTGGCGTGGCATTCGTCGACGAACGCTTCCGCCTCGGCGACGCCGTCGCCGCCTGCTGCGATGACGTCGAGCGAGTCCAGCAGTCGACGCATCTCGTCGAGCGTGAATTCCAGAGGCTTCATTCGGCGGATGACGATGAGCCGCGTGAGGTCGACCTCGGTGTACAGCCGAAATCCACCCGCGCTGCGTTCCGACGGCGGTACGAGGCCGACGTCGTCGTAGTGACGCAGCGTGCGGATCGACAGCCCGGTGCGCTCGGCGATTTCACCGATCTGCATGAGATCCGGCACCGCTCAGCCTTCCCCACCCAGTCGGCCTGTCAGACGCTCGTGGCGTTCTTTGCTCGGTCCGTGCAGTCCCACGATGGAGACGGCCTTTCCTGCTCGGGCGTACTTGGTCGTCACGGCGTCGAGGGTAGCAACGGTCGACGCGTCCCAGACGTTCGCTTCGGTCAAGTCGATGACGATGTTCGACGGGTCGGCGGAGTAGTCGAACTGGTGGATCAAGTCGTTGCTGGACGCGAAGAAGAGCTGGCCCCGTACGCCGTAGACGCGGGTGTCGGCGTCGGGTCCGGGCAGCTCGACGACCTCGGTGACATGCGCGACGCGTCGCGCGAACAGGATCATCGCGACGACGACACCGACGATGACGCCGTACGCCAGGTTGTCGGTCAGCACCGTCACCGCGACCGTCGCGACCATGACTGCCGTCTCGCTGAGAGGCATGCGACGCAACGTCTTCGGCGCGATGGAGTGCCAGTCGAACGTCGCGAAGCAGACCATGATCATGACGGCCCCGAGTACCGACATCGGGATGCGCGCCACCACGTCGCCGAACACGACGACCAGAAGCAACAGGAACGCTCCCGCCAGGAACGTCGAGATGCGGGTGCGAGCGCCGGAGATCTTCGTGTTGATCATCGTCTGACCGATCAGCGCACAGCCGCCCATCCCGCCGAACGCTCCCGTGACGATGTTTGCGATGCCGAGGCCCGCGCCTTCGCGTGTCTTGCTCGACGGGGTGTCGGTGACGTCGTCGACGAGCTTGGCCGTCAGCAGTGATTCGAGAAGTCCGACGAGGGCCATGGCGAACGCGAACGGCGCGATGATCGTCAGTGTCTCCATGTTCCACGGCACGTCGGGCATGAACAGCGACGGCAACGACGACGGGAGTTCGCCTTCGTCACCGACGTTCGGAACCTGCAGACCGAAGACGATCGTCACGAGCGTCAAGGTGGCGACGGCGAAGAGCGGCGCGGGAATTGCCGTCGTCAACCGGGGAAGGACGATCATGATGACGATCGCGGCGGCAGCGATCGGGAAGACCAGCCACGAGACGTCCACGAAATAGCGAATCTGGGCGATGAAGATGAGGATCGCGAGTGCGTTGACGAAGCCGACCATGACGCTGCGCGGGATGAACCGCATCAACTTCACGGCACCGAAGGCGGTCAACGCGATCTGGATCGCCCCACCGAGCAGAACCGTCGCGACGAGGTAGTCGAGGCCGTACTGCGGAACGATCGGCGCGATGACGAGGGCGACGGATCCCGTTGCCGCAGAGATCATCGCGGTGCGACCGCCGACGATCGCGATGGTGACGGCCATCGTGAAAGCCGAGAACAGTCCGACACTCGGGTCGACGCCGGCGATGATCGAGAACGAGATCGCTTCGGGGATCAACGCCAGTGCGACGACGAGGCCGGCGAGGACCTCGGTCTTCAGTCTTCTCGGGGAACGCAACGCGGACAGAACAGACAGCGTGGTCGACACGTCATGGGGCACGTGGCACCACTCTACCCTCACGTGAGGGTAGAGTGCACGCGGTCGACGTCAGACCGATGACGCCACGGTCCCGACGCCCAGTGCCGCGAGGATTCCGGCACTGACGCGGTCGAGCCAGTCGGTGACCTTGGGCCGACGCAGCAACGCGACCGCGCGCGACGCCGCGATCGAGAACACACCCATCACCAGCGCCGCGACGACGACCTCGACGAGCCCCAGCGTCATCGCACCGCCGAACGTGACGACCGTCAGGAACTGTGGAACGACGGCAAGATAGAAGAGGCCGACCTTCGGATTCAGGGCACACGACAGCACGCCCGCCCCGAACGCGGACCGCATCGACGCCGCGACGGGAACCAGCGGCTCTCCCATCGCCTTGTTCTTCCGACGCGCCATGAAAGCTCGAACGCCCAGGTAGAGCAGGTACAAACCCCCGAGTACCTTGATGACGCGGTAGACCGTCGCCGATTGCTCGACGATCGCAGCGAGCCCCACTGCTACCAGTGCAGCCCACAGGAAACCGCCGATCGAGACGCCCATCGCCGCCGCGATTCCCGGCTTCAGTCCGCCGATGCTGTACCTCAGCACCAGAAACGAGTCCGGTCCCGGCAGGATCGCCAGCAGAAAGCACACACCGGCGAAGCCGAGCAACAGGCTGAAAGTCATGCGGAGAATGAAAGCACCCAGGCAGGGCGAACTTCAAACTAAATAGACAGCCTCGTAGCCGCGGCGCCGATGCGTTCGTCCGAAGCCGTCAGCGCGATACGGACGTGGCTAGCACCGGTCGGACCGTAGAACTCGCCGGGTGCGACGAGGATGCCTCGCTCGGCGAACCAATCGACGGTGTCGCGGCACGGTTCGCCGCGCGTCGCCCACAGGTACAGGCCTGCTTCGGAATGGTCAACAGTGAAGCCCGCGCCGCGGACCGCGTCGAGGAGTTCCTTTCGACGTGCCCGGTAGCGCTCACGCTGCAGGTTCTCGTGCTCGTCGTCCGTCAGCGCGGCAGTCATCGCAGCCTGAATCGGAGTGGGCACGATCATGCCTGCGTGCTTGCGGACCTCGAGCAGGTCCTTCACGAGCACCCGGTCGCCCGCGACGAAACCGGCACGGTAACTCGCCAGATTCGAGGTCTTCGAAAGCGAATGCACCGCAAGAAGATTCGTGTGGTCGCCGTCGCACACACGCGGGTCGAGGATCGAGACGGCCTCGGCCTCCCACGTCAGTCCGAGGTAGCACTCGTCGGACACGACGACCGCGTCGCGTTCACGAGCCCATGCGACGACCTTGCGTAGGTGGTCGATCCCGAGCACCTTGCCGGTCGGATTCGACGGCGAGTTGATGAACACGAGCGACGCACGCTCGGGTCCGAGTCGATTCAGGCCGTCGGCGCGCGTCACGCGAGCGCCGGCCAGGAGGGCGCCGACCTCGTACGTCGGGTACGCGACTTCCGGGATGACGACGAGATCTTCGTCGCCGAGACCGAGCAGCGACGGCAACCAGGCGATCATCTCCTTGGTTCCGATCGCAGGCAGGACCGCCTCGATGTCCAGGCCGGTTACTCCGTACCGACGCTGCAGCGCCGCAACGGCCGCTTCACGGAGCTCGACTGTGCCGATAGTGGTCGGGTATCCGGGCTCGTCCGACACCGATGCCAACGCGTCGCGAATCACCGGGGCGACGGGGTCGACGGGCGTGCCGACTGACAGGTTGACGATGCCGTCGGGATGCGCCTGCGCCTTCTCCTTGGCGCCGGTCAGAGAGTCCCACGGAAAGTCGGGCAGGCCTGAAGCGACCGATATACGAGCCAAGGTCAGTGCTCACCCATGGGAGGAAGTGCCTTGATGAACGGCGGGTCGTAGTCGACCTTGCCGAGCTTGGCTGCGCCGCCGGGCGAACCCAGGTCGTCGAAGAAATCGACGTTCGCGCTGACGTATCCGCTCCACTGCTCCGGCACGTCGTCCTCGTAGAAGATCGCCTCGACGGGGCAAACCGGTTCGCACGCACCACAATCGACGCACTCGTCCGGGTGGATGTACAGCATTCGGTTACCCTCGTAGATGCAGTCCACCGGGCATTCTTCGATGCACGCCTTGTCGAGCACATCGACACACGGTTCCGCAATCGAGTAGGTCACTGCTGCTCTCCCTCCCTTTCCGATAGGTCGACGCCGAGGTGGCACCTCGAACGCCCTGAATATCCTAGTATCGCGTCGTAAAAATCCGACAACCAGCGCAGGGTGTCCTCACTTGCGCGACGACGCGTCCGCATCCGACGTCGTTCGGGGGCCTACGTGCTTCGTCTCGGCGGCGTGGTCGGCGATCCACCGACGTCCCTGTTTCGCCGCTCGCGACAACGCCTCCCGCTCGCCGACGAAGCTGGCCAGGCCGCCTACCACCGGAATCGCGGAGATCACCCGAAACGGCAGCCGGCTGTGCGGACGTTTGGCCAGCTCGCCGGACACGTCACGCAGCACCGCCGCGACGTCCCACATGGCCCGCAGCAGCGCGAACGGTCCGGAGCCCCGAGGGCGTTCCTTGTCCTGGGCGGCGTCGCGTTCGGAGAGATCGATGTCACGTTCGCACAGCACGAACGCCAGCAACCGCACGTGCGTCTCCCGATCGGTCACTCCGCTCTCGCGCGCGACGGCGACGAGAACCATTGCCTGATTGGCGAACCCGAGGAGATCCTGCAGCGGCAACCGGTTGACGAGCACGCCGAATACACCGGGAAAAGCCACGGCGACAGTGTTCAACGCGCCGATCCGCGCGACCCACCACTGCGAGCGCGCGTCGGCACCGAGTTCCTGCCATCCCCGAGTTCCGGGGAAATCGGTGGCGTTCAGCGCCCAGGCCAGTGCATCGAAAGCCTTGTCGACGACGGTGTCATCGGCCGCGGGCGTCCGGAACGTGCGAGCTTTCAAACCCACCGGATCGCGGGTTCCGAGGATGTCGAGAACAGGGTCGATGATGGCGACGGCTCGTGTCAGAGCGGCCGCGACGGTGCGGTCTTCCATCAGACGAGTCCGAGCGCGGGCATGTGCTCGACGCGGTCGTAGGTGGTGGTGCGTTCGCGGGCGGGACGGCCGATACCGTTCGCGATCTCGTGCAATTCCGCGACGGTCTTCTCCGAACCGTTCTCACTGCCTGCCATACGGGAAATGGTCTCTTCCATCAACGTGCCACCGAGATCGTTCGCGCCACCGTTGAGCATCACCTGCGTACCGGTGATACCCAGCTTGACCCAGGAGGTCTGGATACTGTCGATCCGCCCGTGCAACATGATGCGCGCGAGCGCATGCACCGCACGATTGTCCCGATTGGTCGGACCCGGCCGCGAGGCCCCCGCCAGATACAGCGGCGATGACTGATGCACGAACGGCAACGGCACGAACTCGGTGAACCCACCTGTCCGATCCTGAATCTTCTTCAGCACGTTCATGTGCCCGACCCAGTGCGACGGGTTGTCCACGTGCCCGTACATCATCGTCGAGCTCGATCGCAGTCCCACCTCGTGCGCGGTGGTGACCACGTCGATCCACTCCGCTGCAGGCAATTTGCCTTTCGTGAGCACCCAGCGGACCTCGTCGTCGAGGATCTCCGCCGCGGTGCCCGGAATGGTGTCCAAGCCCGCCTCGCGCAGAGCCGTCAGCCACTCACGCACCGACTGCCCACCCCGCGAGGCGCCGTTGACGATCTCCATCGGGGAGAACGCATGCACGTGCATGCTCGGCACCCGCTCCTTCACCGCGCGCACCAGATCCGCATAACCGGTGACGGGAAGTTCGGGGTCGATACCGCCCTGCATGCACACCTCGGTCGCGCCGGCGACATGCGCTTCCCACGCCCGATCCGCCACCTCCGACGTCGACAGCGTGAACGCATCCGCATCACCCTTGCGCTGCGCGAACGCGCAGAATCGGCAGCCGGTGTAGCAGATGTTGGTGAAGTTGATGTTCCGGTTGACCACGTAGGTGACGTCCTCGCCCATCACCTGCTTACGCAGGTCGTCGGCGAGCGCCGCGACCGCATCCATGCCGGCACCCTCGGCCGTCGCCAACGCCAGATACTGCTCGTCACTGCACCCGGCCGGATCGGCTTCGGCCGCCTTCAGCGCCGCCATCAGATCCCGGTCGACGCGTTCGAGCCCGGCCAGATCGCGCACCTGCTCACGAATGGAATCCCAATCACCGAACGCGTTCGCCAGATCGCTCCGGGTGTCGGTGTTACGGCCGTGCGAGTCGATCTCGGTGTTCAGATCGATGCGGCCCGACGACTCCCACTGCTCGTCCGGTTCCTGCCACGGCAGGCCCGACGGCGTCACATCGGCCCGGGCCATCCCGGTCTCCGGATCCGCCAACGCATGCACGTGCGCCGAGATGCGCGGGTCGATCCACGGAGCCCCGGCGAGAACATATTGCGGCTGCGCGGCGGTCCGTTCCACCAGCGTGTATCCGCCGGCCCGGGACAGCTCGGCGAGGGTGTCCAAGTTCGGCCACGGCCGTTCGGGATTGACGTGATCCGGCGTCAGCGGCGACACCCCACCCCAGTCGTCGACGCCCGCCCGCAGCAATGCCGCGGTCTCCTCGGCCTCGACGAGGTTCGGCGGAGCCTGAATCCGCATGGCGGGCCCCATCAGAATCCGGGTCACCGCGATCGTCGCGAGGAATTCCTCCATGCCCGCGTTCGGTGCCGACCGCATCGCAGTGTCGGACTTGGCCAGGAAATTCTGCACGATGATTTCCTGAACGTGCCCGAATGCCTTGTGCACCTTGCGGATTTCCATGATCGACTCGGCACGGTCCCGGATGGTCTCACCGATGCCGACGAGAATGCCCGTCGTGAACGGAATGTTGAGTCGGCCCGCATCGGTCAACGTGCGCAGCCGAACCTCCGGATCCTTGTCCGGGCTACCGTAATGGGCCTGCCCCTTCTCCTCGAACAGCCGGCGCGACGTCGTCTCGAGCATCATGCCCATCGACGGCGCCACGGGCTTGAGCCGCGAGAGTTCCTGCCACGACATCACCCCCGGATTCAGATGCGGCAGAAGACCGGTCTCCTCCAACACCCGAATCGCCATGGCGCGCACGTAATCCAACGTCGAGTCGTAGCCGCGCGAATCGAGCCACTCCTTCGCCTCCGGCCACCGCTCCTCCGGCCGGTCACCGAGGGTGAACAGTGCTTCCTTACACCCGAGTTCGGCGCCTTTGCGTGCGACCTCGACGATCTCGTCCGGGTCCATGAACAACCCGTGCCCCTCGGCCTTCAACTTCCCCGGGACGCTCACGAACGTGCAGTAATGGCACTTGTCGCGGCACAACCGCGTGATCGGGATGAACACCTTCCGCGAATACGAGACCGTCTTTGCACGCCCCGCCGACTCCAACCCCGCATCACGCACCCGCGACGCCGACGCCATCAGATCGACCAGATCCTCACCGCGCGCATGCAACAGCACAGTGGCCTCGTCGACGTTCAAGCTCACCCCGTCACGAGCACGACGCAGCACTCGACGCATGGCGGACGGGGCAGGGGCTTTCTCGTCGTGTCGAACAGGTGCAGCAGGATCAGGCAGCATGGTCACCAGTCGATCATGCTCCTCCGACACGATCGTGTGCCACCGGGAGGTCCCCGAAGCTAGATTCGTAGCCATGATCACGATGACCGACCCGGCGTGGCGGCCGAGTCCCCGTGCGAAGCAGTTGTGGGCGATCAATGCAGCTCTGATGTGGATTCCGGTGTTCGTCGCGCAGATCGTGTGGGCCGTGATCGATGGTCGGTGGACGACGTGGCCACACGTAGCGGCGCTCGCCGTGACCGTCGCGTCGGCCGCCGCGCACATCGTGGGTGTGCCGCTGTGGCGCTACCGGGTGCATCGGTGGGAGATCAGCGAGACCGCCGTCTACACGCTGACGGGATGGTTCGACCAGGAGCGACGCATCGCACCGATTTCGCGGGTTCAGACCGTCGACACCGAACGCGGCCCGATCGACCGCATGCTCGGCCTGGCGACCGTGACCGTGACGACGGCGTCGTCGGCGGGCGCCGTGAAGATCACTGCCCTGGACAAGGACGTCGCGGACAAGACCGTCGCTCGGCTGACCGACATCGCCGGGCGCACACCGGGTGACGCGACGTGACCACCGAGACCGAGCTTCTCGTCGAGGAGGAGCAGAGGCCGTGGCTTCGACTCGACAAGCGCATGCTGCTGGTGCATCCGGTGAACGAGGGCGTCAAGGTTCTACCGGTCCTGCTGGTGTCGTTCGTCGTCGGTAGCCAGAGCGGCAATCACCTGTGGGGACTGATCGTCCTGGCGATCGTGGTCGTCTACGCGATCCTCCGCTGGTTCACCACGAGTTACCGCATCGGCCCGGTACACGTGCAACTTCGGACGGGCGTCTTCCAGAAGAAGGTGCTGTCGGTTCCACGCAGCCGCATCAGGTCGGTGGACATCGAGGCGAACCTGCTGCACCGCGTACTAGGGCTGTCCATCCTGAGAATCGGCACGGGACAGCAAGCAGGCAAGGGCGAGAAGTTCGAACTCGACGCCCTCGACGCGAATGTCGTTCCCGCGCTGAGGGAAGAGCTGCTGCACCGTGTCACCCGCGCCGGCATCGGTCCGGGTGGACCGCCGGTAGTCGAAACCGAGATCGCGCACTGGCAGACGTCGTGGGTGCGGTTCGCACCGTTCTCGTTCACGGGTGTCGTGACGATCGCGGCCGCCGTCGGCGTGCTGTTCCAGTACGGCCTCGGTCAACGGCTCGCCGAATCGTCGGTGATCAGCGACAGCATCGATTCCGCCGAACGACTGGGAATCGTCGTCGTGGTACTCGTCGGGCTGGCGCTCCTGCTGGTCGTCGCGAGCGTGTTCGCCTGCGTCCGCTACCTGATCACGTACGGCAACCTGACCGTCACCGACGACGGAACACGGATGCACGTGAATCACGGTCTGCTGAAGACCCGTTCGACGACACTCGACCGCAAACGGCTCCGCGGGACGTCACTGTCGGAGCCGTTGCTGCTGCGGGCCGTGAACGGCGCCCGGCTGGACGCGATCATGACGGGCGTCAGCGCGGAGAAGAAGGAGTCGTCGCTGCTGCTGCCCCAGGCGCCGGTCGACGAAGCGCTGCGGATGATGACCGTCGTTCTCGGCGAGGCGGGATTGACGTCCGACGCACAGAAGCCGCTGACCCCGCACGGACCGGTCGCGCGGCGTCGGCGCTACACCCGCGCGGTCGGACCCGTCGTCGTCGCGGCAGCCGCACTCGGCGTCGCCGAGGCACTGGGTGCGCCGATTCCGCCGCTCGCATGGGTTGCCGCCGTAGTCCTGCTGGTCGGTGCCGTGTTCGTCGCGTGGGACCGATACCGAGGCCTCGGACACGCACTTCTCCCCGGCTGGCTGATCACTCGGCATGGCTCTCTCGACCGACGGCGTCACAGTCTCGAAGCGGCCGGCATCATCGGCTGGACCGTCCGACAGACGTTCTTCCAGCGGCGAGCAGGCGTCGCCACCATCGTGGCCGCGACGCCTGCCGGCGTCGGCCATTACGAGGTTCTCGACGTCCCTGCGGACCAGGCGTGGTCGATCGTCGAGTCCGTGACACCGGGGGCCGGGGACATATGGGTGCGCTGACTCCCCGGAGCATCGACGAACTCGACGTCGCCGTCTCGTCGTGCCGTGCGTGCCCACGGCTGGTGCGCTGGCGCGAGAAGGTGGCCGCCGAGAAGAAGGCGGAATTCAGGGACCAAACATATTGGGGCAGGCCAGTTCCCGGCTTCGGTCCGGCAGATGCGTCGATGTTGATCGTGGGCCTCGCCCCTGCCGCGCACGGCGCCAACCGCACCGGCCGGATGTTCACCGGCGACCGTGCGGGCGACTTTCTGTACGCCGCGATGTACGAGGTGGGACTCGCGAGCCAACCCACCGCCACGCACGTCGGCGACGGCCTGGAACTGCACGGGGTGCGCATCACGTCACCGGTCCATTGCGCTCCCCCGGCGAACAAGCCGACGATCGACGAACGCGACCGATGCCGGACATGGCTCGACTTCGAACTCGGACTGCTGCGCCCGAACCTGCGCTCCATCGTCGTCCTCGGCGGATTCGGATGGCAGTCGCTGCTGCCCGTTCTACAGCGCAACGGCTGGGACATCCCGCGTCCGAGGCCGAAATTCGGTCACGGGGCAGAGGTCAGTCTGGCGGCACCGTCGGGTCGTTCCGCAGGCTCCACTCCTGGAAGCATCCGGCTGTTCGGGTGCTTCCACGTCAGTCAACGCAACACGTTCACCGGGCTCTTGACCCAGGAGATGACCCAGGACGTGCTGCGGGCTGCGGCGACCCATGCGGGGCTGTCGTGAGCGCCTTCAGCCGCCACGAGAACAACAGAATGCCGGGCGGCACCGCGCCGCCGACCAACAGAAGCGCTGTCCGCCAGTCGGCGAGGAGAAGGACGTCGCCTCCCGGTCCACCGAACATGCACAGCAGGACGCCTACCCCCCACCCGATCAGCGGCGACGCGATCGCCGCCGGCCGCTCGGCCACCTTGCGCGCTGCAAACAGCAACGCGACGTTCGCGACACCGGCCAGCAGCGCACTGACCGGAAACGGGATCGACCCCAGGTAGGTCGGCAGGAACAGCACCGAGAGGAGGCCGCACAGAAAGCCGTCGAAGATCAATACCGCGAGAGTCGCCCTCGAGACGAGTACGACGGCATTGGATGCGGCTTTCGAGATCATGACGCCAATAGTGACGTACGAGCAGGAATCAGGAGACCGGAGGGTATCCCAACGACGTCAGCAGGTTGCTCATGATGTTGGCGAAATCGGTGAGGCCTTGCTGATACAGCATTTCCTGACGCGGGAAGTCCGGCATCAGCGAGTTCACGAACGCGACGATGGCGTCCTGCACTACCCAGTTGTACATGTTCGTGATCCACCCCACATATCGGTGCCGACGTGATGCAGCACATAGTGTCACACGCCGGAGAACAAATCACCTTCGCGTCCCGACGCATCCACGTCACCGAGCTTGCCCCGCACCAGAACGTACTGCTCGTCGGCCAGAATGGGCTGAACGATGTTGTTGGACAGTGCGTACTCGACGCCCGACGGGGCCACCGTCACCTGCGTCGCGTGTGCGTTCAACGCCTCACGCTTCAGATGGAACACGCCGCGCACGTCGAGTGACGTCGTGACGATGTCCTCGGGGACGCTCGGCAGTTCACCCGGCTCGGGCATACGCCACCCGTCCGGAACGTCCTCGATCGCGGCGATGCCGTCGCGCAGCTGATCGGCGCCGGTGACGGTCCAGTAGAACTTCGACGGCGTCCACGGCGCGCCCGCATCCGGATACAGGTCGGATCCGGCGATGTCGAACGCTTCGGTGACGAGCGAGTGGGCCTGCTGGTGATCCGGATGGCCGTAGCCACCCTCCGGGTCGTAGCCGACGACGACGTGCGGCTTGACCGCACGCACGACCGTCAGCATGGCCGTCAGCGCTTCGTCGCGGTCGGCGTTGACGAACGCCCGTGGATTGGCGGCGGCAGCCGTCCCGGCCATGCCGGAGTCACGCCACCGCCCGGCGCCACCGAGGAAGTTCGGGGTCCCTGCGCCGAGAACGTCCAGGGCCCTGTGCAATTCGTGGATACGGTAGCCACCGAGCTGATCTGCCTCGTCGGCGATCAGGTGCGCCCATCGGTCGCCGATGACCTCGCCCTCTTCACCGAGCGAACACGTCAGAACGGTGACCTCGACACCCGCCTGCGCGTAGTGTGCGATGGTTCCGCCCGTCGTGATGGTCTCGTCGTCCGGATGTGCATGAACGAGCAGCAATCTCACTTGGTTCCGGTCCTCATCCATGTCGCTGCGTCGCCGAAGATTCCGACCTCGATCGGACCTGCGAGCGACACACCCTCGACGTCGTTGCCGACGGCAACGACGGACGAATCCTGCGAAATCGGTAGCACGGCCGACAGCGACCACAGCTGCGGCTCGGCTTCGGCTTTCAGTGCATCGACCGAGAGTTCGCCTGCCAGAGCACGATTCATCGAATCGGTCAGTTCTGGCACACACAGCCCGGACGTGTTGCTCGGCGCCACAGCCGGCATGTCGTCGGACGCGGGAATCGGGTCGACGGCGGCGCATCCGAACCTCGACGCCATCACCGTGGCCGCGTCGACGCCGACGCTCGTCCATCCCACGATCGCGTCGACCTGCCCCTCGGTCAGCGCGGTGCCGTAGAGCTCCTCTGCGGGCAGTGGTGTCACGGTCGCCGCGATTCCCGCACCTGCCAACTGATCGGCCGCCGTGTTGGCCACCGCCAACGCAGTGCTGTCACCCTCGACGGCACCGATGACGAATGTCAGTGGCACACCGGCCTTTCCGACGCTCCCGTCCGGAAGCGGTACGTAACCGCTGCGATTCAGCGACGCCAGCGCGGCGTCGCGACCGATCGGAGCGGGTGCAGTCGGCCCGTATCCCGGATCGGACGGGCTCGACAATTGTGCTCGCGCAGGATGATCCGCCGAGCCGCTTCCGGCCGCGACCGTCGACAGCAACGCCGGGTCCAGCAGCCCGAGAATGCCGCGGCGCATTTCGGGATCGGCGAGTTCCGGGGTACGCCCGTTGAGCGTCAGGTCGAGAACGCGCGGCTGGAACCTGATGTCGGTGCGCACACCGGGAATGGCGGCCAGCTGCGCTTGCGTCGCAGAACTGGCCCGAACCTGTGCCACCTGAGCATCTTTCGAGCGCAACGAGTCCGCGAGTTGAGCCGCGGTACCGCCGCGGCGGAGGAGAATCCGATCGGGAAGAGCGGGCTCGTCCCAGAACCGGTCGTTGCGTTCGAGCAGAATCTCGTCGCGACCCTGGTCGACGGATTTTATGTTGAACCGCCCACCCGATACCGGCACGTTGTCGGACAGACCACTCTGGAAACCACCCGGCGAATCCTTCAACAGGTGGCTGGGCAACAGATCGGTGAACAGACGCTGCCAATTCGGGTACGGCTGACGCATCGTCACGTCGACGGTCTTGCCACCGCCCGACGACTGGACGTCCTCGATCAGCGCGTAGCCGGCAGGGTCGACGACGCCTGGCTGCGAGATCATCTGCCGCCACAGGTAGCGGAAGTCCTCGGCGGCGATCGGGGCGCTGTCGGACCACTGCGCTTCGTTGCGGAGCTGATAGCGCACCGTGAACGGATTCTGCGACGTGACCTCCGCCGAGATCAGCAGAGACGGATCCGGCGTCCAGACGGTACGCGTGGGGTCGGCCGGATCGAGCGTCGGCCGGAACGGACTGGGCAGAACCAGCGCGCTGACGGCCGAGTTTGCGGGCGACTGATCCGACAACAGATGGGGATTGAATCCGTTGCCGACGTCGTCGATCGCGACGACGACCTGGTCACCCGTTTCGACGGGCGCGACGGGAGTGGTCGTCGTGGTCGTCGGAGCGCTCTCCACCGGTGGAGGCGGATTGGCGGTGCATGCTGCGAGCGCCAGGGCGACGAGTCCGATGCCCGCGGTGTGCAGTCGCTGCCGCAATATGCCACTCCTTCGTCGTGGCCCGTGCGTGCCCGGTCTCTACCCGACCGAGCACGCACGGGCGCGTCAGCGCACCTTACAGAGCAGCCTTGTCACGCGACTTCGCACGCGAACGCTCGCGTGCACGGTCCGTCTGCGACAGGTGCACCTTGCGGACGCGCACGGCCTCCGGGGTGACCTCGACGCACTCGTCGGCGGCACAGAACTCCATCGCGGCTTCGAGGGTGAGCTCGATCGGCTTCGCCAGTGTCTCCGTGGCGTCGGCCGTCGCGGAGCGCATGTTGGTGAGCTTCTTCTCCTTGGTGACGTTGATGTCGAGGTCTTCGGCGCGCGGGTTGATGCCCACGACCATGCCCTCGTACGTGTCGGCGCCCGGGTCGACGAAGAACGTGCCACGGTCGGCGAGCTGGATCATCGCGAACGGCGTGACCGAGCCGGTGCGGTCGGAGACGAGCGAACCGGTGTGGCGGGCGCGGATCTCGCCTGCCCACGGGCCGTATCCGTGCGAGACGGCGTTGGCGATGCCGGTACCGCGGGTCTCGGTGAGGAAGTCGGTACGGAAGCCGATCAGGCCGCGCGACGGGACGATGAACTCCATGCGGACCCAACCGGTTCCGTGGTTGGTCATCTGAACCATCTTGCCCTTGCGGTTCGCGAGGAGCTGGGTGATGGCACCGAGGTGCTCTTCGGGGGTGTCGATGGTCAGTTCCTCGAACGGCTCGTGCACCTTGCCGTCGACCTGACGGGTGACCACCTGCGGCTTTCCGACGGTCAGCTCGAAGCCTTCGCGACGCATCTGCTCGACGAGGATGGCCAGCGCCAGCTCACCACGGCCCTGCACCTCCCAGGCGTCGGGGCGTCCGATGTCGAGGACCTTGAGCGAGACGTTACCGATGAGCTCGGAATCGAGGCGGCTCTTGACCATGCGTGCGGTCAGCTTGTGGCCCTTGACGCGGCCGACGAGCGGGCTCGTGTTGGTGCCGATGGTGACCGAGATGGCCGGCTGGTCGACGGTGATGGTCGGCAGTGCGACGGCGTTCTCGGGGTCGGCGATGGTGTCACCGATCATGATCTCCGGGATGCCCGCGACGGCGACGATGTCACCGGCGGTTGCCACGTCACCGGGCTCACGGGTGACGCCGACGGTCTTGAGCAGCTCGGTGATCTTGACGTTCTTGACGCCGTCGGCGTGCATCCATGCGACGTTCTGACCCTTGCGCAGCTGGCCGTTGTGGATACGGACGAGCGCGAGGCGACCGAGGAAGTCCGACGCGTCGAGGTTGGTGACGTGCGCCTGCAGCGGCGCGTCCGCGTTGCCCTTGGGGGCGGGAACGTGCTCCATCAGCACGTCGAACAGTACGTCGAGGTTCTCGGTGTCGGGCGCGGCACCGTTCTCGGGCTGGTTCAGCGACGCCTTGCCCTCGCGGCCCGACGCGTACAGAACCGGAAGGTCGAGCAGAGCCTCGGCGGCCTGTGCCGCGTCGTCGTCGAGGTCGGATGCCAGGTCGAGGAGCAGATCCTGCGACTCGGACACGACCTCGTCGATACGTGCGTCGGGACGGTCCGTCTTGTTGACCACGATGATGACCGGCAACGACGCGGCGAGCGCCTTGCGGAGCACGAAGCGGGTCTGCGGCAGCGGGCCCTCGGAGGCATCGACGAGCAGGACGACGCCGTCGACCATGGACAGGCCGCGCTCGACCTCACCACCGAAGTCGGCGTGGCCGGGGGTGTCGATCACGTTGATGACGGTGACGGTGCCGTCGGCGTTGTGGCGGTGAACAGCGGTGTTCTTCGCCAGAATCGTGATGCCCTTTTCCTTCTCGAGGTCACCGGAGTCCATGACTCGGTCCACGAGTTCGGCACGCTCGGCGAACGCTCCCGATTGACGCAACATGGCGTCGACCAGCGTGGTCTTGCCGTGGTCGACGTGTGCAACGATGGCGACGTTGCGGAACGATGTGGTGGTCTCAGTACTGGTGGGGGCGCTCACGCGAAAAATTCTCCTGGGTCGAATGCGGGCTCTTGTTCGCTAGCGGGCTTATGTCGCTAGAGAAGCGCGCTGCACCGCGAGGTTCTCGCGACCGATCGAGTTTACCCGCTGCTACGAGGTGACCCACACCACGCAGTACTCTTGGCCTGAAGTTCACCGGATTGTTCTTCTCGAGCGCGGAGCGAAATACATGGGCAAGGTCAAGGCCAAGGACATCTCGGGTCTGAAGCCCAAGAAGAAATGTTGCCGCAAGAAGACCAGGTGCTTGAAGTGCCCTGTCGTCATCATGCGGATGAAGAAGCTGGAAGATCAGGGTGCGACGGGCAAGGATCTGAAGAAGGGCCTTAAGAAGGCCCGGGCTGCCTGAGCAGCTCGCTCAGTTCCGGTATCCAGGCACGGTCCGCGTCGACCAGATCGATCTCTCCCAGCCCGCGGGCATCGACCCACCGTAGATCCGAATGTTCCAGCGGCACAGGCGTTCCCGAGATCAACTCGACGAGGTAGGCGCGAAGGGTCAGCGCGCCGGACAACTCGACGTCACCCGCGAGCGGCTCCCCCACCGAGGTCTCCACACCCAGTTCCTCGCGCAGCTCGCGCACGAGTGCGTCCTCGGGCTTCTCACCGTCCTCGACCTTGCCTCCCGGCAGTTCCCATCGACCCGCGAGCTCGGCGGGTCGGGATCGCTGGGCCAGCAGAAGCAATCCATTCGAGACCAGTGCGCCTGCAACGACGAGTGTGCCCATGTCACCATCGATTCATGAGTGGGGATGACAAGCTATCGAATTCCGACATCGACGATGCTCTCACCGGTCTTCCGGGATGGACACTCGACGGGCAGGAGATCGTGCGCACCGTCGAGATGCCGACGTTCCCGGCTGCCATCGAGTTCGTCTCGCGCGTGGCCGACGCGGCAGAGGCCGCCGATCACCATCCCGACATCGACATTCGGTGGAGAAAACTCACCTTCAGGTTGTCGACGCATTCCGCGGGCGGCCTCACGAAGAAGGACGTGCATCTCGCTCACGAGATAAACGCACTTCTTCCCGACGATTGATCCGGCCCAGGTAGATCGTCCAGCCGTAGACGAGAAGAGCGCCGACCACGTCGACCGCGCCGAGCCACGCCAACACGCCGGGTCGGGACACGAGCCAGATCGAGTCCTGGAAGAAACTGAGAATCCACGGCACGCCGACGAGCGTCGTCGCCAGCCAGTAGGCGGCGACGAGCTTGGTGCCGAGGCCCTGCCGATCCTGTCCGTGCACCAACCACACGAGCAGCGGCATGACCCAGACCCAATGGTGGGACCACGAGATCGGCGACACCAGCAGACCGAACAGCTGCACCACGACGAGCGTGCCCAGTCGATCGTCAGTACGCAGCGCTCGCCAGGCGAAGAACGCCAGCACAGCGCAGATCGCGACGCCCACGATCCAGACGGGACCGGAGCCGACGTCGTGACCGGCGACGCGGCTCATCGCGCCGCGGAGCGACTGGTTCCACACCGATCCCACCGGGCCGATGCGATCGGCGTCGCCCAGTAGCGTCGTGAAATAGGTACCCGCCTGCTGCCCGAGGATCAGGTAGCTGAGGCCGACGGTCGCACCGAACGCGACGGCGGAGAAGATCGCGGCTTTCCATCTCCTGGTCGCGACGAAATACAGACCGGTGATCGCCGGCGTGAGCTTGATTCCCGCGATGATCCCGACGAGACCGCCTGCCACCCACCACCGCGAACTCCGAATCGCGACGAGTGCACCGAGGGCGAGGAAGACGTTGACCTGCCCGTAGTCGAGTGTCGTGCGGACCGGCTCGGTCCACAGCGCGATGGGCGTCCACAGCATGGCGACGCGTGTCCAGTGCGGAGACTGGGCCGTGTCGTCGCCCAGAACCAATCCGAGGCTGAGCTTGATCAGCAGGAACATCGCCGCCATCGTCGCGAGCTGCCAGCAGACGCCGACGAGGGTGAACGGCAGGTAGTGCAGCGGGAAGAACACCAGCGCCGCGAACGGTGGATACGTGAACGGCAGCGGGAAATCGGGGGTTTCCTCGGAGTACGTGAAGTCGTACAGGTCGTCGCGCAGCAACTCGGCGGAGCCGTCGACGTACACGTGCAGGTCGACGAGATTCATGCCGTTGGGCGTCAGGAACGCCCAGGCGAGTCTCGCGACGACCGACAGCACCAGCAGGATCGGGGCACATCGAACCAGACGGTTCACGTCTTCTCTGCTCCCGTTCGCATCATTCTTCGGCCGCCCCCGTTCGAGACCGACGCGGCGAGCTTATAGGGAACTCGTTCGGGGTTCACAAACGCACGTCACAGGATCGATGCGTTCCGATGCTGCTGGATCACAAATAACATTTGCATCACCAACCACACAGATCACTTCAGTAACAAGCTAGTCTGCGACGGTACGGGGTGGGCGGCACCGGCTGTACAAGGAAGGGTCCGATACATAGAGTGACCCCTCGAGCCAGCAACCGCCTCAGGGCGAAGTTGACGATCAGGATGGGGAAACTAGTGCTTCGTTTCGGGGTATCGCGCAGGGCTGTCACCGCCGTAGCCGTCGCAGCAGCCGCCGCGCTCGCCGTACCGACTTCCGCTTCGGCAGAGCCCGCACCACCCGAGCTGCCCGCACTGATCCTCCCCACTCCGGATCAGCCGCTCCCCGATTACGCAGAGGTCGAGGCGCTCGCGTCGTTCGCACCCGCGATTCTCGGTGCCGCAGCAGGTCCCGCCGACGCGGCCGCAGGCCCGCAGGCCGAAATTCTCGCCCAAGCGCGAGCACTGCTGGCGAACTCGGGACTTCCGGACAACGTCAAGAGCACTCTCGAAGCGGTCATCACGTTCCTCGACGGTTCGGGTGGCGGCGGACCGGAACTGCCGCCGTCCGACGGCCCGGTCATCGCGCAGTTCCTCTACCCCACCCTCGGCAAGGGCTGCATCTCGGACACCGCCGATTCCGTCGGTACCGCGCTCGCCGTCCCCGGCCCTGCGACGCTGCCGCCCCCCGGCCCGGCTGCAGGCCAGGCAGGCTTCGTGTTCACCGCCCTCGGCACTGCTCCGATCGCCGAGAAGCAGGAAGCGCCGCTGACCGCGACGTGGCTCAACCTCGACAACCGACGCAGCGGAACGGTCGATCTCAACGGCGCGTCGCGCATCAACCCCGACGGACCGGCGACGATCTCGGCCATCGCCGACACCGGCCCCGGCCGCGTCCTGTCGGTCATCTCGGGATCGATCACGACGCAGTCGAAGGAAGATCCGTCTGCAGCTCCGCGCACCTGCTCGTTCCTCCCGACGATCGGCACCTTCTTCGTCGCCTAGTACGGTCTGCTCGTGAGCAGACCCTTCGCGTTCGTCGCGACCACCTACGCGTTCGCAGTCGGAATGATGGGCACGACGATGCCCACCCCGGTGTATTCGCTGTATCAGGCCGAGTTCGGATTCTCGGTTCTGGTCATCACGGTCATCTTCGCCGCGTACGCGCTCGGTGTTCTCGCGGCACTGCTCGCATTCGGCCGATGGTCCGACACACTCGGCCGACGGCCCTTGCTCCTCGGCGGCATCGCGTTCGGCATCGTCAGCGCGCTGGTCTTCGTGTTCGCGGGCAATCTCGCTGCACTACTCGTCGGACGTGTGCTGTCGGGGCTGTCCGCGGGCATCTTCGTCGGCACCGCGACGGTGACGCTCGTCGAACTGGTTCCGGACAAATGGAAGGCCAAGGCACCCGCGATCGCGACGGCTGCCAACATCGGCGGTCTCGGCCTCGGCCCGCTCGTCGCAGGCCTCCTGGTGCAGTATCTTCCGGAGCCGACTCATCTGACGTTCGTCGTCGATATCGTGCTGCTGGTGATCGCTGCGGTAGCGGTGTTCCTGGTGCCCGAGACCGTCGACGTACAGCCCGGTGCCACGCCGCACATGCAGCGACTGTCCATCCCCGCCGAGATTCGCGGAACGTTCGCACGCGCGGCGATCGGCGGGTTCGCGGGCTTCGCCGTCCTCGGCCTGTTCAGCGGTGTCTCACCTGGATTCATGACGACGGTCCTCGGCGTCGACAACCACGCCGTGGGAGGAGCCGTCGTGTTCCTGATCTTCGCGGCGTCGGCCGCGGCCCAGATCGGGCTGCGGGGTCTCGACGCGGCGTTCGCTCAGCGCGCCGGCTGCATCGTGCTTCTGGTCGGCGTCGCGGCACTGGGAGCGTCGCTGTTGCTCGCGTCGTTCCCGCTTCTCGTCGTCGCCGCGGTGGTGTGCGGTGTCGGACAAGGCATCACGTTCAGCAAGGGAATGGCCTCGGTCACCGCGGAACTGCCTGCAGGCAGGCGTGCCGAGGTGACGTCGACGTTCTTCGTCGTGCTCTACGTCGCGATATCGATCCCGGTGATCGGCGCGGGTGCCGCGGCGAACGCGTGGGGACTGGTGACGGCAGGCGTCGTGTTCTGCGCCGTGGTGGCGCTCCTGGCCGTCGTCGCGTTTCTACTCCTGACCGTGTCCGGGCGTCAGGACGAGAAGGAATCCGAGAAGAGCTGATAGAAGTAGCCGGCGATCGTGTACAGCACGTCGATGAAGTCCATGATTGTTCCTTTTCTGTCTCAGGCCAGCGACCACTGGCCGTAGTCGGGTTTCAGAACGACGTTGATGTCGACGCCGATTCCGTCGACCTTGTCCTTGTCGATTCTGATCTGTTGCAGATGCGCCTTCGGGTGTCGGAAACCCTTGGGCGTTCCCCAGTTGTGCTGCCAGTACCACTGACCGAGCCCGGCGATGGACGCCAGTTCGATGGTCGGCGAGTTGGCGTAGATTCCGGTGTTCTCCGGGCCGACGACGGACTGCCAGCCGAGGATGTAGGGCGCGATCATCGTCGCGAACTCGATGGCCGTCGGGTTGTCGTCGATGGACGCGTAGATCGGCCGGTTCTCCGGACCGCCTGCGGCACGGTGCAATTCGAGCCCGCGGTTCGCATGCTTCACACCCGCCGCATATGCGCCGCGCCAATCCGACGTCGTTCCTTTGCCGTACTGGTAATTGGAGACGACCTCCAGTCCGGCCTCGGTCAGTGCGTCCGCCTCGTCACGCTTCATCGGTTTGCCCAGCATCCACTCGGCTCCGGGACGACGGTCGGACACGTAGCGCACGGCTCCGAGATGGCCTGCCGCTTTGATGGATTCGGGCGACGGAACACCCGCCGCGTAGTCGATCAACGTTCCCAGGCCGTCGGCATGCGCCGACTGCGCACCCACGGCCGCCAGTCCGACTGCGGCAGCCGACCCCACGGCCGCGTACTTGAACAGATCGCGTCGCGATACGTGCACGGTTTTCCCCCACATTCGGTGTCCCACGGCGTGTCGTCGATCCCGCGGGCATCGACGCTGTTACTTTTTGCAGTTTGCGTATTGCACCACATTCACATCCGTATCGCCAGTCACCTGACTCTCGCCAGCCACATCCGCCTCGTCGGCGATTCCCTTACTGTGGAGACCAACCGGTTCTGCATCACCGAAGGAGAAAGACATGGGCGTCACCCTCGCCAAGGGCGGAAATGTCTCGCTGTCGAAGGAAGCACCGAATCTCACCGCAGTCACGATCGGCCTCGGCTGGGACGTGCGCAGCACGACGGGCGGCGACTTCGACCTCGACGCCAGCGCGATCGGACTGAACTCGAACAAGAGGTCCGTGAACGATCTGTTCTTCGTCTTCTACAACAACCTCCGCTCGCCGGACGGCGCGATCGAGCACACCGGCGACAACCGCACCGGCGAGGGAGAGGGCGACGACGAGAGCATCGACATCGATCTCACCGCCCTGTCGCCCGAGGTCGAGTCCATCGTTTTCCCTGTGTCGATTCACAACGCCGACGCGCTCGGCCAGAACTTCGGTCAGGTCGTCAATGCCTTCATTCGCGTCGTGAACAAGGCGGACGATCGTGAGCTCGCGCGCTTCGATCTCAGCGAGGATGCGTCGACCGAGACGGCAATGGTGTTCGGCGAACTCTACCGTCGCGGTTCGGAGTGGAAGTTCCGCGCGATCGGCCAGGGATATGCGTCGGGCCTCGAAGGAATCGTGCGCGACTACGGCATCAACGTGGGCTGACGCATAACGATTGAACAACCGACGAGTCCTGGACTTGAGAACGAACGAGAACCTGTGGTCCGATCTTCTCATTCGTAACATTCGCCTCATGAGTCACAGGAGTCACACATGTCTCGTCGGTTCAGTCGTGTAGCGGGAACGGTCGCCCTGTCCTGCGCAGCCCTGCTGGCTCTGCCTGCAACTGCGGCAGCGGATCCTGCGCCGGCTGATCCGCTGTCGCAGGCGTTGACGACACTGCAGCAGCAGGGCGCCGCGGCAACCGATCCGGCGCTGGCCGCAGCCACGGCCATCGCCGATTCCCGCACCGACGTGGCCGAGACGACGGACTCGAACCCGCTCGCCGCACTCGACGCCGCCAACGAGATTCTGACGAAGCTCGGCATCACGCCGTTCTTCTACCCGACCGCCTCGATCAACTGCGCTGCAGTGCCGGGCCTCCCGCTCGACATCGCACCGGCCGTCGCAGGCGCGGCGGGTGGACCGTGGCCGAACATCGGGTTGCCGTCCCTCCCCCTTCTGCCTCAGCTGCCCGCGCTGAACGCCGTCGAGAAGGGCGAGACGATGTTCGCGTTCGTACCGGCAGGCATCGTCGACGACTCGGGCGACAAGGCCGGTATGCAGGTCGCATGGTTCAACGTCAACACGCTGAAGGGCGGCTTCGCCGACATGGGCGGCGCGACGAACACCCTCGTCGACTCCATTCTGGCGAACGCGAACCTGGATCCGATCACGACCGAGATCGCTCGCGGTGCGCTGACCAACTTCGTCGCCGGCCTGCCCGCAGCGGGCGCTCGCCTCGCTCCCGTCGAAACCGGTTCGGGCACAGTGCTTGCCGCGGTGTTCGGCAACGTCACGCACAACACCCCGACCGGCGAGAAGAGCTGCTTCTTCTTCCCGACCGTCGGACTCGTCAACGTCGCCTGACGCGTCATAGCCGACCGACCGACCGTAGACCCGCCACCGTCGCCTCGAACGTCTCGTGGGGTAGCCGATACCTCACTCCCAGTTCGGCTTCGGTGGCGGCGTCGTCGGACGGCGGCATCTGCGTGTAGTACTGCATCGCCGCCTCCGACATCGGCGAGCGCGACACCGGTGTCTCGAACGGCACCACCGAACCGAGCAGATCCGTGGCCTTCCCGACCACGCGCAGGGCCGCGTCGGGAACCGGGACGGGCACGACCGTCACACCGGCGACGTCACGCAGAATGCGGGCGATCGCGTCTACCGGCAGTCGTCGTCCACCGGCCATGAAACGCCGTGGCCCACAACCCGGTTCGAGCACGGCCGCGTGCATCGCCGCAAGGTCTCGTACGTCGACGACCAGCCACGCCGCACTACGCCCCGGCAGCACCCGCATTGTCAACGCCGCTTCGACGCCGTCGGCGGCCTCGCCGAACTGATCGCCCGCGGGCGGTCCGAGCACCATGCCCGGGTACGTGATGACGACCGGCGCTCCCCCGTCCTGCATTCCGCGCGCGTAGACGTCGACCTGGGCTTTCGAACGCCCGTACGCGTCCGTGCCGCCGACGACGGGAAGTCCGGCATGCAGCAACTCGAGACCCGGGTGGAACAGCGCGGTGAAACTCGAGACGTGCACGATCGGGTCGAGCCCGAGCATGGCCGCTCCGCCGAGAACGTTCTCCGCGCCCGCGACGTTCGTCGTCAGCACCTCGTCGGCCCGGCTCGGATCGGTCGCGACGACGGCCGCTGCGTGGACGACGCTGTCACATCCGTCGAGTGCACGGACGACGGACTCGCGGTCGGTGATGTCGCCCAACCAGATGTCGTCGGGATCGAGTCCGATGCACGCGGCACTGGTCTCGAGGCGCGCCGGACTGCGGACCAGATACCGGACCTCGTGTCCGGCGTCGACGATCGCTCGGGCCGTCCACGCTCCGACGAAACCCGTCGCTCCGGTCACGAGAACACGCATCAGCCCTCCCCCGCCCGTGTGGCCGCGGCGCCCAGAAGTTCGTCGAGCGACGTCGACATGGCGTCCGCCAGTGCCTGCAGATCGGGCGCCTGTTCACGACACGCGATGATGCCGACGTCCAGGCGGCCGTCGCCGGACATGACGGTGATGTTGAGGCCCGCGCCGTGCATGATCGGCCCGAGCGGGAACAACCCCGTCACTCTCGCTCCCAGGAAGTACAACGGGAGCTGCGGGCCCGGCACGTTCGAGATCACCAGATTGTGGACGACGGGATGCCGCTCCGCGAGGTCGAGCGCGGCGTACGCGCGCATTGCGACGGCAAACGTTGCCGGAGAGGCGATTTGGGCCCAATCCTGCAACAGCGTCGCACCGATTTCACGGTTGTGGTCCTTGCCGACCTCGTGGCTGAAGGAGATCACGCGCAGTCGTTTCACCGGATCGGCGATATCGGTGGCGAGCGAGGCGAACATCGCCGAGACCTGATTGGTGCCCGGCCTGCCGCTGTTCTCGTGCACCGAGACCGGGACGACGCCGACGAGCGATGCATCGGGCAGACCGTCCCGATCATCGAGGTACATACGTAAAGCCCCGGCGCACATTGCCAGTACGACGTCGTTCACCTTGGCTCCGAAGGCGTTTTTCACCGTCTTGACGTCGGCGAGACGCAGACTGGTGAACGCGACGGTTCGGTGCTCGGTCAGCGTGCCGTTGAACATGGTTCGTGGCGCGACGAACGGCGGCGGCATCGCCTCACCACGCCTCGAACGGCCGATCCAGCCGGTCAGAATGCGGACGGTCGCAGGCAGAATGGCCACCATGTGCAGTGGCCTGGTCGCCATCGAGAAGAGCCCTGCCACAGCGAGATCGAATCGATGGGCCGCACCGACGCCCTCGACCGGCTCAGGAGGTGGTGCGTCACGGTCCGGACTGCACAGCTGCGAGATGATGTTGGCCCCGGACACTCCGTCGACGGTGGAATGGTGCATCTTCAGAAAGATCACCATTCTGCCGTCCGCGGTGCCGTCGAGAGCCCACATCTCCCACAGTGGTCTCGATCGGTCGAGTCGCTGGGCCGCGAGATACGCGCAGGCCTCGGCGATCTCGCGATCTCCTCCTGGTTGCGGCAACGTCATGTGATGGAAGTGCCGGTCGAGATCGAAGTCCTCGTCCTCGATCCATACGGGATGATCGAAGTTGAACGCACTGTCGTACAGCTTCTTTCGTAGCGCGGGGATCGCGGCGATTCGACTCGACAGTTCTCGCTTCAGTGAGTCGGCGTCGTACCGGACGTCGTCGTCCGCCGGTTCGAGCTGCACGATCCCGCAGACGTTGAGGGGCTGCGTCGACGTCTCGAGATACAGGAAGCTTGCATCGAGTCCGCTCAACCGCTCCATCGCACCAATACTAGAACCTGTTCCAATTTCACGTCGGCGATTGCGCTATCCTTGGCCGATGCTCGGACGTCTGCACCCGACCGATGCCCAGACGTACTGGATGTCTTCCGTCATCCCGAACGACCAGTTCCTGCTGTTCTGTTTCGAGTCGTCGGCCGCGGCCGACGGGGTGCTGGGCCAGTTGGTCGATGCAGCTCGGGGCATCGACGAGCTGAACCTACGCATCGAGGAGTCGCGTCTCGGTTACCCGCATACGGTCCGAACTCCGGCCGGCGTCGATGGCGTCGTGCACCACGGCTGTCCGGGCGGATGGGATGCATGCCTGTCGGCAGTGGCCGCACTGTTCGCACATCAGGTCGACGCCTCCCGAAAACCATGGCGGATACACCTTTTCGAGAGTGTGTCCGACGCGCCTCGCTGCGCGGGGCCAGCTCTCGTCGTCGTGCTGCAGTTCTCGCATGCCCTCGGCGACGGCCGCGTCGCGTCGGCTCTCGCACGACGCCTGCTCGGCGATCGGGAGCAGCGACCGATATCGATTCCGCCGCACCGGCGACTCGGGCCGGTGGAAATTCTGACGCGAGCCCGTCGAGCCCGGGAGTTCGAGCAGCTTCTTCGTGACGACACTGCGGCGGGTCGGGTGCCACCGCAGGCTCCCGGGCGGCCGAGAACGCGTGTCAACACGGCACCGAGGGGTACGACGTCGGTACGCACGGTCGTACGGAACCGCACCGACCTGGCGCGCGGTCCGATCACCGTCACCGTCGGGGCGCTCACGGCCGTGTCGCTTGCGCTGTCGCGTTACCTCGCGTTGCACGGCGACGCGGTCCCTGCCGAACTCGGCGCCGAAGTGACTCTCGCCAAGAGTGGTGAACGGCACGCGCACAACCACTTTCGCAACGCAGGCGTCGACCTGTTTCCCGATGTCGACGACTTACGCGTCCGGGCGCGACGCATCGCCGAGTCCCTCGATGCCCGACGCGTCCGCGCGGAGCATCCCGCGATGGAAGCGCAGGCCCGTGCGACGGAGATGGTGCCCGCGGTCCTGCTGCGCTGGGGCATCCGACAGTTCGACGCCACCGCCGTGCCCGAGTCGGTCACGGGAAACACCGTCGTCTCCTCCGTTGCGCGCGGACCTGCCGACCTGACACTCGGCGGTGGTCCGGTGCGCTTCACCGCGGGATTTCCTGCACTGTCCCCCGTCATGGGTCTGACGCACGGCGTGCACGGCATCGGCGACGTCGTGACCTTCGGCGTCACGTCGTCGGAATCCGCGGTACCGGACCCTGATACCTATGCGTCACTGCTCGACGAGGCCGTCGACGATGTGGCACGGGCGCTCTGACGGTTGCCAGAGTCTTCTCAGATTCGCGCACGTGCTCGTCTCAGATTCGTCGGCCAGGATCGTGTTCATGACGCAGATGACAGTTCTGGCAGTGGGTGGGACCGGCGAATCGCATCCAGCCGACCATCGCACGGCCGTGACCGGCATTCTGCGCTGCGTCACCGACAATTTGGACAGCCGGTTCACGTCACGGTGGGTCGGCTACCCGGCGTCGTACGGTCCCGTTGCGGTCGGCGGATTGAGCTACGGCCAGAGCACGCAGGCGGGCGTGCGCCGGTTAGTCGCCGCGATCGAGGCAACCGACGGACCCATCGCTCTGATCGGCTATTCGCAAGGATGCTCGGTGGCGCGTGAGGTGCTGGGCCGGATGGCGTCCGGCGAGATCGACACGGGTTCGGTGGTCGCGGCCGGTCTGATCTCCGATCCGCAGCAGCCGGCAGGCGTCGTCGCCGAGTGCGACGGCAGTGGCGTCGCAGGCGCGGGTCCGGGCCTTCCCGACGGCGTGTCCGTGATGTGGGTCGGTCATCCGAAGGACATGATCTGCAACGCCAGCGCCGACAGCTACATTCGCGACATCGCCGACCTGACCCGTTACATGTCTTTTCGTACACTGAAGACCTGGCTGCGCGCGCTGTGGATTCTGCTGCGCAGCAACGGTTTTCAGAACGCAGGCCGCACCCGAGTGTCACCGCGGCAATGGATGCGGGATGTCCGACGCATCCGCACGGCCACCGACGAGCTCAGGGGGTACCTGCCGTGCACACTGACGTGGCACGGCATCACGGTGTCGAACCCGTCCGGCAATCGCCACATCGCCTACGCGACGGAGCCGTTCGACAGCAGCGGCCTGACGGGGTGTCAGATCCTCGCGCAATGGCTGCAGGTACAGGCCACGTTCTGTCAGTACGAGTTAGCTGCTTGACTCGGCCTGGGCCTTCAGCTGAGCGAGCCCCTTCTCGAAATCCTTGCCGACGACCTTGTCCATCGGGAAGACCTTGCCGAGCAGACGGAAGAACAGGTTGTTCTCACCCGTCATGGCCCAGGTGACCTCGGATCCGTTCGGCCCTGGATCGATGGTGAACGTGGTGACGTTGGTGGCCTTGAACGGCTTGGTGAACACCAGATCGAGCTTGACGATCTGTCCCGGCTTGGAGTCGGTGATCGTCATGCTGCCCGCGCCGGCCTTGCGGTTGCCGACCCACGCGTACGACGAGCCCACTCCCCGCTCGGGCCCGGCGTAGCTGCGTTGCAGATCCGGATCTGCACCCTCCCACGGAGACCAACTCTTCCAGTTACGGAAGTTGTCGATCAGTTCGTGGATCTTCTCGGGTGACGCGCTGATGGTGGTGGTGCGCTCGACCAGGAAGGTGCTCATGCGCGAATGATAATCAGTCGCGCCGACACAGGCAGAAGATGTGGCCGACCGGATCGCGGAACACCGCGAATCCCGGATGGTTCTCGTTGCCTTCCAGTTTCGTCGCTCCCAGTCCGAGCACGTACTTCTCGCTCGCTTCCATGTCGTCGACGACGAGATCGAGGTGAATCTTGATGCCGTCCGACGGCCAGTCGAGCGGAGTGAAGTCGGGCGCCTTCTGGAATGCGAGCCGTAGCTCGCCCGGACCTTGCAGTACCGCCCAGCCACCGTCGTTTCTGGCGATCTCCCATCCGAGTACCTGGGCGTAGAACGTGGCGAGCGCTTCGGTGTCGGGGCAGTCGAGGACGGTGTAGTCGACGTCGATCTTGGGTGCGGTCATGGCCTCTACCCTGACGGCATCGATGGTCCGTGGCAACCGTCTATCGGTTGTGGTGTGCCATCGATGCGGAGGCGGCAACCGACCCCAACGCATCGATGGTCCGTAGCAGCCGTCCAACGGTTGCCACGGACCATCGATGCCAGGAATGCCGGCAGAAGTCCTACTGCCCGAACGCCGGTGCGAACGTGGTAAACCAGGCGTCGTGCAGGTGCTCTTCCCAGAAGTTCCACCAGTGTGTGCCGGTGCCCGTGATGCGAACCTCGGGGTTGTTGCCTGTCGCGCGGAGGGCTGCGACGTAGGCGCGGCTGCTGAGGCCCGACGCCGTTTCGAGCGGAACCATCTGCGCGAACTTGACCGGGTCGAACTGGGCACTGACCGGGTTGACGGTCGGATCGGTCAGCGGCGAGCCGGTGCCTGCCGAGACGAAGACCGAGGTGTTGCGCAACGCGCCGACGTTACGCAGCGGGTCGTTGTAACGCCACGCGTCCGACGGCCATGCGCCCCACATGTTGCGAGCGTTGCCGCCCATCTCGCCGACCGAGACCTGGATGCCCTGCGCGTAGCCGGGGCTGCTCGCCGACGGGTAGCCGCTGAACGACGCGACTGCCTTGTAGAAGTCGGGGTGGTGGGCTGCCAGGTTGAGCGCGGACGTACCGCTCATCGACAGGCCCGCGACTGCGTTGTTCACGCCGTCGCTGCCGAACTGCGCAGCCATGACCGGGGGCAGTTCCTGCGTCAGGAAGGTCTCCCACTTGACGACGCCCAGCTTGGGGTCGGGCTGCTGCCAGTCGGTGTAGAACGTTCCGCCACCACCGAACGGGATGACGACGTTGACGTGCTTGTCCGCGAAGAACTGTTCGACGTCGGTCTCGATGAGCCAGCCGTTGTTGTCGTCGGGCGCGCGAAGTCCGTCGAGCAGGTAGATCGTCGGAGCCGGGCCGCCGCCCGCCGCCGTCAGAACCTTGACGGGGATGTCCTTGTTCATCGCGTCGGAGTGCACGTAGACGAGAGTGGAGTCTGCTTGCGCGACGCCCGTACCCACGAACACGGCACCGAACGCGGCGATCAATACGGCCACGAGTCCCAGCAACATGCTGCGGGCACGAGAGAACATCAGCAATCCCTTTTCGTCCGTTCCGACCGACCTTCGGGTGGGAGGGTAACAGGGAAATAACGCGGACGCCTCTCCGTCACCGACGCTGAGCAGGGCTAACGAATCTAGACGATCCACCATGCCGCATACGGCGGGATCCACAGCAGACCGTCGGACTCGACGAGTTCGTGCTGAGACAGCACCTCACGCGGGGCGACTCCGAGTTCACGTAACCGCGCTCCCGGGAACGGCCGATGCTCGCAGGTGACGTTGAACAGCCCGACGAGCGTTCCACTCGGATGCCGACGCGCGATCGCCAGCACACCGTCGTCGACATCGCTCAGCACTTCCACGGGCGCTTCGGCATGCAGCATGGGAAGCCCTGCGCGCACTGCCGCGATGCGGGCGATGCCGTCGAACACTCGCTGTGCGTCGGAACCCTCCTCGACACGACCGGCCCGATCGGTGTCGGTGACGCGCGGCCGGTGAATCCACCGATTGTCGTCCTCGTGTCCCGGCTCGCTCGCCCAGTCCACGTCGCCCGGAGACCCGATCTCGTCGCCACTCCAGACGACGGGGATACCGCCCCACGCGGCAACGATCGCGTGCGCGAGGAAGATTCGCGCGAATGCCCCGTCGGGATCCTTCCGCGACGGCCCGAGCCCGGTCAACCCAGCCGCAGTACCGCTGATGCGTCGATCACCTGTCGCTGGATTGTGCTGGAACACAACGCCTTCGGCCCAGGATCCCTCGAATTCGCCGGAGTACCAATCGGCCAGGAAATGCCGATGCCCCGCGCCGGTGATGCCGCGGCCCGCCGCGTCGCCGTCGTCGATGGCCCATCCGATGTCGTCGTGGCAGCGCACGTAGGTGACCCAGGTGCCGCTCGGCGGCGTCGGCGGCAGTGATCCGAGCGCGTGACGCGCGAGATCGGCGCTGCCCGACGCCAACATCGACCAGACATGCACCATCAGACTGTTGTGATACGCGATGTCGGAGACTTTCCCAGTGTGCCGCCCGAGACCCAGATACGGCAACAGATCTCGCGGCCCGACGATGGCTTCGGCCTTGAACAGTGTGGCGGGCGCGGCGATCCGCGCGGTGGCGCGCAGCGCCTGGGTGATCGCATGAACCTCGGGCTGGTTCTGGCAGTTGGTGCCGAGTCGTTTCCACAGGAATGCGATGGCGTCGAGCCGGAGCACTTCGACGCCGAGGTTCGCCAGATGGATGACGACGTCGGCGAATTCGAGCAGCACCGCCGGGTTGGACCAGTTCAGATCCCACTGCCATTCGTTGAAGGTCGTCCAGACCCACTGCCCGAGTTCGTCGTCGAACGTGAAGTTTCCCGGCGCGAAGTCCGGAAACACTTCCGGCAGCGTGGCCTCGAACGCGTCGGGCGTCGCGCGATCGGGATAGATGTGGAACCAATCACGGTAGGACGCGTCGCCGGCTCGCGCCTTCACCGCCCAGTCGTGTTCACGCGCAACGTGATTGAGCACCAGATCGACGACGAGGCTGATTCCCTTGCCGCGCAACGTCGTCGCAAGATCACGCAGGTCGTCGTTGGTCCCGAGATCCGGTCGCACCGAGCGGTAGTCCATGACGGCATAGCCGCCGTCGTTGTCTCCGGGACGCGGTTTCAGCAGCGGCATCAGATGCAGATAGGTGACGCCGAGGTCGGTGAGGTGACCCAGCCTGTCCCCCATGCCTTTCAACGTCTCCGCATACCGGTCGACGTAGCAGGCGTAGCCGAACATGTCGGGCCGCTGGAACCAGTCGGGCTGCAGCAGACGGCGATCGTCGAGCCGATGCAGATCGTCGGGACGCTGCACGAAACCCCGGGCCGCGACGGTCACCAGCGCGGCAGCCACGTCGTCGGGATCGGAATACAGGGTCGTCACGGCGTCGTGCAGATCCGGCCACCACCGCTCGAGACGGAGTTCGAACGTTGCGCGTCGATGGTCCGGCAGATCCGCAAGGATCCGGCGTGCCGTCTCGGGGAGAGCCACGTCATGAATCATAGGACTTACGGCGCGGTGACGACCCAGGCATGGCCGTCGGGATCGAGGAAGCGCCCCTCTCCGGTGGCCATTCCACCCGCCGCCACGGCTGCATCCACCAGCCACTGCGTGTCCGACGACGTCTCCACGCGAATCCCGAACACGACGCCCCGTGCGTCCGAACCGCCGTCGTCGACGCCGACGTCCTTCGCCAGTGCTTTCCGCTGCATCAGGCCGAGCCGGTAGCCGCCGGGGGCCGGCGCGAAATCGATGTACTTGTTGCCGTAATCGCGGTCCGTGGTGAGGCCGAGCGCCTCGTAGAACGATTTCGACGCCTTGGGTGAGTCGACAGCCAACAGGACCGCGGTCTCGGTCGGGACGGGCGGGTTCTGGGAGGGTCCGGTGTCCTTCTTCGTCGGCGCTGCAACTTTCCAGATCGATCCGTCGGGTGCGCGAAACACCCCGGAGAACGCCCCGAACAGCATCTTCTTGGCGGGCTTCAGGATCTCCGCGCCACCCGCTGCAGCAGCTGCAAGTACCGTCTCGACCTCGGTGGGTTGCTTCACGATGTACGACATCGTGTAGCCGCGGAAGCCCGTCGGCGGGGTCGTAGCGTCGCCGATCAGGATTGCGGCGGTTCCGTGCAGGTCGAGTCTGCCGTCCTTGGCCTCCGCGCCGAGCGCCGATGTGTAGAACGAGTGCGCAGCCGCAGTGTCCGCTGCGTCGAGCGTGATGTCGTCGAGGATGGTCGCCATGCGGATCAGGATAAAAGGGACACGGCTTCGAGTACTTCTCGATTCCTGATCGATGCCGTCACACTGTTCGGGTGAAGATCACCGATGCGCAGCGCCAGGCACGACTCGTCGCACGTCAGTTCGCCGATTCCGGGTCTCCGGAAGACGTGGTTTCCTCGTTGTTCGCTCTGCACGCAACGGACCCCGCGTCGGTGTATCTGTCGGTCCTCGCGCGTGCGCGGTCACTGACCGTCGAGGACGTCCGCGCCGCGATGTACGACCGGCGCTCGCTCGTCCGCATCATGGCCATGCGTCGCACGCTGTTCGTGGTCGCACACGACGACGTGCCGACCGTGCATGCCGCGGCCAGCGTCGGCGTCGCGAAGACGATGCGGGCACGCTTGATCAAGGAGGTGTCGACGCTCCCCACCGAGCCCGTCCTCGACGACGTCGCCGCATGGCTCGCGCAGACCGAAGAAGAGACGATGACGCATCTGCGATCGGTCGGATCCGCGACCGGTGCCGAATTGTCCAGTGCGGTAACGCTGTTGAAGACTGCCATTCTGCCCACGACCGACAAGACCTACGACGTCAAGAGGTACGTCACCTCCCAGGTGCTGACGATGATGGCGGCCGAAGGGAGGATGGTGCGCGTCGAGCCTCGGGGCGCCTGGACATCGCGTCGGCACGCGTGGGCGCCGATCGACGAGTGGTGGCCCGGCGGCATTCCCGACGTCGACGAGGCACAGGCCCGCCGCGATCTCGCACATCGGTGGCTCGAGGTCTTCGGTCCCGCGACGGTGGACGACCTGCAGTGGTGGACCGGGTGGAACAAGACCCAGACACGTGCTGCGCTCGCGGGACTGGACACGGTGGACGTCGCACTGGAAGCGGGTGACGGAATCATGCTGTCGGACACTGCATTCGACGAGGACGCGTCGGGAATCATGCTGTTACCGGCCTTGGATCCGACGCCCATGGGGTGGAAGCACCGCGACTGGTACCTCGGTGAGTACAAGAAACCGCTGTTCGACACGTTCGGCAACATCGGCCCGACGATCTGGTCCGACGGCCGCATCGTCGGCGGTTGGGCAGTCACGCCTGCGGGTGAGGTGGTGACGGAGTTGTTCGAGGACAACGACTCTCGTGCGATCGACGCCGAGGCAGGGCGTATCACCGATCTGCTCGACGGGGCCGCGGTCGTTCCGAGCTTCCCGACGCCGTTCGAGAAGCGCCTGCGCGGGAAGTAGCCGACTGTTCGCGGCGAGAATTGTCGAGAACTGCCGGGCTCGCGCTCCTATCGTTGTCGGCAGAACGAAGGAAGGTGATCGGACGTGCTCGAACGTTGGAACGACGCACTCGCCTACATCGAGGACAATCTTGCGGGCGAGATCGATCCGGAGCAGCTGGCCCGCATCACGCTGACGTCGGAATACCATGTCCGACGCGTCTTCTCGGCCCTTGCCGGCATGTCACTGACTCAGTACATCCGCGCGCGCCGAATGACGTTGGCAACAGCGGACATTCTGAGCGGGAACGGAATTCTCGATGTCGCGGTCAGGTACGGGTACTCGTCGAGCGATGCCTTCGGTCGAGCGTTCCGTCAGATGAACGGCATGACGCCGTCGCAGGCTCGTCGTCCGGGCGCCGTCCTTCGTTCGCAGCAAGCACTGTCGTTTCACCTCACCATCGAAGGACGGAGCACCATGCGATACCGCATCGTCGACCTACCCGAATTCCACATCGTCGGCCGGAGGACCCGAATTCCGTTGGTGTACAGCGGATCGAATCCCGCCATGACGGAGTTCCACCGAACCCTGCCCGAGGGCACCAAGGCACGGCTGAAAGCGTGTGCCGACGTCGAAGAACTCCCTGAAATCCTGTTCGTCAGCACCGCATTCGAATCCGACCGCGCCGACGGCAGTTTGTTCGACTACTACTTCGCCGTCGCGTCGACGACGACGAACCACGACGACTGGGACTCGCTCGCAGTGCCCGCGTCGACGTGGGTGGTGTTCGAAGCGCACAGCGAGAACGAGTTTCAGCTCGCGCTGCAGCAACTGTGGGCCGACGCCTTCGGCGAATGGTTTCCGTCGAACCCGTACGAGGTAGTGCCGGGCCCGGAGATCCTGACGGTCACCCAGGCGAGCGACGACTGGACCTCCGGGACAGGGGAGCTGTGGATTTCCGTGAAACGGAGTTCCTGACGAGAATTCACCCTCCCGTTGTGCGGTTCAGCAGGGATTTCCCGCACAACAGGAGGGTAAATTTCGGACCGTCAGACGTTGAAGCGGAACTCCACGACATCCCCGTCGACCATGACGTAGTCCTTGCCCTCCATGCGCACCTTGCCCGCGGCCTTGGCCGACGCCATGGAGCCCGCTTCGATGAGATCGTCGAAGCTGACGATTTCGGCCTTGATGAAACCGCGCTCGAAGTCGGTGTGGATGACGCCCGCCGCCTGAGGTGCGGTGTCGCCCTGGTGAATCGTCCACGCGCGCGCCTCTTTCGGGCCTGCGGTGAGGTAGGTCTGCAGGCCGAGGGTGTGGAAGCCGGCGCGAGCCAAGGCGTCGAGACCCGGCTCGGTCTGTCCGACGCTCTCCAGCAACTCGGCAGCCGACTCCGCGTCGAGCTCGAGCAATTCCGACTCGATCTTCGCGTCCAGGAAGACCGCATCGGCCGGGGCGACGGACTTGGCCAGCTCGGCAACCTTGACGTCGTCGGTGAGCACGCTCTCGTCGGCGTTGAAGACGTACAGGAACGGCTTGGTCGTCAGGAGCTGGAATTCCTTCAGCAGATCGAAATCCAGCTTGTCCTTCGCCGAGAACAGCGTCTTGCCGTCGTTGAGCACGGCCTGAGCTGCGATCGCGGCGTCGAGCGCGGGCTTGCGATCCTTCTTGATCCGCGCTTCCTTCTCGACGCGCGGGATCGCCTTCTCCAGCGTCTGAAGGTCGGCGATCGCGAGCTCGGTTTCGATGACCTCGATGTCGGCGGACGGGTCGACACGGCCGTCGACGTGCACGACGTCGTCGTCGGCGAACACGCGCACGACCTGGCAGATGGCGTCGGCCTCACGGATGTTCGCGAGGAACTTGTTTCCGAGACCGGCGCCCTCGGAGGCACCCTTGACGATTCCGGCGATGTCGACGAACGACACGAGCGCAGGAACTTCCTTCTCGGAACCGAACACCTCGGCCAGCTTGCCGAGCCGTGGATCGGGCAGCGGAACGACACCGACGTTGGGCTCGATGGTCGCGAACGGGTAGTTCGCAGCCAGCACGTCGTTCTTGGTCAGCGCGTTGAACAGGGTGGACTTGCCGACGTTGGGCAGTCCGACGATTCCGAGGGTGAGGCTCACGGTCTATGGAGTCTACTTCCCTGGTCCAACCAGCCCGACACCCGTCGTGCGCGCGAATGTACAGCCGGCTGTACATTCGCGCGCACGGGTCGCGAAGCGACCTACCAGTTGTTCGACGCGCTGGCCAACGTCGCGAAGAGCACGATGTAGAAGACGACGAACAGAGCCATGAATCCGACCCAGATCCACAGGGCGATCTGACCGAGCTTCTTCGCCCTGTCCGACGCGTACTGCGCCCCCTGGAAATCGCCCATCGCCCATCTCGGGTAGACGTTCGACGAATGCGTGAAGGCCGAGAATGCGAGCGGCCAGAAGAAGATGACCGCGGCCACCGCCCACCCGGCGTTCGTCGGGGGCGGTGGCGGCGGCGTGTACTGCGGGTACGTCTGGCCGGGGTACGACTGGCTTGTATAGGACTGGTTCGGGTCCGTCATGCAGGCACTGTAATACGGGCAAACGACGTTTTCGCGCGCTACATCCCGAACGGTTCGTTTCTGCTGCGAACCATTCGGCGCATCGTCGCCACCTTTGAACGCAGCGGCCTCCGCCCCTTCGCGAACTTGTCACCCGCCAGGTCTACAGTGAGCTCGATCACAAGCACGTCTGCGAGGAGCGCTTTTCGATGACAGCAACCGCGTCCGAAAGTCCACACATCGAGCTGTTGAAGACCGACGACGATCTGCCGCCGGTCGGCGTCGTCGACAAGACCCCGATGACCGCGGCCAAGCGAGTTCTGTTCGTACTCATCGGTTTACTCGGCGGTGTGGCATGGACGATCGTCGCCATCGTCCGCGGTGAGAATCCGAACGCCGTCTGGTTCGTCATCGCCGCGGTGTGCACGTACATCATCGCGTTCCGGTTCTACGCCAGGCTCATCGAGAACAAGATCGTGCATCCGCGCGACGACCGTGCCACTCCCGCGGAGATCCTCGAGAACGGCAAGGACTACATGCCGACGGATCGTCGCGTGTTGTTCGGCCACCACTTCGCGGCCATCGCAGGAGCCGGCCCTCTCGTCGGACCCGTCCTCGCAGCTCAGATGGGCTATCTGCCGGGCACGATGTGGATCATCATCGGCGTCGTCTTCGCGGGTGCAGTGCAGGACTTCCTCGTCCTGTGGATCTCGACGCGTCGCCGCGGCCGCAGCCTCGGTCAGATGGCGCGCGACGAGCTCGGCGTCGTCGGCGGTATCGCCGCGCTGATCGGCGTCTTCGTCATCATGATCATCATCATCGCGGTGCTGGCATTGGTCGTCGTCAACGCACTCGCCGAGAGCCCGTGGGGCGTCTTCTCCATCGCGCTCACCATCCCGATCGCCCTGTTCATGGGCGTCTACCTTCGCTTCCTGCGTCCGGGGAAGGTGTCCGAGGTGTCGATCATCGGCGTCGCACTTCTGCTCTTCGCCATCGTTTCCGGCGGCTGGGTGGCCGAAACCGATTGGGGCGCAGACTGGTTCACGCTGTCCAAGGTCACCGTCGCGTGGTGCCTCATCGCGTACGGGCTCGCCGCGTCGATCCTCCCGGTCTGGCTGCTGCTCGCACCCCGCGACTACCTGTCGACGTTCATGAAGATCGGCACCATCGCCCTTCTCGCGGTCGGCATCCTGATCGCACGTCCCGAGATCCAGATGCCCGCGATGACGTCGTTCGCCACCGAGGGCAACGGACCCGCGTTCTCCGGATCGCTGTTCCCGTTCCTGTTCATCACGATCGCCTGCGGCGCGCTGTCCGGCTTTCACGCTCTGATCTCCTCCGGCACGACGCCGAAGCTGCTCGAGAAGGAAAAGCAGATGCGGATGATCGGCTACGGCGGCATGCTCACCGAGTCGTTCGTCGCGATCATGGCTCTCATCACGGCGTGCGTGCTCGACCAGCACATCTACTTCGCACTCAACGCTCCCGCGACGCTCACTGGCGGCACCCCGGAAACGGCTGCCGACTACGTCAACGGACTCGGCCTCAGCGGCGGTGACATCAGTGCGGGCGAGCTCAGCCAGGCCGCGGCCGACGTCGGCGAGGAATCGATCATCTCTCGCACCGGTGGCGCCCCGACGCTGGCATTCGGCATGTCCGAAGTGCTGCACCAAGTGTTCGGCGGCGAAAGTCTGAAGTCGTTCTGGTACCACTTCGCGATCATGTTCGAGGCGCTCTTCATTCTCACGACGGTCGACGCCGGTACCCGTGTCGCGCGGTTCATGTTGTCCGACAGCATCGGAAACCTGCCCGGTTCGGCGGCCAAGAAGTTCAAGGACCCGTCGTGGCGTCCCGGTGCATGGCTCTGCTCGTTCATCGTCGTCGCGGCATGGGGTGCCATTCTGCTCATGGGCGTCACCGATCCCCTCGGCGGGATCAACACCCTGTTTCCGCTGTTCGGCATCGCGAATCAGTTGCTCGCCGCCATCGCACTGACCGTGGTCCTGACGATCGTCATGAAGCGTCGCTTGTTCAAATGGGCGTGGATTCCCGGTGTTCCGTTGGTGTGGGACCTCATCGTGACGATGACCGCGTCGTACCAGAAGATCTTTTCCGACGTCCCGGCCATCGGCTACTGGGCACAGCATGCGCAGTTCGTCGACGCGAAGAATCAGGGCCTCACCGAATTCGGCACCGCCAAATCCGCCGAGGCGATCGACGCCGTCATCCGCAACACGTTCATCCAGGGCACGTTGTCGATCATCTTTGCGGTGCTCGTACTGATCGTCGCGGTCGTTGGACTTCTGGTGTGCATCAAGGCGGTTCGTGTCGACGACCTGCCTGACAACGAGGAACCGGCCGTCCCCTCGAAGATCTTCGGCCCCTCGGGTTTCATTCCCACCGCGGCCGAGAAGGAAATCCAGAAGGACTGGGACAAGCTGATCGCCGACGGCACCGTCCGCGCTCCCGGCGCCGCACACGCGGGGCATCACTGACATGCGTGGACTCTGGTGGTGGCTCACGTCGGTCATGGGCGACCGTGACTACGAGCGGTTCGTCGCGCACATGCGTCGAACACACCCGGGCGAGCCGATCCCGTCGGAACGCCAGTACTGGCGGGACCGCTACGCGGAAGCCGACGCCAACCCAGGCGCCCGCTGCTGTTGACGCTGATGGCGGATTTCCGCTAGCGGCGACGGTTCCACCGGTGACACAGTGGAACCCATGGAGTTGGACTTCGATCGCTGCTACCGGGCCGTCTCGGCACGGGACACCCGCTTCGACGGGCAGTTCTTCACGGCCGTGCGCACGACGGGCATCTACTGCCGCCCGTCGTGCCCGGCTACCACGCCGAAAGCGAAGAACGTGCAGTTCATGCCGACGGCCGCCGCCGCGCAGCAAGCTGGATTTCGTGCGTGCCGACGCTGCCAGCCCGACGCCACCCCCGGCTCACCGCACTGGAACGTCCATTCCGATCTGACGTCGCGCGCGATGCGGCTGATCTCCGACGGGGCTGTCGAGCGTGGTGGCGTCGACGCGGTCGCGGACGCTCTCGGCTATTCGACGCGACAGTTGACGCGGGTACTCGGTGCCGAGATCGGCGCAGGGCCACTCGCCCTCGCACGAGCCCATCGCGCGCACACGGCCCGCACGTTGATCCAGACGACGGCGATGTCGATGACCGATATCGCCTTCGCCGCAGGATTCTCCAGCGTCCGGCAGTTCAACGACACCGTGCGTGAGGTCTTCGCCGCCAATCCGACGGAATTGCGAACCGAAGCGGAGAAGCGAACGACGTTGTCCAGCAATGGAACCGTCACGCTCCGACTCCCCTACCGCCGCCCGCTCGATCGAACCTGGCTGAACTGGTTCCTGAAAGCACACGTCGTACCGGGTATCGAAGCATGGGACGACGGCGTCTACCGCAAGTCCCTGCGTCTGCCCCACGGCCACGGCATCGTCGGACTGCGTATCGAGGACGGGTACGTCGACACGACGCTCGGCCTGCAGGACATGCGTGACCTGTCCCCTGCCGTCGCGCGCATTCGGCACCTACTGGATCTCGACGCGGACCCCGAGGCCGTCGACGCTGCCCTCGCGGAGGATCCGCACCTGCGTCCGCATGTGGAGGCTCGGCCGGGCATCCGCGCGCTCGGCTGCGCCGACGGTCCGGAACTGTTGCTGCGCACCATGATCGGGCAACAGATTTCGTTGCGTGCCGCCGCGACGCACACTGCGCGACTCGTCGACGCACTCGGCACGCGGATCGAGGATCCGGCGGGCGGTACCGTGACGCGCCTCTTTCCTGATGCCGACGTCATCGCCGAACGTGGTCACGAGGTTCTCACCGGTCCGAAGAACCGGGTCCGAGCGATCATCGGGGTGGCCGACGCGGTGGCGTCGGGCAAGATCGTTCTTCATTCCGCGCGAGCAGCCGACGAGCTCGAACGAGAACTGCTGGCGCTGAGAGGAATTGGACCGTGGACAGCGCGCTACGTCGTCATGCGCCTCCTGGCCGACCCCGATGTGCTGCTGGACACCGATCTCGTCGTCCGTCAGGGCGCCGACGCGCTCGGTGTCTCACTGAAGGATTCGGAGCGTTGGTCGCCGTGGCGCTCGTACGTGTCGATGCATCTCTGGAACGTCGCACTCGAAAGAAGAGGACTATGACCGCGCTTTCCGCCATCACGGACACCCCGATCGGCCCGTTCACCACCATCGTCGACGACGCGGGCGTGGTACTCGCGTCCGGATGGACCGCGACCGTCGACGATCTCGTGCCACTCATCCATCGATCGTTACGACCGGTGGACATCCGGCCGGCCCCCACGCTCGGCAGTGTCACGAAGGCCGTGGACGAGTATCACCGCGGCGATCTGGCAGCTGTCGACGACGTCCCCGTCGCCCAGACGTCCGGTGAATTTCTCGTGCATGCGTGGAAAATCCTCCGTACCGTCCCCGCAGGCTCGCCGGTCACCTATTCCGAATTCGCGGCGATGTCCGGACGCCCCACTGCGATCCGGGGAGCGGCGTCGGCGTGCGCGCGCAATGCTGCGGCACTGTTCGTGCCGTGCCACCGGGTGTTGCGCATCGGCGGCGCGCTCGGCGGATTCCGTTGGGGCCTGCCTGCGAAGGAATGGTTGCTCGCCCACGAGCGGGGTTGACCCTGGCGCAGGTGGGTAGGCGCCTGACCGAAGACATTAGAGTCACACGTGTAGCAACAGTGACTGCAGCCGGGGAAAAGGACTTACCGACGTGACGGAACAGGCAGCGCCCACACCGAGGACCGGGCGCGATCGGGGCGATCTCATCGGCGTCGGCGGAATGTGGCTGGCCAAATGGTCACTCATTCTCGTCTCCGTCGCGGCGGGTGCATGGGTGCTTGGCTGGCTGATCTCGGCGCTGTGGGTCGTCATTCTGCCCGCGCTGCTCGCGATCATCGTCGCGACGGTCCTGTGGCCGCCCACCAAGTGGATGCTGCGCGTCGGCTTCCCTGCCGCGCTTGCCGCAACGCTGTCGCTCGTCGTGTTCTTCCTCGTCATCGGCGGCATCATCACGTTGATCGTGCCGTCGGTCGTCGACTCCGCTCCCGAGTTGGTCGACAAGGCGTCGGCAGGTGTGTCCCAGGTGCAGGACTGGCTGAAGGGCCCGCCGGTCAACTTGCAGGACGAGCAAATCGACAACGCCGTCTCCGCCATCACCTCACGACTGCAGGAGAGCGGCACGGCGATTGCGTCCGGCGTGTTCACGGGAGTGTCCGCTGCAGGTTCGATCCTCGTGACACTCGCACTCGTGCTGGTTCTGACGTTCTTCTTCGTCAAGGACGGCGTGAAGTTCATCCCGTGGTTGCACGGATTCGCCGGCGGTCGCGCCGGAAAGCACCTCGCCGAAATCCTGGCCCGCATGTGGGCGACGCTCGGCGGATTCATTCGCACGCAGGCAATCGTCAGCCTCATCGACGCCTTCTTCATCGGACTGGGACTCGTCATTCTCGGCGTCCCCTTGGCCCTCGTGTTGGCCACGATCACGTTCCTCGGCGGCTTCATCCCGATCGTCGGTGCGTTCGTCGCAGGCGCCCTCGCGGTTCTGGTCGCTCTCGTGGCCAACGGACCGACGACCGCCCTGATCGTGCTGGTCATCATCATCGCGGTGCAGCAACTCGAAGGCAACGTGCTGCAACCGATCCTCCAGAGCCGCAGCATGAACCTGCACCCGGCGATCGTGCTTCTCGCGGTAACCGGCGGCGGTTCGGTGTTCGGCATCATCGGCGCGTTCCTCGCCGTTCCCGCTGCGGCCGTCGCTGCCGTCCTGATCCGCTACGTATCCGAGCAAATTGACGAACGCTCCGTCGAAGCCGACCGCAGCCAACTCGAGGACGAGGCACCCGACACCGAGGACCTCGTCACCGACGAGGACGGCAACAACAAGGACGCGAAGATCGACAAATAGTCAGGACGCCGCGAACAACTCGATTCGCGACCCTACTCGCTCACGGACCACGTGCAGCCTGCTCGGAATGCGTTGCCGCATCTCGTCGACGTGACTGACGATGCCGACGACGCGTCCGCCTGCCCGTAGTTCGTCCAGGACGCCCATCACCGATTCGAGTGTGTCCGCATCGAGTGTGCCGAACCCTTCGTCGATGAACATCGTGTCGAGTACGACGCCGCCCGACTCGGCTGCGACGACGTCGGCCAGGCCGAGGGCGAGTGCGAGCGAGGCGAGGAACGATTCGCCGCCGGACAGCGTCTTCGCAGACCGGACGACGCCTGTGTAGTCGTCACGGATGTCGAGGCCCAATCCTCCACGACGACCGCGCGATTCCGCTTCGTCGGAGTGGACGAACTCGTAGCGCCCACCCGACATGCGATGCAGCCGGATCGACGCCGACTCGGCGACGTCTTCGAGCCGCGACGCCAGCACATACGACCGCAGCGACATCTTGCGCGCGTTCTGCCCGCGACCGGCGACGACGTCGGCAAGTGCGGCGAGTTCGTCGTGCTTGGCACGCATGGGAGCTGCGCGATCGACGGCGGCCCACAGCTGAGCTGTCAACTCCTCGACCTGTTCGGTCTTGCGTCTGCACTCGGCGTGCACGGCGACCGCGGCGTCGAGTTCCTCGGCTGCGCGGACAACCGCTGCCCGTGCCGGCTGGGTGTCGACGGGTTCGGTGCCGATCACAGCGGCGATGGCCGGCTCGGCCAGCACCTGTTCCGCGTGCGCGCGAATGTCGTTGGCAGACAGCAGCCGCTGCTCGATGTCGGCTGCACGCCGAGCGGGGATCACCGCGTGCTCGGCGTCTTCTGCCGAGGCGAACCCCGACTCGGAGACGAGATCGTCGAGTTTGCGGGAGAGCGTTGCTGCGGCGGCTGCGGCATCTGCGGAGGCAACGCGCGCGTCGAGCAACGCGGTCGAGCGACGGATCAGCTGGTCCAAACGATGGGTGCGCTGGTCGATGCTGTCCCCGCCTGCACCGATCGCGGTCGCGACTCTGGCCCGCATCTGCGCGACGGCCTGCACGATCTGCTCCCGCCTCGCGACGAGTGCCGCGGCCTCCGATCGCTGTTCCGCGACGACGGTCGCGATGCGCTGATCCTCCGATCGGAGTTCGTCGAGGCGTGCACGTCGCGGCGCCAACGCATCGGCTTCGCGTCGCGCTGCGGTCAATGCGGTTGTGACCGAGTCGAGTTCGGCTGCGAGGCCTGCACTGTCGCGATCGCCCGACGCCTGAACCAGGCCGTCGATCGTGCGGTGGAGAGTCGCGACCTCTGCGGCGCACGAGTCGACGGTGGCCGCCGTCGCGCGCTCGTTCTTCGCTGCGGCGTCCTCGTCGGCTTCGGTGACGGTGGTCTCGGCACTCTTCGCTGGATTCGGATGGGCCGTCGAGCCGCACACACCGCACGCATCACCGTCGATCAGCGATGCAGCCAGTTCTGCGGCCATGCCCGTCAGGCGGCGCTCCCGCAGGTCCAGCCACAGTTCGCGAGCGTCGTTGTGCGTCGTGCGTGCGGCATCGAGCACCTTCTCCGACTTCGCCAACGCAGCGCGTTTCTTCTTCAGTTCGATCGCCGCGCGTACTGCCTCGGCGACGCGCGCCGATGCACTCTCGAGCGTCGCGATCTCGGCCGATGCGTGCACGGCCGAGTCCACGGCGCGCTCGGCCGTCTCGATAGCCTCGGGCAGCGCGTCACGTGCGCGCTGGAGCTCGTCGATTCGCCGTTCGACGGCGTCGTGCTGCTGCGCCAACTGGTCGGCGATGCGTTCGTCTGCGTCCGCGCGCCGTTCGACGGACCGCAGCTCGTCGAGGACTCCGACCTGGGTTGTCCACTCACGCACGGCACGTGCGACGACAGTGCGCACGGCGGCGAGGTCCGAAGTATCCGAATCATGCTCCGCGAGAACGATTTCCGAGCCTGGCACCGCCGACAGCGAACGACCCGCCTCGACGACCGAGCGCATCGCCTCGGCATGCGCGGCTGTGGCCGTCGCACACTCTTTCGCCAGTGCTGCAACCGGACCGGCGGCCGCGGACAGTTCGACCTCGCGGCGCATCGATTCACGCTCGGCTGCCGTTGCCTGGAATTCCGACAACTGCCGCTGTGCGACGTCGCGTCGCCGCTGCGCTGTTGCCGTGGATTCGAGACGGCCCAGAGCTGCGACGGCAGCGTCGGACGTGGCGCGGGCGGACGCGAGAGCTGTCGCAGCCGATCGAAATGCGTCCCTGCTGTTCTCGAGAATCTCGGTTGCCCATTCGACCGGCTGCCGATCGAGTTGCTCGGGCTCCCCCGCGGCGGTGGAGATCTTGCCGACCAACTTGTCGATCGCGATGGACGACGATTCGAGCTCGGCCGCGCTCAGCCGACGCCGCTCCGCGAACCACTGCTCGACGTCGCCGAATCGAGCGGTGTCGAACAATCGCTCGAGCAGATTGCCGCGCTCGTCGCTGTCCGCGCGCAGAAAACGGGCGAACTCTCCCTGCGGCAGCAACACGACCTGGAAGAACTGGTCTGCGCTCATTCCCAGCGCCGCACCGACTGCCTCGCCGATCTCGTCGAGACGCGTCAGGTTCTGACCACTTCCGTCGAGCCAGGTCAGCGACGCCTTCGCGTTCTGCTTGGTGGTGCCGGTTCCGCGCTTCTTCGCCCGGAAGTACTCGGGACTGCGGACGATCTTGACGCGTCGGCCGCCGAGTGTGGCTTCGAGCGTCACCGACGGCGCGGTGCCGTCCGCCGCGTGATCCGACAGCAGTCTCTTGCCGTCACGGCGCGCGCCGGGAACCGTGCCGTAGAGCGCGAATGCGACCGCGTCGAGAATAGTTGTCTTGCCCGCGCCGGTCCGACCGTGCAGGAGGAACAATCCGTCCGCGCCGAGCGCGTCGAAGTCGACGCACTCGGTCCTGCCGAACGGACCGAAGGCAGTGATCTCGAGCCGGTGGAGCCTCACGCGGAACGCCCGAACAACGCGTCGTGGTCGACGCTGGAATTCTCGTCCTTGGCTACGTCGTCACGCTGCACGGACGCCAAAGCGCGCTCCAGCAAAGCGATTTCGCGCGAGGTCGGCGCGCTGCGCATATCGGCGACGAACGACGTCGCGATGTCGATGTCGGTGCGCCCACGAACTCGGTCACGGTAGGTGAACTCAGACGTGTTCACCGGGCGAACCCATTCGAGATGGACTGCGTGCGGAAAACGAGTACGCAGCGACCGCATGGCATCGACGGGTCGCACCAGATCGGTGAGAACGGCAGACACGTAATGCTTTTCGGCATCTGCGAACTCGTCACTGCTCAGCAGCTCCTCGACGGTGCCCTGAAGTTGACTGAGGCCACGCACGATCGGAAGGTCGACCCGCTCGACGGTACCGAGACCGGCGGCGTCGAGTTCGAGAATCCAGACCGCCTTGCGGTGACTGCGTTCGCCGAACGAGTACGGCAGCGGAGAACCCGAGTAACGCACGCGCTCGCTCAGCGTCTGCGGAGAATGTAGGTGGCCCAGCGCCACATAGTCGACGCCGTCGAACGCCGACGCAGGAGCGGTTTCGACGCCACCCGACGAGATGGTGCGCTCGGATCCGGTCGCTTCACCACCGACGATGAAAGCATGTGCGAGAACGACGGATCGGACAGCGGACCCGTCGGCGCGACGCCGATCCAGATCGGTGCGAACACGGATCATCGCGGCGTCCAGTACCTCCGCGTGCGTGCGCGCCGCGGGAACGTCGAGTTCGAGGCGAGTGGTTTCCGGTTCGAGGTAAGGAATTCCGTAGAACGCGACGGGTCCGAAGTCGTCGTCGAGCACCACCGGCCGGTCGACGTCACCGACGCGCGTCATCAAGTGCAGGCCGCCCGCAGCGGCGAAAGCTGCACCCGCACCGAGGCGGGCGGGCGAATCGTGATTGCCCGACGTGGCCACGATGACCGCGCCTGCCGCTCGAATGGCCTCGAGCCCCCTGTTGCACACCAGCACCGCGTCGGCACTCGGCACCGCGCGGTCGTAGATGTCACCCGGAACGACGACGACGTCGATGCCCTGCGCGGCAACCAGTTCCGCGATCGCGCTCAGCGCCGCAGCCTGGTCGGCGAGCAGATCGACGCCGTGGAACGTGCGTCCGATGTGCCAGTCCGAGGTGTGCAGGATCTTCATGGGAACGACGGTATCGGCTGCCACCGACAAACTTCGGGCGGCGCTCCGAGCCGAACCTGTCGGTGCCCCGGTGCATCATCGTCGCCATGAACGTACTCACCGCACTGGGAATGGCTTTCGCCTTCGCACTCGGCGGCGCGCTCGGCTGGTTGATGCATGCGCAGCGCGTCGGTGATCGTGCCGTCCGTGCCGAGGCTCAGCTGGCCGCGCTGCGCGACAACGAGGCGCTGCTACGTCGCTCGCTCGCGGCCGTCAACGAGGATTCGGCACGCAGGCATTCCGGTGTCATCGGCCAGCAGGTGTCCAGCCTCGTGGAGCCGCTGCACGACGCGGTCGACGCTCTCACCGAGCACGTTCGTCAGGTCGAGCACAACCGCATTCGCGCCTACGCCGGGTTGACCGAACAGGTGTCGGGAATGCACCGCGCATCGGTGGACCTGTCGACGCAGACGTCTCAGTTGGTCACCGCGCTGCGTGCACCGCAGATCCGCGGCCGGTGGGGCGAGATGCAGCTCGAGCGGGTCGTCGAACTCGCCGGAATGGTCAAGCACTGCGATTTCGACACGCAGGTCAGCCGCGAGGGCATTCGACCCGACATGATCGTGCACCTGGCCGGCGGCAGGCAGATCGTCGTCGACGCCAAGGTCCCGTTCGCCGCCTATCTGGACGCGGCGCAGGAACAAGATCCCGACGCGCGCGCCAAGCAGCTGACGCGCCACGCTCGGCACCTGCGCACCCACGTCGATCAGTTGTCGGCGAAGGAATACTGGCGCTCCTTCGAACCGACTCCCGAGTTCGTCGTGCTGTTCGTCCCGGGAGACCCGTTCCTCGATGCTGCGCTCACCTCGGACTCGTCGCTCCTGGAATATGCGTTCACGAGAAACGTGATTCTTGCCACCCCCACCACATTGGTCGCGTTGCTCCGTACGGTTGCTTACTCGTGGAAGCAGGAGTCGCTCGCGGAGGACGCGGCACGCATCCAGCAACTCGGTCGCGAGCTCTACACCCGGCTCGGCACCGTCGCGTCGCATCTGGACAAGCTGGGAGGGCATTTGGGCAAGGCGGTGGAGTCCTTCAACTCGACGGTGTCGTCCGTCGACTCGCGTGTCGGAGTGACTGCCCGCAAACTTCACGAACTCGAGCTCTTCGACGGTGATGTCGTCGAGGTTCGACGCGTCGACGCGCGCCCCAGACTGTCCGATTCGTCGTACCCGAGCCGATCGTTCGGGCACGTCGACGACGCGGTGGGCTGAACAGCCGCTAACCTCGAGGGGTGTCTACCTCCCAACGTGCCCGCTCCGGGGTACCGCTGGATCAGCGTTCAGCCTTCGCGACCGTGCCCGGCGTGCCTGCGTGGGGGGCAGTGGCCATCGCCGGCGGCGCAACTTTCCTCGGCTTCGTCCTCGACGCGGCCCGCGGAACAGAGCTGACCTCTGCGTTCTCCAGCCTGTACATCATCGGTGTCGTCGTCGCGGCGCTACTCGTCCGCTATCGCGGCCTGTTCACCGCCATGGTGCAGGCGCCGCTGATTCTGTTCGTCGCGGTGCCGCTGTCGTACCAGTACTTCACCGAGAATCCCGGGACCAGCCTGAAGGACATCCTTCTCAACGTCGCCATTCCTCTCGTCAACCGATTCCCGGTCATGCTGCTGGGTACGGTGCTGGCGCTCGGCATCGGCGCACTCAGGGTGTTCCTCAAACGACAGAACTCGCACGCGCCCGCAGGTGCGGCCAAGCGCACGATGCGCGACCGCGCCCAGGAAACTCGCGACCGCGCGCGTGAGAACCGGGCTCGCATGGCTCAGGCCAAGCAGCGTCGCTCCGACGCGCCGACGGCGTCCGCGGCTGTTCCTGAGACGCGCTCGCGACGCGCGAATCGCAACGCCCCTGGCCGGAACGCGTCACGCGAACCGCAGCGCGACCACGTCGCGCCGAGAATCGACCGTCCTGCCGCGGATCCGTACCGGCCCGAGCGGGGCTACGCGTCGGACCCTGTTCGTCGCGCTTCACCACGGCCGCAGCAGCCTCGGGTCCCCCGGCCTCCGGAGGTCGACCCGTACTCGGCGCCGAGAACTGCCGCGCCCGTCAGCGCGCACATCCCGCCGCATCCGGTGCCGCAGGTGCGTTACCGGGACCGCGGAGACGCGTAGGACACGTAGGCCCGAAACATCGATGGCCCGCGGCAACCTGTAGACGGTTGCCTCGGGCCATCGATGCGTAGAAGGAGGAAGTGCTTCAGGCCCTCGCCGCTCGCAGTTCGCGCGGAAGCGAGAAGACCAGCGTCTCGTTGGCGGTCGTGACCGGCTGGACGTCGGCGAAGCCGTGTTCGGCGAGCAGATCGATGACGCCCTGGACCAGGATCTCGGGCACCGACGCGCCCGAGGTGATGCCGACGGTCTTGATGCCGTCGAGCCAGGCGGGATCGACTTCCTTGGCGTAGTCGACGAGGTAGCTGGCCTCGGCACCAGCGGTGAGTGCGACCTCGACGAGGCGGACCGAGTTGGACGAGTTCTTCGACCCCACGACGATGACCAGATCGCATTCCGGCGCCATGGCCTTGACCGCGACCTGACGGTTCTGCGTCGCGTAGCAGATGTCGTCGCTGGGCGGATCCTGCAAAGTCGGGAACTTCTCACGCAGTCGCGCAACCGTCGTCATGGTCTCGTCGACGCTCAGCGTGGTCTGAGAAAGCCAGATGACCTTGCTCTCGTCACGGACGGTGACGCCCTCGACCGCGTCGGGACCATCGACGAGCTGGACGTGATCGGGAGCCTCACCCGCGGTGCCCTCGACCTCCTCGTGGCCTTCGTGCCCGATGAGCAGAATGTCGTAGTCGTCACGGGCGAACCGCTTGGCTTCCTGGTGCACCTTGGTGACCAGCGGGCAGGTGGCGTCGATCGTGCGCAGGTTGCGCTCCGCGGCCGACGCGTGCACTGCAGGCGAGACGCCGTGCGCGGAGAACACGAGCAGCGCCCCCTCGGGAACCTGGTCGGTTTCGTCGACGAAGATCGCGCCGCGATCGGCGAGCGTCTCCACGACGTGGCGGTTGTGCACGATCTCCTTGCGGACGTAGACCGGAGCGCCATGCTTTTCCAGTGCTTTCTCCACCGTTTCGACGGCGCGGTCCACTCCTGCGCAGTAGCCACGCGGCTCGGCGAGGAGGACACGCTTGGCACCTGAGTAGGCCGCAGCACCGTCGCCCGCAGGTCGTGCGATACCGAGATTCAAGGGAACAGCCGAAGACATACCAACAGGATACGTGTGGAACGGCGGGCACTCCGCTCCCGAGCATGTCGGCTACCAAATTCATCCGTCTTCAGGCAGTCTGGTGTCCATGACTCGTGTCCCGTTTGCCGCACGCGTGGCCGCAGGTGTGGCCGTGACCGTCGTCGAAGAGGCGCGCAAGCTCCCCAGCACGGCCGTGACACTGCCGATGACCGTCATCAGCGAGATGCTGGCGACGACGATGCGCTTCCAGCAGCAGGTCACAGCCCTGGCGATCAAGGGTGACCAGGCGATTGCAGGCCTCCCCCTCCTCGGCACGCCGGACGAGGAACAGCCGTCGTGGGCGGTGTTCGACGAGGACGACACGAACGGTGAGGTCGACATCCCCGACCACGAACCGCCCGCAGCGACGGGCCGCTTCGCGCTGTATTCGACGCCTCCCGCCGAAGCCACCGAGGAGCCCGAACCCGCGGTGACGGCCGAGAAGCCCGACATCGTCGAACTCGTCGACTACGACACCCTTGCGCTCGCGCAACTCCGTGCCCGCCTGCGCACGTTGTCGCTCGACGACCTGGAGACACTTCTGACGTACGAGAACTCCACCAAGTCTCGCGCTCCGTTCCTGACGATGCTCGAGAACCGAATCACCACAGCGAAAGCCAAGTGACAGCGAGTACAGCCGAACAGCCATGGCCGGTACGCACGGTCGCGATGAAGGTCGCGGGCTGGATCGATCGTCTCGGCAGTATCTGGGTCGAGGGCCAGCTGACGCAGATCAACGCGCGTCCCGGTACGCGCACCGCCTTTCTCGTCCTGCGTGATCCTTCCGCGGACATGTCGCTGTCGGTCACGTGTTCGCCGCAATTGCTCGAACGCTCCCCCGTTCCACTCACGGAGGGCGCACGCGTCATCCTCTACGGCAAGCTGTCGTTCTACACCGGCCGCGGAACGATCTCGTTGCGCGCTACCGACATTCGAACAGTAGGCGTCGGCGAGCTCTTGGCACGCATCGAGAAGTTGCGTGCGTTGCTCGCCGCCGAGGGCCTGTTCGATCCCCGACTGAAGCGACCGCTGCCGTTCCTGCCGAAGCGGATCGGGTTGATCACCGCACGCGCGTCGGCTGCCGAACGCGACGTTCTCACCGTCGCGCAAAGACGGTGGCCTGCAGTGCACTTCGAGGTTCGGCATACACCGGTCCAAGGCCCGACGGCGGTTCCCGCGATTCTCGACGCATTGAAAGACCTCGAGGGCAGCGTCGACGTCATCATCATGGCCCGCGGCGGCGGAAGCGTCGAAGATCTGCTGCCGTTCTCCGACGAGGCTCTGTGTCGCGCGATCTCACGGGCGACGACGCCCATCGTCTCCGCGATCGGGCACGAACCCGACAGCCCTCTGTCGGATCACGTCGCCGATCTGCGTGCTGCGACGCCGACGGATGCGGCCAAACTCGTGGTGCCCGACGCCGTCGCCGAGCAGAATCTCGTCGCCGAACTGCGCGCGAGAACCGCGGCAGCACTGCGCAACTGGGTCGCCCGCGAAGCGCGCGGCATCGAGATGATCCGGCACCGGCCTGCGCTCGCGGACCCCATCGCCGGCATCGATCGACGCGGCGAGGAAATTCAGCGACTCGTCGACGCGGCCCGACGAGACGTGCTGCGCGAACTGGCGAAGCAGGACACCCTCGTCGAACATCTGCGTGCTCGTCTGCAGACGCTGGGACCAGCAGCCACGCTCGCTCGTGGCTACGCCGTCGTGCAGCGTATGGTCGCCGGCGAGGATCCCGAGGTGCTGCGTTCGGTGGACGACGCCCCACCCGGAACACAGATTCGTGTACGTGTGGCCGACGGTGCTGTCACCGCCGCGGTCATGGGCAAAGTTCGATAGGAGAGACCATGAGCGAAACACCCGTCGCGGAGATGGGCTACGAGGCTGCGCGCGACGAACTGGTCGATGTGGTCAAGGTGCTCGAGCAGGGCGGTCTCGACCTGGACGCGTCGCTGGCTCTGTGGGAACGCGGCGAGCAACTCGCGACCCGCTGCGAGGAGCACCTGGCCGGGGCGCGCACCCGCGTCGAGAACGCGCTGGCCCACATCGAGGAGAACGACGCCGACAGCTAGGGCGTCAGCGGCGTGGCGCTCGTCGTCGCGGTCGCGAGCTCGGTGAACTCCTCGTTCGACCCGCTGCCGGTCACGAGCAGGCGCACGTCACCGAGGTCGGTGACCCAGACGGGCTCCTTGTCGCTCTGCTCGTAGACGATCCATTCCTTGCCGTCGATCGACTGCGTGCCCGACGCATAGCGCGGCTCGCCCACGGCGAACGGCACCAGCACGTCCTCGGTCGCATTGGATTGGGTGAGCCTGATGTAGCGCCCGGCGCCGGAGATGAAGCCGACGTTGCTGACGTCGCCGCCCTGGTCGCCGGAGATCGACTGCCGGCTGCCCGAGTTAGGCGTCCAGTCCTCGGGAACCTTCGGGTTGCGGATCGGGAACGAAAGCTCGGACGCGTCGTACTGCAAGGCGGCGTCGACGTCGAAGTTCGGGATCGGCCCCTGCTTGGGACCGCCCGGGCTGAGCGTGCACTGGCTGGCGATCCCGGCGATCAACAGACACGCGATCACGAGCGGGATGAGAGACCACACCATGTCGCGGTTGTTGTTCAGAATCCGGGGTTTGCTGTTCGCCACGCAGTCCAGTATCCCCGCTGCTAGTCAGTGCTCGGTCGGCGCATGCCCTACGTCGCATGACGCGGCTCACGAATGAGATAATCGCGCCTGGGTACGACCCCCATCTACCAGGAGGCTACAAACCGATGACGGCCAGCACCGAGTCCACTCGCGCCATGGCGCCAGACCGCAACCTCGCCCTCGAACTCGTACGTGTGACCGAGGCCGGTGCGCTCGCGTCGGGCCGGTGGGTCGGTCGTGGCGACAAGGAGGGCGGAGACGGAGCAGCCGTCGACGCCATGCGTCAGCTGGTCAGCTCGGTCTCGATGCGCGGCGTCGTCGTCATCGGTGAGGGCGAGAAGGACGAAGCCCCGATGCTCTACAACGGCGAGCAGGTCGGCAACGGCAACGGCCCCGAGGTCGACTTCGCGGTCGACCCCGTCGACGGAACCACGCTGATGGCCAAGGGCATGCCCAACGCCATCTCGGTCCTCGCCGTCGCCGAGCGCGGTGCCATGTTCGACCCGTCGGCCGTCTTCTACATGGAGAAGATCGCCGTCGGCCCCGACTACGCCGATGTCATCGATATCACTGCACCGGTCAAGGAGAACATCGCCCGGATCGCCAAGATCAAGAAGGGCTCCGCTTCCGACGTCACGGTGTGCATCCTGGATCGCCCCCGCCACGCGGATCTCATCCAGCAGGTGCGCGACGCCGGATCCCGCATCCGCCTCATCTCCGACGGTGACGTCGCGGGCGCGATCGCCGCAGCACGTCCCGATTCGGGCACCGACATGCTCATCGGCATCGGCGGTACCCCCGAGGGAATCATCGCCGCCGCCGCGATGCGCTGCATGGACGGTGTGCTCCAGGGCCGCCTCGCCCCGACCGACGACGCCGAGCGCCAGAAGGCCATCGACGCAGGTCACGACCTCGACCGTGTCCTGACGACGCGCGATCTCGTCTCCGGCGAGAACGTCTTCTTCACCGCCACGGGCGTCACCGACGGCGACCTGCTCCGCGGCGTCCGGTACGCGGGCGGCGGCGCGCACACGCAGTCCATCGTCATGCGATCCAAGTCCGGCACCGTACGCATGATCGACGCCTACCACCGTCTCGAGAAGCTCCGCGGCTACAGCTCGGTCGACTTCGACGGCGACGAGAACGCGCACGCACCGTCGTTCTAGGCTGCATCCCAATCCGTGTAACCCGACTGGCAAAGTAAGGCTCATGACGCAGACAGACGATTCGCAGTACCGCATCGAGCACGACACCATGGGAGAGGTACGCGTCCCGATCGACGCGCTGTGGCGTGCTCAGACGCAGCGTGCGGTGGAGAACTTCCCGATCTCCGGCCGTCCGCTCGAGCGCACCCAGATCCGTGCGATGGGCCTGCTGAAGGCAGCCTGCGCGCAGGTCAACAAGGACCTCGGATTGCTCGACGCCGACAAGGCCGACGCCATCGTCGCCGCTGCCACCGAGATCGCCGACGGCAAGCACGACGACCAGTTCCCGATCGACGTCTTCCAGACCGGCTCGGGCACCAGCTCCAACATGAACGCCAACGAGGTCATCGCGTCGATCGCCAAGGCGAACGGCGTCGAGGTTCACCCGAACGACCACGTCAACATGTCGCAGAGCTCCAACGACACCTTCCCGACGGCTACTCACGTCGCCGCCACGGAAGCTGCCGTCACGTCTCTGGTTCCGGCTCTGAAGCACCTGCACGAGGCTCTGGCCGCGAAGGCGACCGAGTGGAAGACCGTCGTGAAGTCCGGTCGCACCCACCTCATGGATGCCGTGCCCGTCACGCTCGGCCAGGAGTTCGGCGGCTACGCCCGTCAGATCGAAGCCGGCATCGAGCGCGTCGAAGCCACCCTCCCGCGTCTGGGCGAACTGCCCATCGGCGGCACCGCCGTCGGCACCGGCCTCAACGCACCCGACGGATTCGGCGCCAAAGTCGTTGCGGAACTGGTCAAGTCGACCGGTATCGACGCACTGACCGCAGCGAAGGACTCCTTCGAGGCACAGGCTGCTCGTGACGGACTCGTCGAGATCTCCGGCGCACTGCGCACCATCGCCGTGTCGCTGACCAAGATCGCCAACGACATTCGCTGGATGGGATCGGGACCGCTCACCGGCCTCGGCGAGATCCAGCTTCCCGATCTGCAGCCCGGTAGCTCGATCATGCCCGGCAAGGTCAATCCTGTTCTGCCCGAGGCTGTTACGCAGGTCGCTGCTCAGGTCGTCGGCAACGATGCCGCCACCGCGTTCGGTGGTGCATCGGGTGCGTTCGAGCTCAACGTCTACATCCCGATGATGGCGCGCAACGTCCTCGAGTCGCTCAAGCTGCTCGCGAACGTGTCGGTTCTGTTCGCCGACAAGTGCATCGTCGGCCTGAAGGCCAACACCGAGCACCTCAAGACGCTCGCCGAGTCGTCGCCGTCCATCGTGACGCCGCTGAACTCCGCGATCGGCTACGAGGAAGCTGCCGCCGTCGCGAAGCAGGCTCTGAAGGAGAAGAAGACGATCCGTCAGACCGTCATCGATCGCGGACTCATCGGCGACAAGCTGAGCGAGGAAGAGCTCGACAAGCGTCTCGACGTCCTGGCCATGGCGAAGGTCAAGGACTAGTAGTCACCCGCCCTCTTTCCGCATCGATGGACCGCGGCATCCGCTAGACGGATGCGGTGGTCCATCGATGTTTTCGGGGACTGTCGGCCCGACAACATCGATGGCCCGTGGCAACCGTCTACAGGTTGCCACGGGCCATCGATGCGTAACAGGGCCGGCGTCAGGCCAGATGCGCCAACTCGTCGCGCGCCTTCTTTCCCTCGTCGCCGAGGTCGTCGCGGCCGAAGACGTTCCAGGTCGCGAGCAGTGGCTTGAACACTTTCTCGCGCTGTTGGTCGTCGTCGTAGATTCCCGCTTCTTTCAGCGCTTCGGTGCTGTTCGCCTTACTGGGCAGGTCGACGACCGGAATGGCGTAGCCGTTGATGCGGTCCGCGACAGCGCGCATCGTCTGGTCCGGTACGACGCCGAATCCCTCGGTGACGATGTTCGCGTAGAAGCGCGACTGCAGGACGTCGTCGGCTGCGATCTTCGTCAGGATCGTCGCGAGCACCTTGTCGCCGCCCAGTGCGACGGTGTTGGTGTTGCGCAGCGCCGCGGCGGACTCGTCGATCGCGAAGTGCGCGACGATGTCGAGCACGTGCAGGCTCGGCGCGGAGTAACCCCGCGTCATCTCCTCCATACGCACGCGCTCGAGCGCGACGGGATCGACCGCACGCGTCAGAACCAGGTAGTCGCGGAGCACGATCGCCTGACGGTTCTCCTCCGACGTCCAGCGACCCGTCCATTTCCACCAGGCACCGAGCCCGGTGAGTGCCCGAGCCAGCTCGCGGTGGTACGCGGGCAGGTTGTCGGCCACGAGCACCCCGACGGTGGCCGAGAGGATCTCGACGTCGCTCAGGTGGGACTGCTCGGGCGACCAGTCCTCACCACCGAGGAACGCGAAGTTCTTGCCCTCGTCCCACGGCGCGAAATCGTGGGGGTGCCAGTCCTCGGCTTCGTCGAGGTGGCGACGCAGGTTCTCTTCCACGGCGGGCTCCAACCGGAGCAACAGGTCGCCGTCCGTCATGTTCGTAGGCATCCGACAACCGTAGCGCCTCGTGGTGGACGACAGATGTCGTGCCCTGGACGTCTGTGAATTGTCCCAACGCCGCTGATAGCGCAGGTCTACGCTCGATTCGTCCGTGAAACGAGGGGGAGGAATTCGCCATGACCGAGACGATGCAGGCCACCGAAATGGTCGAGACCATGCTGCACGCACTACGGGATCGGAAGGTCGACACGGCCGTCGATCTGTTCGACGACGGGATCGTCTGGCACAACGTCGGGCTTCCCAAGGTGCGGGGACGCGACCGCGTCGGCAAGTACATGACGGCGCTCGCGAAACCAGATTGGGGTTTCGACGTCACGATCCACAACATCGCCGCGAACGGAAACATCGTGTTGACCGAACGCACCGACGCGATCATCTACCGGCGCCTGCGCGTCGATTTCTGGGTCTGTGGCACGTTCGAACTGCGCGACGGCAAGATCGCCGTGTGGCGCGATTACGGCGACGTCGCCGACATCTCGAAAGGATTCGCGAAGGGCGCGTTCCGTGCCCTCGTGAGTGGGAATGCATAGAGGGCTATACATTCCCACTCACGGGCGCCGCTAGGCGCCTGCGGGACCGAATTCTTCCAGCATCTCCGTCACCAGCGCGGCGATCGGCGAACGCTCACTGCGCGTGAGGGTGATGTGCGCGAAAAGCGGGTGCCCCTTGAGCTTTTCGATGACCGCGGCGACGCCGTCGTGACGCCCGACGCGCAGGTTGTCGCGCTGCGCAACGTCGTGCGTGAGGACGACGCGTGAGCCGCTGCCCAGTCGCGACAGCACCGTCAACAGGACGTTGCGTTCGAGTGACTGCGCTTCGTCGACGATCACGAACGAATCGTGCAGCGACCGTCCTCGAATGTGGGTGAGCGGCAACACTTCCAGCATTCCGCGGGCGATGACTTCTTCCATCACCTCGGGGCTCGCGAGGCCGTCGAGGGTGTCGAAGACCGCCTGGGCCCACGGACCCATCTTCTCGCTCTCGCTACCGGGGAGGTACCCCAACTCCTGACCGCCCACGGCGTAGAGAGGCCGGAACACAACGACTTTCCGATGTGTGCGACGCTCCAGGACCGCTTCGAGTCCGGCCGTCAGCGCCAGCGCCGACTTTCCGGTACCGGCCTTGCCGCCGAGCGAGACGATACCGACGCTCTCGTCGAGCAGAAGATCGAGCGCCACACGCTGTTCCGCGGACCGGCCGTGCAGGCCGAACGCCTCGCGTTCACCGCGGACGAGCTGAACCTGCTTGTCGGGTGTGACGCGCCCCAACGCGCTCGAACGACCACCGAGCAGACGAACTCCGGTGTGACACGGCATCTCTCGCGCACCGTCGAGATCGATGACACCCTCGGCGAACAGCTGATCGATGTCGCCGGGCTGCACCTCCAGTTCGGCCATACCGGTCCATCCCGACGGCACGACGTCGTGCGCGTGGTACTCGTCGGCACGAAGTCCGACGGCACCGGCTTTGACGCGGAGCGGGATGTCCTTGCTGACCAGCACGACGTCCTTGCCCTCGGCTGCGAGATTGAGTGCGCAGGCGAGGATTCGCGAGTCGTTGGAATCGGTTCGAAATCCCACGGGAAGCACCGACGGATCGGTGTGATTGAGCTCGACTTGCAGTGTGCCGCCGTCGTTTCCGATCGGAACCGGCTGATCGAGACGGCCGTGCTCGACACGGAGATCGTCGAGCATACGTAGGGATTCCCGCGCGAACCATCCCAGTTCGTGGTGATGGCGCTTTCCCTCCAACTCGCTGATGACCACCAGCGGCAGGACCACATTGTGCTCGGCGAACCGGATGACTGCCCACGGGTCCGACAACAGAACCGAGGTATCCAGGACGAAGGTCCGAAGAGGGGCGGAAACGGAGCGTGAAGTGGTCACGTGGGGCTCCTATGTCTCGCGCGGCACCGCGCGGACTGTGTCGCTCGGCCGGTCGGTCTGACGTGTCAGATGACACGAGGACCGGGTGCCGGCCCTCTCGCGCTCACTAGCTCAGTCACGTATCAGAACCTCCCGCACAGACAACTTCCCCGCTGCCTGTTACTGCCGACGGTACAGGCGATTCCGACGATTGGCTCGGCGAGCGAAGGGCGTGTCGATGAACAACGCGTAAACCGATTTCAGCTGCTGTGACGGCGCGAAACGCGCGAAATTCAGGCGAGTCCGCGACGGTGTCGCGGCGCCCGGTGGGCACATTCGTCGTGCGAATGCGGCTGTCTGCATTCATACCATCCCGTCGGCCCCGAACTACCCCACTTCGATACCTGTCATTTGATTTGAAAGGATTACCTAACATACGAAAGGAAGACGATCGTGAACGCCAAGCTGGAGAAAGCACTCGCCGAAGTGGTCCGCCGCAACGCAGGTGAGCCCGAATTCCACCAAGCCGTCACCGAGGTGTTCGAGTCGCTCGCCGTCATCGTGGAGCGCTATCCCGATTACGCCGACGCGGCGCTCATCGAGCGGCTGTGCGAACCGGAGCGACAGATCATCTTCCGTGTTCCGTGGATAGACGACGCAGGCCAGGTCCACGTCAACCGCGGTTTTCGGGTGCAGTACAGCAGCGTCCTCGGACCCTACAAGGGCGGACTGCGCTTCCACCCGAGCGTCAATCTGTCGATCGTCAAGTTCCTCGGCTTCGAGCAGATCTTCAAGAACTCGCTGACCGGGCTCCCGATCGGCGGAGGCAAGGGTGGTGCCGACTTCGATCCGAAGGGGCGTAGCGACTTCGAGGTGCTGCGGTTCTGCCAGTCCTTCATGACCGAGCTGTACCGTCACATCGGCGAGTACACCGACGTGCCTGCCGGCGACATCGGCGTCGGAGGACGCGAGATCGGATACCTCTTCGGCCAGTACAAGAGACTCACCAACACGCACGAATCGGGTGTGCTGACGGGCAAGGGCTTGAGCTGGGGTGGATCCCAAGTCCGCAAGGAGGCAACGGGATACGGCCTCGCCTACTTCGTGTCGAACATGCTCGCCGCCGAGAACGACTCGTTCGACGGCAAACGCGTCACGGTGTCGGGCTCGGGCAACGTCGCGATCTACGCGATCGAGAAGGTCCAGCAACTCGGCGGCCTCGTCGTCGCCTGTTCCGACTCGAACAGCTACGTCGTCGACGAGGACGGCATCGACCTCGACGTACTGAAGGACATCAAAGAGGTTCGGCGCGGGCGACTTTCGGAATACACCGAACAGCGCCCGAACGCTCACGTCATCGAGGGCGGTTCGGTGTGGGACGTCGCGTGCGACGTCGCATTGCCGTGTGCAACGCAGAACGAGCTCGACGACAAAGCCGCCGAGATCCTGGTGCGAGGCGGGACGACGATCGTCGCCGAGGGCGCCAACATGCCGGTGACGCCTCGCGCAACCGCGGTCTTCGAGAAGGCCTCGGTACGTTTCGCACCCGGCAAGGCAGCGAATGCGGGCGGTGTGGCGACGTCGGCGCTGGAGATGCAGCAGAACGCGTCGCGCGACTCGTGGCATTTCGACTACACCGACCAGCGATTGGCGTCGATCATGTCCGACATCTTCGACCGGTGCCGCGACTCCGCCGACGAGTACGGCCGGCCCTACGACTATGCGCTCGGCGCGAACATCGCCGGCTTCACCAAGGTTGCCGACGCCATGATCGCGACCGGCGTGATCTGACCCTCCCCCGACAACATCGATGGGCCGCGGCAACCGTCTACCGGTTGCCGCGGCCCATCGATGCGGAAAGCGGGGCGTCTAGCCCAACAGGCCCCAGTCCTCGAGGCCGTCGTACAGCGGCTTGCTCTGCGCCAGCTTCACGACGCGTTCCTTCAGCGAATCGCTGGCCTCACCGGTTGCGAGGGCGGTGCCGATGATGTCGGCGACCTCGGTGAACTCGGCTTCACCGAAACCACGCGTTGCGAGGGCGGCGGTTCCGATACGCAGACCGGAGGTGACCATCGGCGGGCGCGGGTCGAACGGCACGGCGTTGCGGTTGACGGTGATGCCGACCTCGTGCAGCAGATCCTCGGCCTGCTGGCCGTCGAGCTCGCTGTTACGCAGGTCCACCAACGCCAGGTGAACGTCGGTGCCACCGGTCAGGACCGAGACACCCTTGTCGGCGACGTCTTTGGCGAGCAGACGATCGGCCACCAGCGAGGCGCCCAGCAGTGTGCGCTCCTGACGTTCCTTGAACTCGGGCGTCGACGCGATCTTGAAGGCCACGGCCTTCGCTGCGACGGCGTGCATGAGCGGGCCGCCCTGCTGGCCCGGGAACACGGCCGAGTTGATCTTCTTGGCCCATTCCTTCTTGGCGAGGATCAGGCCGGAACGAGGTCCGCCGAGGGTCTTGTGAACGGTCGAGGACACGACGTCGGCGTAAGGCACGGGCGACGGGTGGAGTCCGGCGGCAACCAGGCCGGCGAAGTGGGCCATGTCGACCCACAGCAGTGCTCCGACCTCGTCGGCGATCGCACGGAACGCCTCGAAGTCCTGGTGACGCGGGTAGGCCGACCAGCCTGCGATGATGACCTGCGGCTTGGACTGGACGGCCTGCTTACGCAGCTCGTCCATGTCGATGCGGTGGTCTTCCTTGCTGACGCCGTAGGACTCGACCTCGTACAGCTTGCCGGAGAAGTTGAGCTTCATGCCGTGCGTGAGGTGGCCGCCGTGGGCGAGATCGAGACCGAGGATCTTGTCGCCCGGGTTGATCAGCGCCATCAGGACGGCGGCGTTGGCCTGCGCACCCGCGTGCGGCTGAACGTTGGCGAACTCGGCGCCGAACAGTTCCTTCGCACGGCTACGCGCGAGATCCTCGACGACGTCGACGTGCTCGCAGCCGCCGTAATAGCGGCGTCCCGGGTAGCCCTCGGCGTACTTGTTGGTCAGAACGCTGCCCTGGGCCTGCAGAACTGCGCGGGGAACGAAGTTCTCCGACGCGATCATCTCCAGGGTGTCGCGCTGACGACCGAGTTCGCCCGCCATCGCCTCGGCGACCTCGGGGTCGAGTTCGGCCAGCGACAGGTTGTTGACGTCGGTCATTTCAAGAATCTCCAAGGGGAACGCAGTGGGATTGGCGTACCCAGTTTAGAAGATGCGGCTCACGCCTCTCGCAGCGCGCTCGGAATCAGGGGCTCGTCGAGAAGCCGTCCGAACAGGGCGGATCGTTCGGTGACCGTTTTGCCCTGATCGAGCCAGCTTCCCAGGAGCTTGTATCCCTCGACGTACGTGCTGATGTAGGCCCTCCACAGCGGCGACGACAGGAACTTCAGGCTCTGACGCGCCCGCTTCGGCGACGCCAGCGACCATTTCTCCAGGTAGGCGGCGACGTCGTCCTGGCTTCGGTGCTGATCGTGCAGCAACAGGGCAGCGTCCTGACGAACCCCGAGCAGCTGGCCCGACGCATTCGCCAGTCGCTCGGCTTTCTCGCCGTCGAAACGCAGACCGAGGTCGGCGTAGATCTCCTGCGCCCACAGACCCCATCCCGGTCCGACGATGGACTTCAGGGCGAGGTCGGCAAGGCCTTCGGCCATCAGGCACTGCGGGGTGTTGACGAGGAACAGCGTCTGCTCGAGCTGGCCCGACGATACGAGACCGGCTTCCTTGCGGCAGTGCTCGGTGTGGTGGCCCGGGTACGCCTCGTGCGCGATGAGGTGCGGCAGGTTCGCCATCTGTTGCTCGAGGTCGGAGTTGATCGCGACGGTCGACTTGTAATCGCCGAGGTAGTAGTTGAAGCCCGACCAGGGCTTGTCGCCGACGACCTCGTACGTGACCTGCTCGGTCTCGGGCAGCGTGTACTCGGCGCGGACCTTGTCACGCAGCGCGCTGGAGAACGCGTCGACACACTCCTGTAGGCGGTCGGCGGGAACGACGTCACTCGCCCGATGCGCGGCCAAACGCTCGGCGAGCGAGCCCGGACCGGCCAGGACCTCGTCCATGCGGCGGTGCGCCTCGCGGTACTCGTCCTGATCGCCCGCCTCGATGCGGACGTCGAAGTAGGCGAACACCTCGTCGACGAACCCGATGTCGTCGCCGGCGAACTTCCGCCCCGAGCATTCGAGCGCACGCAGGTGCACGTCGATGAATTCGGCCCGCTGCGTCGGCAACTCGGTGCCCTGCAGTTCTTCTCGCAGTTCCGCGGCCCGACGCGCCAGCGCGCGCGGTTCGGGAGCGGGGGCGTTCTCGACCTGTCGACGCAGCTCGGGATCGCCGGTGTAGGCATCGACGAAGCCTTCCTCCAGTCGATCGAAGCCGAGACCGAGGACTAGATATTCACGAACAAAACTATCGGCGTTCATGAGATCCGACGATAGGTGAGCCACCCCGGCCGTGCGAGCCGCCGTGGCACCGAGCACAATCTGAGAACATGGGAAGACCCTCGTGCGCCTTTTGCGTACTTTCCGGTACTCGAAAGGCTCACGAGCAGTGAGCGAATCCAGCCCGTACGTCGAGTTCGACCGCAAGCAGTGGCGGACGCTCCGCCAGTCGACGCCGTTGGTGCTCACCGAGGAAGAACTCGTCGGCCTGCGTGGTCTCGGTGAGCAGATCGACCTGGAGGAAGTGGCCGAGGTCTATCTGCCGCTTGCCAGGCTCATTCATCTCCAGGTCGCTGCGCGTCAGCGATTGTTCGCCGCGACGGCCACGTTCCTCGGCGAGAAGCACCCGGATCGGCAGGTGCCGTTCGTCATCGGCGTCGCCGGAAGCGTCGCCGTCGGGAAATCGACGACGGCTCGTGTTCTGCAGGCGTTGCTCGCCCGCTGGGACCACCACCCACGCGTCGACCTCGTCACGACCGACGGATTCCTCTATTCGACGGCCGAACTCATGCGTCGAGGCATCCTGCACCGCAAGGGTTTTCCGGAGAGCTACGATCGCCGCAAACTGCTGCGCTTCGTCACCGAGGTCAAGTCGGGTGCGGAAGAGGTTGCGGCGCCCGTGTATTCGCACGTGTCGTACGACATCGTCAAGGGTCAGCTCCACATGGTTCGGCAGCCCGACATCCTCATCGTCGAGGGGCTGAACGTGCTTCAGACCGGACCGCGCCTGATGGTGTCGGATCTGTTCGACTTCTCCATCTACGTCGACGCGCGCATCGAGGACATCGAGTCCTGGTACGTCAAGCGATTCCTCGCACTGCGTGAGACGTCGTTCGCGGATCCGGATGCGCACTTCCACCACTACGCGAATCTGTCCGATGAGCATGCGCGCATCGCCGCCGAGGATCTGTGGCACTCGATCAACCTGCCGAACCTCGTCGACAACATCCTTCCGACGCGGCCGCGGGCGACGATGGTGTTACGTAAGGACGCCGATCACACGATCAACCGGTTGCGGCTCCGCAAGCTGTAGTCGTGCGCGCGAATGTACAGCGGGCTGTACATTCGCGCGCACGACTAGACCCCGAACCGTCGATGCCGCGCGGCGTAGTCGCGCAGAGCGCGCAGGAAGTCGACGCGTCGGAATTCCGGCCAGTAGGCCTCGGTGAACCAGATTTCCGAGTACGCGCTCTGCCAGAGCAGGAAACCCGACAGCCTCTGCTCCCCCGACGTGCGGATCACGAGGTCCGGATCGGGCTGCCCGGACGTGTACAGGTGTGAGTCGATGGCGTCGACGGTGATCGACTGGACCAGATCCTCCCCGGACACCCCCTCCGAGATCTGTTCGCCGATCAGCGACTGCACGGCGTCGGCGATCTCCTGTCGCCCGCCGTAGCCGACGGCGACGTTGACGTGGGTTCCGGACCGACCTGCGGTGAGGTCGGCGGCTTCCTTGAGACGGCGTGCCGTCGCTGCCGGCAACAGGTCGAGCGTGCCGACTATCTTCACGCCCCAGTTCTGTTCCGGACCACAGATCTCCTCGACGACGTCGGTGATGATCTCGAGCAGAGAATCGAGCTCGTCGGGATCACGTCGCAGATTTTCGGTGGAGAGTAGATAGATGGTGGCCATCTCGATACCTGCCGCGTCGCACCAACCGAGCATCTCGGCGATCTTCAGCGCGCCCATCCGATGTCCGTGTGCGACGTCGGTGAAGCCGTTCTCACGTGCCCAGCGGCGGTTGCCGTCGCACATCACGGCGACGTGACGCGGATGCGCCACACCGTCGAGCTGAGTCAACAGACGTCGCTCGTACACGTTGTAGAGGACGCTGCGCACCTTGGTCGGGAGAATCTTCACCGAGACATCACCACTGCCACATCACCACGGGGGACAACCTTACGCCGACACGGTCGAACTACACGCCGGTACAGTGAGCAGCGAACCTACGGTTGCGTAGGTTCGGGCACGTGAGGAGGTCACGCCGATGACGATGTTCGGAATCGACGAACTGCCGGTCAAGCCGCGTATGCGGGGCTGGATTCACCTGTATGCGTTCGGATTCGCGGTCGTATCCGGAGTCGTGCTGGTCACCCTCGCGTTCACGCTGGTCTCGGTGAGCGCCGGCATCGCAACCGCGGTCTACGCGACGACGGTCTGCGGTGTGTTCGGTGTGAGCGCCACGTACCACCGCGTGCACTGGGACAACCCGACACATCGCATATGGATGAAGCGGGCCGACCATTCGATGATCTTTCTGTTCATCGCCGGCAGTTACACCCCGTTCGCGGTGCTCGGCCTGCCGACCACGACGGGGCGCACGCTGCTGATCGTCGTCTGGGCAGGCGCGCTGGGAGGCGTCGCGCTCAAGATGCTGTGGCCGCATGCGCCCCGGTGGGTCGGCGTTCCGCTCTACCTGCTCCTGGGATGGGCGATCGTTCCGGTCGCTCCGACGCTCATCGAGCACGTCGGCTACGCGCCGTTCGTACTGCTTCTCGTCGGCGGCGTCCTGTACAGCGTCGGCGCCGTTCTGTACGCCACCAAATGGCCCAACCCATGGCCGACGACGTTCGGGCACCACGAGTTCTTCCACGCGGCAACCGTGCTCGCAGCGATCTGCCACCTCGTCGCGGTGTGGCTCGTGGTCTTCTAGCGTCGCAAGGCGGCGATCAGGTCGTCTTCGGTGGTGACGGGCCGATCGCACACGAATCCGCGGCACACGTACGCCGCCTCCCGACCGTCGACGGTCGGTCGATCGGCGAGCAGAGGCGACGAATCGACGACGCCCGAGACGATCGTCGTACCGCCGGGTGCGTACCGGCGCGCCACCTCGAGCAGACGGCCGGACTCGCTGGCAGAGATGGCCACCTGCAACGGGCCTCGCACCGACGCTTCCGCCACCGCGAGCCAGTGGCCGCCCGATCGCGGTGCACGCCCCAGCACGACGGCTGCGCGCGCCAGACCGGCTGCCGCCAGCTCCCCGTACCGCGCCGACTCCGACGGCGGTACCAGCGCCTCGGCCGTCAGCAAGGCCTCGGTGATCGTCGACGCTCCCGACGGGGTCGCGTTGTCGAGGGGGTCTCGCGGACGGGTGACGAGAGTTTCGGCGTCGTCGGCGGTGTCGAACCAGCTGCCGGGGTTGTCCGCGTCGGCGAAGTGAGCGATTGCCGTATCGAGCACGGTGCGCGCGCGGTCGGACCAGACCGGATCCCCGGTGGCCTGGAACAGCGTCTGCGCCGCGACCGCGAGACTCGCGTAGTCCTCGAGCACCCCCGGTGCCTCGCCGACGTGGGATCCGAGCGACGCCCGACGCAGCCGGCCGTTCTCGTCGTGCGTCGCTAAGATCTGTTCGGCGCATTCGACGGCAGCATCGACCCAGTCGCTGCGGCCGAGGCCGGATCCGACTTCGGCGAGGGCGGTGATCGCGAGCCCGTTCCACGCGGTGACGACCTTGTCGTCGCGTCCCGGCTGAGGACGACGGTCGCGTGCGTCCTTCAGCGCTGCGCAGACACGGTCGAAACGTTCGATGTCGTCCGGGTCCTCCGGCAACTGCAGCACCGACATGCCTGCTTCGAACGTGCCCGTGGTGTCCACGACGAACAGGCCCGCGGCCCACACACCGTCCTCGAACCCGAGGACCTCGACGAGCTGTTCGGGTGTCCACGCGTACGTCAGACCTTCGACGCCTTCGGTGTCGGCATCGAGGGCGGATGCGAAACAACCACTGTCGGTGCGTAGTTCGTGCAGCATGAATCCTGCTGTCGCGGTGGCGACGCGCAGGGCCGTCGAATCGCCCGTGACGCGGGCGAGATGACCGTAGAAGCGAAGCAGCAAGGCGTTGTCGTACAGCATCTTCTCGAAGTGCGGGACGACCCATTCCGCGTCGACCGAGTAGCGCGCGAATCCGCCGCCGATCTGGTCGTACATCCCGCCACGAGCCATCGCCGACGCCGTACGCATCACCGTCGCCAGAGCTTCTTCGGACCCGGTGCGTTCGTGATGACGCAGCAGCCCTTCGAGCAACGGTCCCGGTGGAAACTTGGGTGCACCTCCGAAGCCACCCCGGTCGACGTCCTCGTCCCGCAGCACGGCGGCGACGGCGTCGGCGAGCAGGTCGGCGTCGACGGGTCGATCCGACGCCGGTAGCCCGCCCGAGTTCTGCTTCAAGGCCGTGACGACGGCAGCCGACGCGTCGAACACCTCGGTACGACGCGTCCTCCACGTGTCGGCGATGGCCTCGAGCAACTGCGTGAACGACGGGCTACCCGCGCGTGGTTTCGGTGGGTAGTAGGTGCCGCAGTAGAACGGCTCGGTATCCGGCGTCAGGAAGCAGGTCATCGGCCAGCCGCCCTGGCCCGTCATCGCGACCGTCGCGTTCATGTAGACCGCGTCGAGGTCGGGACGTTCCTCGCGATCGACCTTGATGCAGACGAAATGCTCGTTCATGACGGCCGCGGTGGCCTCGTCCTCGAACGACTCGTGTGCCATGACGTGGCACCAATGGCATGCGGAGTATCCGATGGACAGCAGGATCGGCACGTCGCGCTCGCGGGCGGACTCCAGGGCTTCTTCGGACCACTGCTGCCAGTGCACCGGATTGTCGGCGTGCTGCCGCAGGTACGGACTGGTCGAGTCCCCGAGTGCGTTGGCGCCGAGCATCGTCAGCTGTCGCGAGGTTCGGTCTCGGTCCGGTCGGTGTCTCGGACGGCACCGCGGTCGGTGCCCTCGTCGAATTCCCGGTCGGCACCCGGATCGTCCTTTTCGAAGGATTCCGGAAGCTTCTTGATCTGTTTGTTCATCGACCAGATGAGGAACGCGGTGCCGACGAGAAGCGCGACGATGATCACCAGACCGACCGGAGACGACTTACCGAACTCCGGCCCGGTCGGCTGCTGCGCCAAGATGGAGATGATCACTCAGGCGTCCTCGGGATCGATACCGGCGAACAAATCGGTTTCGGGGATCGACGTCTTCACGCGGGTGCGTGCGAGTTCGTATTCCTCGGTAGGCCACAGTTTACGTTGCACGTCGACCGGCACGGCGAAGAACGAACCGTTCGGATCGATCTGCGTGGCATGGGCGCGCAGAGCGTCGTCGCGCTGTTCGAAGTAGTCGCCGACGGTCACCTGCGTGGTGATGCGTTCCATGATCTCGTCGCGATCGGTGGTCCACCGCTTCAGCCAATCGACGAAGGGGCTTTCCTCGCCGCGGTCGATGAACCAGTCGTGGAACAGCTGCATCCTCTTACGCAGGAAGCCGTGCGAGTAGTAGAGCTTGAGCGGCGTCCACGGCTCGCCCGCGTCCGGGAACTTCTCCGGGTCACCCGCCGCCTCGAATGCGGCGACGGACACTTCGTGGCACCGGATGTGGTCGGGGTGCGGGTATCCGCCCTTCTCGTCGTACGTGGTCATCACGTGCGGCTTGAACTCGCGGACGACCTTGACGAGCGCTTCGGTGGATTCCTCGAGCGGGACCAGAGCGAAACACCCCTCGGGCAGCGGCGGCAGCGGGTCACCCTCGGGAAGTCCCGAGTCGACGAATCCGAGCCAGGTCTGCTGCACGCCGAGGATTCGTGCCGCCTCGGCCATCTCCTCGCGTCGCACCTCTTCGATGCGCTCGTGGATTCCGGGAATGTCCATCGCCGGATTGAGGATGTCTCCTCGTTCGCCTCCGGTCAGCGTGACGACGAGAACGTCGTTTCCCTCGGCCGCGTACCGAGCCATCGTCGCCGCGCCCTTGCTCGACTCGTCGTCGGGATGGGCGTGCACAGCCATGAGCCGTAGTCCGGACACGTTCTTTCCTCACCTCAGCGTCGCCTGCTTGGAACCTGCCCCTATAGTTCCACCTGACGCCGACAACACTTGCACCGGCTGCCGAAGAAACAATCCGATCCACCGACGAAGGCTCGAATGACTGCCACGCTCCCCGAAGGCCGGTATCCGAGGTCGACGCACCGCAGTATCGGCCGAGGCGTCAAGCTGGCCGTGATCGCGCTCGCGGTTGTGATCGGACTCGGGGTTGCGTTCGTCGCCTACCAGCGTTTCTCCGTCAAGGACGTCGAAGGAACCGCGCTGGCATTCGATCTGCTCGACGACGAAACGGTGTCGATTCGCTTCAGCGTCACGCGTGCCCACCCCGATCAGGAAGCCGTCTGCATCGTCCGCGCCAGGTCTCGTGACGGATCCGAGACGGGCCGACGCGAGGTACTCGTTCCGGGATCGGCGGACCGCGAGGTCGAGGTGGTCTCCGAGGTCAAGACGTCGCAACCACCGGCCGTCGGCGATGTCTACGGGTGCAGTCTGAATGTTCCGCAATATTTACGCGGAAGCTGACCGAACGCCTGCTCGTGGTAACATCTACCCGTACACGGTTCCGCACTGGGGCCGTGTATTGCTGCATTGACGGTCGATTGAGCGGACCGATCCGGGGGGACTCCGAGAGACAAGAGCCTCGTGGATCGATGCGTTCGTCAGCGCTCGCGCGTCCGTCCGCAGGCACACCAGAAGCCCGCTGCGGCTTCGACTTACAAGGGAGTGATCGAGATGACCGAGACGCAGGTGACCTGGCTCACCCAGGAGTCACATGACAGGCTCAAGAGCGAACTCGACCAACTCATTTCCAATCGTCCGGTCATCGCCGCCGAGATCAACGAGCGACGCGAAGAGGGCGATCTGAAAGAGAACGGCGGATACCACGCTGCGCGCGAGGAGCAGGGCCAGCAGGAAGCTCGCATTCGCCAGCTGCAGGAGCTGTTGAACTCCGCCAAGGTCGGTGAAGCACCTACCCAGTCCGGCGTCGCGCTGCCCGGATCCGTCGTGAAGGTCTACTACGACGGCGACGAGTCCGATACCGAAACGTTCCTCATCGCCACGCGCGAAGAAGGTGCACGCAACGGCAAGCTGGAGGTCTACTCCCCCAGCTCGCCCCTCGGCGGTGCCCTCATCGACGCGAAGGTCGGTGACACCCGTGAGTACACCCTGCCCAACGGCAAGACCATGAAGGTCACGCTGCTCAGCGCGGAGCCATACCACGAGTAAGCCCGCTCCAGCCGAAAGCCCCACCCGCCAGGGTGGGGCTTTTTGCGTTATACGGCCGACACCGGCGCGAGACGCGGCGCACACTTGACCGATGGAGCCCGTATCACTGCAGGTGGACCCGGTTTCCGGGCCCATCGACAGCCCCACGGTCTTTCGTGTTCACGGCGTCCGACCGGGTCTGCCGGTCCACCTCGACGTCGCCACCGTCGACGACGACGGTCACCACTGGGTGTCCCATCAGGACTACGATATCGACGCCGACGGGCGACTGAAGATGGCCGACCCGGACCGCCCGTGGTGGAACATGCAGTTCGTCGACGAAGGCGTCGCACCGGTGACGTTCGTCGGCTCCGAAGCAGGCCTCGACTACCGCGTCTCCGTACACGCTCACGAAGGATCGTCGAGCACGACGATCCGTCGCAGCTGGGGCGACGACGTCGTGCGCGAGGACCACGCCGGCAAGGGGTGGCGTCTGCGTGTCTACCTGCCGGACACGAGCGAGGACGTCACCGCGGGAGTTCTGCTGCTGCCCGGCACGATGGGCGCCCGACCCTCGACGCCGACCGCGGCATTGCTCGCGTCGCACGGTTACGTCAGCGCCGTCCTGTCCTACATGGGAGAACCCGGGCTGCCCGACGGCTTCGAGTCCATTCCGATCGAAGCGGTGGCTGCCGGGATCGCGGCCTTCGCGTCGCACGAACGCGTCGACGCCGACCGCATCGCGCTGCACGCCGCGTCGGTGGGCGCCTCCGTTGCCTTGTCCACCCTTGCCCGCACACCCGAGCTGACCGTGCGCTCGGTCGTCGCGCTCGCGCCGACACACGTCGTTCTTCAAGCGCTGTCCGACACCGGGCCGCCGCCGCGGGCGTCGTCGCTGACCGAGGCGGGTGAACCGTTGCCGTACATGCCGATTCGCGCCGAGAGACTCGTCGGGCAGATCGTGAAGAGGACCGTCGGACGGCTGTTCTCGCCGTCGCCGACGTCGCGCGCGCTGTCATTGCGACCCGCCTACTCCGCAGGCCTGCGCGACGACGAGGCCGTCGCGCGGGCCGTCATTCCGGTGGAGAAGATCGACGCGCCGATGCTCGCGATCGCGGGCGTCGCGGACGCGTCGTATCCGGCGGATCGGATGGCGCGAGCGCTGATTGCGCGACGCCATCGTGACACCGACCGACTTCTCGTGTTGCCGAACGCGGGCCATTTCCTCCGGCCGCCGGCAACGCCGACGACCGTGGACCGCAACAACTTCATCGTGTCCGGAGGCACGCCCGCCGGCACGGCCAAAGGCCAGCGACGGGCGTGGACGGAGACTCTCGACTTCCTGGCGGAAACCCTTGCCACCGAATGAGGTACGAGATCAGGCGGTCAGGGTCCGCTCGTACTTGCGCACCGACAACGGCACGAAGATCACCAGGAACAGCACGACCCAGATCAACGTGTACAGCACCGGGTTCTGCAGCGGCCAGACATCCGGCGGCGGAACCATGGGATTGGTGTTTCCGAACAGTTCACGCACCGCCTGGGTGACGGCCGAGATCGGATTCCACTCCGCGATCGTCTTCAGGACCGTCGGGAAACCGTCGATCGGCACGAACGTGTTGGCGATGAACGTCAGCGGGAAGATCACGATGAACGACGCGTTGTTGAAGATCTCCGGCGACCGCACCGTCAATCCGACGAAGGCCATGACCCACGAGATCGAGTACGCGAACAACAGCAGCAGAACGTACCCGGCGACTGCTTCGAAGAACGACGACGTGATGCGCCACCCGACGATGAGTCCGGTGATCGACATGATCGTGATGGTCACGATGTTGTTGCCGACGTCGGCTGCCGTCCGACCGATCACGACGGCCGACCTGGCCATCGGGAGCGATCGGAACCGGTCCATGACGCCCTTCTGCAGATCCTCCGCGAGCGACGATCCGGTGATCGATGCCCCGAAGATCATGGTCTGTACGAAGATGCCGCCCATGAGGAAGCTCTTGTAGTCGACCCCGGGAACGTCGATGGCACTGCCGAAGACGTACGCGAACAGCAGCACGAACATGATGGGCGACAGCGTCGCGAAGAACAGCAGGTCGGGAACCCGCTTGAGCTTGATCAGGTTTCGCTTGGTGACTATCAGCGAATCGTGTGCGACGGTCATTTCGCTTCCTCCACGGGTGCGTCGGCCTCGGTGACATGGCCGGTGAGCGTGAGAAACACGTCGTCGAGATTGGGCCGTCGCAATCCGACGTCCACCACCTTGACTCCGGCGTCCTTCAGCTGAACGAGAGCGGTGGTCAGGTCGTCGGCGCCGTCGCCCACGGAGACGGCGAGGCGACGCGCCTGCTCGTCGTACACCGGAGTGTCGACGCCGATCGGCGTCAGGATCTGCTCGGCGCGCTCGCGGTCGGCCGGGTCGATGAGCACGAATTCGAGCCGTTCGCCGCCGACCTGTTCCTTGAGCTGATCGGCCGTGCCCCTGGCGATGATCGATCCTTTGTCGAGCACGATGATCGAGTCGGCCAACCGGTCCGCTTCTTCGAGGTACTGCGTGGTCAGCAGAATGGTGGTGCCGTCCTTGACGAGGTCGGCGATGAACTCCCACATGGCAATTCGGCTGCGCGGGTCGAGGCCCGTGGTGGGCTCGTCGAGAAACACGACCTTCGGCCGCCCGATGAGACTGGCCGCGATGTCGAGTCGACGACGCATACCGCCCGAATACTGCTTCGCAGTCCGGTCGCGTGCGTATTCGAGATCGAACCGTTCGAGTAGTTCGTTGGCGCGGCGACGTGCCTCGGCCTTCTTCAGACCGAACAGCCGCCCGACCATCTCGAGATTCTCGTAACCCGTCAGATATTCGTCGACGGCAGCGAACTGGCCCGTGAGTCCGATCGTCTTGCGGACCTCGTTCGGGTGCTCACCCACGTCGACGCCGTGGACGCGCGCGGTGCCCGACGTCGCCTTCAGCAAGGTCGCGAGAATACGAACGGCCGTCGTCTTTCCGGCCCCGTTGGGACCGAGTACGCCGAGGACGGTGCCCTCGGGGACGGTGAAGCTGATCCCGGCGAGCGCGGTGTTCTTCCCGTACTCCAGTACTAGATCTTCGACTTCGATGGCATGTGCCATGGTGTGTAACCCCATTCCTGTGATGCATCCGTACTGCAGACTCGGAACGCGTCGAACATTAATCGGTGCCGCGGACACCTGCTGTCCTGAAGAAGTTTTCTCGTGAACGGCCCCCACGTCGCTCGCACCGCGGTCACCTTACGGTCTCGGACCGACACGCGCGGGCTAAGCGCGAACCGTGTACCCCGCCGATTCGAACGCGTCGAGCATCTCCTGCCGGTGTTCGGGTCCGCGGGTCTCGACGGTCAGCATGACCTCGACCTCGTCGAGCCCGAGTTGCCCGCCGGTGCGTGAATGCACGACGTCGACGACGCTCGCACCGAGATCCTTGACGACGCCGAGCAAGTCGAGCAGACCACCGGGTCGATCCGAGATGGTCACGCGCACAGCAAGATACCGACCCGCGGCGCGCAAACCGTGCGTGATGACGTGCGTCAGCAGCAGTGGGTCGATGTTGCCGCCGGACAGCACGGCGCAGACCGGCCCGTCCAGCGCGAGGTCGTCGCGCGTCATCAGAGCGGCGACGGCAGCGGCACCGGCAGGCTCGACGATGAGCTTGGCGCGTTCGATGCACATCAGCAACGCCCTCGACAGCGCGTCCTCGGAGACGGTCACGATGTCGTCGACCTGATTCACCACATGCTCGAACGGCACACTGCCCGGCAGTCCGACGGCGATACCGTCGGCCATCGTCGACATCGACCCCACCGCGACCGGATGTCCTGCGTCGAGCGAGGCCGGCCATGCCGCGGCACCCTCGGCCTGGACCCCGATGATTCGCACCGACGGCTTGTGCAAGCACATCGCCGCGGTGACACCCGCGAGCAGTCCCCCGCCTCCCGTCGGTACTACGACGGTGCCGACGTCCGGCATCTGCGCTATCAGCTCGGTGCCCAACGTTGCTTGTCCCGCAACGATATCCGCGTGATCGAACGGATGGATCAACACCGCGCCGGTTCGCTCGGCGAACTCGTGCGCGTGGACGAGCGCCTCGTCGACGGTGTGGCCGACGAGTTGCACGTCGGCCCCGTACGCCTTCGTGGCGACGAGTTTCGGCAGCGACACTCCGGTCGGCATGAACACCGTCGACGGAATGCCCAATTCCGTTGCCGCCCAGGCTACTCCTTGCGCGTGATTGCCTGCGCTCGCCGCAACGACCCCGTTACGTCGTTCCGACGCGTCGAGACGTGCGATGCGGTTGTACGCACCGCGGGGCTTGAACGACCCTGTGCGTTGCAGGTTTTCGCATTTGAGACGCACGTCGTGTCCGGTCAGATCGGACAGAATCCGAGACGCGACGACCGGCGTTCGCCGCATCACCGGGCCGAGGAGTGCCTCGGCGTCGGAGATGTCCGCGGCCGTGAGCAGCGACCCGGTCATGCGGGACCCACCGACGACGACACGCAGAAACTCACCACTGCCGCAGTATGCCAGGACGCCCCGACGGCGTTTACGTCGCCGCGTCGGGCCCGAAGTCACTACGATCGAGCGTATGAGTACTGACCCCAGCTTCGCCTCCGCGAGTTCCGCTGCGCTCACCACCACGCAGGGTCGAACGATCATCGCCGACGCCGTCGTCGCGAAGATCGCTGGCATCGCCACGCGCGAGATCAACGGCGTCTACGACGTCGGTGGCGGCACCGCGCGCGTCGTCGGCGCGCTGCGTGACCGCATCCCCGGCGCGCGGGTCAACCACAGCCAGGGCGTCGCGGTCGAGGTCGGTGAGAAACAGGCGGCCATCGACATCGGCATCGTCGCCGAGTACGGCGTCGCGCTGCACGAGCTGGCAGCAGGTATCCGCAGGAACGTCATCACGGCCGTCGAACGGATGACCGGCCTCGAGGTCACCGAAGTCAACATCACCGTCTACGACGTCATGCTGTTCGACGAGGCCGACGCGGCCCTCGAACCTGACGTCCGTCGCGTCCAGTGAGCGTCCTCCAGGAACACGAGCTCGCCGACGCGGTTGCTGCGGCCGCGTTGTCGGTGGCAGGAGTCGTCGCGCTGAACGGCGGTGAGTTCGGGGAGATCGCGACGTATCTGCCCGGACGCAAAGTCGTCGGCGTTCGGATCCATGCGGACGGATGCGACGTCCACATCACCGCCGAATATCCCAGCGACGTGCATGCGGTGGCACGCGGTGTACTCGCGGTCGTGCAGCCACTGATCACGGTGCCGGTGTCGGTGACCGTCGAAGATGTTCGCTTTCCTGGAGACAAGTCATGAACTACACGATCGTCGGACTGCTGACCGGTCTGCTGCTCGCGCTCGCCGGCATCGTCGGCGGGTTCAGTGGTTTCGTACTCGCCCTGTTCCTCGGTGCTGTCGGTGTCGCCGTCGGGGCACACTTCGACGGGCGGCTCGACCTGACGTCGTTGGTGCGCAGCCGTGGCCGTGGTTGACACGGACGGCGCGATCTCGAACGGAGGTCCCGGCAGTCTCGTCATCAAGGATCGAGCCGTAGCGCGTGTCGCCGTCGCCGCCGCGCTGACGGTTCCGTCGGTGGTTCGGCAGGTCGGAGGCATGACCCGGCTCACCGGCCGCGATCTTCCCCGCGCCGATGTGTCCGTCGGCGAGGAATCGGTGTCGGTGAATCTGTACGTCGCGCTCGCGTGGCCGTGCCGCATCTCGGAGGTGGCCGCGTCGGTTCACGACGAGGTCAGCCGCACTCTCGACAGCATCGTCGGGCTCCCCTTGCATCGGCTGAACGTGATGGTCGCGGCAACGACAGTCGGTGACGACGGTGACCACGTCGGCGCGTCCGAGCGTGTCGTCGCCGTACCGAGGCCGCGCCCGCCGACGGCCAGTCCCGCCGCGCTTCCCGTCGCTGTCGTGCTCGCGTTCGCGTTGCTCGGCGTCGCGTTCGTCGCGGGCCGTGAATTCTTGATCGTGCACGACACTTTCGGCGGAGCGCCGTGGATTCACAACAGCATCGATTGGATTGCCCAATTACGTTGGGCACCATGGATGGTCGCGGCGTCGGTTGCATCGATTGTCGTCGGCGTCGTACTCGTCGTGTTGGGACTGAAACCACGAACGAAAACCCATGCGGGCGCGGTATCTCCGACGTCGTCGTCACCGATGGTGTGGCTGCGTCCCACCGATGTCGCCCGCATGTGCAGCGATCGTGCGAGCTCGGTGCCCGAAGTGGACTCCGCGCGCACGACGGTCACGCGCAAGAAGATCATCGTCGACGTGCATCGTGCCGGTGACGGCAACGACGCCCTGAGCAATTCGGTGCGTGAGGCCGTGGCGCCGACACTCGCGGTGCTCGCGGAACCGCGGAAGATTCAGGTTCGGGTGAAGGACGTGCGCTCGTGAAGCGTGTGATGGCGGCAGTCGACCGCATTCTCGCCGTAGTGCTGGGAGTGGCGCTGATGTGCGCGGGAGCGTTCGCGCTCGCCTGGTACTTCGATGTTCCGTGGGCGGTGCAGAGATTCGCCACGTTCGACCGAGACATCTTCGTGTCCATCCCGAATCGGAACTGGTGGGAGGTGGCGCTCGCTGCCACTGCTGCGATCACGGCCGTCGTCGCGCTCGTGCTGCTGATCGGCAACCTGTCTCCGCGCCGAACCGGGACGGTACAGATCGCGTCGGACGAATCCCTCGCCGTCCGGGTCGACCTCGGCGCGCTGGCGCGGGGCGTCGCAGCCGATCTCGCGACGTTCCCGGGCGTCGTGAGCGCTGAGGGTCGGGCCATCGACGATCGTGGTGTCCCGACCCTGGCCGTCACGGTCCACACCACACCGGACGTCGACATCGACGCCTTCACCCGGGTCGCCGAGTCGCGGGCCGAGTTCGTCGCCGACACGTTGGAGAACGCCCCCGTCGCCCTGCGCATGCAGGTGCACGTGGATGCCGGGGTGCGCTAGCGCTCGGACATGCCGACGTGGGGCGTCCGACCACCATCCGCGCAGGTTCCAGCGAACGCGCAAGTTGCAACGTGCGCAGCTGCTGAAAGGTGCGCGCTAACGCTCGGGCATCCCGACGTGGGGCGTCCGACCACCGCCCGCGCAGGTTCCAGCCACCGCGCAGGTTGCAACCTGCGCAGCTGCTGAAAGGGGCGCGGAAAGGGGGTCCGCGGGCGCAAAGTCCGCCCCCTCCGTCGCATGAATGGACCACGGCAACTGTCTATCGGATGCTGCGGGCCATCGATGCCGAAACGAGCACACGAGAACGAGCACACGAAAAAGCGCCCACCCCCCGAAGGGGATGGGCGCTTCTCAGGTGGAGCTAGATCACTTGATGATCTTGGTGACGCGACCGGCGCCGACGGTACGACCGCCCTCGCGGATTGCGAAACGCAGGCCCTCGTCCATGGCGACCGGCTGGATCAGCTGGACGGACATCTCGGTGTTGTCACCGGGCATGACCATCTCGGTGCCCTCGGGGAGGGTAACGACGCCCGTAACGTCCGTGGTACGGAAGTAGAACTGCGGGCGGTAGTTGTTGAAGAACGGCGTGTGGCGGCCACCCTCATCCTTGGACAGGATGTAGGCGTTGCCCTCGAACTCCGTGTGGGGAGTCGTGGTGCCGGGCTTGATGATGACCTGGCCACGCTCGACGTCTTCGCGCTTGATGCCACGAACGAGCAGACCGACGTTGTCGCCAGCCTGGCCCGAGTCGAGCAGCTTGCGGAACATCTCGATACCGGTGACCGTGGTCTTGGTCGATCCGGGGCGGATGCCGACGATCTCGACCTCTTCGTTGACGTTGATCACGCCACGCTCGATACGGCCGGTGACAACGGTTCCACGACCGGTGATGGTGAAGACGTCCTCGACGGGCATGAGGAATGCCTTGTCGGTCTCACGAACCGGGTCCGGGATGGAGTCGTCGACAGCCTGCATGAGCTCTGCAACGCTCTCGGCCCACTTCGGGTCACCCTCGAGTGCCTTCAGTGCGGAGACCTTGACAACCGGTGCGTCCTCGTCGAAGTCCTGCGCAGCGAGAAGCTCGCGGACCTCCATCTCGACGAGCTCGATGATCTCGTCGTCGTCGACCATGTCGGCCTTGTTCAGGGCGACGAGGATGTACGGAACGCCGACCTGCTTGGCGAGGAGCACGTGCTCACGCGTCTGCGGCATCGGGCCGTCGGTTGCTGCCACGACCAGGATCGCGCCGTCCATCTGGGCAGCACCGGTGATCATGTTCTTGATGTAGTCGGCGTGGCCCGGAGCGTCGACGTGCGCGTAGTGGCGCTTGTCGGTCTGGTACTCGACGTGGGAGATGTTGATCGTGATACCACGAGCCTTCTCCTCAGGCGCCTTGTCGATCTCGTCGAAGGCCGAGGCCTCGTTGAGGTCCGGGAACTTGTCGTGCAGAACCTTGGTGATTGCTGCAGTCAGCGTCGTCTTGCCGTGGTCAACGTGACCGATGGTCCCGATGTTGACGTGCGGCTTCGTCCGCTCGAACTTCGCCTTCGCCACTGTGTGTCCTCCTGGACTGTTGGTGCTTGCTTCTTATGCAGCAGTGCGGTTGTCTTCGCAGTTCTTTTGAACTGCTCGGTCGTGCGGTGTTACTGATTCAGCGTGTCCAGCTCGCGGAGAAAACTATTCTCCGGTCGCCTTCGCGATGATCTCCTTGGCGACGTTCGCGGGAACCTCGGCGTAGGAGTCGAACACCATGGAGTAGTTAGCGCGGCCCTGAGTCTTCGACCGAAGGTCTCCGATGTAGCCGAACATCTCCGACAGCGGAACCTGTGCCTTGACGACACGTGCGCCGCTACGTTCCTCCATGGCCTGAATCTGACCACGGCGGGAGTTCAGGTCGCCGATGACCTCACCCATGTAATCCTCGGGGGTCGTGACCTCGACGGCCATGACGGGCTCGAGAATGACCGGGCCGGCCTTCTTTGCAGCTTCCTTGAACGCTTGTGAGCCGGCGACCTTGAAGGCCATTTCCGACGAGTCGACGTCGTGGTACGCGCCGTCGAGCAGCGTGACCTTGACGTTGACGAGCGGGTATCCGGCGAGAACGCCGTACTGCATGGCGTCCTGAGCTCCGGCGTCGACCGAAGGGATGTATTCCCTCGGCACACGACCACCGGTGACCTTGTTCTCGAACTCGTAGGTCGCGCCGTCTTCGCCCTCGAAAGGCTCGAGGCTGATGATGACCTTCGCGAACTGACCCGAGCCACCGGTCTGCTTCTTGTGCGTGTAGTCGAGCTTCTCGACGGTCTTGCGGATGGTCTCGCGGTACGCGACCTGCGGCTTACCGACGTTGGCCTCGACCTTGAACTCACGCTTCATGCGGTCGACCAGGATGTCGAGGTGGAGCTCGCCCATGCCGCCGATGACGGTCTGGCCGGTGTCCTCGTCCAGCTTCACCGAGAAGGTCGGATCCTCTTCGGCGAGCTTCTGGATAGCCGTTCCCAGCTTCTCCTGGTCGCTCTTCGTCTTCGGCTCGATCGACACCTCGATGACCGGGTCCGGGAAGGTCATCGACTCGAGGATGACCTGGTTCTGCGGATCGCAGAGGGTGTCACCCGTCGTCGTGTCCTTCAGACCGATCACGGCGTAGATGTGTCCGGCCGACGCCGACGCGACTGCGTTCTCCTTGTTGGAGTGCATCTGGAAGATCTTGCCCAGACGCTCCTTCTTGCCCTTGGTCGAGTTGATGACCTGAGCGCCGGATTCGACCTTGCCCGAGTAGACGCGGACGTAGGTCAGCTTGCCGAAGAAGGGGTGCGCAGCAATCTTGAACGCGAGAGCCGAGAACGGCTCGTCGGCGGACGGCTTGCGCGTGATGACCTGCTCTTCGTCGCCGACTGCGTGGCCCTGAACCGACTCGACGTCGAGGGGGGACGGCAGGTAGTCGATGACGGCGTCGAGCATGGGCTGAACGCCCTTGTTCTTGAACGCGGAGCCACAGAGAACCGGGTACAGCTCGCTGTTGACGGTCATCTTGCGGATGGCGCCCTTGATCTCCTCGATGGAGAGGTCTTCGCCACCGAAGAACTTCTCGAGCAGAGCTTCGTCGGACTCGGCGACGGTCTCGAGGAGTTCCTGACGGTACTGCTCGGCCTTCTCCTGAAGGTCGGCAGGAATGTCCTGAACCTCGTACTTCTCACCGAGCTTGGTCTCGCCGCTCCAGACCTTCGCCTTCATCTCGACGAGGTCGACGATGCCTTCGAAGTCGTTCTCGGCACCGATGGGGAGCTGGATGACGAGCGGCTTCGCGCCGAGGCGATCCTTGATGGTCTGGACGGTGAAGTAGAAGTCAGCGCCCAGCTTGTCCATCTTGTTGACGAAGCAGATACGCGGAACGTCGTACTTGTCGGCCTGACGCCACACCTGCTCCGACTGCGGCTCGACGCCTTCCTTGCCGTCGAACACGGCAACGGCGCCGTCGAGGACGCGCAGCGAACGCTCGACCTCGACGGTGAAGTCGACGTGGCCGGGGGTGTCGATGATGTTGATCTGGTTCTGGTTCCAGAAGCAGGTCACAGCAGCAGACGTGATCGTGATGCCACGCTCCTGCTCCTGCTCCATCCAGTCGGTGGTCGACGCGCCGTCGTGCGTCTCACCGATCTTGTAGTTCACCCCGGTGTAGAACAGGATGCGTTCGGTAGTGGTGGTTTTACCAGCATCGATGTGGGCCATGATGCCGATGTTGCGGACCTTGTTGAGGTCGGTCAGCACGTCCTGTGCCACGGAATTCATCCCGCCTTGTAAGTCGAAGAAGTGGGGCTGGTCGAGCTCGGAGGTGATGATGCCGACCAGGTACTAGGTCTAACGCCGGAAGGACGTAGAAAGTTTCACTACGTCCTTCCGGCCGGAAGTCACCAGCGGTAGTGCGCGAACGCCTTGTTGGCTTCAGCCATCTTGTGGGTGTCCTCGCGACGCTTCACAGCGGCACCGAGGCCGTTGCTGGCGTCGAGAAGCTCGTTGGCCAGACGCTCGACCATGGTCTTCTCACGACGAGCGCGCGAGAAGGTGACCAGCCAGCGCAGAGCCAGCGTGGTGGAGCGGCCGGGGCGAACCTCGACGGGCACCTGGTAGGTGGCGCCACCGACGCGACGGCTGCGGACCTCGAGGGCCGGCTTGACGTTGTCGAGTGCACGCTTGAGCGTGACGACGGGGTCGGTGCCGGTCTTCTCACGAGCCTGCTCGAGCGCCTGGTAGACGATGCGCTCGGCGGTGGACTTCTTGCCGTCGAGAAGGATCTTGTTGACGAGCTGCGTGACCAGCGGCGATCCGTAGACCGGGTCGTTGATCAGCGGCCGCTTGGGTGCTGGGCCCTTGCGTGGCATTTAGCTCTTCTCCTTCTTGGCGCCGTAACGGCTGCGTGCCTGCTTGCGGTTCTTGACACCCTGGGTGTCGAGCGAGCCGCGGATGATCTTGTAGCGCACACCCGGGAGGTCCTTCACACGACCACCGCGAACGAGCACCATCGAGTGCTCCTGCAGGTTGTGGCCTTCACCGGGGATGTAGGCGGTGACCTCCACCGAGCTGGTCAAGCGCACACGCGCGACCTTACGCAGAGCGGAGTTCGGCTTCTTCGGAGTGGTGGTGTACACGCGAGTGCACACTCCACGACGCTGGGGACTGCCCTTGAGGGCAGCGGTCTTCAGTTTCGCAACCTTGTCGGTGCGACCCTTACGGACCAGCTGGTTGATAGTTGGCATGAACCGGCTTTCTTCGTGTCGCGAGTCTCGTACTTGATCGAGACTCAGGGATCTAGCAGTTGGAGCAAGAGAACACTGCTCCTCACCCAGTGGAACCACCGCGGGTCTCTTGCACCCCGCGGTCGGGTGTGTCGCATACCCCCACACGTGCAGCCTGAGCTCGCTGTCGTATCAGCGGGCGCATGGCTGTACCTCGCATAGGCACACAAACGGACCGGCCAGGCCGGACACGACCCATAACGATACCCGGCGGCGCGGCCTCGGGTCAAAACGACCCAGGTTGTGCTACCGGGCCAGATTGATCGTCAGGTCCATCAACGCCGTCGCGGCCTCGCACGGGTCGGGGTGTGCCGAACCCGGCTGATACTGCACCCACCATCCGACGACACCCGAGTCCGGCGACCCTGCACTGACGCCGCACGACGCGGGGTCACCTGGCGGCTGCACCCGAATTGCCTTGCGGCCCTGCACGGTTATGTCGTCGACGGTGTACTCGAGCTGCTCGTTCGTCCGTCGCTCGACGTCGAGCGAGCCGTTCTCGAACCAGTTGAACGACACCTTCACCGTGCCGGACGGACCCGCGACGTCCCAGCGACAGATCGCTCCGAAGAAGGCGCGGGCGATGGCGTCGCCACCCACGGTCTTCGCGATCTGGTCGTCGGAGACGGCGTCGCATTCGGTGAGCAGTTTGCGTAGATCCGGGTTGCCCGACCCGTCGAACGTCGCCGCGGTCGGGGTGCCCTGCACGGTCGTGCTGCATCCGGCGAGGAGCAACAGGCTCGCGGCGGCCAGAGCGCGCCTCATTGCGCGCGCTCCGCGGTGAGCGTCGCCAACTGTTCGGCGACGTCGCACGGACTGGCCGTCGGCGGTTGATCGCCGTACGTGACGGACCAGTGCATGAAGTCCTTGCCGTACTGCACGCCGACCTCGCACAGATAGTTGTCGGTTGCCGCGGCGAAACCGTCGTGTCCGTCGATTTCGATGTTCTCGGCGGGGCGGCCGATCAGCTCCGAGCCTGCTCGCTCCCGCTCGATGGGGCTGCCGCGGTACCACGAGAAACTGACCGACGGGCCGGTGAAGCCGCCGACCTCCCACTCGCATCCGAGGGAATTGCGGGTGATGGCGGTGAACGCGGGAACGGCGAACGCGCTGCGAACCTCCTCGTCGGTGACCGAACCGCACGCACCGAAGAACGGTCCTGCCGCGCCCGGGTCCTCGCTCGCCGTCGTCGCGGACGGGGCCGCCGCGTCGTCACCTCTGCTGCATCCCGCCGACAGCGCGAGGAGTGCCACGCCGAGAACCACGATCGCTCGCATGTTCAGGCACCTTAGTCGAGGGGTGCTAGTCGAAGTAGTCCCAGAACTGCAGCCACTTCACCGACGCGAACAACGACAGCGTCGCCGCGTACACGGCCATCACCACCAGCGCGCCGACAAGCGAGACCTTGCGCGACGCCCCGTCGATCGGGTCGAGCCATCCACGGAACCAACCGGTCACTGCCGGCATGAAGAAGTACGTCATCAACCCGACGCTGCAGATCTGGCTCAGCCACATCGACAGCCACGGTGGTGCGCCGACGTCGTCGAGCAGAGGTCCGACGAACCGCGACAGCGTCATCACCGTCGGATACAGCACGAGCAGGACGAGCATCGCCGTCTTCCAGTCCGGCGTCACCTTGGCCTGACCGTCCTCGACGCGGACGATCGAGCCGAACGGCGTGCTGTGGGTGATCACCGAGAACTCGCCCGCGAGGTGTCTACGCAGTTCGGGAAGGGCCTTGGACCGGGTGTCGGACTGCATCCACTCGGACAGTTGGCGGTCGGTCCTGAACCGCAGTATCGAGATCCATTCGGTGTCGCTCGGGTCGGCAGGCCCGAGCAGGACCGCACCCTCGAATCCGGAGAAGCCGGAACTCAGCGCGACCAACTCTTCTTGCGACCGGCGGAAGTCGGCCAGACGGCCGTCGGCGACGTCGTGCGCGATGATGCCCACTCCCGTCGACGGCGCATGCCCGTCGACGATCAGCAGGTCCGTGCTGACGCGCGTGTGACCGTCCTTCTCCCCCGCATGCAGCAGCGCGGCGCGGTCGTCGCTGTCGAGCCAGGCGTGCAGGTGCTTCTCGGAATCGAACGACACCGACGACGCCCAATCGAATCCGCTTCCGACCGGAGTGGACACCGTTGCGGTCAAGAAACCAGGGCTCGAGGCGGCAGCCTCGTGCATCGTGCGAGTCCAGGCAGTGAAGCCGTCGTGCTCGCCTTTCGATCGGAACACACTGACGGCAGTCGCCGCGGACTCGGCCATCTAGGTCACGTCGATCCGACGACCCTGCACGTAGACCTCGGTGATTGCAGGTTCGCGCATGGCCATCAGCACTGCGAAGAGCGTCTGGTCACGAGCCATGGTCGGGTCGTCGGACCGCACGCCGTTGTCGATCACGCCCTGCAGCGGTGGCCACGCCCGCGGGTCGACGACGACGAAGTCCGCTTCCTTGCCGTCGTCGAAGTTGCCGATCCGGTCTTCCATGTCGAGCGCCCGCGCGCCGGCCAGGGTTCCGGTGAACAGCATCTCGGCCGGGTGCATCGAGATGCCGTCGTCGCCTGCCTCGGAGATGTGGACCTTGAACGCGTCGCCGAGAACCCGGGTCAGCAGGAATTCGTCACCGCCGCCGAAATCAGAACCGATGGCGACGTTGACGCCGGACGCGATGGTTCGCTTCCACGGCATCGTTCCGGAACCGAGGAACTGCTGTGACGTCGGACAGTGCGAGATCGAGGTGCCCGTCTCGGCCATGCGAGCGAGTTCGACGTCCTGGCAGTGGACCGCGTGCGCGAGGATGCTGCGTCGGCCGAGGAAGCTCTTGCCGCCGACGGCGGATCCGGGAAGGAACTTGCCGTCGTACGTGTCGAGGTAGGAGTCGACCTGGTACATCTCCTTCGTCGTCGCCACTTCACCGGTGCCGGGCCGATCGTTCTCGTTGAGGTGACTGTGGAAGTAGACGCCGCGGTCGCGGACCGAATCGTAGAGCTCACCGAGGTTCTTCAACGTCTCGGTGGTGACCGCCAGTGAGAACCGCGGTACGACGGCCACGTGCAACATCGCCGTGCGGACGTCCCCGGTGTCGGCGGCGTGCCATTTCTCGATCTCCTCGGTGACGAGTCGTACGGCGTCGTCTTCGCTGGTGATCAGGGCTGCGGCCGAGTCGGGTCCGGTGGTCTGCACTCCCCGTCCGCTGACGACGCGCAGGCCTCGACGCCTGGTCTCCTCGAACAGTGCGTCCTGCGCGTGCGGGAAGGCCGAGCCGAACACCATCGCCTGCGTCGTACCGGCCGCGATGCGTCGATCGCAGAACTTCACAGCGGCTTCCCGCGCGAAGTCCGGATCGGCGAACAGGCTTTCCGACGGGAAGATGCACGCGTTCAGCCATTCGAGCAGCTGGCCACCGCCGTAGGCGTCGCCGGCGAAGGTCTGCGGGAAGTGGACGTGCGTGTCGACGAACCCGGGGAAGATGAAGCCCGGGCGGTGGTCGACGACGTTCCAGCTCTCGTGGTCCTCGGGCAATCCGTCGAACGCGCCGCAGTAGACGATGCGTCCGTCACCGTCGACGACGAGCGCCCCGTCCTCCAGGTACTCGAGCGCGTCGGTCGCGCCGTGCACCGTGGGCGATCCGGCGACGTGGAAGATGTGGCCTCTGTGTACCTGGTTCACCAGCGAAGCGAATCACGCCGAGATACGCACCGCTTGCCGAACGGTCGAAATCATCCGTTCAGTACAGCGATTTCACCCTGTCGAATCTTCAACGAGCTGTCGAGGACGCCTGCCCAGGCCCGCACGATCTCTGCGCGACGACGCGAGTCGTCGCTCAGTACGTCGGCAAGTCCGAGGCCGCGCGCAAGATCCAGCGTGGCTTGGACGAGGCGGTGCGTCTGCGGATCGGAGTCGTCGGCACCGAGGTGTGCGACGGCCATTCGGTGCGCGACACGGCCGAACTTCTCCTCCAGAGGTAGAACCCGGGCGCGCATCTCGGGGTCGGCGGCCGCGGCCGTCCACACCTGCAGGGCAGCCTTGAACTGCGGTCCGGTGTAGTACTCGACGAGCCGTTCGACCACGGCCTTCGTCCGCTCCGGGCCCGGCGGCACCGGAGTCGTTTCCGCCTGGGCGTTCTCCATCCGCGTGTCGAACATCGAGTCCAGCGCCGCGGTGATCAGGTCCTCGCGCGTCGGAAAGTGGTGTTGTGTCGCTCCGCGGGAGACTCCCGCGCGTTCTGCGACGACGCCTACCGTCGTCGCCGCCCAGCCGTGTTCCGACAGCGAATCGATCGTCGCCTCGAGAAGCCGCTGGCGCGTGGCTCTACTGCGGTCCTGCTTCGGTTCACGCGCCGTCACCATCTCGTACTACTTCTCTCCCGGTATAGCGGCTGACCATCTGGTCATTCCGCAGGCTTCACTCCCGCCCACGATGGCGGACGCTTCTGCAGAAAGGACATCATCCCCTCCCGCGCTTCGTCCGATGCAAACAGCCTCGCCGAATGGGCCGAGAGCTCCTCGCCGCGGGCGTCGAAACCGGCGACAACAGCCCGCGTGGTCAGCCATTTCGACTCGGCCAGCCCCTGCGGCGACGCCTGTCTCAGCGAATCCAGGATGTCGACGACGGTCGACGCCGGATCCGAGCTGGCCTCGCTGATCAACCCGATCGCTTCCGCCTCGTGTGCCCCGAACTTCTCGCCGGTCAGGAAGTACCGGCTGGCCGCGCGCGAGTCCAGTCGCGGCAACACCGTCAGGGACACGATCGACGCGGCCAGTCCCAGCCGAGCCTCGGTCAGCGCGAAGGTGGCGGCAGTGCCTGCGACGGCGATGTCACACGCGGCGACGAGCCCCATACCTCCGGCACGCACGTGTCCGTCGATCTGTCCGACGACCGGTTTCGGAGTCTCGACGATCAGCCGCAACAGGCCGAGCATCTGCGACGTCCTGCTCTCGACCGACGACCCGGCCTCGGACAGGTCGGCCCCCGCACAGAACGTGCCGCCCGTATGGGTGAGCACGATCGCGCGCACGTCGGGGTCGTCGGCTGCGGCCTTCAGACCGGCTTCGAGCTCGTCGACGAGGATCGTCGACAGGGCGTTGCGGTTGTGCGGGGAATCGAGTGTCAGCGTGGTGACGGAGTTGTCCGTCGAACTGGTGACTGCCATCAGTAACTCTTCGGCAGACCGAGCGAGTGCTGCGACACGAAGTTCAGGATCATCTCGCGACTCACCGGTGCGACGCGGGCGATACGAGCCGCACCGAGCATCGCGGCCAGGCCGTACTCCTCGGTGAGGCCTGCACCGCCGTGCGTCTGGATGGCCTGATCGAGCGCCTTGATACTCGCTTCTGCCGCAGCATATTTCGCCATGTTGGCGGCCTCGGCTGCACCGAAGTCGTCGCCACTGTCGTACAGGACCGCGGCCTTCTGCATCATCAGCTTGGCCAGTTCCAGTTCGATCTTCACCTGCGCGAGTGGATGCGCGATGCCCTGATGCGCACCGATGGGCGACTTCCAGACGGTCCGCTCGTTCGCGTACTTCACGGCCGCATCGATCGCGTAACGCCCCATCCCGACGGCCATCGCCGCACCGAGAATCCGCTCCGGGTTCAGTCCCGCGAACAGTTGCATCAGGGCCGCGTCGGCCTCACCGACGAGAGCGTCCGCGGGCAGTCGAACGTCGTCGAGGAACAGCGTGAACTGGTGATCCGGTTCGATGATGTCCATCTCCATCCGGGTCTTCTGGAAGCCCTCGGAATCGGTCGGGACGATGAACAGCGCCGGCTTCAGCTTGCCGGTCTTGGAATCTTCCGTGCGGGCGACGATCAGAACCGCATCGGCCTGGTCGACGCCGGAGATGTAGATCTTGCTGCCGCGAAGGATCCAGTCGCTTCCATCTCGACGAGCCGTCGTCGTGATCTGGTGCGAGTTCGATCCGGCGTCGGGCTCGGTGATGCCGAACGCCATGATCTTCGACCCGTCGGACAGCGCAGGCAGCCACGCCTGCTTCTGCTCGTCGGTGCCGTACTTGCCGATGATGGTTCCGCAGATGGCAGGGCTGACGACGACCAGCAGCAGACCTGCACCGTGTGCCGCGAGTTCTTCCTGGACGAGCGCGAGCTCGTAGATGCCCGCACCCCCGCCGCCGTACTCCTCCGGTAGGTTGACGCCGAGGAAGCCGAGTTTGCTTGCCTCACCCCACAGTTCGGTCAGTGGTTCGCCCTTGCGAGCCTTCGGCAGGACGTAGTCGACGTAGTTGTAGCGCTTGCCCAGCGACGAGACCGCGGCGCGCAGGCCCTTCTGCTCGTCGGTTTCGATGAAGCTCATTCTTCTCCCTCACTGACAACGGCCAAGACCGTCCCGACTTCCACTTGCTGACCTGCACTGACGTTCAGTTCGGTGAGCACACCGTCCGCGGGTGCAGTCACGGTGTGCTCCATCTTCATGGCCTCGAGCCAGAGGATCGGCTGGCCTGCGGTCACGGTGTCACCCTGTGCTGCAGCAACTCTGACGACGCTGCCCGGCATCGGCGCGAGCAACGAACCTGCCGCGACTTCGTCGGTGGGGTCGACGAAGCGCGGTGTGCGTTCGAGGCGCACCGGGCCGAGTGGAGAATCCACGAAGACGTGCGAGCCGTACGTGCTCACCTGGAAAGTTCGACGGATCTTGTTGTCGTCGAGCACGACTCGGTTCGGCGTGTAGTCGACGAGGGTGACGCCGTCGAGTTGGTCCGTCTTCAGCCCGTAGCGGCCGAGGGTGTATTCGACGGTGATGTCGCCGTACAGTTTTCGCTGCGGTTGCGACGGGAGGTTGCGCCAGCCGCTCGGCAGCCCCTTGTTGACCGTCGCCCTGTCGCGGTTCGATGCCGCATCGGCCAACGCCGCCGCGAGTGCCGACATCCGGACGGCCCGCCCCTGCGCGATCGGCTGGGACAGAATGTCGAGGCCGTGCGTGTCGAAGAAGGCCGTGTCGGTGTCGCCGGCCAGGAACGCAGGGTGCTGCAGGATCGCGACGAGGAGGTCGCGGTTGGTCGTCGGCCCGTGAATGACGGCGCGTGACAGGGACTTCGCGAGAAGGTTCGCGGCCTGACCGCGCGTGGGTGCGTACGAGATGACCTTGGCGAGCATGGGGTCGTAGTGGGTGCTGATCGTGCTGCCACTCTCGACGCCGGAGTCGACGCGGATGCCCGACGCGGTCAGGACTTCGAAGTGCCTGCCGGGGATGTCGAACCGATGGACCGGCCCGCTCTGCGGCTGCCACTCCTGAGCCGGGTCCTCGGCGTAGAGCCTGACCTCGATCGAATGCCCCTGCGCCGACGGCTGTTCCGTGGGCAAAGGGTCCCCTGCCGCGACGCTGATCTGCAAGGCGACGAGGTCGAGTCCCGTCGTACATTCGGTGACGGGGTGCTCGACCTGGAGGCGGGTGTTCATCTCCAGGAAGAAGAAGTTGCCCTTCTCGTCGGCGAGAAACTCGACGGTGCCTGCACCCTCGTAACCGATGGCCTCGGCTGCTTTTCGCGCGGCGTCGAACAATCGGTCCCGCATGCCGTCGATGCGTTCGACGAGTGGCGACGGCGCCTCCTCGACGACCTTCTGGTGCCTGCGCTGGATCGAGCATTCGCGTTCGCCCACGGTCCAGACGGTCCCGTGGCGGTCGGCCATGACCTGCACTTCGATGTGCCGCCCGGTCTCGATGTAGCGTTCGACGAACACCGTCGCATCACCGAACGCAGACAGCGACTCGCGCCCAGCGGCTTCGATCTCCTCGTCGAGCTTCGCGAGTTCGCGGACGACGCGCATGCCGCGGCCACCACCGCCCGCCGAGGCCTTGATGAGCACCGGGAGGTCGGCGTCGGTGACATCCGCCGGAGTCAGACGGTCGAGAACCGGCACCCCGGCGTCGGACATGATCTTCTTCGACTCGACCTTCGAGCCCATGAGTTCGATGGCCTTGACGGGCGGTCCGATCCACGTCAGTCCGGCGTTCTGCACCTGCTGTGCGAAATCGGCGTTCTCGGAGAGGAATCCGTAACCGGGGTGGATGGCGTCGGCGCCGGTCTGGACGGCGGCCGCGATCACGAGCTCACCGCGCAGATAGGTGTCCGCCGACGCGGTGCCGGGCAGATGGACCGCAACGTCGGCATCGCGGACGTGCGGGGCATCCGCGTCGGCGTCGGAGAAGACGGCGACCGTGTCGATGCCTTCCTGACGGCAGGTCGTGAAGACGCGTCGGGCGATTTCGCCGCGGTTGGCTACGAGGACGCTCGTGATGGTCATGTCGCTCACATCCGGAAGACACCGAAGGTATCGGTGCCTTCGATCGGGGCAGAGGCGATGGCCGACAAGCACATTCCCACTACCGTACGGGTGTCACGGGGGTCGATGACGCCGTCGTCGTAGAGGCGTCCGGACAGGAACATCGGGAGCGATTCGGCTTCGATCTGGTTCTCGATCATCGCGCGCAATCCCGCGTCGGCCTCTTCGTCGAATGCCTGACCGCGGGCTTCTGCTGCCGCGCGTCCGACGATGGAGATGACGCCTGCCAGTTGCGCGCCGCCCATGACGGCAGACTTGCTCGACGGCCAGGCGAACAGGAAGCGTGGATCGAATGCTCGGCCGCACATGCCGTAATGCCCCGCACCGTACGACGCGCCGAGCAGGATCGAGATGTGCGGAACCGTCGAGTTGGATACGGCGTTGATCATCATCGAACCGTGCTTGATCATGCCCCCTTCCTCGTATTCCTTGCCCACCATGTATCCGGTTGTGTTGTGCAGGAACAACAGTGGCGTGTTCGACCGGTTGGCTAGCTGGATGAACTGCGTCGCTTTCTGCGATTCCTCGCTGAACAGGACGCCGCGTGCGTTGGCGAGAATACCTATCGGGTAGCCGTGCAGCTCAGCCCATCCGATGACGAGCGAGGAGCCGTACATGGGCTTGAACTCGTCGAAGTCGGAGCCGTCGACGATGCGGGCGATGACCTCGCGCGGGTCGAACGGAATCTTGAGGTCGGTGGGGACGATCCCCAGCAGATCCTCGGGATCCGCGAGCGGCTCGATGACGTCGGCGCGCGGCTCGGGCCCCTTCTTCTTCCAGTTCAGCCGCTTGACGATGCTGCGGCCGATACGGATGGCGTCCTGCTCGTCGACGGCGAAGTAGTCTGCGAGACCGGACTTTCGGGCGTGCATCTCGGCACCGCCCAGGGATTCGTCGTCGGAGTCCTCACCGGTGGCCATCTTCACCAGCGGTGGCCCGGCGAGGAACACCTTGGAGCGTTCCTTGACCATGACGACGTGATCGGACATTCCGGGGATGTACGCGCCGCCCGCGGTCGAGTTGCCGAAGACCAGTGCGATCGTCGGAATCCCTTTCGCGGACAGCTGCGTCAGATCGCGGAACATCCGGCCGCCCGGGATGAAGACTTCCTTCTGGGTGGGCAGGTCCGCTCCGCCTGATTCGACGAGCGAGATCACCGGGAGACGGTTCTGGGTCGCGATGTCGTTGGCGCGGAACCCTTTCTTCAGGGTCCACGGGTTGCTGGCACCGCCGCGCACGGTGGGATCGTTGGCCACGATCAGGCATTCGACTCCACTGACGACACCGATCCCCATGACCGTGCTTGCGCCGACAGGGAATTCACTCCCCCAGGCCGCCAGCGGGCACAGTTCGAGGAATGCGGAATCCTCGTCGATGAGAAGTTCGATGCGCTCGCGCGCCAGCAACTTTCCGCGCTTCTTGTGTCGCTCGACGTATTTCTCGCCGCCGCCGAGGAGCGCCTTCGAGTGCTCGGTGTCGATCTCGGCGAGTTTGGTGTTCATCGCCTCCGTCGCATCGGTGAATTGCTCCGATGCGGTGTCGAGAGTGGACTTCAGCACGCTCATGCCTGATACCCCAATCGTTTCGCTGCCAGTCCGGTCAGGATCTCGGTGGTTCCGCCGCCGATGCCGAGGATGCGCATGTCGCGATACTGGCGTTCGACTTCGCTTTCCCGCATGTAGCCGAGGCCACCGAAGAGTTGCACGGCTTTGTCGGCCACCCACTCCCCGGTTTCGACGGCGGTGTTCTTCGCGAAGCAGACTTCGGCGATCAGGTCGTCGTTGCTGTCGAGCGATCGCTCGACGACGTTGCGGGTGTAGACGCGTGCGATGTCGATCTTGCGCGCCATCTCGGTGACGGTCTTCTGCACGGATTGTCGTGCGATGAGCGGCTTTCCGAACGTCTCACGGTCGCGCACCCACTGCAGCGTCAGGTCGAGGCACCGCTGCGCACTGGCGTAGGCCTGGGCGGCGAGGGCGATACGTTCGGTCAGGAAGGCCTGCGCGATCTGCGCGAACCCGGAATTCTCTGCGCCGACGAGGTTCTCCACGGGCACTCGGGCGTCGGTGAACGACAGTTCCGCGGTGTCCGATGCGCGCCATCCCATCTTGTCGAGCTTGTTCGCGACCTCGAAACCGGGGGTGCCCTTCTCGACGACGAGTAGCGACACCCCGGCGGCACCGTCGCCGCCCGTCCTGACTGCAGTGACGACGAAGTCCGCACGGCAGCCCGACGTGATGTAGGTCTTCGCACCGTTGACGACGTAGTGGTCGCCGTCGCGCACTGCCTTGGTTCGCAGATGTCCGACGTCGGATCCACCGCCGGGTTCGGTGATGGCAAGCGAGCCGATCTTCTCGCCCGCGAGGGTCGGGCGGACCCACTTGTCGATCTGCTCGTCGTTCCGTGCTGCGACCAAGTGCGGCAACGCGATTCCGCTGGTGAACAGCGACGCGAACAAGCCTCCCGACGCACCGGCCTGGTGCATTTCCTCGCAGATGACGACGGCGTCGGCGAGGTCGCCACCGTCACCGCCCACGTCCTCTGGGAAGCCCGCGCCGATCAGGCCCAGTGCTGCGGCCTTCTTGTGCAGTTCGCGCGGTAGTTCACCGTCGGATTCCCACTGGTTCAGGTGCGGCAGAATGTCCTGTTCGACGAAGCCGCGAACGGTCTTCCGGAGCTGCTGCCGCTCCGGCGTCGTCCAGATCGTCATATGTCTCCTTGGAATGCGAGCGTTTCGGGAATGTCGATGTGGCGAGACCGAAGCCACTCGCCGAGCCCTTTGGCCTGAGGATCGAAACGTGCCTGTGACGCAACGCCTTCGCCCAGAATTCCGTCGATGACGAAATTGACGGCTCTGAGGTTCGGCAGAACGTGTCGGGTGACGGTGAGCTCGCGCGTCTCCGGCAGCATCTCTTTCAGCTTCGACTCCGTCAGTGCATGTGCGAGCCAGGCGAATTCGTCGTCGGTGCGCACCCAGACGCCGACGTTGGCGTTACCGCCCTTGTCGCCGCTACGGGCGGCCGCGATGGTGCCGAGCGGGAGGCGGACAGTGGGCTCGGCCGGACGCGTGCCTGGAAGCTCGGGATGATCCAGAGGTGCAAGCTCACGGGTCTCTTCGGCAGGGCGGATGTCGCGCCGCGTACCGTCCGGGAGTACCGCCGTATGCGGCACGGCGGCGATCGGTACGAAGCCGGCCGTGAACACACCGTACGGACCGCCGTTCGACGGCGGGGCCGTCAGCGAGAAGCCGGGGTAGCTCGCGAGTGCGAGTTCGACTGCCACTGCGGAGAATTGGCGGCCGACGACGTTGGGGTCGCTGTCGCGCGCGACGCACCGAAGCACGGCGCTTGCCGTTTCCTCGGTGTCGGCGTCGGGCTTGTCGCTGCGAACGAGGGTCCAGTCGAGCTCTTTCGGCCTCGTCGGCAACCAGGCTTCGAACTGTCGACGGGCGAGTTCGGCTTTCGCGTCGATGTCGAGTCCCGTCAGCACGAACGTGAATTCGTTGCGGAAACCACCGAGCGAGTTGAGCGAGACCTTCAGCGTCGGGGGCGGTGCTTCGCCGGTCACGCCGCTGATGCGGACGCGATTGCTCGATTCCTGTGTCAGTCGGGCCGTGTCGATCCGTGCGGTGACGTCGGGATTCGCGTACCGCCCACCGGTGATCTCGTACAGCAACTGTGCGGTGACGGTGCCGACGCTCACTGCGCCGCCGGTCTTCTCGTGCTTGGTGATGACCGAGGAACCGTCGGCCTCGATCTCGGCGATCGGGAAGCCGGGACGGGACATGTCGGCGATCTCGGTGAAGAAGGAGTAGTTGCCGCCCGTCGCCTGGGTGCCGCATTCGATGACGTGACCGGCGACGACAGCCCCGGCCAAGGCGTCGTAATCGGTTGGTGTCCAACCGAAGTGATGTGCGGCTGGCCCGACGATGACGGACGCGTCGGTGACGCGCCCGGTGACGACGACGTCGGCGCCCGATTTCAGGCATTCGACGATGCCCCACGCGCCGAGATACGCATTGGCGGTCAGTGGCGAGCCGAGGCCGAGTTCCTGTGCGCGCGGCAACAGGTCGTCGCCCTCGACATAGGCTATTTCGGCGCCGAAACCGAGCTTGTCGAGCGCGTCGACGAGCCCTTCGGGATTGAGTCCGCCTGCGTTGGCGACGATCTTGACACCCTTGTCCAGAGCGAGCCCGAGGCAGTCCTCGGCTTGGCGCAGGAAGGTTTTCGCGTAGCCGCGGGTGGCGTCCTTCATCCGGTCGCGGCCGAGAATCAGCATCGTCAGTTCGGCGAGGTAATCGCCTGTCAGATAGTCGAGTTCGCCGCCTTCGAGCATCTCGCGCATCGCCGAGAGACGATCGCCGTAGAAGCCGGAGCAGTTACCGATCCGCACGGTCATCGTTTGTCACGTCCCGATCCAGGTGGGCCCGCGAAGGCCTGAGCGATGGTGAGCCAGTGCTGTGCGTCGTCACCGACGGCCGTGAGATCGAGGTCGTCGCGGTGAGCACGCTGGGTCACCAGAAGGCAGAAGTCCGCCGCCGAGCCGGTGACGCGCTGCGACGCGTCCTCCGGTCCCCAGGTCCAGAGCTCGCCCAAGGGGGAAGTGAGCTCGACCCGGAACGGCTCGGCCGGCGGAGTCTGCTGGTTGACGGCGTAGGCGAAGTCGCGTGTGCGCACCCCGATGTGTGCCACGCCCTTGATGCGGTCGGTCGGCTCCCTGACGATGCCGAGTGCGTCGGCGACGTCCTGGCCGTGTGCCCACGTTTCCATCAATCGGGCTGTCGCCATGGACGCCGCGCTCATGGGCGGGCCGAACCATGGGATCTTCACTCGCGCAGGCACTTTGACGAGCGCATCGGCCATGGCGTGCCTGCGGGTGCGCCAGGTGGTCAGCAGGTCCGGCTTGGCGGCTTCCTCGTCGGCGGCGGCGTCGACGAATCCGGTGGGGTCGGCCCACGCTTGCTTCAGTGCTACGTCGAACTCGGCCGCCGCGTCGGCGTCGCCTGCTGCACCCGACGTCGTCCGCTCGGCGACGTTGTCTGTCCAGGACAGGTGTCCGATCTGGTGAGCGATGGTCCATCCGGCGGCGGGAGTAGGCGTCGACCATTGTTCTTGGTCGAGGTCGGCGACGAGCGCGTCCAGCGCATCGCCTTCCGCGCGGAGGTCATCGACGATCGAGTCGAGGTCGGCCATGTGGACAGCATTCCAGCGGGTTCGTAAAAAAGCAAGCGCGCCTGCTTGTTAATTCACGTGCCGTTCAGATGCAGCCTCTACGGTGCCGGGCATGAGGATTTTCGTCGGTGTTTGTGCTGTTGCCGTGTTGGCCGGGTGCGCGTCGCCCGCCGAGAACGAGGCGTCGACCATCAGGGTTGCGACGTTCAACGCGAGCATGAATCGAAGCGCCGCGGGCGAGTTGGTCGCCGACCTGCAGGGCGACGATACGCAGATACGTGCGGTTGCCGACGTCGTCGGGCAGAACGATCCGGATGTGTTGCTGATCAACGAGTTCGACTATTCGGGTCCCGATGCGGTGAACCTGTTTCGTGATCGGTATCTCGACGGCAAGTACGAATTCTCGTACACGGCGCCCGTGAACACGGGCGTCGACTCGGGGCTGGATCTGGATGTCGACGGCGCCACGGATGGCCCGGGAGATGCCTACGGGTTCGGTCAATTCGCTGGTCAGTACGGAATGGTGGTGTTGTCGAAGTATCCGATCGACACCTCGGGCGTGCGTACGTTCCAGAACTTCCTGTGGAAGGACATGCCGAATTCGCTGTTGCCACGCGACTACTACGGGGACGCGTCGGACGCGTTGCGCCTGTCCAGCAAGTCGCATTGGGATGTACCGGTGGATGTCGACGGCCGGACGCTGCATGTGCTGGCGTCGCATCCGACTCCCCCGTCGTTCGACGGCCCGGAGGATCGCAACGGCAAGCGCAATCACGACGAGATCCGACTGACGGCCGACTACATCTCCGGTGCGGAGTATCTGTACGACGACAACGGAGTTCGTGGCGGATTGGACTCCGGTGCATCGTTCGTCGTGGTGGGTGATCAGAACAGCGATCCGGTCGACGGCGATTCGGTGGCCGGGTCGATTCAGCAACTGTTGGATCACCCTCGAGTTCAGGATCCTGCGCCGACGTCGGAAGCCGGTAGTGGAACGGATACAGCGGATTTCGCCGATCCCGTGCCCGGCGATCTGCGGGTCGACTACGCCTTGCCATCGGACGACCTGACAGTCGCGGGCTCGGGTGTTCACTGGCCTGCCGGGGTGGAACACCCGTCGGACCACAGGTTGGTGTGGGTGGACGTGCAGATCTAGGGTCGCACGACGGCGTATGGCACGTATGCATTCGACGTCTTCTCCTCTCGGACGGCGTCTTCGAGCGCGGCGCCGGTCGACGCCGTGGCCAGACGTCGTCGACGGGGTTCGCGAATTGCGGCCGCCGAGGTCCTCGGCGGATTCGAGCACAGGGTCGGGGATATCCGGGATGTGCCGTAGGGATGTTTGGCGCCCGGGCCCGTTGATGCGTGACCCTGGTTGATGCGTGTCGCGATGCGCGCGGCGCGTTCTTGTCGGTGGCATGTGATAGCGCCTGTTCGATCGTAATGCGCTGCGGCGCAACCAGTTTCCTTGACATCCCGATCTTCGGTGGTATAGTCGAACACAAGTTCGAATCGAGTCGGGGGGCTTGAATCCATGCCGTTCACGGAGCGCAGCGCGTTCGCGAAATACGTCGGACCACAGAAGAAACCGGTCATCGACACCGACCTGTTGGGTGAACTGTCGCAGGTCGCGGTCCTGGAAAACCAGGCCTGCGCACGCAAAGTCGCTCTCGCAGCCCACATGTGGGATTCGTGCATCCACCAAACTATCCAAGTCGGGGACCTGATCACCGACGCCGGCAACTACGCCGCCTCCGAAACCGCGAAAATCCTGGGCTGCTCGAAAACCGTCGCGGACACCTTCGCCGAGATCGGCATGGATTTACGGCTACGACTGCCCGCGATCAAGAAAGCGTTCGACGCCGGCGAACTCGACCTCGCCCGCGTCCGCGCGATCTACCGGGTCACCTCCCCGCTGTCTTTGGATGCCGCCACCCGGATCGAAGCCGAAGTACTACACGCCGCTAGAAGGCTCTCGCCCGGACCATTGGCCACCGAAATAGCCGCCATCATCCAGCGCACCGCACCCGATGAAGTCGCCGAAACACGGGAAGACCTGAAAAAGCTCACCGGAGTGCGCTACCGCGACAAAGACCTGATCGCCACCATCGAAGCAACCCTCGACGCCGCCGACGCCGCCGCCTGCTGGCAATCGATCACCGAAATGGCCGCCACCGTATGCCCGCGCGACCCTCGTACCCGCAGCCAACGCCTCGCCGCCGCCTACACCGCATGCATGCGACGCGAAACCCATCTCGCCTGCACCTGCGACGTCGACGAAGACCACCCCTGCACCGCCAACCGGACCTTGCCCGACCGGCGCGTACCACTGACCTCGATCACCATCGACCTCGCCACCCTCGCCGCGTTGAACGATCTACCCGCCTACCTCGCTGGACACGGGTTGATCGACGCCGCCTACGCCCGCGAACTCGCCGCCAACAGCGACTGGCACATCGTCATCACCGAAGCCAGAAACATCGCCGACGAACTCCACATCACCCTCGACAACACCACCGACACGGCTAACGACGACGACGACGCGACCGCAGAAGACACCGACACCGTGACCGAAAGTGCCGAGCAGGACGCGAACAGCACGAACACTGCCGCCGACGAGGCCGGCGACCAAAACGAACGCAAAGGCGAAGGCGAACGCGAGGAAAACGACGACGACGCTGCCGGAGGAACGGCCGGTCACGACAGCGACGATACCGACACCGACACCGAAAGCGCCGAGCAGGAAGGTGATACCGGGGACGCCGCGACCGAATCCGAGAATGCCCCAGCAGCTACCGGACGCCCGACACCCGTCGATCATCTGACGTTCCACCCACTCGGACGCGGGCGACGCCGACGCGGACTACGCCTGCCGAAACCGGCTGTAGGCGCCGCTCGCGCACAGACCGTCCCCGCCGACACCGGCCCCTACCGCGGCTCCTACACACTCATCGCTGCCCTCGAGAAAGCGATCGCCGCCAACCCTGCTGTCGCCCAAGCGCTCTACCCCGACGGCCACGGCGGATTCATCGAACCACCCGCCGGAGCACTGCAGTACAAGCCCCGCACACAGCTCGCCGACCTGGTCCGCCACCGCGACCGCACCTGCCGATTCCCCGGCTGCGACGTCCCCGCAGCCAGCTGCGAACTCGACCACATCATCCCCTACCTCCACCACGACCCCGCCCGCGGCGGATGGACAATCCTGACCAACCTGCACTGCCTGTGCCGCTACCACCACTCCCTCAAAACCATGGCCGCCTGGCACACCACCATGCTCGCCGGAGCCATCGAACACTGGACATCGAACTCCGGCAGCACCGCCGTCACCCTCCCCGGAAACAGCGTCGGCGCAACCGATCTCACCGGCCACACACTCACACCACACATACCCCGCAAACGCAGACCCACATGCGACACGACATCACCCGAAACGGAACCGACGAAGCCAACGCCCGCCGAGCCCCACAAGACCAGCGAGCCCGACAAGACCGGCGAGGCCGAGAAGGCCAGCGAAACAACCACCCACGATCAACCCACCGACCCCTGGAACGTCGACATCACCGGCAAAGAAAGGGTAGACGCCGATGACCCAGCACCGTTCTGACACAGGCGATCCGACAACGACGATCCCCTGCCCCACCGTGATGGCAGGACAGGGGATCTACGCGTCATGGCCTGAAGTCGCGGGCCATGTCATGGTGCTGCGTGGCTCAGCCGGCGTAGGTGCTGAGGTCGTAGACGGTCGTGCCGTCGACAGTCGTGGCCGTGAAATTAGCAGCCACCCATTCGGCGATTTCGGACGACGTGCTGTCCGAGCTGCCGCCGGGACCGCCCTGTCCGCCCATGCCTCCGCCCTGACCACTCGAGATGTAGTACTTCACCTGATGGTCCGCGACATACGCGATGAACTGGTCGAGCGTCGGAGCAGGGTCACTGCTCCACCCACCGATCGCCATGACGGCCGTATCGGTAGCCAGCTCGTACGTTGCGGCCGACTGCGAACCGTTCACCGCAGCCGACCACGTGGTGTCGGCAGATTCGAGCAACTCGTTCACCGCATCGGACGATTGCGACGACATACCCGGGCCGCCGGACGGAGCGCCGCCGGACGGAATACCCGCCTGGGTGCTGTCGGACATCGACGCGCCGGGCTGCTGACCATCACCCATACCGCTGGGCACCTCACCGCCGGACATCCCACCGGCCGGCATCTCACCGCTCGGCATTTCACCACTGGGCGCCTGACCGTCACTCGGCATCCGCATGCCGCCACCCATGCCGCCGCCCATACCGGTATCGGAGACGGCACCGGTCGGACCAGCGGTCGGGATGGATCCACCATGCGCGGTCGCCGCCGTCGCGATGGCGTACGACGTCCCACCACCGAGTCCTGCCAGCGCCCCGACGATCAGCGCCACAGCCGCCAACTTCCGGATCCGACCGGCCACAAGCCAGAGTGCAGCTCCGACGACCGTGCCCACCAACAAGAGCCATTTCAATGCGGGCAGCCAATCGGCATTGCGGTTCAGCAAAACCCACGACCAGATTCCGGCAGCAAGCATCACCGTCGCCAGACCTGCTCTGCCGCAGATCGATTCACGGCGCAACCACAGTGCGTACCCGCCCGTACCGATCAGACCTGCGATCGCGGGCGCCAGAGCCACCGTGTAGTAGGGATGAATCGTGCCGGACATGTAACTGAAGATCAGGCCCGTCACGAGGAACCAGCCACCCCACAGCACGAGCGAGGCTCGCAGCAGATCCGTCCGCGGCGCACGACCGCGGGCAATCAACCCGAACACCAATGCGATCAGCGCAGCCGGAACGAGCCACGAAATCTCGATACCCATCTCGCTTCCGAACAACCGATCCAGGCCGGTGGCACCGCCGAAACTGGAACCCGCAGCGCCACCGCCCATGCCGCCGCCACCCCCACCACCGTTCCCGCTTCCTCCGAAAATGCGCCCGAGCCCGTTGTAGCCGAGCACCAGATCCATCACGGTGTTGTCCGTCGAACCACCGACGTACGGACGAGCATCGGCAGGCCACAACGCGACCGTCACGACCCACCACCCGGCACCGGCGATCAATGCCGCGGCAGCACCGACGAGATGCAGCAGGCGCGCACGCAGACGTGCCTGTCCCGCAACGAGATACGTCAGTCCGAACGCGGGCAACACCAGCAGGCCTTGCAGCATCTTCGTCAAGAACGCGAATCCCAGTGCGACACCGGCGAACGCGAGCCACATCGCAGCACGACGACCGACCGCAGTCTGCAACGACCGCACGACGAAGTACGCGCCCACCGACATCAGCAGCACCAGCAGCGCGTCGGGATTGTCGAACCGGAACATCAGAGCAGCAGCGGGAATCGTCGCCAATGCAGCACCGGCCAGCAGACCGGCAGTCGGATTCGCGACCCGCTTCACCGCGGCATACACCGTCGCTACCGCGCCGACACCCATGAGCGCTTGCGGGACGAGCAGGCTCGCGCTGGAGAATCCGAAGATCCTCGCGGACAGGCCCATCATCCACAGCGACGCCGGCGGCTTGTCGACGGTGATGAAGTTCGACGAGTCGAGCGAACCGAAGAACCATGCCGTCCAGTCCTTCGAACCCGCCTGCGCCGCCGCGGCATAGAAGGTGTTGGCGTAGCCGCTCGCAGTCAGATTCCACAGATAGAGCACCGCCGTGGCGACGAGCAGCGCGGCCAGCAGAACATGATCGCGGTTCGACGTGAAACGACGCGCGCGGCGGTGCCGAGACGCAGCGCGCGGCTGCGAAGTCGCTCGCGGTGGCAGAAGTGGTGTGGTCACGGTGGTCCTCCATCGACGATGTCTTGCGACCAGAGTGACCCCGCTACTTGCGTCCGGACTGGGAGCACGCTCGAGGAAAGCTGTGAACCGATCACACCCCATCCAGCGGCGTCGACACCGCGATACGACGCATCCCGTCCGCCCCCATGACGACTTGATAGGCGTTGCGTTCGACGCCTACCGGGTCACCATCGGCGCCGAGGTTCTCGAGCAGCAGGTGACCCACCCAGATTCCATCACCTTCGATCTCGGTCACGATGTTCTTCGCGCGCACCGCGTGAATGCCCCGCGAGCGGTAGAACTGTCGACCCTCGGTGAAGAAGTCGCGGGTCTGCTGCGGATCGGTGACGGCCAGACATCCGTGAGGTGACACCGCCAGCGCCGGATAGTTGTAGATGTCGACGAGTCCGTCGATGTCGCCGTCGGACAGGTAGCCGGTGTACCGGGCGAAGAAATTCTCGATCGTCTCTTGTTCGTCGATGCTCATGTTCGGCAACGTACGACGCATTACCGCCACGCCTGTGTCGGGGATCGGAAAGAATTCGTACGTGCCCCGCGACCTGAGCGCCAGCTCCCGTGACAACCACTTGACTCTGCGACGCGTCGCACGCCAGCAACGGCTGATCGAGATCCTGGCGGACTCGCCCATCCCGGCGTCCACGGAAGTGCTTGCCGCGAAGCTCGGCGTCAGCGTCCGGACCGCCGAACGAGATCGCCGACGCCTCGTCGAATCCGGCGTTCCGATCGTCGCTGTCCCAGGCAACGGCGGCGGCAGCCGATTACCCAGGCACGCGCGAGTTCGACCTGTGGACCTGACGTTCGAGGAGATCGCCGCCCTGGTCGCAGCGTTGGCGGCGCTCGGGCCGACCGAGACGGACAGCGCCGCGTCGGCCATGCGAGCCCTGGTGAACGCTATAACTCCTCACCCCTAGCCTCCGCCTCTCGCTCCTGACGCGCGGCCGCGATGCCGGACATCGTCCGCAGCGGCACCTCCTTGACGAATAGCACGAGCACGAATCCGACGACCATCAGAATCGACACCGCCAGGAACACGTAGTCCATCGCGTTCGAGAAACCGATCCGGAACGGCTCGGCCAGAACCGAGTCGATCTTCTGAATGAACGACGAGTCGGTCAGCGCACTCCCCGCGACCGAAGAATCGTGCGTGATCAGTGCGTTCGCGTAGCCGGACTCGAGCGGATCACTGCTGGTGGCAGCCGTCTTCACCGCCTCCTGGAAGTCGGGATCCGAACTGGCCGCCACGAGCGCATCCCCGGTCTTCGGCGTGAGCTGGTTGAACAGCATCGACAGAAACACCGCGACACCCAGCGTCGCCCCGATCTGACGGAAGAAGGTCGCCGCGGACGTCGACACACCCATGTCCTTCGGTGGCATCGCGTTCTGGATCGCCAACGTGAGGGGCTGCATCATCGACCCCAGTCCGATGCCGAACACAGCCATCACGATCATCGTCTGCCACAGCGGGGTGTCCGCACCCACGTAGTGGAACGCGAACATCGCAATCGCCATCAACGCGGTGCCGACGATCGGGAAGATCTTGTATCGACCGGTCTTCGAGATGACGCGACCCGACACGATCGACGCGACCATGAGCGCCCCGACGAGCGGAAGCGTCTGATACCCGGCGAGCGTCGGCGACGAGCCCTTCACGACCTGCAGATACTGCGGCAACAGCGAGATACCACCGAACATCGCCGCACCGGCGATGACACTGACCGCGATGCACAGCGCGAACAGACGGTTCCGGAAGAACCGCATGGGGATGAGGGCGTCGTCGCGCATCTTGATCTCGACCAGAACGAACAGCACGACGCCGACGACACCGATGGCGAAGCAGGTCGACGCACGCGCCGACGTCCATCCCCAGACGCGGCCCTGCTCGGCGACGATCAGCAACGGGACGAGGCCGATGGTCAGCAACACCGCTCCCCACCAGTCGACGCGCGCCTCCCGCCGATATACAGGCAGATTAAGCACCCGCCACACCACGACGAGCGCGATGATGCCGAGCGGAACGTTGATGTAGAAGACCCAGCGCCACCCGGTGATCCCGAGGATCGACGACTGGCCGGCCAACAGGCCACCGATGACGGGACCGAGGACGCTCGAGGTGCCGAACACGGCCAGAAAATAGCCCTGGTACTTCGCTCGCTCACGGGGCGGCACGATGTCACCGATGATGGCCAGCGCCATCGACATCAGACCCCCCGCGCCGAGGCCCTGCACGGCCCGGAACGCAGCGAGCTCGTACATCGACGTCGCGATCCCACACAGCATCGAGCCGACGACGAAGATCGAGATGGCCGTCATGAAGAACGGCTTGCGCCCGTAGAGGTCGGACAGCTTGCCGTACAACGGCGTCGACACCGTCGAGGTGATCAGGTACGCCGTCGTCACCCACGCCAGGATCGAGAACCCGTTGAGGTCGTCGGCGATCGTGCGCACCGACGTCGACACGATCGTCTGGTCCAACGCAGCGAGGAACATGCCGAGCATCAGCCCGGACAGGATCGTCATGATCTCCCGGTGGCTGTACTCGCCGGAATCGGATGCCGTCACGTCAGGTTGGGATACCACGCTTGGTCACACCTTTACGTTTTGTTTGCTTACGTCATGCAACTAAAAGCAGACCACCAGCATGCTCGCGGCCGGATGAGATTGCAAAGAGATTTCACCCGACCGGGCACGTGAGAAGAGCAGAATTCGACACCATGCCCGACAACCAGGTCCAGGTTCGCAGAGTTGCGGCGCACTACGGCATTTCGCTGATCGTCCTCAACGTCGTCGCCGCGGTCCAGGTCGGATTCGTCGTCGCTCTACTGGCCCGATCCGAGTCGACGTCGGTGGCAGGGGTCCTGACCGACCCGGCCTACAGCGCATTCCGCTGGATCGTGCCGCTGGGCATCACGACCGGCGCAGCGGCAGGTGTCCTGCTGATCGTTCCCACTCTGCGCTGGGTCGCGCGCGGGGACGTCCCGACGGCAGGACAGTCCCGGCACGCTGTCCGAACACCGCTGCGTCACACGATCTCCCACCTGGTGATGTGGCTCGTCTTCGGTTTCGCGCTTGCGTTGCTGACCCACGACACCGATCGCGACATCACCGTGCTGATCGTCGTCGGCACGGTCTTCGGCGCCGTGACGACGGCGGGCACGGGCTACCTTCTCACCGAGCGAGCACTCCGCCCGGTGGCCGCGCTCGCGTCGGCGACGGCACCGAGAACGCGGCCGGAATCATCCGTCCTCACCCGCCTCATCGGCACGTGGCTCGTCTGCACGGCGATTCCTGTCGCGGCGATCACGCTCATCGTCGTCGTCCACGCCACCGGTACGCCCTTGAAGATCGAGGCACCCATCGAGCTCCCGATACTGATCGTGTCGGCGATCGCGCTGGCCACCGGCTTGCGCGGGACGATACTCGTCGCCCGGTCGGTGTCGGAGCCCGTCCGTGAAGTGAGCTCGGCCATGACGGAAATCGAAGACGGCAGAACCGACGTCGCGGTCCCGGTCTACGACGCATCCGAGATCGGGACTCTGCAGCGCGGATTCAACAGCATGGCTGCCGGGTTGGCCGAGCGTGAGCGTCTTCGTGACCTGTTCGGTCGACACGTCGGCGCACAGGTCGCCTCGCGCGCGCTCGAGGAGTCGGACTTCCCCCGTGGCGACGTCCGCTACGCGGCGGTGCTGTTCATCGACCTCGTCGGGTCGACGTCTTTCGCCGTCGATCATCCGCCCGAACGCGTCGCCGAAGCATTGAACGAGTTTCTTGCGATCGTCGTCGAAACCGTCGACGACAACCACGGCTTCATCAACAAATTCGAGGGCGACGCGGCACTCGCGATCTTCGGTGCGCCGCAGCCCATCGATGACCCGGCAACGGCTGCGTTGCGCGCCGCACGCAATCTGCGCGTCGCGCTGCAGGCACTCGACTCGATGGATTTCGGAATCGGCGTCGCAGCCGGACAGGTCTTCGCCGGCGACATCGGTGCGAAAACACGCTACGAGTACACCGTCATCGGCGAGCCGGTGAACTGTGCGGCGAGGCTGTCGGACCTGGCGAAGACCGAACCGTCGCGGGTCCTCGTCGCGGCGGATGTCGTCGACGTCGCCGCGGCCGACGAGGCCGAGCAGTGGCATGGCACAGGGCACGTCACGTTGCGGGGACTGGCCGCGCCGACGGCCGTCGCGACGCTCGCGGGAAGCACTACCGGTCGCGAACGCGCTGAATGACCTCCCGCATCGTGTGCGGGTAGATGCCCTCGTCGGCCAGCTGACGACGAGTCTTGCGACGCGTCAGCAACACCCCGATGATCGCGACGATCCACACCGGGTACTGCGCGAGAAAGGCGACGCGGAACGCGTCGAACGTGTAACCGCCCAGCGCCTGCAGAATCCATCCGATCGCGGCGATCACGAGGAGCGACGCCGTGAACCCGCCGATGTTGACCATGCCCTGAGCCGTACCGAGGTTAGCGCTCGGGTTGAAGGTGCGGGCGTAGTCGAACCCGATCATCGACCCGGGACCACCGACCGAGATGACGACCACCAGCAGCACCAGCAGCCACAACGGCGCCGGGCCGGGCAACGCCAGCACGATGCCCCACATCGCGGCATTGCTGACCATGACGGCCAACACCAACCACGACCGACGCATCGGATACCGGCCGGTGAGAATGCCGAGGCAGATTCCCGAGAAGACCGACGACACCACCGAGATCGACAGCAACCCTCCTGCCGTCGACGCCGACAGACCCTGCCCGGACGTCAGGTACGGGATGCCCCACAGCAGCGCGAACACGGTGATCGAGAACTGCGTGCCCATGTGACTGAAGAATCCGAGCCGCGTGCCAGGGCGCTTCCACACCTGGCCGATCGATCCGAACGTCTCCCGCAGGGACGTCGTCGATTCGACGACGTCGGCGCCGGCAGGTGTGTCCCGAATCAGGGACAACGCGAGCACGAAGGCCAACAGGCCGAGCGACGCGGCACTGCCGAACGCGAACGTCCACCCGGGTCCCTGCAGCAGAATCAGGAACGGCACCGCGGACAGAATTTGTCCCGACTGCCCGATCAGACCGGTCAGCTGCGACACGATCGGCACCTGACGCGGAGGGAACCATCGCGGCACCAGCCGCAGCACCGAGATGAACGTCAGGGCGTCACCGATACCGACGAGGGCACGGGCCGCGACGGCCACCGGCAGCGACTCGGTCACGGCCAGCATGACCTGCGCCGTCGTCATCAGAAGCGCACCGAGCGCGATCATCTTGCGCGATCCGACACGGTCCAACAACAGTCCTGCCGGGATCTGCATCGCCGCGTACACGACGACCTGCAGCACGACGAACGACGACAACACCGCTGGGTTGATCGAGAAACGAGACGCCGCTTCGAGACCGGCGACGCCGAAAGCAGTGCGGTGAAGGATGGCGACGATGTACGCGAAGACGCCGACTCCCCACACCACCCACACTGTTTTCACTGTGAACATTCTGCCGGGTGGCCTGTGGAAGGATTCGACCCGGCGGCGCGAGGCGAAGAGAAAGTGAGCAATCCCATGACCGACGGCTACATCCTGGTGCTCAACGGACCGAACCTGAACATGCTCGGCACCCGTCAGCCCGACGTGTACGGTCACGAAACGCTCGACGACGTCGTCGCCCTGTGCGAGAAAACCGCTGCCGCGCACGGACGCACCGTCCGCGCCGAACAGTCGAACCACGAGGGCATGCTCATCGACTGGATCCACGAAGCCCGTGGGAAGGCGTCGGGCATCGTGATCAACCCCGGTGGTCTCACTCACACGTCCGTCGCACTCCGGGATGCGCTCGTCATCCCCGAGGTGCCCATCGTCGAAGTGCACATCAGCAACGTCCACGCACGCGAGGAGTTCCGTCACCACTCGTTCGTCTCCCCCATCGCCAGCGGAGTAGTCGCCGGACTCGGCATCGCGGGCTACGGATACGCCGTCGAGCGGATCGTCGCTCTTACGTAGCGCTCAGGTTCGCGCGCTTATCCTGGCCGAAGGACTTTTTCGGGTGAGCGAGGGAACCAGTGAGCAACAACAGCAAGAAGAAGGCACAGGCAGCCGCTGCCGCTCTGCAGGGCAAGAAGGACAAGCAGCGCCGCACACTGATCCAGATCGGTGTCGCCGTCGTACTGATTGCGCTCATCGCCGTCATCGGATTCTCGATCGCATCGAAGAAGTCCGACGACAGCACCGCAACACCCGCCGCCACCCCGTCGGCAGTCACCTCGGACGGCGCCATCCGCATCGGCGATCCGAACGCGGCCGTCGTCGTCACGGTCGTCGAGGACTTCCAGTGCCCGGCCTGCAAGCAGTTCGAAGCCATCAGCGGTGACACCCTCTCGGACCTCGTCGCCGACAACACCGTCGCGGTCGACTACAAGCCCATCGCGATTCTCGACCGCATGTCGTCGACCAACTACTCCACCCGCGCAGCCAACGCGAGCATGTGTGTCGCGGACGCGGACATCGCCGATTGGCCGGCGTGGCACACGGCCATGTTCGAGCAGCAGCCCGCCGAGGGCGGCAGCGGTCTGACCGACGACGAGCTCGTCGCCATCGCTGCCTCTGCAGGCGCGGACAGTGCCGAGGTGGCCGGCTGCATCACCGACGGCACCTACACCGACTACGTCACCAGCCAGACCCAGCAAGTGCTCGCCGGCGGCGTCACCGGCACCCCGACCGTCTCGGTGAACGGCACCGTGGTCCAGAACCCGACGCCGGACGGCCTGCGCGCGGCCATTTCCGCAGCACAGTGAGACCCGCGAGGGTCACCGCGTGGGTCCTGTCGATCGGCGGCGTCCTCGGACTCCTCGCCGCACTGACACTCACGATCGAGCGGATCAAGCTGCTCGAGGACGCGTCGTACGTGCCGTCGTGCAGCCTGAACCCGGTACTGTCCTGCGGCTCGGTCATGACCACCGAGCAAGCCGCGGTCTTCGGATTTCCCAATCCGATCCTCGGCATCGTCGCATTCTCGATCGTCGTCGTCACCGGCGTTCTGACGCTTGCCAATGTAGAACTGCCGCATTGGTACTGGCTCGGGCTGAGCCTTGGCACGCTCCTCGGCGAGGTGTTCATCCACTGGCTGATCTACCAGAGCCTGTACGAGATCGGCGCACTCTGCCCGTACTGCATGGTCGTCTGGGCCGTGACGATGCCGATCTTCGTCGTGTCGCTGTCGCAACTGGTCGATCGCCAGAACGCAGGCACGGCGGCCAGGCTCCTGCTCGAATGGCGGTGGACGATCCTCGCTGTCTGGTACGCGATCGTCGTCGTCGCAATCGGTATCCGCTTCTCGGATTACTGGGCGACGCTGATCTGACAGGCTTTCTAGAGCACTGCCACAGCGTCGATCTCGATCAGTAATTCGGGCATCGCCAAACGAGCTACTTCGACGACGGTCTGCGCGGGCCGTGTCTGCGGGAACAGCTCACCCAGGATTCTGGTGTACGTATCCAGATTGCCGATGTCGACGAAGTACACCGTCACCTTCACGACGTCGTCCAGCGTGCCGTCTGCGGCTGCGAGGATGAGCCGAATGTTCTCGAAGGCCAGCCTGATCTGCGCCTCGACGTCGTCGATACCGGCGAATCGACCGTCGGCGGTGATCGCCGTCTGTCCCGACAGATATAGGGTGCGCGAGGCGTTCGAGGTGACGACGCACTGCGACAACAACTGCTCACCCGGGTCCCAGACTGTGTCCGGTGACAGCACTTTTCTGGTGATGACGACCCCTCCTTGTGATCGGGGACAACTTTACTGCGAACCCAACACCGGCACGGCCGTACTAGAACTCGTTTCCGTTTCGGCCCGCGAATCATCTCGGCAAGGCATGATGTGTGAGTCAGCTCACGCGAAGGGGTTGGCGTGGCATGTCGGGGAGAGCTCGAGCACCAGGAGTTGTACATGGCAGGCGATCCGATCGCAGTGATAGTTGCCGTCATCGTGTCCGCCGCAGGCGCCGTAGCAGGAACCGATCTTCCCCAACCTGTTCAGGATGCGGCCGAGGATGTGGCTGCCGCAGCGGAGAACAGCGCGCCCGGGCTGACGCAGCAACTCGACGACTTGCTGAAATCGATGCCCGAGCCTGCGCGCGACGCGGCGAGCGCGGCACTCGACAACGGCGCCGCCGCCCTCGAAACCGCCACCGACCCACTGTTGCCCGAGAAGCCCGCCGAGCCGGAGGCGCTGCCGGCGCCGGAAGCCGGGGCCGCCCCGGCACCCGAGCCGCCGGTTCCGGAATCACCCACCCTGCCCACCACGGAATTGGCGGCGAGCGTTCCCGTCGCACCGAGTGCGTTCGCGCCGTCGCTGTTCCCGTCCGGTGCAGGCACGATGCAGTTCGGCTCACTCAGCTTCTCGCTGTCCGACCTCACCAACCAGACCGCGTTCATGCCTGCCGCCGAAGCCGTTCGCCGGGCACTGTTCCCGGGCATGCCCGCGACGTTCACCGGTGTCTCGCTGTCGCCGATCGGTGCGATCACCGCATTCGTCCCCTGGCTGACGCGCGCCGGATCGCTCTGCGAGGGCGTCACGGCCCCGACCATCGCTGCGCTGTACGCCGCGGAGAACGGTTTTCGCTACGGCCCGACGTCACCCGTGTCGAGTTCGGGCGCGCGAGGCCCCGGCCAGTTCATGCCGTCGACGTGGCGCAAGTACGGCAAGGACGCCGACGGCGACGGAGTGGCCGACATCAACGGCATCGCCGACTCGGTCATGGCGTCGGGAAACCTGTTGTGCGACATACATTCTCAGGTATCGAAATGGAAGTCCGACGGACGAGTCCAGGGCGACACACTGGATCTGACGATCGCCGGGTACAACGCAGGCGCCGGGGCCGTGCTTCGATCCGGCGGAATGCCGTCGGGAACACCGGATTACGAGAATCAGACGAAACCGTACGTCGCCAAGATCCGAGCGATGGAACCACAGTTCGCCGCGTTGCTGACGCCGTTCTCGGCGCTCGACCTCGCCGGAATCGGCGGCCGCGTCGTACAGCTCGCCATGGACTACCTCGGCCTGCCCTACGTGTGGGGCGGCGGCAACATCAACGGCCCGTCGGGCGGCGGGTTCGACTGCTCAGGACTGACGTCGTACGCGGTGTACAAGGCATCGAACGGCACGCTGAAACTGCCGCGCACGTCCGAGACTCAGTGGAACGTCGGCACCGAGATTCCGCTGTCGATGGCGCAGCCCGGTGATCTGTTGTTCGGTAACTGGCAATCCGGCGGCCCCGGCCACGTCGCCATCTACATCGGCAACGGTCAGATGGTGCACGCACCCACCACGGGCGACGTCGTCCGAGTCGCACCGGTGTTCGCGGGCATGAAGGCGCGGCACGTGCTCTGAGCAGCTACCTCCCGTCGACGGCGCCGGTGTCAGTCGTCGTCGACGCCGCGGGCCACGAGAGCGTCGCCCATGGCATCTGCGGTCCGCAGTGCCCGCACGAGAACCGGTGTGGCCAGTGCCGTCATCGACCACTGCAGACCGCGCGCCTTCCGTGCCTCCGCGACCTCGTGCACGATCGTGGCGAGCAGCGGAATACACCGGATCGCGAGCGCGAGCATCAGACCGACGCGCTCGGGGTCGACGCCGAACCGTCGTAGCGGCCGCAGTGCGCGGGAGACGGTGTCGAGCATGTCGCTGATCCGCGTCGTCAGCGTGAAGAGTGCGGCCAGCGCGACGGAGATCAGCAACAGCCCGCAGACGACGACGGCACGCTGCCACGACGTGATGATCACCTGGAACACACCGATGATCAGGAGCATCCAGACGATCGGACGTAATTGCGCAACAGCGACTTTCGCCGGAATGCGGGCTATCGCGAACAGTACTGCGACGACCACCGCGACTGCACCGACGGCTACTGGCGTGCGGACCAGGATCGTCGCGGCGAGGATCGCGACGATGAGCAGCACCAGTTTGACGCCCGCAGGCAGTCGGTGCAGCAGCGAGTTCCCCGGTCGATACAGCCCGATCACGCGACGAGCTCTCGATAGGCGGGAACGGCGTCGTCCGGGGTGCCGTCGAAGGCGACGCGACCGTCGTCGATGACGACGACGCGCTCGAAACCGTCGAGCAAGGCCAGCTGATGCGTCACGACGATCACTTGCTGATCCATCGAATTCAGTGCCTCGGCGACGACGCGTGCGTTGCGCAGATCGAGCAACGTCGTCGGCTCGTCGGCGATGACGACCTCGGGATGCCGGATCAGCACGGCACCGATCGCGAGCAACTGCTTCTGCCCACCGGACAGCAGATGCGACGGATGGTCGGCGTGGCCGTCGAGCCGAAAGCGCACCAGAATCTCCCGGACGCGTTCGGCGATCTCGGTCTTGCTCAGCCCGGATCGGCGTAGCGAGAACGCGAGATCCTCGGCGACCGTCGGCATCACGATCTGGGTGTCCGGGTCGGTGAAGACGAAGCCGACCTTCTTGCGGATCTGTGCGCCCTTCTTCGACGCGTCCACGCCGTCGACGGTGACGGTGCCCGACGTCGGAGTCAGCAGACCGTTGATCATCCGCGCCAGCGTCGACTTGCCCGATCCGTTGGTGCCGATGATGCCGACGCGGCGCTCGGTAATCGTCACACTGATGCCGCGCAACACTTCTCGGTCCCCGAACGAATGCCGCACCGAGTCGAACACGATTTCGCTCACCACGCACGCTCCACGATCATCGCAATACCTTGCCCACCGCCGATGGCGCAGGCCGCAAGCCCTACCTCGGGTCCGTCGCCTACAAGCATTCGAGCTGCCAAGCGTACCAACAGAATTGCGCCCGACGCGCCCCACGGATGCCCCATCGCAATGGCCCCTCCCTGCGGGCAGACGATGTTCTCGTCGATGCCGAGGCCGTCCGTCACCGCCAGGACGACCGACGCGAATGCTTCGGTGATCTCGACGATCCCGACGTCCGCCAGCGCGACGCCGGTGCGTCGTAGTACCTTCTCGATCGCAGGCACCGGACCGAGGCCCGGTAGCGCCGGATCCGACCCGGCCACCGCCGAACCCAGAACACGCAGTGCGGGAAGCCCTTTCGCACGCGCTTCGGTCGTCACCGCGAGAGCGGCTGCACCGTCGGAGATTCCGCACGAGTTGCCCGCGGTCGCGGTGCCGTCGGCCCCGAAGCTCGGGCGCAGGCGCGCGAGCCTCTGCTGGGTCATGTTGGGTCGAATTCGCTCGTCGCGAGAGAGGCCGACGATCGGGACGATCTCGTGGGAGAAGTCGGTGGCCGCGGCGCATGCATGCGACCGCGCGGCGTACGCGTCCTGCCGCTCGCGGCTGATTCCGAGCTTGCGCGCGAGATCGTCGGCGGCGACGCCCATGTCCGGGTCGGGAAAGCCGTCGGGCGCGAAGGGAGCACGGGTGTAGCGGACGGGAGTTTCATCGGATGCCGGTGGCCAGAAGCGCCACGGCGCGGTACTGGCCGACTCGACGCCACCGGCCAGGATCAGCTGGTCCTCGCCGCTGCGGACACGCATCGCAGCGTGCATGACGGCGTCGAGGCCCGATCCGCATTGGCGGTCGACGGTCACGCCGGGCACGTCGACGCCGAGTCCGGCGCGCAGGGCCGCGATGCGGGCCGGATCACCGCCCGGGCCCAGGCAGTTGCCGAGCACGACGTCGTCGACCTCGTCGGAGCATCCCGATTCGCGCAGCGACGTCACGACCGCGGACAGCACGGGCGCGGCAAGATTCGTCGTCGTCAGATTCTTGAAACCGTGCCCGGCGTTTCCGATCGGCGTCCGCCACGGCGCAACCAGAACGGGCATCGCAGTCATGACAGCGAGTCTTTCACCCGACCACGCGCGATCTTTCCGCTGCCCGTACGTGGCAACTCGTCGACGACCACCCAGCGGCGTGGAACCGCCTCTTTCTGCAGTCGGCGACGGGCGTGCTGTTTGACCGTGTCGAGGTCGCCGTCCAGCTCGACCACCGCGGTGACCGTCGCGCCGAGCACGTCGTGCGGTGTACCGATCGCGGCAGCTGCTCGGACACCGTCGATGGCGTCGAGAATGCGTTCGACATCCTCGGCGACCACGGTCGTGCCCCCGACGTCGATGACCGCATCGCCGCGGCCGAACACGGCGAGTGTGCCGTCGTCGGACAGCTCGGCCAGGTCGCCGACGCCGACCCACTCGGGCGTTCCGAGCGCGGCGTACGGGCTGCGGACGACGAGCAACCCGTCGTCCACTCGTGCCTCGACGCCGTCGAGAAGCCTCAGCGGTTCGGGCACCCTGCGCGCGGCAACGAGCGACAGCTCGGCGGCGCCGTAGTACTCGATGAGGTCGAGGCCTGCGGCACGCTCCTGCGCGCCGGCGTCGAGTGCGGTTCCGGCGACGACGACGGTCCGCAGCTGTGGGGCGTTGTGCACGAGCCGCCGCAGTACCGCAGGCACGGCGTGCGCGGCCGTCGCGATCTGCTCGTCGTCGGTGACGCACGCACCGATGTGCAACGCGTGGACGGCCGCGAAAAGGTGCATCGTCGCGTGCAGCGGACCGGTGATCAGGACCGTGTCCTCGGGCTTCAGACCCGTGACCGCGGTGAATGCATCGAAGCTGTCGGCCCACGACGCGACGGTGCGTGCCAGTGGCCTGGGGCGTCCGGTCGATCCGGACGTGGCGACGAGCAGCCAAGCTCCAACGGGAATTTCGCGGGACTCGGGCCTCGCATCGGGATTCTCGACGCGTACTGCTCTGCCCCGGCGAGCAGCGGCGAAGACGGCGACGAGGGCCGTCGGAACATCGAGTTCCGACGCGTCGCACACGGGCTCGTCGGGCCACGCGTCGATCGCTGCGTCGAACTCGGCATAGGTGACGGTCCGGCCGGCCCACCTCAGTGCCGGTGCGTCACCTACGCCGCCGAGCACTTCGGTCACGAACGGATCAGGCCCGGGTAGGCGCGGTGCACGCTCTTGGCGACGACGGTAGCGATGACGACCTTCAGCGCATCACCGGGCAGGAATGCGAAGTTGGCGGAGATGGCACCCCAGACTCCGATGTCGGTACGCAGCAGCAGGCCGAACGTGCCGAAGACGTAGATGACGAGGATGCCGCCGAGCGCGTTGATCAGCAGGCCGAGCACGACGGGATACTTCGGCAGAATGCGTGCCGTCAGCAGGCCGATGACCAAGGCGGCGGGAATCCAGCCGATGAGGTACCCGGCGCTGGGTCCGGCGAGAGCGGTCAGACCTGTGCGTCCACCCGACAGCAGGGGTAGGCCGATCAGCGTCAGTGCGATGAACACGACGACGGCCAGCGTCCCCTTGCGGGCACCGAGGATCGCTCCGGCGAGGATGACGCCGAGCGTCTGCAGCGTGATCGGAACACCACTGAAGCCGACGGTGATGGCGCCGGGCAGGCCGAGCGCTGCCAGCAACGCAGCGAATACAGCGATCTGAGCCATGTCACGGGCCGAGATACGGAACTTCGAACCGGCCACTGTCGACTCCTGTGCGCCTGCCATGATCACTCCTCGTGATGCGAACTTGAACGGCGTTCAAGGTAGCAGGTGGGAGCGGCGGTTCGAAAACGACTCGACCACCCACAGCACGAAACCGAGTGCGGGGAACGCGGCACCCAGCGCGCAGACTGCCGGCCATCCCGCCCACGTGTAGACCACGACGGACAGTGCACTGCCGATCGACCCCGCCAGGAAGTAGGTGGTCATGTAGGCCGTGTTGAGTCGGCTGCGGGCGTCGGGTCGTAGCGGGTAGAACAGGCTCTGGTTGCTGATGTGGGTGCCCTGGATGCCGAGATCGAGCAGCGCGACACCTGCCGCCAGAGCGAGAACGTGCTGCTCGCCGACGGCAAGGAGCAGGAAACTGAGCGACGTGACGAGGACGAACAACCCTGTCTGGCGCTGCGCGTAGCCACGATCGGCGAGCCGACCCGCGAACCGCGCCGCCAGCGCACCGGCGACGCCGACCAGCGTGAACAGCCCGATTCGCGCGTCGGACCAGCCATAGGCAGGCCCCGCGAGCAGGAATCCCACCGACGTCCAAAACACGCCGAACGACGCGTAGGTCGTGGTTCCGTACGCGATCCGCCACCGGAGAACGCGCTCCTCGCGTACCAATGCAACGACGGACGCCAGCAGACCCCGGTACGTGAGCGAAGCGTCGGGCGGAACCGGCGGCAGGGTCCGCACCAGCACGTATGCGAGAACCATCAACGACGCCGCGACCACGAAGACAGCCCGCCAACCGCCGACCTGAGCGATGAGACCGGCGACGACCCGCGACAACAGAATGCCCAGCAACAGCCCGGTCATGACGTTGCCGATCACGCGTCCGCGTTCGTCGTCGGTGGCCAACGACGCGGCCAGCGGCACCAGAACCTGACCGACCACGGAGCCCGCACCGGCTATCACGGCTGCGCTGGCCAGGACCTGCCACGATGGTGCTGCTGCCATGACCACGAGGGCCGCGCACGTCACGGTCAGCATGACCGCCAACAGCTTTCTGCGTTCGACGAGGTCACCGAGAGGGACGAGCATCGCCAGCCCCACCGCGTACCCGATCTGGCTCGCAGTGACGACCAGTCCGACATTCGTGGTCGACGCGTGCAGACTCTCGGCGATCGCGTCGACCAATGGCTGCGCGTAATAGCTGTTCGCGACCACGAGGCCGGAAATCAGTGCCATCACTGCGGTCAGGCGTGAGTCCAGTGGCGCGTCGGCAGTTGCACGTGTTCGCATCACTGCATCGTCGCGAGAATCGCTTCATCGATCCAACATATAATTTCTATCGTTTAGTTCGATAGAGTCGAACAATGGAACTGCGACAACTCGAACACTTCGTGGCGGTCGCAGACCTCGAGCACTTCACCAAAGCCGCAGAGCGACTGCACATTTCCCAATCGGCTCTGAGTTCGTCGGTGCGAGCCCTCGAACGTCAGGTGGGCGCGCAGCTCTTCGAGCGCACGACGCGACGCGTCCTGCTGACATCCGCTGGCGCCGTTCTGCTTTCACATGCTCGCCGCATCATCGGCGACGTGGCCGCTGCCCGTGACGATCTCCGAGGCGTGGACAACCTCGAATCGGGATCACTGGCGATCGGTGCCGTGCAGACGTTCACCGCTGTGGACCTCCCCGCCGTCCTCGAAACGTTCCATCAGGATTACCCGAGGGTGCAGGTCGTGCTACGCGAGGCAACCACGACGACGTTGCTGGACGCAGTCGAGGAAGGCTCGCTGGATTGCGCGTTCGTGGCCCTGGATGCGCAACCGGTGCCCACATCTCTTTTCGCACTGCGCACCTACGACGAGCCCCTGACGGCGGTGGTGGGCGCGAACCACCCGCTCGCCGACCGCCGCCGCGTCGCACTGTCGACGCTCGGCGAGTACCCCTACGTCGATTTCGAGGCGGGCGTCGGACTGCAAACCGTGGTCGACGCGTTGTTCGACGATTCGAAAGTGCTGCGCGACATAGCGTTTCGAGTCAGCGACATGCGTCGTCTCCTCGATCTCGTGGAACGCGGGCTGGGCGTCGCGGTCATACCCGTGGCCATCGCGCAGGAACGACCGACTCTGCAGCAGCTCGACATCGACGTCGTCCCCGCGCCTCGGCGATCGTTGGCGCTGGTAAGTCGTACGCGGCGTCCGGTCAATTCGGCTGCACGAGTTTTTCTCGACCGTATCGGCGCACACCGAAATCACGACTAGAAAAACGAAAAGGCCGATTCGCGTGGCCGTTCGACGTCAGCGACTGGCTTTTTATTTTTTCTGCGCTACAGTCAGCATCAAGACTTCGAGTGGAAAGAAGGTGTGGGCCGTGATCCCCGACGTTGCGCAGGTGGGTTAGCGTTTCGGCGCTTCACCACCTCGCGTGCGATCCGCGCATATTCCGACTGGATCGCCTGCAACGCAGATCATTTCGGCCTCGTCCGCTGAACATTTCGGACCATCCTCGTCCGAGGTTGCCCATTTCCGCGTCACTTTTTCAGTTGCAGGGCCAACCTCTCGCGCGACGAAGCATCATTCGCATCGTCGCCCCCAAAAAAACACTGCGCCGGGAGAAAATATGACTGTCATCGACAATGCGCCGATCGGCTCGTCGAATTCGGATGATCTCCGCGACGAGTTGACGGTCTTGATCGAGCGACGAACCGTGCTGTCGCACGACGTCGCAGTACATCGTGCGATGGGAGATCTCGACAACAACGACCCCTACCATCGCGCACTCGAGTCACTGCTCACGGTGGACCGTCGGATGGCCGAGCTGAACGCACTCATCGCCGGCAGCACCACCTGCACGCCGGTAGAGAACGGAACGGCCCACGTCGGTTCCGTCGTCACAGTGCGATTCGGCGACGACGACAACGGCGTCGAGACTTTCACTCTCATGAGTTCCGGCATTCTCGCCGATGCCGGCGTAGGTGATACCTGCTCGTCGACGTCACCATTGGGTGCGGCGTTGGTCGGCAGCAGGGCAGGCGACACACGCACGTACACGCTTCCGACGGGCTCGTCGTGCATGGTGCACGTCGTCGGAATTGCGTGACGTCCTGGTCGTCACCTTTCCGCCGACGATCGCCCTACTGTCCCGAGAAATCATCCCAGCAAACGAGGTGGATGTGACCAGCACATTCGCAGTGCAAACATCTAGGCCGCTCGGACCCGTCGGAAAGTTCTCATTTTCCCTCGCAGACGAGCGATGGCATTGGTCTCCCGACGTGGCCGCGTTGCACGGATACCCCGCCCAGGAAATGGCACCGACCACCGCAATGGTCCTTTCTCACGTTCACCACGCCGACCGCGGCCACGCTTTCGGTGTCATGGCGAAAATGGCCGAATCCACGACGCCGACTTCTCGGAAGATTCGTATTCTCGACACCCGCGGACATTGTCGACACGTCGTGCTGTTGGGTAGCCGAGCTGCGGGTTCGACAGCGGACGACCTGAAAACCTCCGGTCTTTACATCGACATGACCGAAACATACGACCACGATGTCGAACTGGCCGTCGCAGAGCGTGGTCACAGCGTCGGTACGACGCAGCCGCGCATCGATCGAGCTACCGGAATGTTGATGCTGATCTACGGAATTTCCGCCGACCAAGCGCTGAATCTGTTGATGTGGCGCTCGCACGACACCGGTACCGAAATATCCTCTATTGCAACACGATTGCTCGACGCCGTCGGTGAGTGCGGCATGGCGGAGCCACCGTTGCGCGAGCGCTTCGATCATCTGCTCCTCACCGCACACACCCCGCGTCCGTCTCTCATGGACCAACCGACAACAGTTCCAACTATCGAAAGGCCGATCTCGATGGCTGACCGGATGCCAGGAAAATCTCTTCGAAAACCGACGCAGTCACTGAAGGAGAAGCGCGCCGAAAAGCGCGCGAAAGCTCTCGACGATGCCTCGACGACGCGGAAACGTAAGCGTTGACAGCGATCGACCCAGCTATATCGCAGGCTAGGAAGTTGCGAACTCCCGACTGTCCAGGCGCAGAATCGAACGCACTGAACGCAACTTGGTGACTCGCTGACGCGGCTGCGAAACGTACTATACAACAATGCCATTCGCTTAAGAGCGCAAGAATTCGCCGCCGGATTACGGTTCGAAAGTCAACTCGAAAGGACGGGCCTGCCGACAGCGTGCGTTATGGGTAGGTCCAATCGAATTCGTGAAGCGAGGTACTCGTTGATAGGTGGTGCGGTGTCGAGTCGTCTGTGTAAGCTGCGGTGGCCTCTCTTAAAACGTCACACGCTTTTCGTCGGCGCTCTCAGCCCATACAAGATTCGCGAATGTGCGACTGTCGAGCACAGCACGTGCAGTAGTTTGCTGGTAGAGGTGCAGTATTCGAACGTGACATATTCGTCAGGCGGTGCGCGGCCGACGGTTTGCCGCCCGCCGGTGTGCGGTCGACGAACGGGCAGCTAAGAACCGACGCTGGTGCGTTGATCACTGGCTGCATTCGGTCTCGCTGCTGCCACACCGGCGACCATGATCGCCAGGGTCGCGATGAAGATGCCGATTGGCAGTGGTGACAGTGCGGCCACGGCCGGCAGCTGTGGTGGGCTTTCTGCTCCGTTACTCCAGTACAACGTCGCAGGCGCGGCTGGAGCAGACACCGAGAACAGGGCTACCGACAAAGGGATCGTCGACCCGAAGACGGCCGTCTCTGTCCCCTCGGGCACCGACGACGCGGCGCAGTATCCCACCGCGGCAGGCAGCACCACCGCGTACGCGATGGTGGGGATGATGTCGAACGAGGCACTACCGGAAAGCAATCCGCTGATCGTCACCGCTGCCAACAATGCAAATCCCAGCTTTGGGTGCCGCGTCCAGTTGGCCACGCAGATCCCAGCTGAAAGGGCCGCCACACCGACTACGAGGACCCACCATGAGCCCTCGTTCCATGCCAGCCCGCTGACGGACGCCGCTGCGACCCCGAAACCTACCCACACGACGGTGCGGTCGCGTTCGGGGAGCAACCATGTTGCGGTCATCGTCGCAGCAGCGACGATGACTACGCTCAGGATCCACATCGGCGTCGAGGACGTCTTCGACCCCAGGAAGACGTAAATGAGAAAGAAGACGCAGGACACCGCGAGCATGCCAGCGATCACGCGTCTGTCCGGACCAACGACTCCGATGTCGCCGCGAAGAGCTACAAGTGTGATGGCCACAGCGGTGACAACGAGAATGACCGGATGGACGGCGGCATCGACAGGATTGGGGCCTAGCGAGACCATCCACCGGTTCTCATCGAATGGTACGTACTGGTGAATGGCGCCCCAGAAGAGCACGCCACCGAAAACACCGGCCATCAAACACAGCCGCGCCCACCGATCCGACGCCGCCACCAACGCCGACGCAGCCAACAGAAGACCGCTGCCGACAGCCGTTACGGTCACCGCCTGATTTGCCATGATCGAAACCACGGACGGCGCAGCGATGACAGCCGCACCGACTAGTGCGGCCGCAATAGGCAACCATCGCCCACTATTGTTTCGCTGCACAAGAAGCGCGAGTAGTGCCATCACGACAACGACGAACCCAGACCACTGCGGGGTGACGAAGTTCCTGAACCACAGATCGCTCTGCTCGACCTGAGTCGAGTCGTAGCCCAACGACAACTTGGACGCCACCACTGCAACAAAGCTACCCAGCACCACAGCCACTGCGGATCCACAACGAGAGAGAACGTTCACCGGTCGACGTTATCGGATGCCCCCTGGCGCACGCCGAACCACTGCCGCCTCGATCTCGCCGGAGTCGGCGCTTCTGGCCAGAGTTGCCGAGTGGGGTATGCGCAGTGTTTGGAAGGTGTTCCCTTGGCCGAGTGCGCGGCCGCGAACGGGAGTAGCGATAGACACCTCCGGCACGTCGTCGCGATTGGACCCGTTCTCGCACAATCACTTCCAACATTTACCTACCTGGAGGTGAGTACTTCAGGTAGGCGACGACGTTCGAGGCGGGGCTGACAATGGGCCACCTCGTCCGTCACGGACACTCGGGCCGCTGATTGGGACAACGACGAAAGGAACTCTGTGACAGCACATCCGGAAGCAGTGTGGATCGGCATCGACATCGGCTAAGCCGCTCACCACGCAGCCGCGATCGACGACAGCGGTCGGCAATTGTGGTCGATCCGGGTCCACAACAACCAACACGCTATCGAACGCCTCCTCGACAAAGCGCGCGCGACCAACGGCCGCTCAACAGAGCTGCGGTGGGCGGTGGATCTGACTTCACCCGAGCCAGCTTTGCTGCTCGCAGTCCTCGTCGCAGCCGACCAGACGGTTCCCAACGACTCCGGCACCCGGTCTGGAGTCCTACACCGACCCAACCCATCGTCGACACAACGAGGACGGACGTAGCTGTTCCCTCAAAATGAGTTACGATTCGGCGTGCACGTGGGAAACAGCTAGGTAGTGCCATACTCAACCCGATGCTGCCCAGATACGACACGACCGAGGTGTTCATCCTCCAGGGATTGGTCACCGTAGCCGAAGCACAACGCATGCGATCCGCGCGCGAAAATGCCTCAGTAACGCGAGATCTTCGGGACAATCTTCTGATGCACCTGTGTGCCTACCCACTCGGTGAGGCCGCTCCCCGGTCCGGGCTTGCCGAGCTCGAGGTATTCGCTCGCGCGGTCGCCGCCGAAAGTCCGATGTGGGAAAGCGAACTCGATGACCGCGTCGGCCGGCACATGCTCGATGTGGCTGCCAACATCACCCGCGAGACCCGTGCACAAGGACGCTGGGATATGTTGCTGCCGCTCGGTGCACCATCGACCAACAGGTGGCAGGCAGCGATGAATGTTTACACCCGCGTCCTGAGCTCACGAGTGGTCGACGGTTTCCTACATCCCGTCGTCGCGACCGAGTGGTTGTCTACCTGGCCGATCCCTGACGCGTACGACGACTCCTCCATACCTGGAATCCGCATGATTCATTGCGCTACAGCACTGTTCAGTTCATGGAAGTACGATCGTGCGAACCGCGAGGACAGCGAGAGACAGATGACGGACATGTTTTGTGCAGGTACGTGGGAATGATTGCGGGCTGACGAGATTCGGCGCGTTCCGCTTCACCCTATGGAAGGGACTTCGATGTGATCGAGTACCGAAGTAGCTCTGTTGTCCGTACCGACTACCACCAATCCACCATTGTCATCAGGGCGCAGAGGGAACTTGATTTCACCGAGTACCCATAATTTGACCTCGCCGTATTCGCGAACCAAACGGTTGTCGTCTACACGGGATGCCGAGTGGGTCCAGTGAACCAAACCATCGAGATTCATGACGCACCCCCGGTCTACGATGCCGATCTCTGGGAGGACTCGGCCGAGGGTGACATGGAGTACGACGACCCGGATGGAGCGGCCGTCTGGCACTGGAGCCTGGACCAGGCCCTACCCGAGAATCGATCCCTGAAGCTCACCGCTGGAGGCCGGCATCGTTACCGTGTGCGCATCTACGCGCGGGGCCGTGCCATCGAGCACGACGGTCCAGTTCTTAAAAATCCTGTGGAGAACTATCTAATTCAGATGTGGCCTACTTCGGCGCCCCAGCCCGCGCGACAGACCAAGCATTTGTCCGGCGTGTAGATCCTTTCCCGCGCCGGCATCCCGGCCCCTACATTGTGAAGACTGCCGTGGTACTCGCGTTTGTCTCAGCCCCCGAACAGGCGGCGACGTGCTTCGTTTTTCATCCTCGCGTCGTCTGGCCATGTTGTATGACTTTCAGATGCGGCCCTGGGGTGTTTGCCGTTGTCGACGAGCCCCCATCTCAGGACGCCGTCGGTAGCTGTCGGGCGGAAGTTTCGGATGGGTGTCCCCGCTTCCAATGCGTCAGCGTGTGATTCGAGCATCGCGGCAAGGGAAAGCCAGACGGGCCCGCGACTGTCAGTGTCGGCGTGCGCGTAATCGGTGACACAGCCTGATTTCGGCCCTGGTCTGGTGTCGACGAAGTACATGTAGCCGTCTCGGCTCGTGAACGGAATGAACGGCGACAGGAACCAGTTCGCTATTGTTCCTGCATCCTGGCGTTCATACCCGCGTATGTACTTGGCGCCTTGCTCGGCACTCACGGTCGGATCGCTCGCCAGCAGTTCCTGGGTGACGGTAAGCATCCGTTGGCGGGTTTCGTGGATCTCGTCGAGACCAATCAGGTCGTGCGCCGGGAAATGCTTCCGGCGAACGCGCCAGTCTTGGGGTCTTCCCGCTCGATACCGTTCTGGAGCGGGTAGAACTCTCTGAGTTCATCGGTCCACGTTTCTCTGGATGCGGCGATGGCAGCGTCCACCGCCGCAGGTGTCTTGCCCGGGCGGAAGGCCCGTGCCGCAGCCGGGGCATTCGATGCGCACCAGTCGACGATGCGCCCCCATTGAGTTTCCATTGTCACGTCTCGAAACATTACGGGCATCGTCTGGCCACCTGTCCTAGGCGGGATACGTCTTTCGCGTCCTGGGGTCGCGTTCGCTCTGAGTCGGTTCGCCCCACACCGCGAGACGCGAAAGGCAAGATGTCACTATGGATCTCCATCTAACCGGGCGTATCGATCAGGTTCGGCCCCACTGGTTCACCGCGGCCTTCTGGGTGATCCTTCTCGCCTCGATCTACTGCTTGCCTTCCGATCGACGTGGGAATGGTGGCTTCTGCCAGCCGCGCTTGGGGGCGCGGCCAACTACTTCTGGTGGCGGACCCGTCGGCCGCAGAAGCTGCGTTGGTTGTGGGCGACCGCCTGCGGACTCATCGCAGTTGCTGCCCTGATGGTCGCCGGATATGCCTTGCTGAGCCCTTTTTCGATAGACACCGAAAGCGTGGGTGACAACAGAGTCGAATGCGGTTCGGTCATAAACCCGATTCCTGCCGATGAGCTGCGCGAGACCGACGGAACATCGGGCGAGCCCGTGGTCCGAGAGCGGCCGATTCCGCAGAGCGAATTCGTGCGTGTCTGCACCAAGGGAACGAACTTCCGCTCCAGCAGCGGTGTGGGCGCCGCCGTCATCGCCGCGTTGTTTGCGGTTCGGGCAACGGGCCACCTCGTTCGACGGCCGGTCACTGCGTCGAGAAAAGCCGACATAGCCGCCTAGGTCATCGAACTCGATACCGTTCGAAGGTTGTCCTGGAAACTCCGGATCGCAAATGAATCGCACGCGCCCGTACCCGGCGTAGCGGACCGGACCTCGTACAGCAAGCGTGAACCACTCGAGCCCTTGATCGTTCAGCCACTTTCGATTGGACGCGTCGCTACATAGCTCGAAGCTCATGCGGTAATCGTCTCCTGACTGGCCATGTGCGGCAGGCTTCATAAGTGCGCTCAGAGCGCTCATCCGCGATTTGCGCGTGGATCCGCCAGCACGGTCTCGGACCGGAGCTAGGGCCCATCCAGACTAGGTTCTTCCGCCTCCATCAATTCGACGTCCTCCGGGGACAGAATTTCGTTCGGGTCGTAGTCCTTGGTTAGGTTCTCGGTCCCGGTTGATTTAGGAGCTGAGCCGAGGACGATATGCAGACCCAACGCCAATGGCTCGACCAGTTCACGGGAACCAAAGGATTCCGCGAATGCCGCGCCGACCGCGTCAGCAGCGAGGACCTCTCCCAAGATCGACGACGACAGGTCGACATCATTGCCGGCTTCACGAGACGACATCATGCACGACCAGAAGTAGATACTGACAATCGACTGCGCCGCCTCCCACTGGCTTTCCAAGCCAGCGTCGACGGACCGAGCCCGGAGTTGGGCTCGCTTCGCCGCCGCATCCGCCGCCCGCATCGACGGTGCATCGCGAACTTGCTCGACGTACTGTTCGTACCCGTTGCCGGCGAAGTCTCCGACCACCTTGATGACGGAGGACCAACTCGGACCAAGCCACTGATTCAAACTGTCCTCGGTGATTTCGAACGTCGAAATTCGTTGCGCCTCCGCGGCGTAGTACTCCTCGGTGTCACGAACGGGATCCAAACGCGTTTCCGGCCGAGGAGCCGCCACCCACAGTGCTTCAGCAATGGATGCATCCCCGGGGACAGTACTGGCGCGATCTGCCGCTTGATCGGATGAAAGTTGGCCTCGACAGAGATAGTGGGCCCTGGCGAAATTCCGTTGACCAAGAGTAGCTCTCCGGCCGTCTGTGACAGTTTCGTCAGCCGAGTTGGGTAGTCATCTGCTGCGCGGTTCGAACCATTTGCCGTGCAGTTATTTTCGCGAAAGTATGGGCCTCCCGCTGCTTGGACCGATGACTGTTCGGTTTGTTCGCTAGGACTGTCGCCACTACCGCAAGCGGCGATCGCTGACAGAACGACTACACCATAGGCGAGCGTGACGAGCTTCGAGCGACGAAAGTCCATGGACAAAGCCTAGCTTTGTCGCAGGACCATCCTCGAACAGGGAGCATCGATTAGGAAAAGGTGCACTGCACGTGGTTGCAGCGATGAGGACAACGCGCCGACAACGAGAAGCGCCATAACGATGAGCTGGCGACGACCAGGACGACAATGGACTCCAGGTCTCCGCTGCCCGCGGGGTGGTCGGAGCTGGACATGGTTGTGCAGGAACAGTATTGGGAGATCTTCGAGGGTAAGTACGGGTTTCGTCCTGGGATCGACTGCGAGACGTGGCCAGCAATCAAAGAACCGTCTCCATCGATAACCTTCGACGTAAGCGCCGACCCCATCCGCACGAAGTCGTCCGCCGCTGCCCGGGTAGACGCGGTCAACGCCGAAGCCCTGCGGTGCTTCGTCACCGAATTCGCCGACGACCCCACCTTCGTGGTCCTCGACTGGCAACACAGGTGCTACCGCTTCGACGCGAACGCCCACGCCGCCGCAATGGAGCACGCAGAGTGGCGCGTGCCCGTCTACCCGAACGGCGATTACTACATCTTCGGCCGAGACAACTTCAGCGAGGGCACGTTCGGCCACCCTTGGGAACAAACCTTGTGCGTGTACGGACCCCGAATGGTCGCCACGCTCGGCCGCACACTCGCCACCTGGCTCCCCACATTACGCACCAACGGCCACACGACCGACTGACGTCGTTTCGCTCTCCCCGCCGGTCCAATGGGCGTGGCCGAAGCAGCATTGCCCCTGGTCCCGCTCCAGCGCAGAACAGTGCAGACACCGTTCCAGGACGATGACGCATACTCGACCAGAACGCGGACCTCTGTCAGCGATCTTGGCGTCAGCTCGGAGAGAACCCTGAGTGTCCAGCGAGATCCACAACGACGCCAAGCCGACGTAGATCAGCGTGAACCCGATCAGGAAGCCAGCCACTACCGCGCGTCCCCGCCGCGACCGCCACAACAACAACGCCCCTACGCCGTACATAATCGCTGGCGGGACAAGCCACGTCAGCCAGTAAACGATCGGCGGCCCGGGTGCAACCGATCCCCGATCGTTCACGGGCACAACGAAAATCGGCAACAGATCAGGCGCACTACGAACTACCCACGTTGCGCCTAACCGCCCCAGGACACACCCCATCAGCACACCCAGAAATGGAAGAAACGCAGTGAGCGCACCGGAGTCGCTGCAGTTGTCGTCGTTCAACTGCGTCCGGCGCCTTCGAAAGTCATGGACCAAGCTTTTCATCTTCCGAACGGACCGCGCTGCCGCGTGCGCCCTTCACTCGACTGATACATAGACTGACGCGACGATCGAAAGGAAGCGAACTTTGCAAAGCGTGTGGGTGCGACTGCGGAGCGACAGCCTGATCTGGCGGTTTCCCCTCTACGACGGTGCAGGCCAGCCCATGGGCAATCCCGGGTTCGATCCACCCGAGGCCTGGAGGCGTGCGCTCGACGCCGTCGCGCGTGACTTGCAGTGCCTTCGGGTAGGGCGTGAGGTGACGATGCAACGCCTGAGGTGGGAGTTCGCAATTGACCCCAACTACGACGTGACCATCGGTTGGAACGGTGCCGACGACATCGGCGGTTTCGGTCGCGGCGAGGGAATGTCGATGGACGCGTCCTACGCCGACGCTGCCGCATGGGTCGCGGAAGTTGTGCAACACAATCTAGCGGGATACGAATTCGCACAGTGGCCGAGCCGAGGGCGGTATCTGTTGAGGCCACGGGCCGACGAGACCGGTGCACGATGGGTCGACCCGCATGACGGGAGCGTCGTCGGCGATATCGGATCCCTCTGCAGACACCGATAGAGCGAGGCCCGGTGTCCTCTCGTAGCGTTCGAACGTGTTCGACGCATGGAGCGCGAGATGGGTACCCAACTGGCTTCGACGACTTCACCGCGACCCACCTCGACGGCCAGTGGTACGAGCTCATGGCTGTGTGGCACGACTGATCTTTCAACCGCCGATCGACGACCGCACACATTGCCCTCGACGCGAACGGTCAGGACAAAAGCGACGCGACGTCGAGTTCGACTGTCCTGCCGTCCGTTTCGATTCCGCACACACCGAGCCCGGCAATCCAAATGCGGCCTTCCTCATCGACAGTGACATCGGGCCTGGACGTCTTGATCGGCCGAACGGACAACACCGCGAATGTGACTGGATTCAGTACGACGAACAACCATCGCCCGCCTTCTCTCGGCGGGAGCTGATCACCGTCGTCGACGGGCCACCACCCGTGATGTCCATAACCGCTCGGGCGGTGCTGAACAATCCATACATGGTTACCTACCCGCCCGCCCGACAGAAATCGCTGCGCGAGTAACGTCTCGCCCGACCGAGCGTCGATGACGCCGTGGTAGGTAAACACTCGAATGCCGGCGACTGTTCGAACCACGAATAACGCTACGGGGCTCTCGATTTCATGACCTGGACGGTAATAGCCGCTTTGGTCGATCTCGCAAACCTCGACAGTGCGGCGGGGACGTCCCAGCGTCAGCAGCAGGAAACCTGTATCGGTCGGAGCGCAATCGATGACAGGGCGCAGACAGCCGCTAGGCGTCGAAACATTCTGTTGCTCACCACTACTGCTGATGATGACTACGTGGTCTTCGGTGACGACCAGCAACGAACCTTGTCGGGCGGTCGCGAATCGGACGGGACCCAAATCGAATCGGACAACGGACAGAACGCCGTCAACAATGTTGCACCGCAACACGTCCGATCTACCGGCGACCCAGCATCCTGAATAGTCAGCGAACACCCGTCGTGGTCGGGGATCCGCGAGCGCGCTCACCACACCCGCAGGCAGCACGTACTCAGTCGCTGTCGCAGCACCGATCGGATCGACAACACGCACTAAGACCGGCAACTCCCCGTCCAGGAGCCACAGCGTCGATCCAGCGGCGCTGACGGCCGACGGTACGACGCGAGGCCGGATCGGCGCCGGCGGGACGTTGTCAAGGTCGAGGTCGATCACCACTCCCATGTGGTGCCGCCTGGTGTCGCCTGGTTCAGGATCCCGGTCGCCGGGGACGTTGTCGAACCACCGCGGCGACGTCTCGATATCCTCCAACTCGAGCGTATCGGCCGTGCCGTGAATCCAACCCTGATCACCGTAGACCAGCATGCCGAACACGTTGCGAACCCGCGTCACCAGACCGCGCACAGGTTCAGTCCGGCCGGCATGATCGACGAAGAAGCTCCCATTTTCGGCGATCTGCCCGACAACCGGGCGATCTGCCCGCCATGCTGCCGACCATCCGTCGCCCCGAAGTACGGTCTCCCACTGCAAGTGACCATCGGGGTGGCGCAACGGTTCGCGGTCCAACGTGGGGTGCGCGACGGCTCGAATCGACCCGATTCTCGAATCGGTGCCGGGCTCGGCGCGGCGAATGAACTCGAGGCAGATCGCCAACGGCTCCCCCACTGCGGGCGGCCGGACTGATCCGTCCTCAATCAGCCACCCGTCGACCATCACGGTCAACACACGCACAGTCATCGGCCTGGATTCGCTTGTAGGACATCGTCGACCGTGTGGCCGATCCAGCGTTCGTACTGATCGGCGGGGGCCAACTTCGGGAAGAATTCCCGTCGCAGATCGGCAATGATCTTTGGGTAGTCGTAGTCCTGACTCTGCAACAACACTTGGCCCGGGACATCGACCCGTGCTTGTACCTGGGCCAAGGTGTACAGAGCGTTGAACAAAGCCGACAGAGGCTCGCTCCCGCTTGCGTCTGTCAGAGCGTTGACCGAAACCAGCGCGGCCGTCGAAAATTGATCGCCGCTGTCCGACGTTTCCCACAGATGGATGCGGGTGTCGCCGTTGAAGGCGTCCCACACTTTCGTGCTGTGCCGGTCGTCGAACGGGACTGGAAGCGGAGGGCCGTGGTCGAAAGCGTCGAGGCCCTCACGAATCCAATCAATGTCCGCGACACCGGCGATCATGTAGGCCCGCCACGCAGCGATCGTGCGCAGTTTGGGTGCGCGGGCTCGGGCCATGGCGTCGACGAGCATTCGGTCGTGCCCTGCGAATTGTTGAGCGTAGGGCACGCGTGCGATCTTGTCGGTGGGCGGCCGCCCGCCCCAGTCGATAGCGTTTTGCTTGACCGAGCGCGCCATCTGTTCGTAGCCGTACTTGATGTACATGGTTGCGTCCGCGACGGGATCGGGGTCCCACCAGTTTCTGACCTTGTGGACGATGATGTCGTCGTTCCAGGCAGTATCGGTCTTGTGGAGTCGACGCATTGCGGCGGTTTTGGCGACTCTCCAGATCTGAACGAGGTGCGACTCCGTTGGGTCGGTGACGGTCAAGTCCCAGTTTGCATCTCGTCCGCGTCCGCTGACTCGAAAGGTGTTGAGCCCTTTCGGGATCGGTAGCGTCGGGAAGTCCTGGGCGACCTCGCCGCCCATGGTGAGGACTCGGAACGGTTCGCTTACCTTGATTGTGGCTTCTTCGATGACTTCCCACTCGCCGCTGGTGCTGGGGTCACCGGGATCGGTTACAAGTAGCTCGATCGTCACCGATACCGGGCCGTAGGCGACCCCGGTCATGACAGTCACGAAGTTCGGCCCGACTTCGATGACACTGCCGGTCGCGGCCGGCTCGTAGGTCTCTGCGGACGGCGATCCTACGACGAACTGGTGATGATCAGCATGGACAGTTCCGGTGTACGTCACGAAATCGGTCCCGGCAGCGGATTTGTTCCAGCAGTCCGTCGGTTGCTGCCCAGGAACGACCAGGACTCACCGCACGTCTTCATGACCGAAGCTTACGAGATGACCAACGGCGGCATCGGGTCGACAAGTTTCCGCAGTTCCTTTTGATTAGGTTGCTTGGACGTCAGTGGGATCAACACCCGTCGACATGCAATCCCTGGCGTTGTCAGCCTCCGGATCGCACTACGTGCACGCGCAGACGAACTCGTCGGGCGGACCGTGCGCTGCGTGGCAATAGCCCTTCCAGTCGGCGGCCTGGTTGCCACCGCGGCCGGGGTCGGGACAGCATGGCTCTACGACTTCACCACCCGCGTATCGACGACGATCCCGGTCGTCCTTGCGGTGCTGCTGGTTCTCGCCGCGACATTCGCTCTGGCGCGAGTGTGGGCGCGGCGTGTATCGGCCACCTGACTTCGGCCGACAAGGGGCGAGCGCACCTCACTCCGCCAGGCGGCGACGAATTTACCCTCCGATTGTGCGGTTTCGAGGGTCGAAAGCGCACAATTGGAGGGTAGATTTCGCTGACTTCCTATAGACCACGTCCAGTGTCCCAGTCATAGCTCAGGATCGGCCGCGAATCGAGCCAGCTCGGTGCTCACTACCTCCGGGCGGCCGTTGTTCTGAGTCTGCGCCGCCGTCAGCACGTCGAGGTGGTTGTACCCCTGCACGACGATTCGCGTGTCGTTCGGATGGCCCGATGGAGGCAGATCGATTCCGCCGCTTCCCTGCAGCGTGAGGATCGGGTCACGGTCCGCTCCGTCTCGGTGTATCCGATGTTCACTGATCGCGGTGGCGCCCGATTGAGCCAGATCGAACGTCAACGCAGTCGGGAAATACCACTCCGTGAAGTCCAGCGGCGGCTCCGCGAGACTGCGAGCCAGCTGAGTGATGGACGTGACCTCACTGGTGGAATCGGTGTATCGCGCGGTCTGCTCCGAGCCGTCGAGCGCGTCGTAATCGTTCCAGGTGTACACGACGTCAGGATCGCCGAACACCGCCGGTGCAGCTTTGCGCGCATCGCCGAGCGCACTACCGATCACCGGAAGTGACTCCATGCCGGGCAGAGTGGGAAACGACTTGTCCACGACGGGCTGTGCGCCGATGAACCCGACGCTTGCCTGAAGAAAACCGAAAGGCTGGGAATTGTCGTCGAGCAGTGCGCCGAGCACGGCGTCGTTGGTGGCGTTCAGGGTTCGCACCGACGGGCTGCCCGTCGCTGCCGTCGGGGCGTCCTTCGACAGCAGAACCCGCAGTGTCGCATCGATGTTCGTGTTGTGCGGCAGAACGTCGACGAGATCGTTCACGCCGTCGGGATCGATGCTGGCTGCTACGCCCGCCATCGCAAGGAGATTGGTGGTCTCGGGGTTGATGACGGCCGGTAGTCGCAGTACCGGCAGTGCACCGTCGACACGAGCGGCGAGGTCGGCGATCGGATCGGCCACTGCGCGAGGCACTTCCAAGTCCGGAATGCCTCTCAGCAGGGGCGGCGTTCCCGCTTTCACGATGGTGTCGAGCGCGAAATAGCCGGCGCACTGGTTGAACCCGGCGTCATCGAGTGTGCCGGGGTTGCCGTCGAAATCCCACTCGGCGAAGTAGCCCGTCACGAAACCGCCGAGCGAGTGTCCGCCGCACAGCATCTTCTGTTTGCGCATGGCCGGATCCGGCATCTCGATGCGCATCACGTCGTACTGATCCCGCAGCGTCTGTTCGAGTCCCTGGCGCGCGAGCCACGCCGGCGCGTCGCCGTCGACGAAGCCGCCGAATCGTCGACCGTCCACCTCGGCGCCGCCGTAGTAGTAGTCCGACGCGACCGTCAGATCTTTCGCTGCCAGCGCCGCCTGCGTACCGGTGTGGTCCTCCATGCAGTTGGACCGTCGATCCAATGCCCAGAACTCGATATGGGATCCCGCCGCGGCGGCAGCGGACACGGTGTTACGGGCAACGGACTCGAAGGCACCGGCACCCTCGTAGATTCCTGGCTGCGCGACCAGAATGCGGTCTGCTGCGGTCGAATCCGTCGGGCCATCGACCGACCGCCACCGCAGGTACGAGAGGTAGTCGCATTCCGGAGGATGTGGGAGCGCGTCGGGCGGTAGTGGGGCAAGCACCGACACGACGGATCCGACGACGTCGGTGACCGGCGACGACGATTCGATCTGCTCCTCGCTTCGCGAGACGACAGGTTGCGCGACCGCCGGAATGCCTGCCAGTAGCACCACGACCACTACACCGAATACCGTCGACATCGTTCGCACGCGTTGGTCCCCCCGGATTCACTCACCGCTGTTCGACGAGGAGACTCTAGAACGAGGGACCGACATCCGTGCGCGATACGGTGGTACTCATGACGCGAACTTTGGTGCTCATGCGACACGGCAAGTCCGCCTACCCCGACGGGGTGGAAGATTACGACCGCCCCCTCGCCGAGCGTGGCGAGCGCGAAGCGGGACTGGCAGGCCAGTGGATCACCGAGCACTTCGGCGCCGTCGACGCCGTGCTGTGCTCGACGGCAACGCGCACCCGCGAAACACTCGCCGCAACGAAGATCGACGCACCCGTGACCTACGAGGAGCGCATCTACGGGGCGTCGCCGGAGGAGATCATCGACGAGGTGGCACTGACCGACGACTCCGTCTCGACACTGCTCGTCGTCGGCCATGCGCCCGGAATACCGTTCACCGCACTGGAATTGGGCGAAGCCACCGGCTCCGAGGCAGCCATCGAGATCGGTCGCAAGTTTCCGACGTCGGCGATCGCTGTTCTCACCTTCGACACGTCATGGTCGGAGATCGGACGCGGCACCGGCGCGCTGACGCACTTCCACGTGCCGCGCTAGCTCAGCTCTTCAGTTTCGCGACGACGAATCCGACGACGCCGAGCGCGATGAGCAGCAGAAGGGCGGTTCCGAAACCGGCCAGCCACCACACGAGCGCGAAGATCACCAACGCGGGTGCAGCGGCGATCAACGCAATGCCGGGGCTTTCGCGCACCGTCTCGAGTGCGGACTGAGCATGAACGCGGTCGAGCTTCTTGCCTGCCATGTCGAGCACCTCTCCTGCGTCGGATATGTCCTAGTTCTCCACAGTAGCGCGCATCGTCTGGGTGCCGATGACCCTGAGCAGGTCGAACTTCTCGCGGGCATCGGTCCCCGGAAGGGGCGAGTAGACGATGAGATGCTGGCCCTCCTTCTGCGTCGCGAGCGTCTCGCAGTGCACCGCCACGACTCCGACGTCCGCGTGTACGAACCGTTTGATCGCGGACGCCTTGAACGCCACCCGGTGCTCGCTCCAGACCGACTCGAACTCCTCGCTCTCGGCACGTAACCGGGACACGAGTGTCGTCGCCTCGGGATCACCGGCTCGGCGCGCTGCGACGGCCCGCAGATCCGCAACATGCTTGTGCGCCATGCGATCCCAGTCGTCCTCGACGAATCCGCGTCGTGCGTTCGGATCCATGAAGAACCGCCACACCATGTACCTGTCCATGCCGGCGTACTCGGGCACGCCGCCGGACAAGGCGTCGAACATCGTGTTGTAGGCCAGGATTTCGCCGAGATCGGTGACGACGAACGCCGGGGTGTCGTCGAGCTTGGTCAGCAGATGCATCAAACCAGGGCCGACGTGTTTGTCCGCGCCGATCCGTGTCGGAGGCGCCTGCCCGGCCAGGATGTACAGGTGGTCGCGCTCGTCGTCGTCGAAACGCAACGCACGCGCCAGCGAGCTCAGGATCTGCGTCGACGGATGCGGGCCTCTCCCCTGCTCGAGGCGCGTGTAGTAGTCGGTGGACATCCCGGCCAGCAAGGCCACTTCGTCGCGTCGCAACCCCGGTGTTCGACGCCTCACGCCAGGCGCGACACCTACGTCGGCGGGAGTCAGCAGTTCACGGCGTCGACGAAGAAAGTCTGCGAGCTGGTCTCGTTCCACGTCGTTCAGTGTGCTCTTCTCCGGCGCGCCCAGCCAGGGATCGGCAGTCCCACGACAAGCGCTCTCTGCCGGGCGCGCCTGTTCTGGCGAACTGTGGTCGACATGAACAGAACACAACTCGGAACCACAGGACCTACCGTCTCGCGCATCGGCCTCGGGGCCATGGGCATGTCGGGCGCGTACGGCGCGTCGGACGAGGTCGAATCGATCCGCACTATTCATGCCGCCGTCGACGCGGGCATCTCCTTGATCGACACCGGGGACTTCTATGGAGCAGGCCACAACGAGATGCTCATCGGACGGGCGATGAAAGAAAGGAATCGCGACGACGTCACGTTGTCGGTCAAGTTCGGCGCACAGCGCGGTCCCGACGGCAGCTGGCTCGGTTTCGACGGTCGGCCGGAAGGAGTGAAGAGCGCTCTCGGCTATTCGTTGCAGCGCCTCGGCGTCGACCACATCGACATCTACCGCCCCGCGCGACTCGACCCGAACGTGCCGATCGAGGACACCGTCGGCGCGATCAAGGACATGGTCGACGCCGGATACGTGCGTCACATCGGGCTGTCCGAGGTCGGCAGCGCGACGCTACGCCGCGCGGCAGCGGTGCACCCGATCAGCGATTTGCAGATCGAGTATGCATTGATCTCCCGCGGTATCGAGTCCGACATCCTGCCGACCGCCAGGGAACTCGGCATCGGGATCACCGCATACGGGGTGCTGTCTCGCGGGTTGCTCAGCGACACCTTCCGTAGCGAGAAGCCCTTGGCAGCAGACGATTTCCGCGCACACAGTCCGCGTTTCCAAGGAGAGAATCTACGACGTAATCGAGAGTTGATCGAGGTGCTCGCAGCTCTGGCCGACGAGCACGGCGTCACCGTCGCGCAGCTCGCCATTGCGTGGGTACTCGGTCGCGGCGACGACATCGTGCCGGTGATCGGCGCGCGGAATGTCTCACGACTGACCGAAACGATTGCTGCACTCGATATCTCGCTGACACCCGAGGATGTCGCCCGAATCGAGAAGGCCGTGCCTGCCGACGCCGTCGCCGGTGCCCGGTACGCCGAAGCTCAGATGGCTCAGCTCGACAGCGAGGCCTGAACCAGATCCATCAGTGCGGCATCGGCGTCGAACAGGGCTTCTCGGTCGTAGGTCGACGTCGATGCCAGAATCTCGTCGGCGCCGGTTCGATCGATCAACCGATCGAGCTGTGCCGCAACCATGTCCGGCGTTCCGTGAACGCCTGCGGCAATGGACTTCTCGACGCGATCACGCACACGCGTCGGAGCCGCGGCGAGATCGATGTTCGACGCCGGTGTCAGCGGCGGGAATTCGCCCGTCCGTCGCGACTGCGCCATCGCCCATGCCTCGGGGAGCACCAACTCTCGCGCTCTCGACGCCGTTTCGGCGACGGTGATGTCGAGCGACACGATCACCGTCGGCGCAGGGTTGCGCTCGGTGGGACGGAACCGACGTCGGTAGTCGTCGATCGCGGAACCGTCGCCGTACAGGATCGGGCCGCCGACGACGACGGGAAGTCCCGCCTCCGCCGCGACCGCCAACCCCTGCCCTGTCGCGAGCACGTAGACCGGCGGTGACGGCACCGCAGGCCGCACCGTGACCGGACCGGTGCTGTCCAGGTAACTACGCAGTTCGGCGAGGTCATCGGTGAAGGTGTCCGCTGCTCCCGTTCGCAGGGCCCTGCGCACCGGCTCGGTGAATCCCACCGAACGGCCGACCCCCGCGTCGACCCGGCCCGGGTAGAGCACTTCGAGCATCGCGAACTGCTCGGCGACGACGAACGGCTGATGGTTCGGGAGCATGACGCCGCCCGACCCGATCCGGATACTCGACGTCCTGGCACCGATCGCCGCCAACAGCACCGGCGGTGCGCCACTCGCGATCCCGGGGACCCCGTGATGCTCGGCTACCCAGAATCGGTGGTAGCCGAGCTTCTCCGCGTTGACGGCACGGTCGATGGTCGCGTGAAGCGCCGTCGCGTCGGACGAGCCGTCACGGGTTCGGGAGCGATCGAGAAGCGACAGAAGCACGTCAGAGGCAACGAGTTACGCGTCGCGCATATTTCTGGAGGTCAAGCGGGCAGACCCTCACGATCCTCGACGATTGCCGCATCCAACGAGGCCAGAGACCGTTCGAGAAACTCGGTCGGGACGGCAGGCATGCCCCCGATCTGGTCGCGGACGAACGACGGCGTGTCGGTCCAGTCGTAGGTCAACGTGACCCGGGTGCCGTCACCGTCCTCGGCGAGGTCGTAGCGCCACCACCACCCGCCGGCCTCGAGCACCCCGTCGTCGTTCACTGTCGTCGGCAACCACCCGATAGCGCGGTTCGGTTGGAAGACCGTCACGAGATTGTGAATGACGTAGTGGCCCCCTGCCTGCTCGATGTACATGTTCATGGGGAAGACCTGACCGGGGCCTGTGATCGGGGTCGGTTCGATGGCGTCGCGCACCCAATCCGTCGGTTCGGTGCGGTGGTGGTTCGACGGGTCGGCCAGAAAGGCGAACACGGTCGACGGGGGCGCGGAGACGGTGCGGCTGACGGACAGGCGTTCCGGGTCGTTGATGTCGTGCATTTCTCGTTCCTTCTCGTAGGCGTCGTCGCAGGTTCCGACCCGGCGCGAGCGAAAAATTCATCGCCCCGCACACAGAGGACCGAAGCTGTCCGCGATTCGGGTCACACTGAGACCCGTCAGCCGATCGAGACCGAGGAGAGACATCGTGGACATTCGCATCGAACTCATCATGATCCCCGTGACCGACGTGGACCGGGCCAAGAAGTTCTACACCAGCATCGGGTTCGTCGCCGACTACGACGAGCGCCCGACCGACGACATTCGCTACGTGCAACTGACCCCGCCCGGTTCGGCGTGTTCGATCGCCATCGGCGAGAACATCACGAAGGCTGCACCCGGCAGCGTCGAGGGCATGCAGGTCGTCGTCGACAGCGCGCAAGAGGCTTACGAACACCTCACGGCTGCAGGGCTGGAGATCGATCCGGTCGTCGACCAGGGCTGGGGGAAGTTCGTGTACTTCTCCGATCCCGACGGCAACAAGTGGGCGGTGCAGGAGCTACCGAAGGGCTAGTCCGTCCGATCTGCGCTCGACCTGCGAAAACCAGCATTTCCCCGACATACGGTCGCTTTTTGGCAACCGGATAGGGAAGAATGTCCGGCGGGTCGGGGTCGAGCGCAGGGGACGAACACGTGAAACGCAGGCAACTGCTTCAACTGGCAGCAGCGGGACTGGTCGGAATGGCCGCACCGCCGCTGGTATCGGCGTCCCGGGCCGGCGCGATCCCCATCGGCGTCGGCTCGATCCGCAACCTCGTTCCGGAGTTGTTCGCCGATCCCCCGCGACCGCCGGATCACTCGTCCGTCATCGTCGTCGGCTCCGGTTTCGGCGCCAGCGCCGCCGCCCTGAGGCTCGCTCAGGCCGGGCGTCGGGTCACCGTCCTCGAACGCGGCCTGCGCTGGCCACGTGACCCGTGGCGCGACATCTTCACTGCGGACATGACAGCCGACGGCCGTGGTCTGTGGCGTCAGGGATCGTTCACCAACATCACGGGCATGCCCGTGGGGCCCGTCGACCGCTTCGGCGGTGTGCTCGACACGACGCGCTTCGAAAACCTCTCGGTGTGGCGTGGTGCAGCCGTCGGCGGTGGATCCATCGTCTACACCGGCGTCACCATCGCGCCCGACAAGCGCTTCTTCGACATGTCCTTCGGCGGGCGCCTCTCGTACGACGAGATGGCCGCCACGTGGTACCCGAAGGCGCGCTCGATGCTGCTGCCGTCGACAATGCCTGCCGACATCTACAACAGTCCCAACTTCTCGCATTCTCGTACGTGGGACGACCATGCGCGACGCGCCGGTTATTCACCCGAGCCCGTCGACGGCAACTGGAACTGGAACGTCCTCCGTGACGAGATGTCCGGCCGGTCGCGTCCGTCGGCGACCATCGGGGCGAGCACCTTCGGCAACAGCAACGGCGCCAAGCACGACCTGACCCAGAACTACATCCCGCAAGCCGAGGGCACCGGCAACGCACTCATCGCGCACAGCCACGAGGTGGCCGCCATCGGCACCGAATCGGGTGGCCGCTACCGCGTCGAGGTGCGACGCCTCGACCCCGAGGGCAACGTCGTCGAAACCCGCACGCTCACCTGCGATTCGCTGGTCCTCGGCGCAGGATCGATCGGCACGACGGAACTGCTGCTGCGCGCCCAGGCGACGGGCGCACTCGGCAACCTGAACGAGTTCGTCGGCCGCGGTTTCGGCACCAACGGCGACGCGTCGATGACCCGCTCGCTCGGCCCCGCGAACGGCGGACCGCAGGGCGCACCGTGTGCGTCGCGCATCGTCGACGAGTCGGGACTCCCGTTGACGGTCGAGAACTGGTACGTCCCCGGCGTTCCCTGGGACCTCGGGTTCCTCGGCTCACTCGGCATGACTATCGATCCTCTGCGTGCGAACTTCTCGTACAACGCCGCGACCGACTCGATGTCGCTGTCCTGGCCGAAGGGCGGTAGCCGCGACACCGTCGAAGCCCTACGCGCAGTACAGAATCGGATGGCAGCAGCCGGCGGAACCGTCGTCTCGGCCGAACCGTTCACCCGCGATGTCGACGACACCTTCACCGCCCATCCGCTCGGCGGGGCGGTGCTCGGTGACGTCACCGACTCGTACGGCAGGGTCAAGGGCCACGACGGCGTCTACGTCGTCGACGGCGCCCTGATCCCCGGTAGCACGGGTGCGGCCAACCCGTCGCTCACCATCACCGCGTTGGCCGAGCGCAACGTCGCTCGCATCATCGCCGATGGGCGCTGACGCGCCCGTGCGTGGATAGTTGCATCGGGGTCCAACTCTCCACGCACGGGTGCGTCAGCGCAGGTCGATCTCGGGGCTGCCGTCTGGCACGGTGACCGTCGCAGCCGTGCGGACGGCGTTGCCGGGTGTGGAGACCGCGTCGAGAACCCGTACCTCCGAACGCCATTCGCTCGGCGTCAACGAGGCACGCAGATAGCCGCGTCGCGCATTGCCGAACTTCACGTGGGGTGAGCCGTGTGCAATGGCGGCGCCTGTCGTGTCGACGTCGGCACCGTCCTTGCCCGACGCGATCGACGTCGTCGCGATCTCGACGCCCACCACCGGCGACACCTGATCCTGGTAGTCGCGTCGAAGCTCCGAGACGATCGTGCGGTGGATGTCGCCGACGATCGACGCCACGTTGTTCGTTCCGCGGTCGCGTGCACCATCGAGAATGCGGTGGCGCGACGCCTCGTACCCGCTCCAGGGATCCATTCCTACCTTGCGGTCGGCGTCGAGTCCGCGTGCGAGATCCGAGATGACAGTCTGGTGCGCAAGGAAATTCCATTTCGATGGCGAGGAGAAGCCGTCGAGAATCCACTGCTCCTGCTCGGCGCCCGTGATGGTGCGCGACGGGTCCGCGGTCTCGGCGTTCTGCGCATGCTCGCCGTCGCCGTTGGCCTGATCGCTGCGGTACTGGCGGGTGTCGAGGACGGAGAAGTCGACCAGATCGCCGAACGAGAAGCGTCGGTAGACCTTCATGTCAGGGCCTGAAGGTCTCAGATTTCCGCGGACGGGCGTGTTCTCCCACCACGCCTTGAAGGCATCGGCTCTTCGGAGGAGAAATTGTTTTGGATCGTCGTCGTCCTGACTGATCTGCGACGCCCAGTTGTTGTCTACCTCGTGATCGTCGAACGTCGTGACGAACGGAGCCGACGCGTGCGCCGCGGCCAAATTCTCGTCGGCCTTGTACATGGCATAGCGGTCGCGATAGTCGTTGAGCACCATGGTTTCTCGTGCGGCGGAGCCGGGCCGCGCTCTACCTGCGCGCGCTCCCTCGTCCTTGATCGCATACTCGTAGATGTAGTCACCGAGGAAGAACACGACATCGAGATTCGACGACGCCAGATCCTTGTACGCGTCGAAGAATCCGTCTTCCCACTTCTGGCACGACGCCCACGCGAAGTCGAGACGGCCGAGCGACTGACCCGGTGCCGGAGCAGTTTTCGTGCGGCCCACGGTGCTGGAATGTGCACCGACGAGGAATCGGTAGAAGTATTCGCGGGCCGGCTCGAGTCCCTTCACGTCGACGTGGACCGACCAGCCGTCGAATTCCGTAGCCAGCTCGACACCTTGGGTGACGATGCGCCCGAACTTCTCGTCGGCAGCGACCTGCCACTGCACCGGAACGACCCCCGGGTTCATTCCACCCAGCGACGCGAAGGGATCCGTCGCGAGCCGAGTCCACAGGACCACCGAGTCGGGCAACGGGTCACCGGACGCAACACCCAGTCGAAACGGAAAGTCCGGCGGGACAACCGATTGCGCGTTCGCGGCGGGCATTCCAGTCAGCTCAGGAGTGAACGCCAGCGCACCGACCAGTGCGCTCCACGTCAGAAACTGTCGCCGCGTCGAACCCCCGCGTAGGGAGATGTCACGGCCGATGGATACGTCGTTTCCTCGTCTCACCATCGTTCGAGGCTCTCGGACGCCGGTCAACAGGACCCGTCATCGAGGGGACGTGCACATGAACCGATCACGAAGGGCCGTAGTTGTCCGCAATCGACGGCATGCTGTGTTCCATGACCACACCGGACCGCTCAGGATCGCAGATCGACCATCTCAACGTCGGCGTCTCGGACCTTTCCGCGAGCGCCGCCTTCTACGGCGCAGCCCTCGCACCCCTCGGCATCACCGAGATCATGCGGGTTCCCGCGGGCACCGACCAGCTCCCCATGATCGCCTTCGGATGGGCGGACCGAAAACCGTTCTTCTGGATCGTCGACGCCCCAGGTGCGCAGATCGGTCCGCACACCCATCTTGCGTTCACCGCTGCCGACCACGACACCGTCGACGCCTTCCACGTCGCCGCGTTGGCGGCCGGTGCCGTCGAACTGCGACCGCCCGGCCTGCAGCCCGAGTACCACGCGTCGTACTACGGCGCGTTCGTCCGGGATCTCAACGGTATCGACCTCGAAGCGGTTTGCCACCGATAACGCGAAAAGCCCCGCATCTCACAGGATGCGGGGCTCTCGTCGTGAGCGCGAATGTACACCGGGCTATACATTCGCACTCACGTGCGCCGAAGGCGCCTACCGGTATTCGTTGGAGAAACCGTAGTCGTCGAGCGGCACTGCGGCACCGGTGTTCTGGCCGAAGCCGTCCGGGCTGTAGTACTGGTCGTCGTACGACGGCACCGCGTATGCCGCGGCACGTGCCTCTTCGGTCGGCTGCACCTGGATGTTCCGGTACCGGTTGATACCGGTTCCGGCCGGGATGAGCTTACCGATGATGACGTTCTCCTTGAGGCCGATGAGCTTGTCGCTGCGGGTGTTGATGGCCGCATCGGTGAGCACACGAGTGGTCTCCTGGAAGGACGCTGCCGACAGCCACGAATCCGTTGCCAGCGACGCCTTGGTGATACCCATCAGGACCGGACGTCCGGCTGCGGGCTCGCCGCCCTCGGACACGACCCGACGGTTCGACGCCTCGAACTCGCTGCGCTCGGTCAAAGAACCGGGCAGGAACTCGGTGGAGCCGGAGTCGATGATCGTGACGCGACGGAGCATCTGGCGCACGATCGTCTCGATGTGCTTGTCGTGAATCGACACACCCTGCGACCGGTACACCTCCTGGACCTCGTTCACCAGGTGAATCTGAACCTGGCGAGGACCCATCACGCGCAGAACCTCGTGCGGATCGGCAGCACCTTCCATGAGCTGCTGGCCGACCTCGACGTGGTCACCGTCCGCCAGCAGGCGCTCGGTGCCGTCGTCGTGCTTGAAGACGCGCAGACGCTGACGCTTCGAGAGCTTGTCGTAGACAACCTCTTCGCCGCCGTCGTCCGGAATGATGGTGATCTTGTAGAAACGATCGCCGTCCTCGAGCTGGATGCGTCCCGACACGTCCGCGATGGGAGCCTTGCCCTTCGGCACACGTGCCTCGAACAGCTCCTGCACGCGAGGCAGACCACCGGTGATGTCGTCTCCGGCGACACCACCCTGGTGGAACGTACGCATGGTCAGCTGGGTACCGGGCTCACCGATGGACTGTGCGGCGACGATACCGACGGCCTCACCGATGTCGACGAGCTTGCCGGTCGCCATGCTGCGTCCGTAGCACGTGGCGCAGACGCCGGTGCCGGTGGTGCAGGTGAGCACCGAACGGACCTTGACCGTCGTGACGCCTGCCTCGAGCAGAGCATCGATGGCCGGGTCACCCAGGTCGTGTCCACGAGCGACGATGACGTTTCCGTTGTCGTCGGTCGCGTCGGCGGCCAGCGTACGAGCGTAGGTGCTGGTCTCGACGTGAGCGTCACGGATCATCGTGCCGTCGGCGAGCTTCTCGGCGATGGTCGTGGTGATGCCGCGCTCGGTGCCACAGTCGACCTCGCGAACGATGACGTCCTGCGACACGTCGACGAGACGACGCGTCAGGTAGCCCGAGTCGGCGGTACGAAGCGCCGTGTCGGCCAGACCCTTACGAGCACCGTGCGTGTTGATGAAGTACTCGAGGACCGTCAGGCCTTCCTTGAAGGAAGACTTGATCGGACGCGGGATGAACTCACCCTTCGGGTTGGTCACCAGACCCTTCATGCCGGCGAGCGAACGAACCTGAGTCATGTTTCCGGCTGCGCCGGACTTCACGATCATCGGGATCGGGTTGTCGTCGGGGAAGTGCGCCTCCATGGCCTTACCGACCTGCTCGGTCGCGTCCTGCCAGATCTTGACCAGAGCCGAGTTGCGCTCGGCGTGGTCGAGAGCACCACGCTGGTACTTCTTCTCGATCTGGTCTGCCTGGGCCTCGAACGACTCCATGATCTGCGGCTTCTCCGGCGGCACGAGCACGTCGGAGATCGAGATGGTGACGCCCGAACGGGTGGCCCAGTAGAAGCCTGCGTCCTTGAGCTTGTCGACGGTCTGCGCGACGACGATCATCGGGTAGCGCTCGGCGAGATCGTTGATGATCGTGGCCTGACGCTTCTTCGGCATCTGCTCGTTGACGAACGGGTAGTCCGCCGGAAGCAGCTCGTTGAAGATGACGCGTCCGAGGGTGGTCTCGGCGGTCCAGCCGTCGCCACGGTTCCAGCCGTTCGGGAACAGCTCGGCCTCGATGTCGCGCGGCGGACGCTGCTGCGTCAGCCGAACCTTGATCTGCGACTGCACGGTCAGCACGCCACGATCGACGGCCATCTGTGCCTCGGCCGGGCTCGAGTACGTACCGAACTCGGCTGCGTCGGCGCTGGCGTCGACGTGCTCGCCCTTGGCGCCCGGATCGAGGCGCGTCAGGTGGAACAGACCGGTGACCATGTCCAGACGCGGCATGGCGAGCGGACGGCCCGATGCAGGCGACAAGATGTTGTTCGACGACAGCATCAGCACGCGTGCCTCGGCCTGAGCCTCGGCGGACAGCGGCAGGTGCACGGCCATCTGGTCACCGTCGAAGTCGGCGTTGAACGCCTCACAGACGAGCGGGTGCAGCTGGATGGCCTTGCCCTCGACGAGCTGCGGCTCGAACGCCTGGATGCCCAACCGGTGCAGCGTAGGTGCACGGTTCAGCAGCACGGGGTGCTCGCCGATGACCTCTTCGAGGACGTCCCACACCTGGGGACGCTGACGCTCGACCATGCGCTTGGCCGACTTGATGTTCTGCGCGTGGTTCAGATCGACCAGACGCTTCATCACGAACGGCTTGAACAGCTCGAGAGCCATCAGCTTCGGCAGACCACACTGGTGCAGCTTCAGCTGAGGACCGACGACGATGACCGAACGGCCCGAGTAGTCGACGCGCTTACCGAGCAGGTTCTGGCGGAAACGACCCTGCTTGCCCTTGAGCAAGTCGGACAGCGACTTCAGCGGGCGGTTACCCGGTCCGGTGACCGGACGTCCACGACGGCCGTTGTCGAACAGGGCGTCGACCGACTCCTGCAGCATCCGCTTCTCGTTGTTGACGATGATCTCGGGAGCACCGAGGTCGATCAGTCGCTTGAGGCGGTTGTTGCGGTTGATGACGCGGCGGTACAGGTCGTTGAGGTCGGACGTCGCGAAACGCCCACCGTCGAGCTGCACCATCGGACGAAGCTCCGGCGGGATGACCGGGACGGCGTCGAGGACCATGCCCATCGGCGAGTTACGGCCGGCCTGGAACGCTGCGACGACCTTCAGACGCTTCAGTGCGCGAAGCTTCTTCTGGCCCTTGCCGCTGCGGATGGTCTCGCGCAGGATCTCGGCTTCGGCGTCGACGTCGAAGGTCTCCATGAGCTTCTGGATCGACTCGGCACCCATGGCGCCGGTGAAGTACTCGCCGTAGCGGTCGGTGAGCTCGCGGTAGATGAGCTCGTCGACGATGAGCTGCTTCGGAGCCAGCTTGGTAAAGGTGTTCCAGATCTCTTCGAGACGATCCAGTTCACGCTGCGCGCGATCGCGGAGCTGACGCATCTCGCGCTCGCCGCCGTCCTTGACCTTGCGGCGGACATCGGACTTCGCGCCCTCTGCCTCGAGCTCGGCGATGTCGGCTTCGAGCTTCTGCGCGCGAGCCTCGAGATCGGCGTCGCGCTGATCGGCGACAGCCTTCTTCTCGACCTCCATCTCGGCCTCGAGCGTCGAGAGCTCGTTGTGGCGGAGCTCGTCGTCGACCGAGGTGATGACGTAGGCAGCGAAGTAGATGATCTTTTCCAGATCCTTCGGAGCCAGGTCGAGCAGGTAACCGAGGCGCGACGGGACGCCCTTGAAGTACCAGATGTGCGTGACGGGTGCAGCCAGTTCGATGTGGCCCATGCGCTCACGACGCACCTTGGCGCGAGTGACCTCGACGCCGCAGCGCTCACAGATGATGCCCTTGAAGCGGACGCGCTTGTACTTGCCGCAGTAGCACTCCCAGTCCCGGGTGGGGCCGAAGATCTTCTCGCAGAAGAGGCCGTCCTTCTCGGGCTTGAGCGTGCGGTAGTTGATGGTCTCCGGCTTCTTGACCTCGCCGTAAGACCAGTTACGGATGTCGTCCGCCGTGGCCAAGCCAATGCGGAGTTCATCGAAGAAGTTGACGTCGAGCACGTAACTTCCTTTCCCCGTGATGGGTGTTGTACTGCCGAATCGAAAACAAGAACTAACGCCCCCGGGCCCGCGTCACTGCAGGCCCGGGGACCAAGAACTACTGGGCGAGGTCGTCGACCGTGGCAGCTTCGTTGCGGGAAAGGTTGATTCCCAGGTTGGCTGCCGCACGCTCGAGATCTTCGTCGTCGCCGTCGGCCATCGTGATGGCTGCGCCGTCCGAGGACAGCACCTCCACGTTGAGGCACAGCGACTGGAGCTCCTTGAGGAGCACCTTGAAGGACTCGGGAATGCCGGGTTCGGGGATGTTCTCGCCCTTGACGATGGCCTCGTACACCTTCACGCGACCGACCACGTCGTCGGACTTGATGGTCAGAAGCTCCTGCAGCGTGTATGCCGCACCGTAGGCCTGCATGGCCCAGCACTCCATCTCACCGAAGCGCTGACCACCGAACTGGGCCTTACCACCGAGGGGCTGCTGCGTGATCATCGAGTACGGACCGGTCGAACGAGCGTGGATCTTGTCGTCGACCAAGTGGTGCAGCTTGATGATGTACATGTAGCCCACCGACACCGGGTACGGGAACGGCTCGCCGGAGCGGCCGTCGAACAGCGTGGCCTTGCCGTCGGGGCCGACCATCTGCTCGCCGTCACGGTTCGGGATGGTGCTCTCGAGCAGACCAGCGAGCTGGTGCTCCTTGGCGCCGTCGAACACCGGGGTGGCGATGTTGCTGTCGGCCGGAGCCGCCAGCATCTCCTCCGGAAGGCGGTCGGCCCAATCGGGCTTCGTGCCGTCCGCGGCGATCTGCACGTTCCATCCGGTCTTGCCGATCCACCCGAGGTGGGTCTCCAGAACCTGACCGATGTTCATACGACGCGGAACACCGTGCGTGTTCAGGATGATGTCGATCGGGGTGCCGTCGGGCAGGAACGGCATGTCCTCCTGCGGGAGAATCTTGCCGATGACGCCCTTGTTTCCGTGGCGGCCTGCGAGCTTGTCGCCGTCCTGGATCTTGCGCTTCTGGGCGACGTACACGCGCACGAGCTCGTTGACGCCGGGAGGCAGATCGTCGTCGTCCTCGCGCGAGAACACGCGAATGCCGATGACCTTTCCGCTCTCACCGTGAGGAACCTTCAGCGACGTGTCGCGAACCTCGCGAGCCTTCTCACCGAAGATGGCGCGCAGCAGACGCTCTTCCGGGGTCAGCTCGGTCTCGCCCTTCGGCGTGACCTTTCCGACCAGCACGTCGCCGTCACGAACCTCGGCACCGATACGGATGATGCCGCGCTCGTCGAGGTCGGCGAGGACCTCGTCGGAGACGTTCGGGATGTCACGAGTGATCTCCTCGGCACCGAGCTTGGTGTCGCGGGCGTCGATCTCGTGCTCTTCGATGTGGATCGAGGTGAGAACGTCCTCTTCCACGAGGCGCTGCGACAGGATGATCGCGTCCTCGTAGTTGTGGCCTTCCCACGGCATGATCGCGAGCAGCAGGTTCTTGCCGAGCGCCATCTCACCGTTCTCGGTGCAGGGACCGTCGGCGAGGACCTGGCCGGCCTCGACGCGCTGACCCTCGTCCACGATCGGACGCTGGTTGGCACACGTGCCCTGGTTCGAGCGCGCGAACTTGCGCATGCGGTACGTCTTGCGGCTGCCGTCGTCGGCCATGACCGTGACGTAGTCCGCGGACACCTCTTCGACGACGCCCGTCTTGTCGGTGATGACGACGTCACCGGCGTCGACGGCTGCGCGGAGCTCCATGCCGGTACCGACGATCGGCGACTCGCTGCGCACCAGCGGGACCGCCTGACGCTGCATGTTCGCGCCCATGAGGGCACGGTTGGCGTCGTCGTGCTCGAGGAACGGAATCATCGCGGTGGCGACGGACACCATCTGGCGCGGCGAGACGTCCATGTAGTCGATGTCGGCGGACGAGACGAACTCGACCTCTCCACCCTTACGACGGACGAGAATCTTGTCCTCGACGAAACGACCCTGATCGTCGACGAGCGAGTTCGCCTGCGCGAGCGTGTGGCGATCCTCTTCGTCGGCCGTCAGGTAGTCGACCTCGTCGGTGACCTGGCCGTCGACGACCTTGCGGTACGGCGTCTCGATGAAGCCGAACGGGTTGACCCGCGCGTACACCGAGAGCGAACCGATCAGACCGATGTTCGGACCCTCGGGGGTCTCGATCGGGCACATGCGGCCGTAGTGCGACGGGTGGACGTCACGAACCTCGAGGCCCGCGCGCTCACGCGACAGACCACCGGGGCCGAGAGCCGACAGACGACGCTTGTGCGTCAGACCCGACAGCGGGTTGTTCTGGTCCATGAACTGCGACAGCTGGGACGTTCCGAAGAACTCCTTGATCGCAGCCACGACGGGACGGATGTTGATCAGGGTCTGCGGCGTGATCGCCTCGACGTCCTGAGTGGTCATCCGCTCGCGTACGACGCGCTCCATGCGGGACAGGCCGACGCGGATCTGGTTCTGGATCAGCTCGCCGACCGTGCGGAGACGACGGTTGCCGAAGTGGTCGATGTCGTCGACCTCGACGGGAACCTCGACGCCGCCGGGAGCCGTCATCGAGGTCTCACCTGCGTGCAGACGCACGAGGTACTCGATGGTCGCGACGATGTCTTCCTCGGTGAGGGTCGACGCGACGATCGGCTGGCCGGAGTTCAGGCCGAGCTTCTTGTTGATCTTGTAGCGGCCCACGCGAGCGAGGTCGTAGCGCTTGTCCTTGAAGAACAGGTTCTCCAGGAGCGTCTGCGCGCTCTCCTTCGTGGGGGGCTCGCCCGGACGCAGCTTGCGGTAGATGTCGAGGAGTGCCTCGTCGGTACCGGCGGTGTTGTCCTTCTCGAGCGTGGCCATCAGGATCTCGGAGAAGCCGAAGCGCTCCGTGATCTGCTCGGTGGTCCAGCCGAGAGCCTTCAGCAGCACGGTGACCGGCTGACGACGCTTACGGTCGATACGAACACCCACGGTGTCGCGCTTGTCGACGTCGAACTCGAGCCACGCACCACGGCCGGGGATGACCTTGACGCTGTGCAGGTCCTTCTCCGTCGTCTTGTCGACCGTGTGGTCGAAGTAGACGCCGGGGGAACGAACGAGCTGCGAGACGACGACACGCTCGGTGCCGTTGATGATGAACGTGCCCTTGTCGGTCATCATGGGGAAATCACCCATGAACACCGTCTGGCTCTTGATCTCACCGGTGTTGTTGTTGATGAACTCGGCAGTGACGAACAGCGGAGCCGCGTACGTCATGTCCTTGTCCTTGCACTCGTCCTGCGAGGCCTTGACCTCGTCGAATCGAGGATCGGAGAAGGAAAGAGACATCGAGCCCGAGAAGTCCTCGATCGGAGAGAGCTCCGTCAGGATGTCCTCGAGACCACCGGTGACTTCACCGTCACCGCGCGCGGCGGCACGGTCGCGCCAGGACTGCGCGCCTACCAGCCATTCGAAAGAGTCCGTCTGTACATCGAGGAGACCGGGTACCTCCAACGGTTCGCGGATGTTCGCGAACGAAACCCTCCTCGGGGCTCCCGGTGTTCCGACAACTGCCTTGGTCTGGCTAGAGACTGCCAAGATGCGTCCTTCCAGCACCTCACGCGGGCCGCTCGTGCAGTGCGACCGCCGCTGTATCTGCTTGCTATATGTGGGGCGAATTCACTGGTCACAACCAAGACCGAATCCCCACTGCAATCTCTTCGAAGTTCGACTTCGCAGACACAGCAATCGAGAGGTGGACAGGAGGCAGCCAGCGCAACGTCCAAAGGTACCCCACATCGGCGCAGAGCGCAACAGGGGCATCAAAAGTAGCACCCGAGATGTGAACCTGCGTGGCGCTCGGCGGCGGCGTGTCGCGGGTCTGCGAGATCGGTCCTCCCGATCGCTGCGGGGTGCTTCCGGGACAAGAGTGACCCCTCGCCGCGCCCGCGTCAAGAGGGACAGCCCCGCGTGGCGCAAAACCGGCGGGTCTCGGGGCCGGTCCGGTTCTCGTGCGCGCGGGTTTCCAGGGGAACGCAGCCGCGCAGGTTCCAGCCCGCGCGCACGTTGCAACCCGCGCATTCGCTGCAACGTGCGCGGCATGGAACGCGGGGCCCGGGGATCACAGCCGCGCAGGTTCCAGCCCGCGCGCACGTTGCAACCCGCGCATTCGCTGCAACGTGCGCGGTCCGGGACGCGAGGCCCGCCCGGGAACGCGGCCGCGCAGGTTTCAGCCTGCGGGGCGCGGGGCCCACCCAGCCGCTCACCCCGGACGCACACACGGGTGCGTTCGCGCCGACCAAGCCGCGTTACACCGTTCGCACTCACTGTAAATCTGTAACGACCCACGGCGCCGGAATGGTCGGATTTCGTTGCGCCGCAACAGTTCCTGCGCTTCGAACGAAAACTATTGCCTGGCAACGCTATTCACAACGATACCGACCACGGCAGAACCGTCCCACCCCCAGGCAAAGTTCAATCTTGTACTTTGCCAACGCGTATCGAGACAACGAGCGCCGCACCATCATTCCTATGGCGGTTCGGTGAAGAGTCTGGTTGTATTCACCCGACTCGGGGAGTTCGCTGCCTTCACGAGCGCTGTAGGTATCGGGGGACGGACGGGGCTCACATCTCTGGTGGGCCGCCGCACAGTAGTCGGGGGAGATTGATGGTCGAGATTGCACTTGTCGGTATCGGATGCCGATTCCCGGGCGGGGTTCACGACGGGCAGAGTTTCTGGGAGTTCATGATCTCGAAGGGCGACGGCATCGTCGACATCCCTTCCGACCGGTGGAACGCCGATCGGTTCTACGACCCCGATCCCGAGGCGCCGGGGCGCATGTACACCCGTCGCGGCGGGTTTCTGACGCAGTCGCTGTGGGATTTCGATCCCGAATTCTTCGGCATCTCCCCACGTGAGGCGTCGGTGACCGATCCGCAGCAGCGTCTGCTGCTCGAAGTCGCATGGGAAGCCCTGGACGACGCGGGGCACGCGGGCCGCATCACGGGCGCTCCGATCGGCGTCTACGTCGGCGGATTCACCAACGACTCGGCCGGGCTTCGTGGTGCGCCGTCGGTGCGCCCGTTCATCAATGCGCACAGTGCCACCAGCTCGTCGCACACGTTGCTGTCGAACCGCATCTCGTACGCGTTGGATCTGGTCGGTCCGTCGATGACGATCGACACGGCCTGCTCGTCGTCGCTCGTCGCGATGCACGAGGCCGTCCGCGCCCTCGACCGCGGAGAATGCGACATGGCGCTCGTCGGCGGCGTCAACACGATGATCCGGCCCGAGACGTTCGTCTCGATGTGCAAGGGCCGCTTCCTCGCGTTCGACGGCCGATCCAAGTCGTTCGACGCCACCGCCGACGGGTACGGCCGCGGTGAGGGTGCGGGCATGGTGCTGCTCCGGCCGCTCGCCGATGCGGTGCGCGACGGCGACCGGATCTACTCGGTGATCCGCGGATCCGGCGTCAACCAGGACGGGCGCACGATCGCCATCCCCGTCCCCAACCCGGTGTCTCAGCGCAGCCTCGCCGAACGGGTCTGCGCTGAGGCCGGTATCGACCCCAGTGAGGTCGGATACGTCGAGGCACACGGAACGGGCACGGCCGTCGGCGATCCGTTGGAGGTCGAGGCACTCGGCGGCGCCTACGGCACGGTGCCCGGCCGTACGACTCCGCTCGTCGTCGGGTCCATCAAGGCGTCGATCGGCCATACCGAGGCAGCCGCCGGCATCGCGAGCGTCATCAAGAGCGCCCTGTCGATCCACCACAGAACCATCGCGCCGCAGGCCTGGCTCGAGACGCTCAACCCTGCAATTCCGTTCGACGAACTGCACATTCGCATTCCACTCGATCCCGAGCCGTTCCCCGACGCGTACGCCAGGCCCGTCGTCGCCATCAACGGCTTCGGTTACGGCGGCACCAACGCGCACGTCATCATGCACGACGCGCCCACCGCGGCCGCGTCGACGCCTCGGGTGTCCGGTCCCCCCACCTTCTCGCCGCGTGTCTTCCCACTGTCCGCCCGCACCGACGCCGCCGTCCGCGAGGTCGCGGCGACTCTCGCCGACCGTCTGCAGTCCCTTGTCGAAGCCGCCCCGGATGCCGCCGACGACATCGTGCGAGCATTCACCGCGGCGGCGTGGACGCGTCGGGCACATCACCCCGTCCGCGCGTCGATCAGCTTCACCGATGCCTCCACCCTGCTCGACGGTCTCCGCGAATTCGCCTCGGGCACCGGCAAGTCCGCGCACACCGTCGACGGTGGCGGCGCACCTGTGTTCGTCTTCAGCGGCATGGGACCGCAGTGGTGGGGCATGGCGCGCGACCTGCTGAACGAGGGCGGCGTCTTCGCCGACGAAGCCCGGATCATCGACGACACGTTCACCGAGATCGCCGGTTGGTCGATCATCGAGGAACTGAGCCGCGACGAGGAGTCGTCGCGCGTCACCGACACCGAAGTCGCGCAGCCCGCGAACTTTCTGGTGCAGGTTGCGCTCGTCGCCGAACTACGCTCGAGGGGAATCGAACCCGACACCGTCGTCGGCCACAGCGTCGGCGAAGTCAGCGCCGCCTACATCAGTGGCGCACTGAGTCTGCACGACGCTCTCCTCGTCAGCTGCCATCGCGCACGGCTGCAAGCCACCACGGCCGGAAGCGGATCGATGCTGGCCGTCGGACTGTCGGAGGCCGACGCCCTTGCCCGGCTCGCCGAGGCAGGCGACGACATGGTCTCGCACGTGTCCGTCGCGGCCGTCAACAGCCCGACCGCGGTGACGCTCGCCGGCGACGTCGACCACCTCACGTCATTGGCCGAATCCCTCACCGCAGCAGGTATATTCGCCAAACGTCTGCACGTCGAGGTGCCGTACCACAGCCATCTGATGGATCCGATTCTCGGCGAGGTGTCGTCGGCTCTCGCATCCCTGGATCCGCACGTTCCCGAGCTGACGCTCTATTCGACCGTCACCGCCGAACGCGTCACGGGCGCACACTGGGACGCCGCCTACTGGTGCGACAACGTCCGCAAACCGGTGCGGTTCGCCGACACGATCGCCGCACTGATCGCGCAGGGCCGACGTCTGTTCCTCGAAGTGGGGCCGCACCCCGTCCTGTCGGGCAACATCCGCGAGATCCTGATTCGCTCGAGTGATCCCGGCACGTCGATCGGCACGCTCGTCCGCAAACAGAACGACGGCGAGAGCCTGTCTGCGACCGTGGCCGGCCTGTACGCCGCAGGCGCGTTCGACGGACACATCTTCGCCCCCGGCGACGCCATCGCGTCGCCGCACGTCGACCTCCCCGCATACCCGTGGCAGCGCACGCACGTGTGGAACGAGGACGATGCCTCGGTCGCCGACCGATTCGGCACGAACACCGTCTACCCGATGCTTGGTGACCGGACCGCCGCGGCCGCGTCGGAATGGACTGTCGAACTGGCGGTTTCGCAGCTGCCGTGGCTACGCGACCACGTCGTCGACGGTCTCGTGCTGCTACCGGGAACCGCATATCTCGACGCGGCCCTCAGCGCGGCCGCGGTGCGGTCGAACCGGCCCGAGGTCGGCCTCGAACACGTCGAGTTCGTCGCTCCCCTCGTCGTCGACACGCACGACGTGCCCGTGCTGCAGGTCGCCGTCGAGGACAGCACCCGTCGTTTCGTCATCCGCTCGCGGCCCGCGTCGTCGACGAGCTGGACGCTCCACGCGACCGGTCGCCTCGTCGAAGGGCATTTCGATGCACCGTTCGTCGCGGCGGATACTCCCGACGTCGAACACGAGATCACCGGGCAGGCTCTGTATCCGCTGCTGGATGCGGCAGGGCTGCAGTACGGGCCGGCATTCCAGGGCATCGAGTCGGCACGGATCGGCGCCGACATCGTCGTCGCATCCATCGACGCAGCCGCGCAGGCCGGCTCCGGCCATCTCGTCCACCCGGCCGTTCTCGACACGGCCCTGCAATGCGTTGCGACGCTCGCACATCCGTCGGGAGTCACCGGAGCCGTCGTGCCGGCGGCACTGGGGACGGTGCGACGCTACGGCCCGATCCCCGACCACGCGACCGTCGTCGTCCGGCGCACGTCGACCGATCCGATGCGCGCCGACATCGCCGTCACCGACGACGAGGGACGTGCCGCGGTGACGATGAACGGCGTCGAATTCCGTCCCATCGCACCGCCGCAGAGCCTGCACGCGCAGATGTCGTCGGTGTTCTACGAACCGGTGTGGGAGCTTCGGGACAACCGCGATCCCGGCGCCGTTCTCCCCGAGCAGGCCCGCGACTTCGCGCTCGTCGTCGTACTGGGTCAGGCCGACGCGTCGACGACCACGCGAGTCGACGCGATCGCTGCGTCGCGTCGGAATTCATCGGTCCTGCACGCGGATTCGACGACGCATCACAACCTGGTGGCCGCCCTCCGCGAGGCGCTGTCGGTGGACGGCGTCGACCACGTCACCGTCGTCGCGGTGGCCGGCCGCTTCGCCGACCCGGCCGACTCGGTCGCGTCGCTGCTCGTCGTCGCGCGCGCTGTCCACCTCGCGATCTACGGCGACGAGACCGGGCCAGCCGTCGATCCCGGAACGCTGTCGACAGCCGTCGTCACCCAGCGGGCGTTCTGCATGCCGGGCGACATCGACGGCGCCGACCTGACCCACGCGGGACTCGTCGGCGCGAGGCGCTCGCTGCGGAACGAGCAGTCCGCCGCGGGCTGGCGGCTTATCGACATTGAGCCCTCGACCACGGAGTCCGAACTCGTCACCGAGACGTTCGCGTCCGGATCGTTCGCTTCCGATGTCGCCGACGAGGTCGCACTGCGGCAGACCTCGCGCTGGGTGATCACGTTGAAGAGCAACCTGGACGAGCACCTCGCGGTCCGGGAGCAACCCACCGTCCTGCGCGACCGTGAACAATCGTTCGCGGTCGAGGTACCGAAGTCGAAGCTGCTGTCGGACCTGGCCTTTCGCGTGCACGACCGTCGCGCTCCCGGGCCGGGTGAGGTCGAGGTGCGCATGGAGACGATCGGCCTCAACTACAAGGATCCGCTGAAGGTCATGGGAGTGCTGACCGACAAGGAACTCGACGGCACCTATTTCGGGACGCGACTCGGACTCGAAGGCGCGGGCGTCGTCACCCGCGTCGGACCGGGCGTCACCGAGGTCGCTCCCGGTGATCAGATGGGCGTGTGTGCCCGGGACATGATGCGTCGCTACGTCACCGTCGGCATCGACGAAGGCGGCACGATGCCCATTCCCGACGGCTGGGAAGCGGGCTGGTGCTCGTCGATCCTGCCGTTTCTCTGTGCGCACTACGGCCTCGTTCACCTGGCGCGCGTGCAACCCGGTGAGACGGTTCTCGTACACGGCGCCGCAGGCGGCATGGGACTCGCGGCCGTTCAGGTCGCACGAGCGCTCGGCGCGAGGGTCATCGGAACGGCAGGCACGGACGAGCGTCGGGAGGTGGCCCGCGATGCAGGCGCGCACGAGGTGCTGGCGTCGCGGTCGCTGAACTATTCCGAGGACGTCATGACACTCACCGACGGTCTGGGCGTCGACGTCGTGTTCAACTCGTCTCCCGGCGAAATCATGGCCCAGAACCTGCATGTAGCAGCCGAATTCGCGCGAATCGTCGAGATCGGCAAGGCGGACATCTACTTCGGCGGTGTCATGGACCTGAAACCGTTCGACAAGAACCTGACGTTCTACGCGGTCGACATGGATCGCATGTTCAACTTCAAGCCCGATCTGGCCCGGCAGGTCACCCGCGAGGTCGTCGACAAGATGAAGGTAGGCGACTACGTGCACCTGCCGTACACGACCTACCGGCTCGATCAGGTCGGCGAGGCGTTCGACGCCGTCGTCAGATCGAGCCACACGGGTCGCGTCGTGCTCAGCCTCGACGAGGACGCACCCGTCGTGAAGCCCCGAATTCCGACGGTCGACATCGATCCCGACGCCACCTACCTGATCACCGGCGGCTTCGGCGCCTTCGGTTCCGCCGTCGCGCGGTGGCTCGTCGACTCCGGTGCCCGTCATCTCGTTCTTGTCGGACGCAATGGCGCGACGACGGATCGGGCCCGCGAGAATCTCGAATCGTTCTCGGCTGCAGGCGTTTCCGTCAGCGAAGAACTCGTCGACATCGCCGACTACGACGCGGTTGCCTCGATGATCGGCCGAATCGACGACGCGCATCCACTCCGCGGTGTCTTCCACACGGCAGGCGTGGTCAACAACCACCCGGTCGCCGACATCGACCAGGACTCGCTGCGCAGCGTGTTCCTCCCTAAAGTCAGCGGTGCGGTGAACATGGATCGCGTGCTCGAGGAGGCGCACGTCGACCCGGACATCTTCGTGATGTTCTCGTCGATGAGCAGTCTCACCGGCGGCGCTCCCCAGGTGTCGTACTCGGCGGCCAACTCGGTGCTCGACGCTCTCTCGTGGTCGCGTCGGAACCGGGGAAAGTCCGCGTTCACCGTCAGCTGGGGATCGATGGGCGGTGGCGGGATGGCCGAAGCCAAGCCGGAAGTGGTGCGTTATCTCGAGATGCTCGGGTTCAGGAACATCGACATGGACGTCGCCACGCTGTACCTACGCGAAGCCCTGACCCTCGACATCCCACACGTCGCCCTCGTCGGCATCGACTGGGAGCAGTGGGGCGTCGCCAACCCGGCATCGGCCAACATCCCGAGGTTCGCTGCACACATCGCGGCGGCCAGCACTTCAGGCTCGGGAATCTCGGCGTTGCAGGCCGAGATCCTCGCCCTGCCGGAAGAGCAGCGCGCGGAGGTCATGACGTTCGTCCTCGCCGAGCAGTTGGCCGTCGTGATGGGGATCGACGCCGATGCAGTCGACGTCCAGACGCCGTTGCCCGAGCTGGGACTGGACTCACTGATGGCCGTCGAATTCGCGGCGCGCGTCGGCAAAGCCGTCGGCCTCGAACTGTCGGTGCTCGAATTCGGCCGGGGACATGGGCTCTCGGCCATCGGCGCGAAGCTCGCCGCGACGCTCACCGCGCGGGCGGAAGGCGAGGCGGCACCGGCACCGTCGCCCATCGCGGTCGACGTCATGCCTGCACCGGACACCGACGCCGCGCACGAGCCCGTCGGGACCGCATCGTGACCGCCGACTCCCGCGAGATCGCGAGGCAGTTGCTCGCACGCACCGGCTATTCGACGGTACAGGTGACCGAGACTGCCGAGTCGACACCGACGGCACCGCGAACCCCACAACCGAGCAGTGTCGCGGCCCCCGGTGACCGTGGCCTGCTGGCGCACCCGGACATCGTTGCCACCGTCGCGCAGTTCGACGGCGTGGATCGGATGTTCGACAGTCTGAACGTGCCGAACCCGCTGTACCTGCCGCACCACGGCACGAGCGGACCCACGATCCGCCAGCTCGACCGCGACATGATCAATTTCGGATGCTTCAACTACCTCGGGCTCAGCGCCGACAAGCGGGTCGCGGAGGCGTCGAAAGCGGCGATCGACGAGTACGGCACGTCGGTGTCGGCCAGCCGCATCGTGTCCGGGCAGATCCCGCTGTACGCCGAGTTCGAACGTCGCATCGCCGAGACGTACGACGTCGACGACGCCGTCATCACGACGAGCGGATACCTGACCAATGCAGCCGCCGTCGGATATCTGCTGGGCCAGGGCGATCTCGCGGTCTGCGACGCCCTGGTGCACAGCAGTATCGTGTCCGGTACCGAATGGGCGGGGTGTCGGCGAATCTCGTTCCGACACAACGATCCTGCTGCATTGGAAGCGATCTTGAAGATGTCGCGCGGCAGCTTCAGGCGTGCGATGGTCGTTCTGGAAAGCCACTACAGCATGGACGGCGACGTCGCGCTGCTCCCCCCGCTGATCGACGTGGCACGCAAGTACGACTGCGCGGTGATGATCGACGAGGCACATTCGTTCGGCGTCCTCGGCGAACACGGCCACGGCATCCGCGAGCTGTACGGCCTCCCCGGTGACGCCGTCGACGTCTGGATGGGCACGATGTCCAAGGCATTGGGCAGCGTCGGCGGATTTCTCGCCGGCTCACGCGAACTGATTCGTGCGTTCAAGTACTCCGCACCCGGTCTCAGCATGTTCGCGACTGCACCTGCTCCGGCGTCGATCGCCGCCGCACTTGCCGCGCTCGACATCGTCGACCGCGAGCCGGAACGCGTTGCTCGACTGCGGGACAACGCGTCGTACGCCTTCGCGCAGAGCCAAGCCCTCGGATTCCGCACCGGCCTCGCCGAGGGCACGCCGATTCTGCCGATCATCGTCGGCGACACGCAGAAGGCGGTGCTGGCCGGAGTCGGCCTGCTGCAGGCGGGCATCAACGCGAATTCGATCACCTACCCATCGGTGCCTCTCGGCGAGGAGCGCCTGCGGTTCTTCGTCTCGAGCGAACACACGCGCGAGCAGATCGACACCGCGTTGACGACGGTTGCGGAGATTCTCGGGTAGGCGCCTTCGGCGCACGTGCGTGCGAATGTATAGCCCGCTGTACATTCGCACGCACGAGGGCGAAGCCCCTAGTGAATCAGAACGATTGCGCCCCAGATGAATCCGGCACCGATGGTCGCGATGACGGTCACCTTTCCCTGGCTCGTGAGCTTCGCGCGCTCGAGCTCGGCAAGAACCGTGAAAATACCGGCCGCGCCGGTGTTTCCGAGTCTGTCCACCGTGATGGGCGCCTTCTCCCGTGGCATGCCGAGCGTGTCGACGACGGTCTCGATGATGGTGCGATTGGCCTGATGGAGAACGAGATGATCGACGTCGTCGAGCGTCAGCCCGGCGTCGTCGACGGCCTTGCGCACCACCGCAGGCAGCAGCACCGTCGCCAGTTTCCACACTCGTCGACCGTCCATGTACACGAAGTGTCGGCCGTCCGCGACGGCGTCGGCAGTGAGAGGATGACGCGATCCCCCGCCGCTGATACCGACGGACATGTCCAGTTCCGATTCGATGGTCGACGACCTGATGCCCCTCGCGGGATCCGTCTCCGCGGTTACGAGCGCACCGCCTGCCGCGTCGCCGAAGAATATGCGCGTCGTCCGATCGTTCGGATTCGTCTGGCGCGACAGCACTTCGACCGCGAGCACCAGGATGTTTCGGTAACGATCTCCGATCATCGACGCGGCCAGTTCCAGCCCGAGCAGCCCGCCGGAACACGCCGCCTGCGTCAGATCGATGGGAACGGCCCGGACCGCGCCGAGTCCCTGAGCCACGGTCAGCGCCGTCGACGGGAACGGCTGATCCGGATTCACTGTCGCCAACACGATCGCATCCAGATCCATTGCCGCAAGCCCGCTCTGGTGCAGTACGGACCTCGCGGCCCTCAGCGCCAGGTCGGATGCCGCGGCACCGTCCTCGAGAAATCGTCGTGCCTCGATGCCGGTCCTTACTCTGATCCACTCGTCGCTCGAATCGACCGTGGCACACAGCTCGGCGTTGTCCACCACTCGGTCCGGGAGTGCGTCGGCGAAATGACGGACCGCCACCGAAGAATTTCTGGTATTCATACTTCTCCACATCGTAGGCGCGGAAGTTGAACGCTTGATCATGGTGCGGTGCGAAAAGTGCAGCAGCGGAACATATTGCGCGGCTGCACGATAACATCGCACGGACTTCGTCGACAGTGTCGCCCGCGTCGGACGATCGGTGTACTCTCGCGTTCATTCAAGGCCGTTTCGCGGTCACCCGGGGGGGCTTCATGACACGTGGCGATCGAACGGCGCGTCCGAACACGTTCGCGCAATTCGTGGTTCGCCGTGCTCGATTCGTGGTCGCCACATGCGTCACCTTCATCGTCGTCGCAGGCGTGTGGGGCGTCGGCGTGCTGAGCCAGCTCAGCGTGGGCGGATACTCGGACCCGGGCAGCGAGGCGGCGAAGGTCGACCGGATCGTCGAGGCGCAGTTCGGTCGTCAGGTGCCGGACGTCGCCGTTCTGTACACGCCGACCGACGGCCGCACCGTCGAGAACATCCGCGGCGCAGTCGAGCAGAACCTGGCGGGCATCGACTCCTCGCTCCTCGCTCGCGATCCGGTGACGTACTGGAACATGCCGCCGACCATCGCCCAGGGCTTGACGTCGTTCGACGGACGATCCGCGCTGGCCGTCCTGACGATGACCGGCGACGAGGACGCACGAGTCAAGACGTTCGTCGACATTCGAGACGACCTGCAGATCGACGGCGTCGACGTGCAGTTCGGCGGGTTCTCGACCATCGCCGACGCGTACAACACCGAGGCGCGGTCCGATCTCGTCCGAGCCGAGACCATCACGTTCCCGATCCTGATGGTGTTGCTGCTCGTCATCTTCGGTGGCGTCACCGCCGCCGCCGTCCCACTGTGCATCGGCGGTCTCAGCATCCTGGCGTCCCTTGCCGTCATGCGAGTGCTGTCCCAGTTCACCGAGGTGAGCATCTTCGCCACGAACATCGCGAGCCTCGTCGGCCTCGGCATGGCCGTCGACTACAGCTTGTTCGTCCTGACGAGATTCAGGGAGGAGCTACGACGCGGCGCCGCCGTCGACCAGGCCGTGTATCGCACGATGGCCACGGCAGGTCGCACCGTCGCGTTCTCGGCGCTGCTGCTCGTGTGCGGTTTCGTCGGCATGCTGATCTTCCCGCAGGCGATGATTCGGTCACTCGGTTTCGGCGGAATGGCTGCGGTCGCGGTGTCGGCGTTCGTGTCGCTGACGGCCCTGCCCGCCACACTCGCAGTGCTCGGGCCACGTATCGATTCGTTGAGTTGGCGTAGAGGCGCAGCCGAACGCGGTGACGCTCGCGCCGAACGGTTCTGGGGTTCGGTGGCCGAGCGCGTGATGCGACGGCCCGCCGTCGTCGCGGTCTCGATTCTCGCGTTCCTCGGGCTGCTCGCGGCGCCGATCTTCGGCGTCGCACTCGGCGACCTCGACCACAAGGGACTACCCTCCGACGCGCCTGCCCGCATCGCGACCGACAAGCTGTTCGCCGACTTCCCTCTCGCCAACTCGGGCGTCACGGTGATGGTCCAGTCCGACAACGGTTCTCCCCCGGACGCCCTCGTCGTGCAGCAACTGGCCGCCGAGATGGGACGCGTCGACGGCATCGCGGCCGCCATACCGTCGGGCAGCGCCGAGAACTACGGGGTCATCAGGGCCATCCTGACCTCACCGGACCGCACCGAGGGCGCACTCGACACCGTGTCCCGCCTTCGCGACATCGAGGCGCCGGACGGCACCGTGATCCGCATCGGCGGAGCGACAGCGTTGAGCCAGGACGGCATCTCGTCGATCTACGACACCATTCCGTGGATGTTCGCGATCATGATCGCTGCGACGTTCGTCGTCACGACGGCCGCGTTTCGCTCGATCGTGTTGTCCACCAAAGCAATCGTCATGGCAATACTCAGCCTGGCCGCGACGTTCGGCGTGCTGACCTGGGTGTTCCACGACGGCCACGGGGCAAGGATCGTCGGGATCACACCGGCGCCGCTGCAAGCCACCATGAGCATCCTCATCATGGCCGTCGTGTTCGGATTGTCCACGGACTACGAGATCTTCCTGCTGTCCCGCATCGTCGAAGCGCACGACGCAGGCGCGAGTACGCGTGACGCAGTGAGAATCGGCGCCGCACGCACCGGCCGCGTCGTCACGGCAGCCGCACTGCTGCTCATCACCGTCACCGCATTCTTCTCGTTGTCCGAACTCGCGATGATGCGCCTCGTCGGAATCGGCATCATCGTCGGACTGATACTCGACGCCACCGTCGTACGCATGTTGCTCGTCCCCGCAACGGTCAAGCTGATAGGCGAGGCCAACTGGTGGCTGCACCCGAAAAAACTTGTGCACGAGGCTGTTTCGACCCCATTGGAAAAGGACAACGAGAATGTCGGTTGAGATCAGGTACGCCACGAAAGCAGACATCCGAGAGATGTCCGAAGTAATGGCCCGTGCATTCCAGGTCGAGGATCCGGTCAGCGGGTACTTCTTCCCGAACGACCGCACACGGCCGAAGAAGCAACGACGCATGATGTCCGCGTTGATCCGTCATCGGTATCTGCCCATCGACGGGGCCGAGGTCGCGACCATCGACGGCAGGATCGTCGGCGTCAGCCTCTGGTATCCGCACGACTCACCGCCGGAACCGTGGTGGCGCAAGGCAATCAGCGGACCGCACCTGTTGTGGGCCATGGGACGCGGCGTCCGACCCGGCATCCAGATGGACAGGACGCTGCTCGCCGGAGCCCCCGACGACCAGGCCGTCCTGTGGGTGTATCTGGGAATCGAGCCGTCACTGCATCGTTCGGGCGTCGGACGGGCATTGACGAGCTCCATCTTCGAGCGAATGGACCACGAACGTCGCATCACCTACGGGATCTGCAAGGAGGGAAACATTCCCTTCTGGACCGCAATGGGTTTCGAACCGGTAGGCACGACGACCATCGGGCCGAAAGGTCCGCTCGTGTACCGCATGAACCGCCCGCCCGCGCAGGTGACGAGCGGGCCGTAGCCGGCTCGCCTTCCGTCGTGGCGGCTGCGAGGAGATCATCAACCGGTTCGGGCTGCTGATACCGCTTACTGATCGGAGATGGCAGAAAGAATCCACTTACCGTCGGTCTTCTCCATGTTCACGACGATGGGCCCCTCGGCATTTCCCTGCGCGACGCCCGCTTGCGTGGCACTGACATTGAGCAGTGCGACGATCTCGGCGTGATCGGGTTCGAGGCGCGTGACGCCGATATCGGAGATGTCGGCCTGCGTTGCGGTCTGAGTCTGGCGCACAGCCGATTTCGTCGTGTCGGCCACTCGGTCGAACTCGGCGAGCATGTCGGGGTTGAGGACGGCGCGGGCCTTGTCGAAGTCCTCGTCGATCGTCGCGTCGCTGTAGGTGTAGAGCGTCTTCAATGCGTCCGTCGCCGCAGCGGTGACCTCGGACGTCGCGTTCTGGTCGACCCACGCCGAATTGTCGACGTCCGCACCGGGCTTCAGCGCAGCAACGACGGCGACAGCACCGAACACGACGGCAGCGACCCCCACTGCGACAACCGGCGTCCAGCTGGTCCGCGCTGCAGGAGTCTCGGAAGCGGCAGGCTCATCGGGAGCGGCCGGTCCGGCGGGAGCGGCAGGTCCCTCGGGAGCGGGCGGTTCTGCGGGAGCCTCGGGTTCAGGCGCGGCGGCGTCGGGCTTCGCAGCCTTCGAAAGGTCTACCGGCGTGGTGGAATCCGAGGTCGCCGTGGTGTCCTGAGTCGCTGCGTCGGACGCGACGGCGTCGGGCTCGGTTCTGCGATTGCTGCCCGCCACCTTCTTCCGAGCCTTGCTGGTGGTGTTGGGGGGAACGATTTTCCGGCGCTGTGGAGGCACTGCGGACAACTCCTCGTAGTTCTATCGAAAAATGCCACTATCCGACGGTCAGGGCAGGACGGACGTCACTGCCCACCGGTCGCGTCGGGAGCGGGCGTCGGCTCCGCGGTCGCGGACGGCACCGCATTCGGGTCGGCAGGCTCAGTGGTCGGGGCGGGCGCTCCGTTCGGATCGAGCGGCAACCCGCTGGAGTCCGTTTCTGCGCCCGACGCGTCGAGCGCGATGCGAGTGCCGACCGGATCGACCTTGTTGGCCTTCCACGTGCCGTCGACGTCTTCCATGAACAGCCGCATCGTCAGCTTGACCTTCTGCGCGGGACGGTCGGGCCACGTCGTCGTCGCGGCGATGACGACCAGCGCGGTGGCTGTGCCCTCGTCGGCGCTGAGTTCGGTCAGGGTCGAGTGCATCAACTCGGCCGAACTCTTCGCTCCCGACGTGCGGACCGTGTCGTCGATCGACGACCGTGTCGCTTCCAGATCGTTCAGCATCGTGTCGCCGGTGATGGACGACTTCATGTCGTCGAACGACTGATCGATGTTGGCTGCGTCCACGGTGTTGAGGTTGATCGCCACCTGCTGGGCACCGGTGAGCGCCGAGTCGCGGGTGTCGGCAACCGACTTGTCGGACCGCGCGTTCATGTACCCGATTCCGAACCACACGGCCGCCACAAGAGCGACGATCGCGACGACGGATACGCCGATCAGAACCGGAGTTCTGTTGCTCTTGCGGCCGACATTTTCGCTCGATGGCCCAGGAGCGTCGGAAGTCGGCTCCTGGGCTTCGGTGTTTGACGTCACACTGACACCCTACTACTCGGTAACTTCGTCACCCGATCCGCTTACTTCGGAGTGACACCGATCAGCGGTGCGAGCTGCGTCGCAATCGGATTCAGGTTGAGCTTGTCCGGATCGACCTTCGGCTTCGAATCCCACGGCTGCGGGGTATCGGGGTCGGCGAAGACGATGCGGTTGGAACTACGAACACCCGTCACGCTGCCCTGAGGCGTCGTGCAGTTGGCCTGCAGGTTCAGCGGGTAGTTGTCCTCGGTCATGTCGAAGTTCGGGTTCTTCGCCTTCTCCTCCGCGAGGATCGCCTGGGTGCCCTCGTAGCCGACCGTGCACGGCGGCGGGTTGTTCGTCTCGAGCAGCAGACCCTGATGGATCGTGCCGTCGCCCGGTGTCAGCGTGCTCGATCCAGCGGCCAACGCGGGCAGGAAGATCAGCAGCGGCTGCAACGCGAGCGTGCGCGGCGCGGCAAGCTCGGTGACCTCGTTGAGGTTGTTCAGATCGGTCGTCAAGGCCGGACCGCCCTCGTCGATCAACGCACCGATCTGATCGCTGGCGGCAGTGCCGGTGTTGATCAGGCGTCGAATGTCCGGGTCGTTGCTGCGCAGCTGGGCCGTCACGTTGTTCAGGTCGGTGCTGAACTGACGGATCGCCGACGCCTGATCCGACTGGGTGTCGAGGACCGTGCGGCTGTCCCGAACGAGCGCGAGAGTCTGGGGCAACGCCTCGTCACCGGACTGCGTGAGGGTGTTCAGCGAGTCCAGGAGGACCTGCAGATCGTCGCCCTTGCCGTTCAATGCCGTGCCCAGCTCCTGGACGACGGTTGTCAGATTCTGCAACGGAACGGAACTGACGAGACTGTCCGCACTCGCGAGCACGTTCTCGACCGGAACGGGCGTTGCCGTATCCGCCTCGACGATGACCGAACCGCTCTCGAGGTAGGGACCCTCGTCGCTGGTCGGCTGCAGGTCTACGTACTGCTCACCGATCGCGGAACGGTTGGCCACGACGGCCTTCGCCGACGACGGAATGTCCGGCCCGCCGTTGTTCAACAGCAGTTCGACGTTCACGCCGTCCGACGTCAGCGACAATGCACCGACCGTTCCGACGGGCACACCGCGGTACGTCACCTCGGCGTTGGTGAAGATGCCGCCCGAATCCGCGAACTGCGCATTGACGTCGTACTGCCCGAAGCCGAGCAGATTGTCGATTCGGACGTACTTTCCACCGACGTACACGATGCCGAGCACCGCGACGGCGATGAATGCGAACAGCTGAATCCTGACCAGCCGCGATCTCACTGTCCACCTCCGAATTGTTCGAGCAGGTCGTTCAACGGAGCGAACGGAGTCGGTTCGTTCACGGGCGAGTCCACCGGTTCGGTTCCTGGCGCGACCGGAACTCCCGGCGGCGGCGACGGATTAGGAATGATCGGCGGCAACGGCAGCAGCGAGATCGTCGGCCATCCCGGGCGCGGTCCGTTGCCGTTGTAGTACGGGTTCGACGGATCGACCAGCGGCAGCGTGTCACCGTATTTCGGCGGGATGTAGACCGGATCGCCTTCTCCCACACCGAGATTGCGCAGCGTGGTGCCGATCGACAGATCGAGCGACAGGTACAGATTCGCCGAATCGCCCTGTGTGATCTGCTCGATGCCGTCGGGGAACGGGAGGGTCGGGATGAGCGGCAGCGTCGTGACGATGTCCTCGCTCGACTCGGCGAGCGCCTGCAACGTCGGCCGCAGCGCACGCAGATCGGCGATCAGGTTGTCCTTGGACCGATTGATCACGTCGGTGCCGACGGCGCCGAGTCGATCCAGCTGGCCGAGCATCTGCGTCAACTGCGGACGCTGCTGTTCGAGAACGTCCGTCGCGATCGGAAGGTCCGACAGCACACGATCGATCTTCTCGGTCTGGCCGCTGACCTCGGTCGTCAGAACGTCGAGACCGTCGAGCGCCCGGGTGATGTCGTCGCGCTGCTCTTCGAGGCCACCGATGAGGGTGTTCGCCTGTTCCAGCAGACTGCGTGTCTTGCCCTCGCGACCGTCGAACGCAGCACTCAGTTCCTTGACGACCGGAGCGAGCTGGCCGACGCCACCGCCGTTGAGGACCATCGACAACGCGCCGAGCACCTGCTCGATGTTCGTCGTCGAGCGCGTCCGATCCAGCGGGATCGTGTCGCCGTCCTGCAGTTTCTGCGGATCGGCGTCACCCGCAGGCACCGTCAGCTGAACGAACTTCTCACCGAGGATCGACGTCTGCTCCACTGCGGCAAGCGCATTGGCGGGCAGATCCACCGAATTGTCGACGATGACGTTCACGTTCGCGGTCCATTCACCGTTCGGCACCGAGATGGAATCGACTCGGCCGACCTCGACACCGTCGACCTTCACCGTCGACTGCGGGACCAAGTCGAGCACGTCCTGGAACTGAATGGTCAGATGCATCGGGTTGCTTCCGGTGTCCGCGCCACCGGGCAGCGGAATGCCGTAGACGCCCTGCGAACACGCCGTCGCCGACAAGCCGACGACCGTCGCACCGGCGAGCACGACGAGTGGGCGCGTACGCATGACCGACCTCCCCATCACTGTCCCCCTCCGAGCGACTGCTGCAAACCGGGCAGCGTGTTGTTCTCGCCGAGACGCGGCGACACGGTACCGGGCACCGTTCCCGGCACGACGGCGTTCTGTTCGGTCGTACCGCTGAGCACACCGAACGGCAGAACGACGCCCGAATCCCGCACGGGCCCTTGAATCAAGGTCGTGAATTCGCTGCATCGATCGATGATCGGCTGGATCTGCGCACCGAGTTGCTCGAAGCGCGGATCTCCCGGCACCAGTTTGCCGAGGTCGATCAGCCGGCACACCGTGCCCAACGGGTCCTGCGTCTCGTTCTGCAGGTTGGCGCGGGACGCCAGCGTTCCCGATTCGGCGTCGTACGCGTTGACGAGGTTACTGATCGCGAGCGGAAGCAGCGTCAGCGTCTCCACCAGCGATTCCTTGCCGTCGGCCAACGTCTGCGTCGGCTGAACGAGACCATCGGCGGCCTGCACCAGCTGATCTCGATTGTCCGCGACGAATCCGGCGACGTCACCGAGCGTGATGGACAGCTGGTTCAGCGCCGCGCCGAGATCCTCGCGTTCTCCGTTCAGGAAGCTCGTGAGATCCGACAACTGATTGTTGAAGTTTCGGACCTGTTGATCGTTCGCGGCGAGCGCCGACACGAACGTCTGCAGGTTCTTGACCGTGTCGAACAGGTCGCCGCGCGACTCGTTGAGTGTGCGCGACGCCTCGGACAGCTGAGTGATGCTGTCGCCCAACGCTTCTCCGTTGCCATCGAGGTTCGCAGCACCGGTGTTGACCAGATCGGTCAGCGCGCCGTCCTTGTTGGCACCCTCGGGGCCGAGAGCCGTCGAGAGTTCGTCGATGCTCGCGTAGATCTGGTCGACCTCGACGGGAGTTGCCGTGCGATCGCGCGGAATGACCGCGCCGGAGGCCATCGTGTCGCCACCGCTGTACGCGGGTGCGAGCTGAATGTACCTGTCGGACACCAGAGACGGCGTGATCTGCGCTGCCTTCGCGTCTGCCGGGATGTCGATGCCGCGCTTCACGCGCATCTGGACCTCGACCTGGTCGCCCTGAGGGGTGACCGAGGTGACCTCACCGACCGCGACACCGAGCACACGGACATCCGAGCCCTCGTAGATGCCGACCGACTTGTCGAAGTACGCGGTGATGTTCGTGGCGCCGGCGCGCGTGAACAGCCACCACAGACCGGCTGCGACGACCAACGCGACGATCACGACGGCTGCGATGACGCCCTTGCCGATGCCGGACGTCTTCTGTTTCTGTGCGGTGTCGGTCATCAGTTGCCCCCGAGATCGCGTGCGGGCTGACGGTAGCCGGGAATGAGCGGCAGACCGGGCGGCGTCAGGTTGGCGAGGGTGATGTCGAGCCACCGGCCGTTCGCCGTGACGTTGGCGTACAAGCGCACGAACGGCGCATAGAGCTCGAGCGCCCTGGACAGGGAGTCGTTGTTCGCGTTCAGAATGTCGATGACTCCGTTCAACTGCTGAAGCATCGGGTTGATCTGCTGCTCGTTGTCGCGAACCAATCCGGTGAGTTCCGTGGACAGCCGCTGCGTGCCTGTCAGCAGTTGTGAGATCGACTGCTGCCTGTTGTTGAGTTCTTCGAGCAACGGGCCGGCGTCGGCGATGAGGCGGTTGAATTCTTGGTTACGGTCGGCCAGCACCTTCGAGGTCTTGCCGGTTGCCTCGAACAGCCTCTGCAACTCGGCATCTCGACTTGCGATGGTCTGCGACAGCCGGCTGACACCGTCGAGCGATGCGCGGATGTCGTCCGGCGTCTCCGAGAACGCCTGCGACAGCGTCTGGAAGCTCGACGCCAACTGGTCGGTGTCGATGTCGGTGATGGTGCGCGCCGCGTCGGAGAACGCGTCGATGACGTCGTACGGAGATGTCGTGCGCTCGAGCGGAATCGGATCCTTCGGCTTCAAGACCTCGTCGCCGCGCGGATCGATGGCCAGGTACTTCTGGCCGAGCAGCGTCTTGATCTGGATCGAAGCCGACGAGTTGTTGCCGATCCACGCGTCCTGCACGCGGAACTGGACGTTCACCTTGTCGCCGGCGAGATCGACGGAATCGACCTTGCCGACCTTGACGCCCGCGATGCGCACTTCGTTGCCGGGCTTGAGACCTGCGGCCTCGGAGAACTCCGCGGTGTACACCGACCCTGCACCCAGGATGGGCAGACGGTCGAGGAAGAACACGGCGACGGTCGCGAGCAGCACGATCATGATGCCGAGCGCACCGGCCACTACCGGGCTACGCTTTTTCATCCCTGGATCCCCCCAGCCTTGCACCGCTCGGCCGCGTTCGTGTACAGCGGTTGATTCACAGTCGGCAGTCCCGTCGGCAGGTTCAAGTTCGGCGAAGTGCCCGGCCCGGCCTGAATGTCGATGCCGCACAGGTAAAACGTGAACCACGATCCCTGCTGCGCGGTGCGAATCAGTTTGTCGAGCTTCTTCGGCAGTGTCTGGATGACCTTCGTCAGGTCCTCCTCGCGGTTGTTCAGCGTCGTCGCAAGCGTGTTCAACGACGCGATCGATCCCTGGATCGCGGGTCGCGTCGGCTCCAGCAGATCCGAGGTCGCGTCCGTCAGACCGGCCAGCGACGTGACGGCGGACCCGACGACGTCACGATCGGCCGACAATCCCGACACGAGCTGCTGCGTGTTGACGATCAGCGAATCCAGATCCTTGTCGTGCTGGTTCACCGTCTCCAACACAGTGTTCAGGTTGGTGATGACGGCCCCGATGACCCGATCCTTGTCCGCGACCGTGTTGGTCAGGCTCGCGGTGCTGCGCACCAGGTCCGAGATCGTGCCCGCCTCGCCCTGGAACACCTGGATGATCTGGTACGACAGCTTGTTCACGTCGTCGGCGTTGAGCGTCGTGAACAGCGGCCGGAAACCGTCGAACAGCGTCGTCAGATTGACGGCGGGCTTGGTCTGCGAGAGCGGAATCTCCCCGCCCGGGTTCAGCTTTCCGCCCTGCTCTCCGGAGCCCTGTTCGAGGGCGATGTAGCGCTGCCCCACCAGGTTGCGGTATCGCAGGTTCGCAGTGACGGTCGACGGGAGGTAGTCGCGACCGTTGACACTGAACTCGACGCGTGCTTCGCGTTCGTTGACGATTTCGATGTTCTTGACGTCACCGACGCGAACACCGGCGATACGAACCTCGTCGCCCTTGTTGAGCGACGCGACGTCGCTGAAGATCGCGCTGTACTTCTCGCCGCCTCCACCGCTGATGTTCGCGATCGAGAACGCGAGCGTGGCGGTCGCCAGGATGGTCACCACCGCGAACACGATCAGTTTGACGAGTGGAGCTGCAAGTCCTCTCATTTGATGGTCACCTCCGCTCCCCTCAGTGCGGGCGCTCCGAGAGTCGTCGTCCACGACGGGATCTCACCTGGAGCCACTCCCCCGGCCTCGCCGTAGATCACGGCGAGGGTGTCACGCTCGAAATCGGACCCTTCGTACCCCGCAGGCGTCGCCTGGCCGTCGGTACCCGTCGCCGCGGGCACGCCCGACAGCTGCGGTGCGGGAAGTTCGGGGATCTCCTGCGGTCCTGGGTTTCTCGACGGCACCTGGTAGGACCCGTCGTTGGCCGATCCGCCCGGGTACTGCGGGAAGAACTCGCCCGCATCGGTGTTCGCCGGGGTGTAGCACTTCGGTCCGCGGTTGTCGAAGAGACGCGGCTCGTCCTGGTTGGGCAGGTAACGGCCCTTCGGGTTGACGAACGACGCGGTCACGTTGATACCCCGATACTCGTCTCCGACGCCGATGACTTTCTGCGCCTCGGCGACGGTCGGAACGAACTGCGAGAACGTGCACCCGAACGACGGCGAGTACTTGGCCAAAAGTTCCAGTGCCTCACGCGAATTCGCTGCGATGTTGATCAGGTTGTTCGAATTGGCCTGCAGGAAGTCCGCTGTCGTTCCGCTGGTGGATGTCAGCGTCGCGATCAACGTGTCGACTGCTGGACGCTGCTCGACGAACGTGTTGCCGGTGACACTCAGGTTCTCGAGCGCGTCCACCAGTTGGGGGGCAGCGTCGGAGTAGGTCTGCGAGAAGTCGGCGAGACCACGCAGGTCTTCCTGAATGTTCGGCAACTCGGTGTTCAAGCTCCCGAAGATGCGTTCGAGCCGATCGATCGTCATGCCGAGTTCGGCACCGCGGCCACTCAATCCCTGCGCCAACGCACCGAGCGTGTTGGCCAGGTCCTGAGGCGGAATGGCTTCGAGCAGCGGCAGCAGGTTGTCCAGCAGCTGGCCCACCTCGATGGCGTCGCCGCTCGTGTCCTGGCGCAGCACGGTGCCGTTCGTGATGGGCGACGCCGTGTCTCCTTCCGGGACGATCAGCGACACGTAGCGCTCACCGAACAGCGTCTTCGGCAGCAGACGCGCCGTCGTGTTCGACGGGATCAGCTCCGCCTTGTCCGGATCGATCGCCAGATGCGCGGTGACGACGCCGTCGACGGTCGACGCCGAGCGCACCTCACCCACGATCAACCCACGTACCTTCACGTCCGCGTTGGCTGGCAGGGCGTTGCCCACCGAGTCGGTGATCAGATCGATGCTGACGACCTTCTTGAACGTCTTGTTGTACGACGTGATGGACCACCCGAGGAAAAGGATGAGAACCAAGAAGAATGCGAGACCCAACAGAAGTCGCCTGAGGCGAGACGGCGAGTCGATCATCCTGCAACCCTCACTGTGGTGGTGGTTCCCCAGATGGCAAGACTGAGGAAGAAGTCCAGAACAGCGACCGTCACGATGGCGGTCCTCACGGCACGACCCACGGCGACACCGACTCCGGCAGGTCCGCCCGAAGCATGGAACCCGTAGTAGCAGTGGATCATGATCAGCACGAAGGCGAAGATCAACACCTTCAGGAACGAATAGAGAACGTCCTCGGGCGGTAGGAACAGATTGAAGTAATGGTCGTACGATCCGCCCGACTGTCCGTTGAAGATCGTGCTGATGCCGCGAGAGGCGATGTACGACGCCAGCAGACCGACGATGTAGAGCGGGATGACCGCGATGAATCCGGCGATCATGCGCGTCGTCACGAGGAACGGAACACTTGGCACCGCCATGACCTCGAGCGCGTCGATCTCCTCGGAGATCCGCATGGCACCGAGCTGCGCGGTGAATCCGGCGCCGACCGTCGCCGACAACGCCAGACCGGCGACGACGGGCGCGATCTCACGGGTGTTGATGTACGCCGACAAGAAGCCGGTGAGCACCGAGCTGCCGAGCTGTTCGAGCGCTGCGTAACCCTGCAGGCCGACGACGACACCCGTTGCGCCGGACATCATCACGATGACGCCGATGGTGCCGCCGATGACGGCAAGCGCGCCGCTACCGAAGGTGACCTCGGCGAGCAGACGGAGTGTTTCCTTCTTGTAGTGGATCAGCGTGCGCGGGATCCATCCGATGGCTCGCGCGTAGAACGACATCTGTTCGCCCGCGCTGTCGAGCACGGTCAGCGGCGCGTTCGCAATTCGCTTCGCGCGCATGAGAGTACGGTCGCCACGACCTTTGGCGATGGTCATTGCGGGTCAGCTTCCCTTCGCCGGCACGACCTGGAGATACACCAGGGTGAGAATGAGGTTGGCAAAGAACAGCAACAGGAACGTGATGACGACCGTCTGATTCACTGCCTCACCGACCCCCTTCGGGCCGGGATTCGGGTTGAGACCCTTGTACGACGCGATGATTCCCGCGATCAGGCCGAAGATGGCGGCCTTCAACTCGGCGACGTAGAGGTCGGGCAACTGCGCGAGCGCCGAGAAGGACGCCAGGTACGCGCCGGGAGTTCCGCCCTGCAGAACGACGTTGAAGAAGTAGCCGCCCGCGATGCCGACGACGGACACGAGACCGTTCAGCAGCAGGGCCACGAGAATCATCGCGAGGACACGAGGAACGACGAGGCGCTGGATCGGATCGATACCGAGCACCCGCATCGCGTCGATTTCCTCGCGGATGGTGCGCGACCCGAGGTCTGCCGTCACAGCCGACCCGGCGGCGCCGGCGATCAGCAGTGCCGTCACGATCGGGCTGCCCTGCTGGATGACGGCGAGCACGCTGGCTGCGCCGGTGAACGACTCGGCTCCGAGCTGCTTGATCAACGAGCCGGTCTGCAGCGACACGACGGCACCGAACGGAATGGCGACGAGTGCCGTCGGCAGGATCGTGACGCTGGCGATGAACCATGCCTGCTCGATGAACTCGCGAAGCTGGAACGGGCGCCTGAACGTGTTGCGGACGACGTCCACCAACAATTCGACGATATTTCCGGCCTGCGTCAGTGCTGCGCTAGCCGGTGCGAGCGCGGATTTCTTGGAACCCCCCATAGCCCTTACTGTCCCCGCCCCTGCGACGAGCCGCGGCCCTGGTCGCTGTATCCGGTGTCGTAGCCCGAGTTGTCGTAGCCGGTCTGCTCGTACCCGGAATTGTCGTAGCCCGCTTGCTGGTCGTATCCCGCTTGCTCGTAGCCGGTCTGGTCGTACTGCTGCTGGTAACCGGAGCCGTCGTCGTAGCTCTGTCCTGCATAGGCGGGAACCTGCTGAGACGAGTTGGTGGCGTCGAGGTCTTCCTGGATGGCGACCTGCGCGCTGTGCGGCAGCGTGTGCATGATGCGTCGCACCCTTTCCTGCCGGCGAGCAACGGCCTGGCGAACCGGCGTCCCGGGCGTCGCCTTCATCTGCGGCACGATTCCTTCGACGTCGTCGACGCCGCCCGCATGGTGTCCGGCGTCGACGAGCGCCTGCTCGTGCGCCATCTGCGCCTCGTCCTTCTCCTCGGACATGCCGATGGGGCCGATCATCGTGCCGTTCAAGAACTGCTTGACGACGGGTTCCTCGCTGGTCAACAGGACCTCACGGGGACCGAACATGACCAACTGGCGACGGAACAGCATGCCGATGTTGTCCGGCACCGTCCGCGCGAGGTTGATGTTGTGGGACACGATGAGAATGGTCGCATCGATCTCGGCGTTGATGTCGATCAACGTCTGCGAGATGTACGTGGTGCGCACCGGGTCGAGACCGGAATCCGGCTCGTCGACGAGGATGATCTCGGGATCGAGCACGAGGGCACGGGCCAGACCTGCGCGCTTGCGCATACCGCCGGAGATCTCACCGGGAAGCTTGTCCTCGGCGCCGACGAGACCCGTCAGTTCCAGCTTCTCCATCACGATCTTGCGGATGTCGGATTCGCTCTTCTTGGTGTGCTCGCGAAGCGGGAACGCGACGTTGTCGTACAGATTCATCGACCCGAACAGAGCGCCGTCCTGGAACAGCACGCCGAACAGCTTGCGGATCTCGTAGAGCTCACGCGACGAGCACTGCAGGATGTCGGTTCCGTCGATGAAGATCTTGCCCTGCTCGGGCCGCAGCAGACCGATCAGGGACTTCAGGAACACCGACTTGCCGGTGCCGGACGGCCCGAGGAGTGCACTGACCTCTCCCGACGGCAGCGTCAGCGATACGTCCTGCCAAATCTTCTGAACACCGAAAGACTTGGTCAGACCCTCGACCGAAACCTCGACTCCCACGCTGACCTCCAAGTTCGTACACATCACCGGATGTGGGCCCGGTCACTCTATCGCATACGAGTGTCCGCACCGACACAGGAGCTTACTGCCCAGTAATAAAATCCCCGAGGCGGGCCGAGATCCTGAGCTTAGTGTGACTCATGTCACTGAGACACGCGTACGACTCGCCGGATTTGTGACGAAAACCAACTTGTCGGCACTGTGACAGACCACAGAATATGGCGCTTCCGACCGCTCCGCATCGACAAGACGCTGCACGGACGAAAGAAAGAGGGCCACCTCCCGCACGGGAGGTGGCCCTCTTTCGATGAAGCGACAGACCGTGATCGGCCCGGCAAGAATTACTTGACGGTGATCTTGGCGCCGGCTGCTTCCAGCTTCTCCTTGGCAGCGTCGGCTGCGTCCTTGGCAACCTTCTCCAGGATGGCCTTCGGAGCGCTCTCGACGAGGTCCTTGGCTTCCTTCAGGCCGAGGCCGGAAACGACCTCACGGACGACCTTGATGACCTGGATCTTCTTGTCGCCGGCCGACTCGAGGACGACGTCGAACTCGTCCTGCTCCTCGGCAGCGTCAGCGCCACCGGCAGCCGGAGCGCCTGCAGCGGCGACGGCGACGGGAGCAGCTGCGGTGACCTCGAAGGTCTCCTCGAATGCCTTCACGAACTCGCTGAGCTCGAGGAGGGTGAGCTCCTTGAACTGGTCGAGCAATTCTTCGGTGCTGAGCTTCGCCATGGTGGCGGTCCTTCCTTTAGTACCGAGTCGCTGATCCGCGACACAGGTGGTGGTGTGTAGCTGTTCGCTGAAAAGTGCGGATCAGCTTTCGGCGGGAGCGTCTGCTTCTGCCGGTGCCTCGGCAGCGGCAGACGCCGGTGCCTCGGTGGCCTTCTTGTCTGCCAATGCCTGGGCCAGACGTGCAACCTGCGACGCCGGAGCGTTGAACAGGCCGGCAGCCTTCGACAGGTTGCCCTTCATGGCACCTGCAAGCTTTGCCAGCAAGATCTCGCGGGACTCGAGGTCCGCGATCTTGTTGATCTCGTCCACGGACAGCGTCGCGCCGTCCATGTAGCCGCCCTTGACGACCAAGGCCTTGTTGTCCTTTGCGAACGCCTTGATGGCCTTCGCAGCGTCGACCGGCTCGCCCTTGATGAATGCAATGGCGGTCGGTCCGACGAACAACTCGTCCAGCCCGGTGATGCCGGCTTCGGCAGCAGCGCGCTTGACCAGGGTGTTCTTGGCGACGGAGTACGTGGCACCTTCGCCGAGCGCACGCCGGAGCTGAGTCAGACCGGACACCGACAGGCCACGGTATTCCGTGACGACGGCAGCCGTCGAACCCTTGAACTGTTCGGTGATCTCGGATACTGCCGAGACCTTTTCGGGCTTTGCCATACTTCGCCTCCTCTCGTGGGAAGTAATGTCGATCGCGAGAGGTCCGGCAGAAACGACGAACGCCCCGGCGCAAGAAGCACACGGGGCGTAGACATGAGAACAGCGTCGCGAAGACGCCGTCGAACAGGTCCCTTACCTCGTCCTCCTGCGTGGGCCGTCCGAGAAACTCGGACCTTCAACCGCATTCCCTGGAGAAGGCGGTGACCAACGGTCTTGGGTAGAACTCGATTGGGTGGACCGGATGCATTCCACATCCGAACCGTCGGCAACAGTACCTCGAGCAGTGCCACAACGCCAAAACGGCCCGACAGTGCGCCTCACCGTTCCGGATGTGACTGCCCACCAAGTTTGCCCGAGCGTTGCTGTCAGCTGCGCACAACAATCGCCGCTCACAGGACAACCGAGCATTTTGACGGTTCAATCGGATACATGACGGCAGCGCAGCCACGTCCCCTCCTGCGTCCTGGGCACGCCCAGGAGCGAGTACGCGACCCCAGCGGTGGCGACGCAGCGACCGCGTGGCGCAACCTCGTCGAGGCACCGCCCCGTTACCCCGAGATCGCACGAGCGTCGAACGTTCCGATCACGATGAGCGACGGGACCGTTCTACGGGCGGACGTCTTTCGCCCCGCCGATGTCGCGGGAGATGCCGTCGCGACCCCGCTTCCGGTGGTTCTGAACATCACGCCGTACAACAAGGGCCTCGTGACGGGCATCGATGCGCTTCTCGGGACGCCCGTGCTGGGTCGAGCACTCCGTGGGCTCTCGCGCCGACTCGACCTCAGCGGCACCCCCTTCGAAGGGATCACGGAAATAACCCGCATCGTCGACGGCGGTGCAGCCGATCTGTTGTCGGTCAATCGTCACCTGATCCGCAGCGGGTACGTCCAGGTCATCGTCGACGCACGAGGCACCGGGTCGTCGGCAGGCAAGTGGGACGTTCTCGGCGATCGAGAGCAGCTGGATTCCATCGAGATCATCGAATGGAGTGCCTCCCAGCCGTGGAGCAACGGCCGCGTCGGAATGACGGGCATCTCGTACTCGGCGATCAACGCACTGCAGGCCGCAGCGAAGAGGCCGAACGGGCTCGAGGCGGTGTTCGCCGTCGAAGGATCGGTCGACATCGTTCGTGAGATCTTCGCGACCGGCGGTGCGCCGTCCTTCTTCATACCGCTGTGGTTGACGACCGTGAACGGGCTCAAATGGGTGCCGTCGCTGCAGGGCCTCGACGTCGTGACCTGGCTTCGAGATCGCGCGTCCTCCCCCGCCACCCACATGCTCGACCTCGCGAGAGGATTCCTGACCGGCGGCGACACGAGAATCTACGACGACCCCTACTACGACAACATCGACGCCGACATCGAACAGATCGACGTGCCCACCTTCGTCTACGGATGCTGGCACGACATCTTCGGAGGCTCGGCCCCCGACATCTACAACCGGCTCGCGCTCGAACGCGGCCACAAACAGCTTCTCGTCGGCGACGGCTATCACGGCAATCCGGGCATCGGTTTCGGACGACCCGGGTTCCCACCTCGTCTCGACGTGCTCGAACGCGCCTGGTTCGATCGTTGGCTTCGCGACGAGGACAACGGAATCGAGAAGTACGGTCCGGTCACTCTCCGCAGTCAGGGCGGTACGTGGACTGCGCACGGGCGATTTCCAGCTCCTCACGCGCAGCCGACGCGGCTCTACCTCTCTGCCGAGACGTCCGGCGTCGCCGCGCATGCGGTAGCCGACGGCAGTCTCGTCGGCACGCCCGACGGATCCAGCGGAGTCTTCACCGTTCGTCCGTCTCTTCGCCCGACGGTGTCTCGTGACACGACGCAGGTGTTGGCCGGGATCACCGCGGTGTTCGGCGGCGGATTCACCTACGACAATCGCTTCGCGGAAGGCGCCGCCGTCACGTTCACCACCGGCCCTGCCCACGCGGACACGGTCGTCTCCGGGCCGATGAATCTGCACATGCAGGTCGTGTGCCATGCGCGAGAAGCGTTGTGGGCCATCATGGTCTGCGACGTCGCACCCGACGGCACCTCGACGGTCATCACGAACGGTGCGCTGTTGACATCCCGTCGGGCCATCGACGACGAGAAGTCCCTCTTCGCGCCGAACGGGGACTACACCAAGCCGCACCACCCGTTGACCGAGGCCTCCATGCTGGAAGTGCCCGTGGGCGAGCCGGTGATTCTCGACATCGACCTGCTGACGACCGAGGCCGTCGTTCGGGTCGGTCACCGCCTCCGCGTCGACGTATTCGCCACCGACGCACCACGATTCATGCCGATACTCCCCGACCTGCTGCGCACGAGGGGCCGCAGACAGGACGTCGTTCTCGACGCCGACGAGCCCAGCTTCCTCGTCGTCCCGCTGCTCGGCACCCCCGGTTGGTGAAAGAAGGTCATCGTGCAGACCCGAACCGGCTTCGCGCCGTCGAACTCGCTCGACATCGCGTACGAGGACATGGGCAACCCCGACGATCCCGCCGTGCTGATGATCATGGGTCTCAGCGCGCAGATGACGTTGTGGCCCAACGAGTTCTGCGAACGCATCGTCGACATGGGTTTCCGAGTGATCCGGTTCGACAACCGCGACATCGGATTGTCGACCAAGATGGACGGAATGCGCATCCAGGGTTCGGCGCTGCTACGACTGCTGCGAACCGGACTCGGCGCACCGAGCACCGTGCCCTACACGCTGCTGGACATGACAGCCGACGCAATCGGGTTGCTCGATTACCTCGACATCGACAAAGTGCACGTCGTCGGAGCATCGATGGGCGGGATGATCGCGCAGATTCTGTCGGGGCTGTACCCGGATCGAGTGCTCAGCACCGCGATCATCTTCTCCAGCACCAACGAAGCGTTTCTACCGCCGCCCGATCCGCGCGCCCTGATCCCGCTCATGAAGGGGCCAGGGCCAGGAGCGTCGCGCGAAGAGATCGTTCGGCACTCCGCGAACACGCGGCGCATCATCGGCAGCCCGGCCTACCCGACGCCGATGGACGAACTCCTCGAGACCGCGGGCCAGATGTACGACCGCAACTACTGTCCCGTAGGCGCACTACGTCAGATGGCTGCGGTCACAGGCACGGGAAGCCTGCGGCGCTACACCACGCAGATCGCAGGGCCGACCGTCGTCGTCCACGGCCGCGCCGATCGGCTGATGCGTCCCACCGGTGGAAAAGCCGTCGCCCGAGCGGCGAAGAATTCCAGGCTGCACCTCATCGACGGAATGGGCCACGACCTCCCGCGGCCTCTGTGGGACGAGATTCTCGGGGAACTGTCGTCGAACTTCGGGCGGGTCTGAGCTCTCCGTCCCTCCGACCGAATGTCACATCCGGTCACTCTGAGTGACCATTGGACGCCCTCGCTCCGGACCGGCCGCGACTCTCCAGGTGACCGAAGGACGCCCTCGCTCACTCTGAGTGACCGAAGGACGCCCTCGGTCCGACCGCCGCCGCCCCCCGGATACGACGAAAGCCGACCCCCATGAATGGGAGTCGGCTTTCGTAAGTCGAGCTGGATCAGGCCTCGACGTCGTCCGACAGCAGGTTACGCGTGCGGTTCGGGTCGACGGGGATGCCAGGTCCGGTCGTCGTCGAGACGGTGACCTTCTTGACGTAGCGGCCCTTTGCCGACGACGGCTTCGCGCGGAGGATCTCGTCGAGAGCGGCGCCGTAGTTCTCCACCAGCTTGGCGTCGTCGAACGATGCCTTGCCGATGACGAAGTGCAGGTTGGCCTGCTTGTCGACGCGGAAGTTGATCTTTCCGCCCTTGATGTCGTTGACGGCCTTGGTCACGTCGTTGGTGACCGTGCCCGTCTTCGGGTTCGGCATGAGGCCACGCGGTCCGAGGACGCGGGCGATACGGCCGACCTTGGCCATCTGGTCCGGGGTCGCGATCGCGGCGTCGAAGTCCAGGAACCCGCCCTGGATGCGCTCGATCAGATCCTCGGCGCCGACGACGTCGGCTCCTGCTGCTTCGGCCTCCACAGCCTTCTCACCAGCGGCGAAAACGATGACCCGAGCGGTCTTGCCGGTGCCGTGGGGAAGGTTGACGGTGCCGCGCACCATCTGGTCGGCCTTGCGAGGGTCGACGCCGAGACGAACGGCGACCTCGACGGTTGCGTCGAACTTGCTCGACGCGGTGTCCTTGGCCAACTTCGCTGCCTGAAGCGGCGAGTACAGGTTGTCTGTGTCGACCTTTGCGGCCTGCTCGAGGTAGGCCTTGCTGCGCTTTGCCATGTCTTACTGTCCAATCGTGAGTTCAGTGTGGTTGACGGGCCTGGCCGGCCCTACCACGGGGGTACTGCTGCGGCTGAGGATCAGCCTTCGACCGTGATGCCCATCGAGCGAGCGGTGCCGGCGATGATCTTCGCGGCCTGGTCGATGTCGTTGGCGTTGAGGTCTTCCTGCTTGGTCTTGGCGATCTCGCGCACCTGGTCCATGGTGACCTTGGCGACCTTGGTCTTGTGCGGCTCGCCGGAGCCCTTGGCAACGCCTGCAGCCTTGAGCAGCAGCTTGGCGGCCGGAGGGGTCTTCAGCTTGAAGTCGAAGGTCCGGTCTTCGTAGACCGAGATCTCCACCGGCACGACGTTTCCGCGCTGCGACTCGGTCGCGGCGTTGTACGCCTTGCAGAACTCCATGATGTTGACGCCGTGCTGACCCAGCGCGGGGCCGACGGGAGGAGCAGGGTTGGCCTGTCCTGCCTGGATCTGAAGCTTGATGATCCCGGCTAGCTTCTTCTTCTTCGGGGGCATTTCTTTTTCCTTGTATTCGCTCGGGTTTCTTGCGGTTACTACTGCAAGTTCTGTGGTTCGGCCCGCTAGATCTTGGCGACCTGCGTGAAGCCGAGCTCGACCGGAGTTTCACGGCCGAAGATGGAGACCAGCACCTTGAGCTTCTGCTGTTCGGCGTTGACCTCGCTGATGCTGGCCGGGAGCGTCGCGAACGGGCCGTCCATGACGGTGACCGACTCGCCGACCTCGAAGTCGACCTCGATGGTCGGCTTCGCCGTGGTCTCCGCGGCGGTGGCATCGGTGGTGGCGCCTGCAGCCTTGGCTTCCTTCTTCTCGCCCTGCTGCGGCATGAGGAACTTGACGACCTCGTTGATCGTCAGCGGCGACGGACGCGACGTGGCGCCGACGAATCCGGTGACACCGGGCGTGTTGCGCACCGCGCCCCACGACTCGTCGTTCAGGTCCATGCGCACCAGAATGTAGCCGGGCAGCACCTTGCGGTTGACCTGCTTGCGCTGGCCGTTCTTGATCTCGGTGACCTCTTCGGTCGGAACCTCGACCTGGAAGATGTAGTCGCCGACGTCGAGGTTCTGGACGCGGGTCTCGAGGTTGGCCTTCACCTTGTTCTCGTAACCGGCGTACGAGTGGATGACGTACCAGTCACCGGGGGCGCGTCGCAGCGCAGCCTTCAGCTCGGCAACGGGGTCTTCGACCTCGTCGGCCTCGGAGGCCAGTCCTTCGGCGACCGCGTCGTCGGCCTGCGCGTCATCGGCGCCCTCTGCCTCGACGGCGTCGGCGATGGCCTCGTCGGTCTCGCGGTCCTGAGCGGCCTGCTCCGCTTCGAGGCCCTGGTGGGTCGCCTCGACATCGGCGTCGAATGCGGCCACTTCGGTGGCGTCGTTGTGCGGCGTGCTCACAGCAGGCACCCTTTCTCTCGTTCAGTACGTGGGTCGATCATGTTCTGCTCACCCATACCGGTCAGCCGAACAGCCATTCGACGCCCTGAGTGAACGCCAAATCCAGGCCGCTGATGAACGCGACCATGAATGCCACGAACACGAGCACGACGCTTGTGTAGGTGACCATTTGCTTGCGATTGGGCCAGATGACCTTGCGCAGCTCGGCAACGACCTCGCGGAGGAACTTGCGCAGACGCTTGAAGATGTTCATGCGCTTCGGCTCACGCGGCTTGTCGGAGCGAGTCGCGACCTTGGTGACCGACGACGCGGCGGCCGGCGTCTTCTCGACCGATGCGGCGCGCGTCCGGCGCGTGGTGCGCTTTCCGGTCGGGCGGGCCGAGGCTTCGGAACCGGCAGCGCCCGATCGGGATGCAGCTGCCTCGTCGGTGGCGGACGCAGTGTCGTCGGATGTCGACGAGTCCGACGCGGAAACATCTTCCGACGTCTCGTCGCGCTTACCGCGCTCCTCGCTCACCGTCGTTCCTCTCAGTAGCCGAAATTGTCGATACCCTCGCCGGAGCGAGGGATGTACAACGTGGGCAGGGGCGACAGGACTTGAACCTGCAACCTACGGTTTTGGAGACCGTTGCTCTACCAATTGAGCTACGCCCCTTCGGTTCGATCCGCACTGGATCGGACCGTCCTGCGGTCACACAACATACGCGCTACCCCTACAACTCTCCAAAGGAGAACTCAGGCAGCGCGCAGCGCTGAACAACCACAGAAATCTCAGTGTACTGCACAGGCTATGAAAGTTTGAAATCCACCTGGTCAGGCCAGGCGAACGGTGGCCGTCGCGCGTCCGAAGATCTTCTTGCCCTCGGACTTGGCCGTGATCGCGATGACCGCCGACTTCGTTTCCGCGTCGACAGACTTGATCTTGCCGGAGTACTCGACCGACGCAGCGGAGTCCGCAGGCACGTAGACCGAGCTCGTGAAACGCACGTTGTATTCGGTGACGGCACCGGGATCACCGAGCCACGACGTGACGAAGCCCGCTCCGAGACCCATCGTCAACATGCCATGGGCGATGACGTTGTCCAGGCCTGCGAGCTTGACGACCTCGTCGCTCCAGTGGATCGGGTTCGGGTCACCGGAGACGCCGGCGTAGTTGACCAGATCGCCACGCGTGAGTTTGACGACGCGCTCGGGGAGCTCGTCGCCCACGGACACGTCCGCGAAATTACGAAGCGCCATGCATGATCACTTCCTTCACTGCGTGGGCGATGTTTTCGTCGACTTCTCCACCGGTGCGCGCGACCAGCGTGGTCCACGTGGTCTGCACCAGCTCGCCGTTCTGATCGGTCACGATGTTCTTCGTCGTGATGATGTCGCTGCCGCTCATCTGACGGAACGATTCGAGAAAGACCTCGCAGCTGAGCTCGTCGCCCACCTGGATCGGCTTGTGAAACTGCAGACGCTGGTCGGTCTGGAGAATCTGGCTCGGGTCGTACCCGGTGATGAACTCTTTGAACATCCGCGATTGCGCGATGATGCCGACGAGCGAGATGAAGGTGAGCGGCGCGATCAGCCCGTCGTAGCCGAAGCTCTTCGCTGCCTCTTCGTCGTGGTGAGCAGGGTGCCAGTCCTGGACGGCACGCGCGTACTCACGCACTTTCTCCCGGCCTACCTCGTACGGTTGATCCACCTTGTAGTGGTGGCCGACCATCGCGGCGGCGTGCGCAGCGGGATCCTGCGGAACTTCTGAATTGTGCGACGGCGCAACAGGTTGCGCCGTCGCTGTCACGCGGAAATCGGTTTCGGTCACGCGAAATTCGTACCTTTTCTACCCAGGACGCAAAATCCGTTAGGGCGAAGAAGTAAGCCTAACGCGCGGCGTCGACTTCGAACGAGAACCTGCAGCCGAGTGGCTCGCTGCTAGCGAGACTCGCGGTGAGCGCGATGCGTGCCGCAGTTGGAGCAGAACTTCTTCAGCTCGATGCGGTCGGGATCGTTGCGGCGGTTCTTCTTCGTGATGTAGTTACGGTGCTTGCAAACCTCGCAGGCCAAGGTGATCTTGGGCCGCACATCGGTGGAGGAGGCCACTGGATGCCTACTTTCAGGTAACGCTGATCCGGAGAATCAGGACTGTGCATTCTTCTTGTGTAGCGGTGACCGGACTTGAACCGGCGACGCAACGATTATGAGTCGTTTGCTCTACCAACTGAGCTACACCGCCTCAGGTTGCTCACCCCTACACCTTCTCACTGCCGAGGCGGACTCGGTAGTGAATCGTCTGGGCGAACCATCCAATCCAGCGAGCCCCCTAACGGAATCGAACCGTTGACCTTTTCCTTACCATGGAAACGCTCTGCCGACTGAGCTAAGGGGGCGTGGCATCTGTTCACGGTTTCCCGTGCGCCGAAGCCTTCAAGAGGTTACACAGTTCGAACGCCGACTACCAAATTACGTGGTCAGCGGGCTCGCTGCACTTCCTTTTCACGGAGAAACCCCAGCGAGCGAACTCGCTGGGGTCCCTTCGGGTGGCAGATGTAGGATTCGAACCTACGTAGGCATAAGCCGACGGATTTACAGTCCGCTCCCATTGGCCGCTCGGGCAATCTGCCGGGTGTACGTCGAAGATTCATGCTCTCTTCGATGCGCTGAAAAGAATACAACGACTGTGCCCCCAGAACGCAAACCGGGTGGATAGCGGGGGTGCGGAGCGGCTAACGTCGGGTGCGCAGCACGTGAACATTCGATACGACACAGGAGTTCCTCAGTGGCAGATTCTTCCTTCGACATCGTCAGCAAGGTCGACCGGCAAGAGGTCGACAACGCTCTCGGTCAGGCTGCGAAGGAGTTGGCGACCCGCTTCGACTTCCGTGGTTCGGGCACCACCATCGAGTGGTCCGGCAGCGGGGAGTCGGAGGTGATCGTCATCACCTCCGAGTCCGAGGAGAAGGTGAAGGCAGCCCTCGACGTGTTCAAGGAGAAGCTGATCCGTCGTGACGTCTCGCTGAAGGCGTTCGAGACCAACGACCCTGCCCCGTCGGGCAAGGTGTGGAAGGTCACCGGAAAACTCGTCCAGGGCATCACGAGCGAGAACGCGAAGAAGATCTCCAAGAAGATCCGCGACGACGGCCCCAAAGGCGTCAAGGCTCAGATCCAGGGAGACGAGCTGCGCGTCAGCAGCAAGAAGCGCGACGATCTGCAGGCCGTCCAGCAGCTGCTGAAGGCCGAGGACTTCGGTATCGCGCTGCAGTTCGTCAACTACCGGTAGGCGCTACGCACCCGTGAGTGCGAATGTATAGCCCAGTACGCATTCGCACTCACGTGCGGCGTCAGCCGCCTCTGGCCATCCGTTCCAGCCTCTCGATGCGGTCGGCCATGGGCGGGTGCGTCGAGAACAGCTTCCCGACGCGGTCGCCCACGCGGAACGGGTTGGCGATCATCAGGTGCGACTCGGACGCCAGACGTGGCTCGGGCGGCAGCGGTGCAGCCTGCACGCCTCGCTCCAACTTCCGTAGCGCCGATGCCAGTGCCAACGGGTCGCCGGTCAGCTCGGCGCCGGACTGGTCGGCCTGATACTCCCGCGACCGCGACACAGCCAGTTTCACGACGGTCGCCGCAATCGGTCCCAGCAGCGAGACCAGCAGCAGCGCGATGGGATTGGCCCCGTTGTTGCCGCGTCCGCCGAACATCGACGCGAACATGGCGAAGTTCGCCAAACCCGAGATGACCGCGGCCATCGCGCCGGCGACGGACGAGATCAGAATGTCGCGGTTGTAGACGTGCGACAGCTCGTGACCCAGTACGGCACGGAGTTCACGTTCGTCGAGGATCTGCAGGATGCCCGTCGTGCAGCAGACGGCCGCGTTGCGGGGGTTGCGGCCGGTCGCGAAGGCATTGGGATTGTTGGTCGGGCTGATGTACAGCGCGGGCATCGGCTGATGAGCGGTGGTGGCCAGTTCGCGGACGATCCGGTACATCGCCGGCTGTTCGACCTCGGTGACCGGCTGCGCGTGCATCGACCGCAGCGCGAGCTTGGCGCTGTTGAAGTACGCCCATCCGTTCACGCCGACCGCGAGGGCGACCGACGCGAGCAGAATCCCCGGACTGTTGAACAGCGACCCGATGAACACGATGAGCGCCGACATGCCCACGAGCAGCCCGAAAGTCTTTGCCCCGTTCGCGAAGCTCATTGGTCGCCACTTCCTTCGTTTCGACGTTCCCTCAACCGAGAAACGACCGCGACACCTGTCGAGGTTCCCGCGTCAGCCCTTCCGAAACGAGATGTCAGCCCAGCTGCGCCCGATCCCACCACTGACTGCGTCAGCCCACCCGTTCCACGGTGTAGTCGACGAGCCGGCCCAGCGCGTCGTTCGCAGGCCCCGAGGGCAGCGTCGCGAGTTCGGCATGCGCCTTGGCGGCGAAATCGGACAGCGTCGCCTTGGCCTTCGCCATCCCGGGCGAGCGATCGAGCAGGGCCAACGCCTCGGTGACGGCGTCGTCGTCGGTGACGGGCCCGTCCAGAAGCTCGCGCAGCCTGTCGCCGTCGGGACCCTCCTCGCGGAGCGCGTAGAGAACGGGCAGCGTGTGCACGCCTTCACGCAGGTCGGTGCCGGGCGTCTTGCCCGACTGCGCGGACACCGACGAGATGTCGATGATGTCGTCGGAGATCTGGAACGCGGTGCCGACGGCGTCGCCCAGTCGCTCGAGCGAGGCGACGTGGTCGGCGTCGCCACCGGAGAACGTGCCGCCGAAACGTCCGCAGGCCGCGATCAGCGACCCGGTCTTCTCCCAGACGACCCGCAGATAGTGTGCGACGGGATCCTGATCCTTCTTGACGCCGATCGTCTCGCGCATCTGACCGGTGACGAGTTCGGCGAACGTGTCGGCGATGATGCGCACGGCCTCGGGACCGAGCGTCGACACCAGACGTGACGCGTGTGCGAACAGGTAGTCGCCTGCCAGGATCGCGACGCTGTTGCCCCAGCGCGCGTTGGCGCTCTCGGCGCCGCGTCGCATGGACGCCTCGTCCATGACGTCGTCGTGATACAGCGTCGCGAGATGAACGAGTTCGACGACGGTGGCCGCGGTCACCACCGATTCGTCCGACGCGTTCGGTCCCAACTGCGCGGTCAGCACGGTGAAGAGCGGACGGAACCGCTTGCCACCCGCCTTCGCGAGATGAAGGGCGGCCTCGGTCAGGAAGTCCTCGCCGTCGGAGAGTTCCGAGATCATCAGACTCTCGACGTTCTCCAGTCCTGCGGCCACGGTTCGTGCAAGCTCTGGATCGACCAGATCGACCCCGGCAACGACCGTCGTTCCAGTCGTGTCGTCTGTGCTCACAGTTGTTGGTCCTGTCCTCTTCGTCGTCCGCGGATTCTCGGCGTCTCTCGACGTACCTCGTTCTACCGTAGTGAACCTAGTGGGTGACATGGTTGGAAGGTGTCGTAGCCCATGACGGAAGGTTCGGTTCGGTCGACGAGGGCCGTCGCGCCGCTGCTTTACTGGAAGGCGTGAACGCTCCCCTTTTTACCGACGTTCTCGTCGTCGGAGCCGGCCCGGCCGGCTCCGCTGCTGCCGCGTGGGCTGCCCGCGCCGGCAGGGACGTCGTCCTCGCCGACGCCGCCACCTTCCCTCGCGACAAGACGTGCGGCGACGGTCTGACCCCGCGGGCGATGGCCGAGCTCGATCGGCTGGGTCTCGGCGAATGGGTGCGCGGTCGGGCCGAGAACCGCGGTCTGCGGTTGACGGGATTCGGGCAGGAGTTGCAGCTCGAATGGCCGGGCGGGTCGTTGCCTGCCGTCGGCAGCGCGGTCCCCCGAACGGAACTCGACGACAGAATACGCAGCGCCGCAATCGAATCCGGCGCAACGATGCTCGAAGGCGCGAAAGCCATCGACGTCCGGCGTGACGGAAACGCGGTCACGGCAGTCGTGTTCGCCGACGGCCGCGAGATTCGGTGCACCAGGGTGATCGTCGCCGACGGTGTCCGCTCCCCCCTCGGCAAGAAGCTCGGTCGAGAGTGGCATCGGGACACCACGTTCGGCGTCGCCGCTCGGGCGTACATCGGCTCGGAACGCTCGTCGGATCCGTGGATCTCGTCGCATCTCGAACTGCGCGACGGCGACGGAACACTCCAGCCCGGTTACGGCTGGATCTTCCCGCTCGGCACCGGCGAGGTGAACATCGGCGTCGGCACACTCGCGACCGCCAAGCGCCCAGGACCCGGCGCGCTGCGGCCGCTGCTGGATCTGTACACGTCGCAGCGTCGCGACGACTGGAAACTGACCGGCGACCTCCGAGCCGTCGCGTCGGCGCTGCTGCCGATGGGCGGAGCGGTCTCGAACGTCGCAGGCCCCAACTGGGCGATCATCGGCGACGCGGCCGCGTGCGTGAATCCGCTCAACGGCGAGGGCATCGACTACGGCCTCGAGGGCGGGCGCCTGGTCGTCGACATCCTGGACGAGGCCGACCTCACCGAGGTGTGGCCGAAGATTCTGCGCGAGCACTACGGTCAGGCGTTCTCGATCGCGCGACGCCTCGCCGGTCTACTGACGGTGCCGCGGTTTCTGCCCGCCACCGGTCCGATCGGAATGCGGTCGCGCGCACTGATGACCGTCGCCGTCCGCGTCATGGGAAACCTTGTCACCGAGGCGGATTCGGACCTCGTCGCACGCGCGTGGCGCGCGTCGGGCAGTGCGTCGCTGAAGATCGACGAACGCCCGCCGTTCGCGTGATGCGGCTGCGCCACCCGTGCGCGGAAAGTCGGCCCCTGGGCCAACTTTCCGCGCACGGGCGCGCTAGCGCACTGCGCGATGCAGCGCGACGACCCCTCCGGTGAGGTTGCGCCACTGGACGTTCGACCACCCACAGTCGGCGATCGTGCGCGCCAGCTCCTCCTGCGTCGGCCACGCGCGGATCGATTCCGCGAGGTAGACGTACGCATCCGGGTTGCTGGACACCGCACGGGCGACGGCGGGAAGCGCCTTCATCAGGTACTCCATGTACACCGTGCGGAACGGCGCGAAGACCGGCGTCGAGAACTCGCAGACGACGAGCCGACCACCGGGCTTGGTGACGCGGGCGATCTCCCGCAGGCCTGCCCGGAAGTCCGAGACGTTGCGCAGCCCGAACGAGATGGTGGCCGCGTCGAAACTGGCATCGGCGTACGGCAGGTGCATCGCGTCGCCTGCGACCATCGGCACGGGCCGTCCGGAACCCGCGTGCAGCATGCCTTTCGAGAAATCGGTGGCGACGCACCACGCGCCGCTGCGCGCGAGCTCGACCGTCGACACTCCGGTACCCGCGGCGAGGTCGAGGACCTTCTCCCCCGGCTTCAGGTTCAGCGCGGCCCGAGTGAGCTTGCGCCAACTCCGATCCTGGCCGAACGACAGCACGGTGTTGGTGATGTCGTAACGGCGAGCGACGCCGTCGAACATCGACGCGACCTCGTGTGGGTCCTTCTCGAGCGTTGCACGCGAACTTGTTGGCACGTCTCGAGCTTACTCATGCAGTGCGCAGCGTCCTGCGACGTTCCCAGCCGAGAACGTCGTCGTAGTGTCCGAGCAGTTCGTCGCAGATCGCAGGCCACGTGCGGTGGAGTACCGACTTGCGCGCCGCCTCACCGAAGCGTGCGCGAGTCACCGGCGATCGCAGCGCGGCGACGGCACTCGGCAGCAGCTCGGCGAACCGGTCGACGGGAAGCAGATAGCCGTTGCGGCAGTGCGTGATCAAATCGCGCGGACCTCCGGCGTCGGGACCGATGACCGGGATGCCGCTGGCGAGTGCTTCCTGGACCGCCTGACAGAACGTCTCGTGCTCGCCCGGGTGCACGAAGACGTCGAAGCTGGCATACGCCTGCGCGAGTTCGTCTCCCCCTAGCTGACCCAGGAAGATCGCCGACGGCATCAGCTTCTCCAACGCGGGCCGTTCCGGACCGTCACCGACGACGACGAGTTGCACGTCGTCGGCGATGGACGCGAGACGCTCGACGTGCTTCTCCGGGGCGAGCCTGCCGACGAATCCGACGATCAGCTTGCCGTCGGGCGACCAACGTCGACGCAGCGTTTCGCGTCGCGCCGAGGGGGCGAATCGGACGGCGTCGACGCCTCGCGCCCACCGGTGGACCCGCGGGACGCCGTGGTGTTCGAGCGCTTCGACAGCCGACGACGACGGCGCCAACGTCCGTGCGGCGCCGCGATGCACGCGACGCGTCCAACGCCACGCGGCCTTGGATGTCAGACCGAGGCCGTAGCTTTCGGCGAATCCGGCGACGTCGGTCTGGTACACGGCCACCGCGGGAACACCGATGCGGTTGGCCGCGGCCAGTCCGCCTGCACCGAGCAGGAAGGGGGACGCGAGATGAACGACGTCGGGCTCGAACGCCCGGATCGTGGCCGTCAGACCGGGTCCGGGAACACCGACAGGGAGGGAGCTGACCTTGGGGACCATCACCGCAGGTACACGGTTGACGGGGACGCGGCCGTGTTCGACGTCGGCCCGCGGCTTGCCTGCGGGATTGTCCGGCGCGACGACCATGGCGTCGTGTCCGCCTCGCTCCAGGTGTTCGAGCACTCGGAGAATCGAGTTGGTGACGCCGTTCATGTTGGGCAGGAACGATTCCGCAACGATGGCTACTCGCACGTTCCTCAGTGTGAGGAGCGTCTCGGGCCAGCCGGCTTCGGCGACGTTACGGGCGAGCGAAGTTCACACGAATGCTTCCGTCGCGTCGCGCCGACATAGTTACTGGTTCGTCCACCGCGGAACCGTAGACTGCCGGCATGAAGGCCGAGACTTCGGAGAAGACGACACCGCGGCCGTCGGCGTCGGACACGCGGGCGCGCATCCTCACCGCGGCGAACGAACAGTTCTACGCGAACGGGATTCGCGCGACGAGCGCGGACAAGATCATCGAGCAGGTCGGCATCACGAAGGTGACGTTCTATCGCCACTTTCGCACCAAGAGCGATCTCGTCGTCGCCTATCTGGAAGGGCAGGCAGCAGCAGAACGCGCGTGGCTGACGAGCATTCGCCGCGACGGCGATCCGGCCGGTTCGCTTAGTGCTTTGGCCGCCGGAATCGGGGCCGCGAGCTGCAGGCCGGGCTTTCGAGGATGTGCGTTCATCAACGCCGCAGCGGAGTTCGCCGATCCCGCCGACCCGGTTCGCGTGGCCGTCGACGCGCACCGACAGTGGATTCTGCAGTACTTCGCCGCGCTCGCTGCCGACGCCGGTGTCTCCGAGGTCGAATCCGCAGCACGACAGCTGATGATGTTGCGCGACGGGGCGATGGTGAACGGCTATCTCGGACAATCCGATTCGGTGGCGTCCGCGCTGGAAGCGGCGTTCGTGTCGGTCATCGCGTAGGCCGGCCGAAGAAGACGACGGTGCGGATGCGACCGACGGGCCGCATCCGCACCGGACATCCGTCCGAGCAGTCAGTCGACCCCGACGATGTCCTTCGCCAGTGCGGCGAGACGCGTCTGCGCAGCCGAGACGACGCCCTGACGATTCTTGGTCGCCTCTTCGAACGCGACGATCGTTCTGATGTCGTCCGGGTCCGTCAGCTCCTTGATCTCCGCGACGGCGTCGTTCACGTTGAGCGTGTCGTAGTCGTCGATCGGCAGGTCTCCTGGTTCGAGCGCCGTGCCCGTCCGCACCGAGTGCAGTGCTTCGGCGACGGAATCCGCACCTTCGTCGCGGACGACGTCCTCGGCTGCTTCGAGTGCCGCGTCGCCACCGGCCGACACTGCTCGGGCTGCGATGGTGCCCGCGTGGGCGCCCCTCCCGAGCAACTCCCCGAGGCGGCTCGGGGTCGTGCGCGCGACGTCGACGGCGTAGTCCAGTCCGCGTGCGGACCAGGTGGCAGGTGTATTCACAAGCTTGACGGCGCTGCCTGCCGCCGCCTGCAGCGGAGTCCGTCGGAGAGCCGCGGGGCCACCGAGGGCCTCCTCGGCCAGTACCGTCTGCAGCCAGTCGACGGTCGCGCTGTGCGCGGTGATCAGGCGTTCGGCCAGACGCACCGCCGACGGGACGTCGTCCGCCGTCGCGAGCGCCTTGATGTACTTGGCGCGGCCGAGCAGCTGCTGTTCCAACGCCAGGTCGCCGAGAAGTGCCTCGTCGAACGGCTGCGCCTGCTCGGCGACGGTCTTGAACAGCGCGAGCGTGCGCCCGAGGAACGGTGCGACGACGTCGGGCAGTCCGCCGAGGTCACGCAGAGTCGTCTCGATCTCCGCCGCCCGCTTCCGACCGTTCTCGGCGTTCTGACGTAATTCCGTGCGCACCGCGTCCGTGCGCGCCTGGGCCACGCGTGTTTCCGCGACCTGGATCTCGGTGTTCGTGAGTTGTAGTACGGCCCGCAACTGCGCGAGCAACGTGGATGAAGTCATCGCAAAAGCTCCTTCGGTCGTTGGGTCGTTCTCGTTTCGACGTGTCACCGGGACACGGGCGCTGCGTTACCCACGAGTAGCGAACCCAAACATCGAAGTGCGGCTCAGACGGCCAGGTGCTGCCGCTCGCGTCGTCGCAGCAGGAGCAGCACGGGAACCGCGACGGCCCAGGTCACGACGACGACCGAGCCCGCGGGAACGATGGCGACGGAGGCGTCGCGGCCGGAGACCCGCACGAGATCCGGATCGGACTTGGCGTATTCGACGTCGATGCGCTGGCCGGCGATCAGATTGGTCGGGTACAGCACTCCGAGCTGCGGGTTGTGCGTGACGCCGTCGGGAGTGACGAAGCTGACGGCCGAACGCAGCTTGCCGGCGGAGAGGACCTCGGCCGTGGCAGTGCCTTCGTCGGAGGTGATGGTGCGGTCGTTCTTCCAGGCGGCGACGACCAGCAGCACGGCCAACACCGAGATCCCGGTCGCCACGACGATCACGCAGATTCGTGCCCGACGCCACGCCTGCGACCTGCCGTCGTCGCTGTCCCTGGATGCCACGACGGTAGACGTTACTCAGGGGCGCCGACGGGCGTCTGCTCCGGTAGCCTCTGCTGCTATGTCGCGCGACTTCGAGTTCACGGTCTCGTCGGAACACTCTCCCGAGGAGGTCTACGAGGCTCTGAACAGCGAAGAGCAGTGGCTCGCCCGGTTCGAGCGGGCGCAGAAGACCGACGGCTACGAGCTGACCAGACACGATCACGGCGGTCTGACCGTCGACATCACCGACGAAGTCGGCACGTCGGAGCTACCCGGGTTCGTCAAGAAGGTCGTCCGAGGCCGGTTGCTCGTCACTCGAACCGATTCGTGGGGCCCGTTCGACGGCGACCGCGCCGACGGCACCCTGGCCGGGGGCGCGACGGCCATCCCGGCGTCGGTGAACGGAACCATGTCGTTGCGCCCGGACGGCACCGGCTCGATCATCACGGTCAAGGGCACGTCGACCGTCAAGATTCCGCTCATCGGCGGCAAGATCGAGTCGCTCATCAACGACATGGTCCGAGACATGGTCGAGCAGGAAACCCAGGAGACACACGACTGGGCGGCCGAGCGAGAACAGCAGGAAGGCCAGGACTGATCGGGCCGGCAGCGGACGCGCTGCCGGCCCGATCGTCGAACTACGCGTCGTGCACGATCACGCCGCGGATGTTCTTGCCGTCGCGCAGGTCCTGGTATCCCTGGTTGACGTCCTCGAGGCTGTACTTGCTGGTGATGAGCTCGTCCAGTTTCAACTGACCCGCGTCGTAGAGACGCAGCAGCCGGACGATGTCGTACTGCGGGTTCATCGATCCGAACAGCGTTCCCTTGATGGTCTTCTGATTCAGCGTCAGATCGGTGCCGGACACGTGCACCGTCAGCTTCGTCGGATCCGCCAACCCGGTGATGACGACGGTTCCGCCCTTGCCGATCGCCGCGGTGGCTGCGCTGACGACGTCCTCGTCGACGGTTCCGACGAGGATCAGCGCGGCGTCGGCTCCCTGCCCCCACGTCAGCTCGTTCAGTTTCTCGGCGGCGCTCTCGGCGTCGGCGAAGGCATGCGTCGCACCGAACTTCAGCGCGGTCTCGCGCTTGAGCGCAACCGGGTCGACGACCACGACGTACTTGCATCCCGCCGCGACCGCGCCCTGCACCGCGTTGATGCCGAGGCCGCCGATTCCGTAGATGATCGCGGTGTCGCCGGCTCGGAGGTTGCCCGCGTTGACGGCGGTTCCCCATCCCGACGGCACCCCGCATCCGACGAGCACGGCAGTCTCGAGCGGCAGCCAGTCGTCGACCTTGACCACGGAGTGCTGGGAGATCGTCGCCCGCTCGGCGAACGTGCCCAGCATGCACATCGCACCGAAATCCGTTCCCTTGGAATGAAATCGGAACGAACCGTCGGGCATCGAGCCCTCGAGAATGGTGGCGCCCATGTCGCACAGGTTCTGTCGACCCGTCGCGCAATAGCGACACGTCCCGCAGTTGGGGATGAAACTGCAGACGACGTGGTCCCCCGGCTTGACCTTGGTCACGCCCGGTCCGACTTCTTCGATGATGCCCGATCCCTCGTGGCCGCCCACGATCGGGAAGCGTGGAGGCAGATCACCGTCGGTCAGGTGCAGATCCGAATGACACAGCCCCGCTGCCGTGTACTTGATCAACACCTCACCGGGACCGGGTCCGTCGAGTTCGAGCTCCATCAGTTCGAACGGCTTGCCTGCTTCGAGAAGTACTGCTGCTGTGGTCTTCACGTTCTTGTCCCGTCGGTCGAAGAGAAATTCAGAGGGCGATGTTCACTGCTTTGGTTTGTGTGTAGAGATCGATGGCCGACGCGCCGAGCTCGCGACCCCAACCGGACTGCTTGAATCCGCCGAACGGCATGGCGGTGTCGAAGCCGTTGTACTGGTTGATCCAGACCGAGCCGGCCTTGAGCCGCTTCGCCGTCCTGTGCGCTTTCGAGATGTCGCGCGTCCAGATGCCAGCGGCCAGGCCGTAGATCGAATCGTTGGCCGCGGCGATGGGGCCGTCGTCGGCCGAGAACGGAAGTGCCGCAACGACGGGCCCGAAGATCTCCTCCTGCACGATCGAGTACGACGGATCGACGTCGACGAACACGGTCGGCTCGACGAAGTATCCCTTGTCGCCCCAACGCTTTCCACCGGTCAGCGCACGTGCGCCGTCGGCAATGCCCGCATGGAGGTAGCCGGTCACCTTGTCGAACTGCTCCTGCGAGATCAACGGGCCGAGCTGGGTGGTGGGGTCGAGGCCGGGTCCGATCTTGACCTGGCTCGCCGCGTGCGCGACTGCCTCGGTGAACTTCTCGAAGATCGAGTCCTCGACGTACAGGCGTGTGCCCGCAACGCAGCACTGTCCGTGGTTGAACAGCCACGCGTTCAGCGAACCTTCCACTGCCGCATCGAAATCCGCGTCCGCGTACACGATGTTCGGGCTCTTCCCGCCGAGTTCGAGCGTCACCTTCTTCAGGTTGCCCTTGGCCGCGTCGACGATCTTCTTGCCGACTTCGGTCGAACCCGTGAACGCCACCTTGTCGACGTCGTCGTGCCCGGACAGTGCCGCTCCCGCGTCACCGAAGCCGGTCACGACGTTGACGACTCCCGGTGGGAAGCCCGCTTCCTCGAAGACCTCGGCCAGCAGCAGAGCCGTCAGCGGTGTCTGCTCGGCCGGCTTCAGGACGACGGTGTTGCCCGCTGCCAATGCCGGTGCCAGCTTCCACGAGGCCATGAGGATCGGGAAGTTCCACGGGATGATCAGGCCGCACACTCCGATCGCCTCGCGCAGTGTGTAGGCGTGGAATTCACCGCCCGGCGCGAAGGGCATCGAGACGTTGACCGTGCTGCCCTCGATCTTCGTCGCCCAGCCCGCGTAATAGCGGAAAACGTCTGCGGCCCAAGCGACGTCGACAGCACTGGCGATGACGGCGGACTTTCCGTTGTCCAGCGCTTCCAGCTGTCCGAACTCGTCGGCGCGTTCGCTGAGTATGTCGCCGACTCGCCAGATGAGTCGTTCGCGTTCGTTGGCTTTCATGCGCGACCACGGCCCGTCCTCGAACGCCCGACGCGCTGCCCGCACCGCGCGGTCGATGTCCTCGGCCTCGCCGTGGGCGACGTCGGTCAACTTCTCGCTGTCGGCGGGGTTGTACGTCGCGAACGTCCGACCGGACGCCGCGTCGACGAACTGTCCGTCGATGTACAGCTTCTTCGGTCCTGCGAGGAAGTGTCGTGCCTCGCTCGGGATGGGGTGGTCTGCAACGGCCGTCATCGAACGCTCCTTCATATGGTCGATCACTCATGTGATGCAGGCCATATTTCCGTCGTGTGCGGCTGTGTAACTGTTCGATCTTCGAACACACCACACGGGCCGTCCGTCAGCAGGTCACGTCGAGCGCGCGCATCCGCGCGTAGAGGGTGCTGCGACTGATGCCGAGCTGCATGCTGGCGTGAGACTTGTTGCCGCCGCACGTTTTCAGAGCGTCGATGATCGCCGTCCGTTCGGCTTGCTCTCGACCGCCGAGTCGTGACGCGCGCGTACTCGACCGATAATCCTCGGGGAGATCGGCGACGTCGATACGGTCCGACGACCGGGCGTCGGCCGCGCTGGTCAGCACCACCTTCAGTTCGGCGAAGTTGCCCGGCCAGTGCGCCGACGCGAGTGCGTCGAGTGCGCTGGGCGCCAACCGAACTCCGGGTGCCACGTCGTCGAGCACCGTTCGAGCGAGGTCGGCCATCTCGGGTCGACGCTCACGCAGCGGAGTGAGATGCAGTCTGTTCGGACACCGACTGACGAGCGCGGCCGTCGCCGTCGGCAGGTGCGACATGGGTGCGCCGGTCAGCACGACACGGTGCCCGTCGCTCGGGGTCGACACGAGGTCGGTGAGGATCGGCAGCAGCGTTTCCGGCACCAGTTCGACGTTCTCGACGACGATGACCCCCGGTTCGCGTCCGGCGTCGACGAGCCTGCGCGTCCAGTCGTCGACACCGTCGAACGCGATCGACGTCGCGTTGTGCCAGCTCACCGGGCCCTCGCCTGCGACCTCCGCCGCGGCGGTGGTCCGACCCGACCCCGGCTCACCACTGATCGACAGAGCACCGGCGTCGGTACGGGCGAGTCGGACGTCGTGCTCGTAACGCTGTCGACGCGACGAGTGCTCGCTGCGCCGAATCGGTGATCGTTGCTTGTCGGCGAACACGGTGAACAGGGCACCGCCGTCGGCGCCTGCCACACGGTCGGCCTTGACCTTCGCCCGTATTCCCGACGCGAGGTCGACGGCGACGACGCGGCTGCCGTCGGCACCCAGATCCAACGCGAGCTCACGCAAGGTGGCGTGATCCTCGGTGTCGAGCACGTCCATCGCGGTTCGGTTGGTCAGCAGGAAGTCGTCGCTGATGGCTGCCACCGCGACGTGTTTGTGGTGCGAGATGCGCTGAAAGGCGTCGACGAGCCGTCGTTCGGACGCTTTCGAGCCCTCGAGCAACCGTGCCTCGATGTCCGACGCGGCTCTCGCCAGGAACGGGGCGAACAGCGGATTGGCATGTGCCGCAACGCCGGTCATGTCCAAAATACCTTCGACGCGCTTCGTGACCGGATGGATCACCGGGTGGCCGTAACAGCTGAGGCCCTTGAAGCTCTCCAGAAAGTGTTCGTCACCGTGGATGACCATGCTTCGCCCGGTCTCGAGTGGCGTGCCGACCGCGTTGGTCCCGGCCGAGTCCTCTCCCAGCAGCGCGCCGTCGAACACTCCGAGACGCTCGACGGCACGGCGGATCGTCCCGTCGGCGTACACGGAGGCGACGACGCGGCAGTCGCGGTCGGCAAGCAGCACGCAGAACCCGGTGCCCGCGATCTGTTGCCCGACTTGTTCGAGCACCGGCGCGGCGGCGCGCAGCAGCCTGCTGTCGACCTCGACCTGGACATCGACGGCGACCGTCGCCGACGGGTCGACACCGCTGAGAAGCGACCGCTTCCACGACAGTGCGATCTCGGGGCGGACCGGGTGCTGTTCGATAGCGACGATCGTGGCACCTCCGACGTTCCTACTGTGTTCCAGATCATAGTCTCGCGTAGGAGTGACCCGGAACTGTTCGGAATTCGTACAGCTAGAGGCGCGCCCTGATCCCCGCGTGCAGTTCGCGCAGGCCGGAGCGTTCGGTCGTCACTTCGAGCACCCTGATCTGATCCGCGCTGTCCTGGAGGGCGGTGGCGAGCTGGGCTGTGTCCACACTCCTGTGCTCGATCCGATATGCCGCGCACAGCGCCGCGAGATCCATGCCGTGCGGCGTGCCGAACACGCGCTCGAATGCGCCCGCGTACTGCGGATCGCCCTGCTCGAGCAGTTCGAAGATGCCGCCGCCGTCGTCGTTGGCCACGACGATCGTCAGATCCTTCGGCCGCGGCTCGCCGGACCCGATCAACAGGCCTGACGCGTCGTGCAGGAACGTCAGGTCGCCGAGCAGCGCGATCGTGCGCCCACCCCGGGACAACGCCGCGCCGACGGCCGTCGACACGGTTCCGTCGATGCCCGCGACGCCGCGGTTGGACAGCACACGCACGCCGGGCGCGGGATAGCTGACCAGGGCCGCGTCGCGCACGGGGTTGGAGGCGCCGAGCAGCAGCTGGTCGCCGTCGCGCAAGGACGACATGACCGTCGCGGCCACGTGCAGACCCGTCGGCTTCGGGTGCGACGCGAGCTGGTCGCGGACCGCAAGATCGGCCTTGGCCGACAGCGTCCGGCAGCGTTCGATCCACGCGTCCCGCGGGGTGCCCGACACGACCGCACGCGTGCCCGTCGCGAGGACGTTGCCGGAGACGTCGGGCCAGCGCGGACCCGTCGTCAGAGCGAAGACGTCGACAGCCGGATCCGCGAGGAGGGCCGACACCGGTCGGTGCAGCGTCGGCCGTCCGGTGATGATCGCCTGCCGCGGCTTCAGCTGAGACAGAGCCATCGGGTGCAGCGGGAGACCGTGCAGCGGCGCGGTCGGCTCGGCGACGGTCGGCAGACCTGCGAGCTCGGGGCGCAGCGCCGCACCGTGACCGGACACGACGATCGTGTCGACAGACAGATCGATGTCGACGGGAACGTCGAGAGTCGCCTGCTGCGTCGTCGTCCATGCGGCGCCGCCGTCGCGACCTTCGGGCGCGGGTGTGGGGTCGGCGAGATCCGGCACGAGCGGCTCACGCAGCGGGATGTCGAAATGCACCGGGCCCGCGTTCCCGGATCGCGTGCCACGGGCCGCGGCGAGGACGCGGCACACCGCGCTACGCCACTGGCTGTTCTGGCCTGCGTCGTCCTCGGCGAGGCCGAGGCTGATCGTCGCGCGCACCTGGCTGCCGAACAGACCGAGCTGCTCGATGGTCTGGTTCGCGCCGGTTCCGAGCATCTCGTACGGCCGGTTCGCGCTCAGCACGATCAGCGGGACGCGCGCGTAGTTGGCCTCGAGGACCGCGGGACCGAGATTCGCGACGGCCGTGCCAGACGTCATGACGACCGGAACCGGACGGCCACTGCCCATGATCAAGCCGATCGCGAGGAAGCCCGCGGTCCGCTCGTCGATGCGCATGTGCAGACTCAGACGGCCCTCGGCGTCGGCTTCCTGCAGCGCGAACGCCAGCGGCGCGTTCCGGGAGCCTGGGCACAACACGACGTCGCGGACGCCGCCGCGTACGAGTTCGTCGACGACGGCGGCAGCCTGAGCAGTGGATGGGTTCACTACTTCAGATTGTCAGATTCTCGGGTGGAGGCGTAGGTCGGCCCGAGTGCGTGGTCTTTGACAGGATGGATCGGTGCGAACAGTCTTCGATGCGGCCGAGTTGCCGTCCCGCGCCTTCTATCCCCTGCTCACGGCGTCTGTCGTACCGCGTCCCATCGCGTGGGTGTCGACGGTGTCGGCCGACGGCGTGGCCAATCTCGCGCCCTACAGCTTCTTCTCGGTGTCGTCGGCGAACCCGCCTGTCGTGCAATTCACGTCCGTCGGCCGCAAGGACAGCCTGCGGAACATCGAGGCGACGGGCGAGTTCGTGATCAACCTGGCCACCGAGCCGTTGCTCGAACAGGTCAACGCCTCGTCCGCCGGCTACGACCACGGTGTCAGTGAGCTGGACGAGCTCGGCATCGCGAGCGAACCGAGCGAGAGAGTCAAGGCGCCCCGCGTCGCGGCATCACCGATCGCGATCGAGGCGACCCTTCACCGGGTCGTCGAGGTCGGTAACTCGTTCGTCGTGATGGGCGACGTCGTCGCGGTGGCCGTCCGTCCCGAGTTCCTCGCTGCCGACGGGCTGCCGTCGTTCGAGGCGATCGCTCCGCTGAGCCGACTCGGGCGTACCGAGTGGGGACTGCCGCCCGCGGTGACGTCGATCGAGCGTCCCGGCACCCCTTCCTGACGCGCAGGCCGACGCTCGGTTTTACAGTTCATCCATGCACGAAGCTCGACACGGCCACACCGTCGTCCCCGACATCGTCGACGTCGACGGCAGATCGTTCGCCACTCTCCGGGCCCGACCGGTTCCGCGCGAGGAGCGCTATCGGCTCGGAAAAAGCCTGCGCGACAAGGTGTCTCGTGAGTCGATGGGCAACTGGGCACCGCCCGCGAACCGACTCGATCCGATCCGTCAGATCGAGTTCTCGCACGACGGGCGCATCGACTGGCTGATCCCTGTCCGCGTCGAGCGGATGGTCGAATCGCCGTACGGGTTCCTGCGTGGAACCGCGATCGTCATGGCACGCGACGTCGCGATGCTGCCGTCGACGGGAATCACGCCCGTCGTCAGCGGTGACTCGCACCTCGGTAACTTCGGCTTCTACGCCTCCCCCGAACGCGATCTGGTCATCGACCTCAACGACTTCGACGAGGCCCACCCCGGCGCGTGGGAATGGGATCTACGACGCCTCGTCGCCAGCATCTGGGTGGCGGGCCGGCAGAACGGACGCACCGAGCAGCAGTGCGAGGAAGCCGTCGTCGCGTGTGTTCGGGCGTATCGCATCGAGGTGTCGCGTCTGGCGGACGAGCCGCTGATGTCGCGCTCGTTCCAGCGTCTGACCGCCGACAAGCTCGAGGCCGACGCCACCGAGGGTTCGCTGCGCAAGGAGATCAAACGGGCGACCAAGAAGGCCAGGCGACGCACGAGCGACCGCGTGCTGCCGCAGTTCACCGAGGAGCACGAGGGCAAGCGGCGGCTCGTCGAGGAGCCGCCGATCACCACGCGGATCTCGGCGCGCGACGAGGAGCTGCTCGCCGAGGGACTCGACGAGTATCTGACGACGCTGTCTCCGCACTGGCGGCGAGTGCTCGGCGGATACACGTTGATCGACGTCGCGCATCGGGTCGTGGGCGTCGGCAGTGTCGGGCTGCGCGCCTATGTCGCGCTGCTGGAGGGTTCGAGTCCCGACGACGTCGTGTTCCTGCAGCTCAAGCAGGCCAGGCGTTCGGTGCTGGCGCCGTACGTGCACGGTGAGTCGGCGTGGCACGCGCATCAGGGGCAACGCGTCGTCGAATATCAGCAGGATCTGCAGACGGTGAGCGACCCTCTGCTGGGGTGGACGACGATCGACGGACGTCAGTACTACGTGCGGCAGTTCAGGAACATGAAGGGCACGATCGACCTCGGATCGATCGATGCGCCTGCGCTCGTGGACTATGCGGGCGTCGTCGGCCGGCTGTTGGCGAAAGGGCACGCCCGTACGAGTGGGGCGTCGATGATCGCGGGTTACCTGGGCACGTCCGATGCGGTGGACGTCGCGTTGAGCAGGTTCGCACGGTTGTACGCGGATCAGACCGAGGCCGACCATGCGTTGCTGGTCGAGGCTGTGCGGGCGGGCCGCTTCGCAGCCACGTGAGTGCCAATGTATAGCGGGCTATACATTGGCACTCACGTGCGCCGAAGGCGCCTATCCGGCGTACTTGGTGACCAGTGCGCCCAGACGCGGGAGCGCCTCGGCGACGTTCTTCTGCGCCGAACCGCGCAGGCTGCCGTAGAACTTCTTCACGACGCCCTTGTCGGTCTCCTCGATGCGCGAGTCGGTGACCGACAGCAGCGCGTTCGAGACCTGGTCGGAGTTCGCGACGAGGTAGTCGGCGAACGTTCCTGCCGGCGCAGCGTTGTAGGACTGCCAGAACGGCTCGAGCTGCGTGACGAAGTCGGGCCACAGCGCTTCCACGGCCCGCTCGATGTACGACGGTCCGACCTTCTTGACGGCACCGTAGCCGCCCTTGACGGCGAGGCCGCTTGCGCCCTTCTTGTCCGACACCTCGGCGTCGATCAGCTCGATGACGTCGGCGAGCAGCACGTCGCGCTTCGACTCGTCGAGCAACGATTCCTTCAGAGCAGCAACCACTTCGACTTTCCTCCCGGGTAATAACAGGTCAGTACGTAACCGCCGGAAGGTTACCGCAGGTGCGTGTAGGTCCGCCGAAGTCGCTGGTGCCACCACCTGGTTCGCTCGTCGGATGCGGCGAGTGCGCGCAACCGTTCGGGGGCGGGTTCGACGGGTCCGGCCGGGAGGGTTCCGTCGACCAGTTCGGCCCCGTCCGCGACGTCCGTTTCCAGCAGGCTTCCGGTGCCGAGTCCACACGCGAACTCGAGCCGTGGAATCGCCGACGCGGCCGCGAGTCCCGACGCCATCCCGACGGCCGAATCGAGTGCGCTGGAGACGACGACGGGCACGCCGTACTCGCCGAGTTCACCGGCCAGCTCGAGCAGCGCTCGCATACCGCCCAGCGGGGCGACCTTGAGCACTGCGACGTCCGCTCCCCCGGCCCGCACGACGCGCAGCGGATCCTCGGCGCGCCTGATGCTCTCGTCGGCGGCGATGCGCACTCCGGGCAGCCTCCTGCGGACCTCGACGAGCTCGGGAACCGTCGCACAGGGTTGTTCGGCGTATTCGAGGTCTCCGTCCTCGGTCAGCAACGTGAGGGCTTCGACGGCCTGGTCGACGGTCCATCCGCCGTTGGCGTCGACGCGCACCCGCGGGATCTCGGCGCGCACTGCCCGGACGCGTTCGACGTCGTCGGCCAGCGTCTGTCCTTTTTCTGCGACCTTCACCTTCGCGGTGTCGACGCCGGGGTATCGCGCGAGAATGCCGGGCACCTCGGCCGCGGAGACGGCAGGCACGGTCGCGTTCACGCGCACTCTTGCGCGATAGGGCTCGGGTGGCCCGTCCCATGCAGCTTCGATCGCCGAACGCAGCCACGGCGCCGACTCCAAGTCGTCGTACTCGACGAACGGCGAGAACTCGCCCCACCCGCCCGGTCCGCGAATCAGCATGACCTCGCGCGTGGTGATGCCGCGAAACTTCGTCCGCATCGGCAACGACAGAACAGCAGACTCGGAGAGCAGTTCGTCGATGGACGGAATCACGGTTGGCCCTTCAACAGCTGGACCATGAGAGCCTCGCAGTCGGCGAGGACCGTGCCCTCGCGGTCTTTCAGCACCGCGCTGATGAACGTCTTGCGACCTTCCACCTTGTCGACGCTGCCCTCGACGACGAGCTCGGTGTCGAGCGGCGTGATCTTTCTGTAGTTGATGTGCAGGTACGCAGTACGGCTGATCGGACGGCCGTACGCATGCTGGATCATGCCGAACAGGTCGTCGAACAGCAGCGGGAGCGTCCCGCCGTGCGCAGCGCCGTTGCCGCCGAGGTGATAGCGCCGGAACATGCCACGGCTACGGACACCTTCGGCGTCGAACTTCTCGACGGTCCACGGCAGCATCAGCAGCGAGCCGCGTCCCGGCAGCGACAGGACGCGGCCTGCAGGCTGCTCGCCTTCGGGTACCGCGAACGGCTTCAACAAGTCGATCAAAGCTTCGACGCGTTCGGCGGCGTCCTCGGTCACCTCGGGCGTCGGCGCCGTGCTGACCGCCAGATCCTGCAGCGTCCTGAGGGCGTCGACGAGTCTGCCGTACTCGGGCCCGACCTCCGCGGGGGTGTACCGAGGGAATCCGCCGTGGTGCTCGTAGTCGTCCTTACCTGCACTGTCCGTCATCGTTGCACCGTATCTCTCCTCGAATCGCACAATTGTCAGGCGTACCGGTTCCGACGTCGGCAGGTGGCTCTATCGTGAACTGGGTGACCTTCAACCCTGCTCTGTGGCAACCCGTTCCCGGCTTCGAGGATCTCACCGACATCACGTACCACCGTCATGTCACCGACGACACGGTGCGCGTGGCGTTCGATCGGCCCGAGGTCAGAAACGCTTTCCGGCCGCACACCGTCGACGAGCTGTACCGGACGCTCGAGCACGCGCGCGTCAGCTCCGACGTCGGCACCGTGCTCCTCACCGGTAACGGTCCCGCCCCCAAGGACGGAGTGTGGTCGTTCTGCTCGGGCGGAGATCAGCGCATCCGTGGACGCAGCGGCTACCAGTACGCAGAAGGCGAAACTGCAGACACCGTCGACAAAGCACGGGCGGGCCGACTGCACATCCTCGAGGTTCAGCGCCTGATCCGATTCATGCCCAAGGTCGTCATCTGTCTCGTCAACGGATGGGCCGCAGGCGGCGGACACAGCCTCCACGTCGTGTGCGATCTGACCCTTGCGAGCCGGGAACACGCGCGGTTCAAGCAGACCGACGCCGACGTCGGCAGCTTCGACGGCGGTTACGGCAGTGCGTATCTCGCGAAGATGGTGGGCCAGAAGTTCGCTCGCGAGATATTCTTCCTCGGCGAGGTGTACACGGCCGAGGAGATGCACACCATGGGCGCCGTCAACCGCGTCGTCGATCACGACGAACTCGAGAACGTGGCCATCGATTGGGCGAAGAAGATCAACTCGAAGTCGCCGCAGGCTCAGCGAATGCTCAAGTACGCGTTCAATCTTCAGGACGACGGGCTGGTCGGACAGCAATTGTTCGCCGGTGAGGCGACGCGCCTGGCGTACATGACGGACGAAGCCGTCGAGGGCCGTGACTCGTTCCTGCAGAAGCGCGACCCGGACTGGTCGCCGTTCCCGCGCTACTTCTGAGCCCGGGCGCCGCATTGTCCCTCTCTCGTGACCCCCTCACACGCCGTCGGAGCGAACGCCCCGGCGGCGCGTGGGAGTCCGTGGTGGAGTGGTTCGTTCAGTCTCACGACTACGAATGGATGACCGAGTTCCAGAACACGCATCCGTCGGGCCGGATCGTCCGGGCCATCGTCGCGCTGTCGATGCTCAACATCAGCCTGATGGCGTTTCTCAGCTTGTTCGCCGAGGGCGGGCCGACGGGCACCGCAGCAACGGTGCTGACGCTGACACTGAGCACCGCCAACATCGTCATCGCTGCGATGTGGCTGCTGCTTCCGTTCCCCGGCAAGAAAGGCGTCGTCGCGTTCGCGCTGTATGCGGACCTCGGCGTCGCCGCCGAGCTCAGTGTCTTCGATTGGCACAACGCGTTGTTGGGGTGCGTCCTGTTCTCCGTCATCGGCGCGTTCGTGACGTTCTTCCTCAGCCCGCGCTGGGTCGTCGCGCACCTGGTGTTCGCGTCGGTGACGACGCTGACGTTCGCGACGGCGCTCTGGCTCCGCGGCGACGTCGATCCGATCACGCTGCTCGTGCAGACCAACGTCGTCCTTCTCGGCATCATGAGCGTGCCCGTCACGTCGCACATCTTCTTGACGACGTTGTCCGCCGACGCCCGCAGTTCGGTCCTCGACCCGCTGACCGGCTTGCTCAACCGTCGCGGCCTCGACAACGGACTTGCGGTTCTGTGGGAGCAGGGACGACAGGAAGGTCGGTGCGCGGCGATCATCGTCGTCGACATCGACAGGTTCAAGTCCGTGAACGACGTCTACGGGCACGACGAGGGCGACGCCGTGATCTGCCGCGTCGCCGAACGCCTCACCGCGCACGTCGCGCGCTACGGCATTCTGGGACGCACCGGCGGTGAGGAGTACCTGGCGGCGGTCGTCACCTCCCGGTTGCACATCGACGCGCTGATCCACGGAATTCGGCGCGCGCTGCACGGCGAGAACGACGCGGTTCCGGTGACGGTCAGCGTGGGGGCCGCAATTCTGTACGCCGATTCCGACTTGTGGACCAACGGCGCGGACACCGTCGAAACCGCGTCGCGCGTGGCGGATTCGATGATGTACAAGGCGAAGGCTGCAGGCGGAAACCGCGTGGCGACGCAGTTGATCTGACCTGTGCACGCGTCGGATCACCGCGTGATGTCCGAATCCTGTGGTATCGATGTGTCGTGGAGATTCTGAGCGGTCGAACCATCCTGCGTCCCGCCGACTACGACCGCACGCTCGCGTTCTACCGCGACGACCTCGGACTTGCCGTGCACCGCGAGTACGGCGCGGGGACGGTCTTCTTCGCGGGCCAGAGCCTCATCGAGGTCGCGGCTCACGGCGGTTCGTCGACGCCGAGCACGTTCGACGGTGCCCTGTGGCTCCAGGTTCGTGACATCGAGGCCGCGGCCGCCGAGCTGCGCGAGCGTGGCGTCGCGGTCGATCGGGATCCGAAGCAGGAGTCGTGGGGTCTGATCGAGATGTGGCTGCGCGATCCCGACGGCGTTCCGATCGTTCTCGTCGAGATCCCGTCGGATCATCCGTTGCGACGCGACGTGCGCGGCGACTGACTACAGATTCAGCGAGCGCCGCACCGCGCTCGCCGACAGCGGCCTCGACCACAGAAAGCCTTGCGCCAGAGTGCATCCGAGGTCGAGCGCGATGTCCGCCTGCTCCCGCGTCTCGACGCCTTCGATGATCATCGACATCTCGAGATCCTGCGCGACGACCGACAACGCGCGCAGCAGCGCGCGGCCACGCTCGGTGTCGACGAACTTGGTGAGCTGGCCGTCGATCTTGATGCCGTCGGGCTCGAGCGTCACCAGGCGTTCGAGCGAGGACCACCCCGATCCGAAGTCGTCGAGCAGCACACGGAACCCGAGGGCATGCACGTCCTCGATGTGACGGCGAATCAACGGGCCGTCGCTGACCGACGTCGTTTCCGTCAACTCCAACGAAATCATGGACGGCGACACCGACGACGTGGCGACCGAGCTCTGCAGTTGCGCGACCGCGTCGGGGTGCTTGAGATGACGACCGGACAGGTTGACGCTCAGCCGCAGGTCGGGGCGCACGGTATGCCACTTCTCGGCTTCGTTCACCGCCTGCCGCATCACGGCGAGGTCGACGTCGATGATCAGCTCGGTGGATTCGGCGAACGGCACGAAGTCCGCGGGGGCGACGAGCCCTTTCGTGGGGTGGTGCCAGCGCGCCAACGCCTCGAACCCCACGGTCTTCTCGGTGCGCATGTCGACGATGGGCTGGAACCACGGCACCATCTGTCCGGCATCCAGCGCTCCGGTCAGGTCGTGGTCGCTGTCGAGTCGCGTGGGGCTCGACCCGACGCGTCGGTGCAGGTCGAGCTGTTCTTCGAGGATCGACGCGAACTGCTCCAGTTCCTGGAACTGCCCGTCGCTGAAGTCGCGCGGCATTCGGTCGAGCAGACACAGCGTTCCGATCACCAGACCTTCGCGACCACGCAGCGGCACCGACGCGTATGCGGCGACGCCGACCTCGTCGAGGATGCCTCGCTGGCGAACCGTCGCGTCGATGCGGTTGCGGGCGACGACGGCCGGCTTCTCGGTGCGGACGACGTCGTCGCACAGGGTCGTCGATCGATCGACGGTCGACACGGGAGGGCCGCCGATGTTCACGAGGGTGTACTGGGTGTTCTCGTCGAGAACGTTCAGCTGCGCGATCGCGAATCCGACGCTGCGCGCAGCCAGTTCCACGGTCGACCGCAAGGCGAGCGTCGTCGCTTCGAGGTCGAGGTATCGACGTGCCGAGTCGCTCTGACGTCGCGCCTGCGACCGTCGGTTCGGTTCGACGGCATCGTGTTCCACTGCGCCTCCCGATGACGGTCCCACCCGTCGGATGGGACAGGCAGCTGTCAGCTTAGCGGCGGCCTCCGATCAGAGAGCGGGAAGCCGAGTATGGAGGAGCCGGTGTCGGAGCACGGCCGCAGCCAGCCGCATCGCGTCCGACGACGGGGTGTCCGTCTCACGCGGCGACCCGAGCGTGACGAGGTCGACGAGGACGGCGTCGGCGTCCGGATCGGGATCGGTGGTCCATCCCTCCGACCGCAACAGTGCGGTGGTCAACATGGTGGTGCCGTGGGGCCACTGCCCACGGGCGACCTCGGCCACCATCACCTCGGCGGCGATGGTGTCCGGGTGGTAGTCGGTACCGATCAATCGACTGACGACGGTGGCCCACATCCGATCGGCGCTGATGCCGCGGGCACGCGTCGTCGGCACGAGCCGACCATGGTGTTTGCGGACGAGTCCGAGCCGCTGCAACAGACGTCCGGACACATCGGACAGATCGGCGTCGACGTCGACACCCTCCCCGACCTGGGCGAGCAGGCCTTCGAGCCGTCGGACACATCCGTAGGCAGGCTCACCGGCGTCGTGCAGCGGCTGGGCGAGATCCCGATACAGCTCGGCGCGCGGCGGACTGTATCGAGTCCAGAGCTCGAGACGGTGATCGAGCAGTTGCTCGAGGAGAACGCCACCCGCACGCTCGGACCGCAGTACCGAGTCGGTGATGCCGCGCCGTCGCGAGGCGAGAGTGGTGTCACGCAGAGGCGCGCCGCCGAGCCGTTTCGGTGCGAATTCGCCTGCGACCGTTGCGACTTCGAGTGTTTCGCCGATCAGGTCGACCATCGCCCGCTCTGGGCCGACGGGCGTTTCCTGCCACGTGACGAGTTCGGTGTTCTCCGCACCGATACCCGACCGCGCCACGGCGTCGGACAAGAGCTGCTGCCACGTTTCGTCGTCGGAATGCAGCAGCGTTCGGGTGCTCTCGCCGCGCGCGATGTCGGCGTAGCGGGCGTGACCGAGTCGATCGAGCAGGTCGGCGAGCGCCTGTGCGACCTCCCAGGCACGACCCGCGTCGTCGACCAGAACCCGAAGATGCAGCCACAGGAACGACTGCACCGAACTCTGCGTCGGACCTGCGGCGGGCGAGACGAGACGCAGGCCCTCCCAGCCGGTTCGAGCGTCGGCAGCCGTCGCGGGATCCACCGAATCCAGGTACGACAACGCGGCCGCGACGGCCTCGTCCACACCGTGCCCGCCGCTGGGTAACCCACCGCTCGGAGCGTCGTCGAAATCCATGCTTTCCACTGTTCCACAGCGGTCCGACAGTGTCGCTCGAGCCGACGTTCGAAGCCGAGTGACGGGGGTCGCACGCAAATCGGACATATAAGGCAAAAGTGTGAACGAAAGGTGAACGGAAGGGGTCCTGCAGAAACCCGAAAAGAACACTTCGAACGAAATTATCGCTTTCGGCAGGACCGGCCCCACACTTTTCTCGTGAGCGCAGAATTCCTCGTCCTTCTGGTGGTCGTCGTGACGGCTCTGGCCTTCGACTTCACCAACGGTTTCCACGACACCGCCAACGCCATGGCGACGTCGATCGCAACAGGGGCACTGAAGCCCAAGGTTGCGGTCACCCTGTCCGCCGTCCTGAATCTGGTCGGCGCTTTCCTTTCCGTAGAGGTCGCAGCCACGGTCGCGAAGGGCATCGTGAACCTGGGCGACACCGGAGGTCAGGCACTGCTGACCATCATCTTCGCCGGACTCGTCGGCGGCATTCTGTGGAACCTCGCGACCTGGCTGCTGGGCATTCCGTCCAGCTCGTCGCACGCTCTCTTCGGTGGACTGATCGGCGCCACCATCGCCGGCCTCGGCACCTCGGGTGTCGTCTGGGACGGCGTGTGGAGCAAGATCGTCCTCCCCGCGGTGCTCGCACCCGTCGTCGCAGGCCTCGTGGCCACCGTCGGTACGTGGGTCATCTACCGCATCACCAACGGCGTCCCCGAGAAGTCGAAGGAACGCGGATTCCGCTGGGGCCAGATCGGATCGGCGTCGCTGGTCTCGCTCGCTCACGGCACCAACGACGCGCAGAAGACGATGGGCGTCATCTTCTTGGCCCTCGTCGCGTACGGCACCGTCACCCCCGACTCGGAGATGCCTCTCTGGGTGAAGGTCACCTGCGCTCTCGCGATCGCACTCGGCACCTACCTCGGTGGTTGGCGCGTCATCCGCACCCTCGGCAAGGGTCTCGTCGAGATCGCGTCGCCGCAGGGTATGGCAGCCGAATCCTCCTCGGCCGCGATCATTCTCACGTCGAGCCACCTCGGACTCCCGTTGTCGACGACGCAGGTCGCGACCGGCTCGATCCTCGGGTCGGGACTCGGCAAGCCGGGCGCGGCAGTGCGCTGGGGCGTCGCCGGACGCATGGCCGTCGCCTGGGTTGTCACTCTGCCGTCGGCCGCCATCGTCGGCGCGATCTGCTGGTTCCTCGCCGACGTCATCGGCGGACTGCCCGGCATCCTCGTCGTCTTCGCGATCCTCGTCGCGCTGGCAGCCTTCATGTACATCCGCTCGCGCCGCCAGCCGATCGACCCGAACAACGTCAACGACGAGTGGGACGGCGGACTGGTTCCGGCCGACGCCAAGACGACCACAACGGTTTAGGACACACACAATGGAAACGCTCAAGCACACGCTCGACTCGCTGTGGCAGGTCGTCCTCGTCGGACTTCTCCTCGGTGCGGGTCTGCCTGCCATCTTCGCCGTCGGGCTCAAAGCACTGTCCATCGGTGAAGCGCGCGACGACGGTTCGATGACCGCTACCGCTTCGTCGGGTCTTTCAGCAGGCTCCACCACTGCACGTCCGGTAGTCGCCACCGCGGCAGCAGCTCTCTGCTTCGCCGTCGTGATCGTCGCCATCGTCGCCGGAATTCTCTTCATCATGAAGGACTTCCTGGACAGCACCTTCGGTATCTCCGTCTTCTGATCAGAAGGACACCTTCCATGACCGAGACAAGCACGTTTCCCGGCTCCGTCCTGAACTGGCTTCGCGCCGGCTACCCGGAGGGAGTTCCGCCCAAGGATCGTTTCCCGCTCGTCGCGTTGCTGCGCAAGGCCGAACTGACCGATGCGCAGGTGCACGAGGTCGTTCTGTCCCTCGTCTCCCCCGTCGGCGGTGCGCTTCAGGACGGCGCGATCTCGAACGAGGAGATCAGCACGTACATCCGCGAGCTCGTCGACCACGAGCCCACCGCCGACGACATCACGCGTGTGTCGGCTCGGCTCGCCGCCGGTGGCTGGCCGCTCGCCGATCCCGCGTCGCTGAAGTAGATGGCAGTGCCTCAGTTCTTGGCCTCGATCCTCGGGTGGCTTCGCGTGGGCTATCCGGAGGGTGTGCCCGATTCGGATTACGTGCCGCTGTTCGCGCTCTTGGCACGTCGTCTGTCGGACGACGAGGTCCAGGCGGTGATGGACGCGCTCATCGCCGACGGTCAGATCCCAGCGGACAAGGCGGGCATCGCGGTGACGATCACGAAGGTGACCAACGAGATGCCGCGGGAAGAGGACATCGCCCGCGTCCGTGCCAACCTCGCCAAGGGTGGGTGGCCGCTTGCCGACCCGTTCACGATCGAGCCGCCGGAATAGGCTTGCGATGTGAACTTGCTCGAAGAATTGAAGATTCCCACCGGTGAAGCCGCGGCAGATCTCCTGCCGCGGCTTCGCTCGGTTCTGGACGGCAGCTCCCCTGCGGTCCTGCCCGTCCCCGCTGCCGACGAGCGGGAAACCGCCAGGCTGCGCGACGCCCTCGCGCCGGGCACCGAGATCGACGACGCGGCTGCGTTGGTCGTCGCCACCTCCGGGACGACGGGAACACCGAAGGGCGCGATGCTGTCGGCGTCGGCGCTGCGGGCCAGTGGAACAGCAACGTACGACCGGCTGGGTGGGCCCGGTTCGTGGTTGCTGGCGTTGCCCGCCCATCACATCGCCGGGATGCAGGTGCTGCTGCGTAGCGCGCTCGCCGGAACCGATCCGGTGATTCTCGACGTCGCGGCCGGCTTCGATCCGTCGTTGCTTCCCGGTGCCGTCGCGCGGATGTCCGGGCGTCGATACACGTCGCTGGTGCCGACGCAGCTGGTCAAGGTGCTCGACGATACCGCGGCGACGGAGGCATTGGCGTCGTTCGACGCCGTCCTGCTCGGAGGTGCGGCTACGCCGGTTCCGTTGCGGGAGAGAGCAAGTGCGGCCGGAATACGGCTGGTTCGTACGTACGGCATGAGTGAGACCGCGGGCGGCTGCGTCTACGACGGTGTGCCGTTGGACGGAGTGACCGTTCGCCTCGACGACGGCCGCGTCGTGCTCGGTGGCGCGACCGTGGCACTCGGGTATCGCGGCATGCCGGATCATCCCGCGTTCGCCGAGCCGGGATGGTTCCGTACCGACGACGCCGGCCTTCTGGCCGACGGCGTGCTGTCGATCCAGGGCAGGCTCGACGAGGCCATCTCGACCGGCGGTCTGACGGTCGTGCCGCAGGTGGTCGAGGCAGCGCTGGTGACACACCCGCTCGTGCGTGAATGCGCGGTTCTCGGCCTGCCCGACGAGCGGCTGGGCCAGCGCGTCGTGGCTGCGGTCGTCGCGTCCGGGCCGGTGACGCTGGAGTCGTTGCGCGAGTATGTGATTCGGACGCTCGATCCGACTGCCGCGCCGCGTGAGCTTTTTCTGGTCGACGCATTGCCCGTGCGTGGGCCGGGCAAAATGGACCGCGCGGGTCTGCGCAAACAGCTGCTGGACGACCCTCGCCACCGAGGCGCGTAACGCCGACGCCGCACGGCGGCAACGATATTGGCGGTCCGCGGTCTGCTCAGAACGGTGCAGGGTCATCGGCGTCCACCCTTCCTTTACCGGTGATATCGACGTTCCAGGGGTCGGTGGGTTGATCGTGGGTGGTTGTCTCGCTGGCCTTCTCGGCCTCGCTGGTCTTCTCTGTCGCGTTGGTCTTGTCGGGCTCGACGGGCGGTGGGGCTGTCGATTCCGGTTCGGCGGGTTCTTCTTTGCATGTGGGTCTGCGTTTGCGGGGTATGTGTGGTGTGAGTGTGTGGCCGGTGAGATCGGTTGCGCCGACGCTGCTTCCGGGGAGGGTGACGGCGGTGCTGTCGGAGTTCGATGTCCAGTGTTCGATGGCTCCGGCGAGCATGGTGGTGTGCCAGGCGCCCATGGTTTTGAGGGAGTGGTGGTAGCGGCACAGGCAGTGCAGGTTGGTCAGGATCGTCCATCCGCCGCGGGCGGGGTCGTGGTGGAGGTAGGGGATGATGTGGTCGAGTTCGCAGCTGGCTGCGGGGACGTCGCAGCCGGGGAATCGGCAGGTGCGGTCGCGGTGGCGGACCAGGTCGGCGAGCTGTGTGCGCGGCTTGTACTGCAGTGCTCCGGCGGGTGGTTCGATGAATCCGCCGTGGCCGTCGGGGTAGAGCGCTTGGGCGACTGCGGGGTTGGCGGCGATCGCTTTCTCGAGCGCGGCGATGAGCGTGTAGGAGCCGCGGTAGGGTCCGGGGTTGTTGGGGACGGTCTGTGCGCGAGTGGCGCCTGCAGCGGGTTTCGGTAGGTTCAGTCCGCGTCGGCGTCGCCCGCGTCCGAGGGGGTGGAACGTCAGATGGTTCACGGGTGTCGAGCCTCCGGTCGCTGCGGGGTGATTTCCTGATTCGGCCGCGGCGTCCCCGGTGTCATCTTTCGGCTCGGCGCTTTGTTGGCCGACCGTTCCTTTGGCCGCGTCACTGTGGTTTTCGTCGACCTGGTCGTCGGTCTGGGCCGCAGGGATTTCACTCTCCGCGGTCTCGGTGGTCTCGCTATGGTGACCAGCTCCGCCCTCGGCCGCGTCGCTGTCGTCTTCTTCGCGTTCGTCTTCGTCGCCGGTGTCATCGGCGGCAGTGTTCGTGCTGTTCGCGTCCTGCTCTGCGCCTTTGGTGTCGGTGTCGGTGTCGGTGTCTTCCGCGGTCGCGGCGTCGTCGTCGTTGGCCGTGTCGTTGGCCGTGTTGTTGTCGAGGGTGATGTGGAGTTCGTCGGCGATGTTTCTGGCTTCGGTGATGACGATCTGCCAGTCGCTGTTGGCGGCGAGTTCGCGGGCGTAGGCGGCGTCGATCAACCCGTGTCCGGCGAGGTAGGCGGGTAGATCGTTAAACGCGGCGAGGGTGGCGAGGTCGATGGTGATCGACGTCAACGGCACCCGCCGATCCGGCAGCACACGGTTGGCGGTGCAGGGGTGGTCTTCGTCGACCTCGCAAGTACACGCCAGATGGGTTTCGCGTCGTATGCACGCGGTGTAGGCGGCAGCGAGGCGTTGGCTGCGGGTGCGGGGGTCGCGCGGGCATAGGGTGGCGGCCATTTCGGTGATCGATTGCCAGCAGGCGGCGGCGTCGGCGGCGTCGAGGGTTGCTTCGATGGTGGCGATGAGGTCTTTGTCGCGGTAGCGCACTCCGGTGAGTTTTTTCAGATCTTCGCGCACTTCGGCGACTTCGTCGGGTGCGGTGCGTTGGATTATCGCGGCGATCTCGGTGGCCAGCGGTCCGGGCGACAGACGACGGGCTGCCTGCAACACTTCGGCTTCGATCCGGGTGGCGGCATCCAGCGACAGCGGGGAGGTGACTCGGTAGATCGCACGGACGCGGGCGAGGTCGAGTTCGCCGGCGTCGAACGCTTTCTTGATCGCGGGCAGGCGTAGGCGTAGGTCCATGCCGATTTCGGCGAAGGTGTCTGCGACGGTTTTCGAGCAGCCCAGGATTTTCGCGGTTTCGGAGGCGGCGTAGTTACCTGCGTCGGTGATCAAATCCCCGACTTGGATGGTTTGATGGATGCACGAATCCCACATGTGGGCTGCGAGAGCGACTTTGCGTGCGCATGCCTGGTTTTCCAGGACCGCGACCTGCGACAGTTCACCCAACAGGGCGGTGTCGATGACCGGTTTCTTCTGTGGTCCGACGTATTTCGCGAACGCGCTGCGCTCCGTGAACGGCATGGATTCAAGCCCCCCGACTCGATTCGAACTTATGTTCGACTATATCGGATGGGCCGGGCCTTGGCAAGGGCGAATATGCTGCGAGACAACACTTTACGAAACGAGTCGCCCTACCAGATGCCACCGACAACAAGAACACGCACGACCTACTACCGTTCCACTCGTGGAGAATTCGCAGACAAAGGCACTGGTCGCAGCCCTGACCGCTACCGGCGCCTGCGTGGGCCTCGGCGCAGCAGTGGTGTGGCGTTCGGCGGTACCGCACGGCACAGACGCCGTCGACTACTTCTCTCGAGTCCGGCCATCATGGTTCCCGGCAACCCTCTACCTGGTTGCCGGGGGTGTCGCCGTCGCGCTGCTCCTGTCGTCGTTTCTCATCGACGCAGGCTTACGCATCAGTTCCGATCGCCACCGCTCGCGTATCGGGTTGTTCGTACTTCTGCTCACATTCGGTGCAGCCCTGGGTACGGGAGCAGCCGCCCTGTGGACGATATGGCCACCCCAGCCCGTCGATCACTGGGACGACGCCGAGCGATTGGTCGAATTCGGTTGGACTGCAATCACCTTCGCTGATGACGACGTTTCGACGTCGTTCCGTCCGACCATCGCCCACCCCTGGGTCATCTTTCCCGCCGGAGGTGCCGCGATCGCGGGCCTACTGGCGCTGTCGCTGAGCCTTCGCGACCTACGCCTCACCGGCCGAGACTGAGCGACGTCACGTCCGCAACGCCCCCAGCAACCGGTCGAGCATCGCGTGCGCATCCCGACGATCCTGCGGGCCTGCGTCGGCCCTTGCCAACCACAGTGCAGCCTCGTTCATCGCCCCCGACAACATGACCGCAGCAGGGTCGGCCGACGCGCCGGACAACCCGAGCAACTCCGCCAAGCCCTCCCGCAGAAGCCTGCCCGAATGCCGGGCGTCGGACTCCCGCCACGTCGCCCACCCGAGAACCGCAGGTCCGTCGACCAGCAGGATCTGTCGATGCGCGTCGGAACACGCGGCGTCGACGAATGCGTGACAGCCGTCGACCAACTGACCCCAGTCCGTGTCCGCGCGTGACGCGGCGTCCGACACCGCGTCGGCGACACGCTCGGCGACCAGATCGAGCACCGCCGCGAAAAGGCCGTTCTTGCTTTTGAAATGGTGATACACCGCGCCACGCGTCACACCCGATCGAGCCGCGACGTCTTCGAGGCCGACGCCGGAAAATCCCGACTCCGCGAACATCTCACGCGCAACGTCGAGCAAGTGCGCTGTCGTGACGGCACTCTGCTCCTTCTTCGTCGGACTCATCGTTTCCTCCCTTGATACGTACACAGTGTATGTGTAGCCTCAAACACATACACAGTGTACGTATCTATAGGAGGTTCATGATGCTCAGCAGCTTCTACCCAGTTCTGATGACCCACGACGTACGCGCCACGGCGTCGTTCTACGTCGAAACGCTGCAATTCGAGACGACATTCGACAGCGACTGGTACGTCAGCCTCAGACGCGACCCGAATTTCGAACTCGCCATCCTGGACGCGTCGCACGAGACGATTCCACCCGCACTTCGCCACCCGTCCCGCGGAACGCTTCTCAATTTGGAAGTCGACGACGTGGACGCCGAATACGACCGCCTCGTGGTGCGCGGCGGTGCCACGCTTCTGCTCGACATCCGCAGCGAGGATTTCGGTCAACGACACTTCATCATCGCTGCACCGGACGGCGTCGGACTGGACATCATCACGAACATCGCCCCGACCGCGGAGTTCGCCGACAGTTACGCACCCGCAGCCACGAAATAATCGACGGGGCGTGCAAGCATGTCCCTTCATGAGCACACTTGTCTGCTTTCACGCCCATCCCGACGACGAGGTCTTCAACACCGGCGGCGTCATGCGCCTCGCGGCCGACGCGGGGCATCGGGTCGTGCTGGTCACCGCGACCGATGGTGCCCTCGGCGAGTTTCCCGACGGCATTCTCGCCGAGGGCGAGACCCTGGCCGAACGTCGCAAGACCGAGCTTGCGACATCTGCGGGCATCCTCGGTGCGGATCGAGTCGTCATGCTGCACTACGCCGATTCCGGTATGGCCGGAACACCCGAGAACGACGCGCCCGACGCATTCTGCAACGTCGACGTCGAGGAGGCAGCAGGCAAGCTCGCCGCCGTACTCGACGAGGAGAACGCCGACGTCCTGACGATTTACGACCCCAACGGCGGGTACGGGCACCCCGATCACATCCAGGTGCACTACGTCGGCGCGAGGGCCGCGGAACTGGCCGGCACGAAGAACGTCTACGAGACGACAGCCAACCGGGACCACATGAAGAAACTCGTCGAGCTCAACCCGAACTGGGCCGACGAGGACAACTCGCTCGACCTCGACACGTTCGGGCTGCCCGAGTCGGAAATCACCACCGTCGTCGACGTCAGCACGGTCATGGATGCCAAGCGCAACGCCATGCTGGCGCACGAGACGCAGGTCGGTGACTTCGGGCCGTTCCTGCAGATGCCCGTCGACATGCTGCAGGCCGCGTTCGGGCGTGAGTGGTTCAGACGCGTCGGCGGCGGCCCCAGTCTGACGGAAACGGAACTTCCGCTGTAGTGCGCCTGGCGGCGCTCGTGCGTGAATAGTTGGAGCGGAGGCCAACTTTCCGCGCACGGGTGTGACGCGCATGTCCCGTGCAAGCGTCGTGCAAGCGGACGGGTGCACTGTTCGTGGCATGACACCAGCTATCGAGGTAGTGGACCTCGTCAAGATGTTCGGCTCGCACCGCGCCGTGGACGGCGTATCCCTGACGGTTCCCGCAGGCGCCGTGTACGGCGTTCTCGGGCCGAACGGTGCAGGCAAGACCACGACCGTTCGCATGCTCGCCACTCTCCTGCGTCCCGACGGCGGCGCGGCGCGCATCTTCGGCCACGACGTCATGTCCGACGCGACCGCCGTGCGCTCGCTCGTCGGCGTCACCGGCCAGTACGCCTCCGTCGACGAGGATCTGTCGGCGACCGAGAACCTCGTCGTCTTCTCCCGGCTCCTCGGCCTCGGCCGAAAAGAGAGCCGCCGCAAGGCCTCCGAGCTGCTCGAGGAGTTCGGACTCACCGAGGCCGCGAGCCGTCCGCTGAAGAATTTCTCCGGCGGTATGCGTCGTCGACTCGATCTCGCGGCCAGCCTCATCTCCTCCCCTCCCCTGCTGTTCCTCGACGAACCGACCACCGGTCTCGACCCACGCACCCGCGCGCAGATGTGGGAGACGATTCGCCGACTCGTCGCCCAGGGCTCCACCGTTCTGCTGACGACGCAGTACCTCGACGAGGCCGATCAGTTGTGTGACCGGATCGCCGTCATCGACCGCGGCAAGGTCATCGCCGACGGCACCGCGGACGAGCTCAAGGCGTCGGTCGGCATCTCGTCGCTGCAGCTGACACTCGCCGACGGCACACAGTTCGACGCGGCCCGGTCCATCGTCGCCGCTCAGCTCGGCGTCGAGGTGTCGGCGTCCGCCGAATCCGGCCGTCTCACCGCACCGATGACCGACCCGTCGCACACTCCCGAGATCTTGATTCGGCTACGCGAGCACGGCATAGCCGTCGACGAAATCACCGTCTCCAAGCCCAGCCTGGACGAGGTCTTCATGACCATCACCGGACACGACACGATCGAGGCCGCATGACCACGACACTCACCGAATCCGAACCCGCACAACGACAACTGAACCCGCAGCGCACCATCTCGCTTCGACAGTCCGTCGCCCACTCGCTGACCATGGCGTATCGCGGACTGCTCAAGTTCAAGCACAACCCGGAACAACTGTTCGACGTCGTCTTCCAGCCGGTCATCTTCACCTTGATGTTCGCCTACATCTTCGGCGGCGCGATCAGCGGAAACGTCGACGCGTACCTGCCGCTGATCATTCCGGGCATTCTCGCGCAGACGGTCATCACGACCTCAGTCGTCACCGGCACACAGCTGCGTGAAGACATGGACAAGGGCGTGTTCGATCGCTTCAAATCGCTTCCCATTGCCCGTATCTCACCGCTGGCCGGGGCACTGACCGCCGACGTCGTGCGCTACTTCATCGCCACCGTCATCACGTTCGGCACCGGCTACGCAATGGGCTACCGACCCGGCGGCGGAGCACTCGGCATCCTCGCCGCAGGCGCACTGGTGATCTTCTGCGCATGGGCCATCAGCTGGATCTTCGCCCTGATGGGCGTCCTGATGAGCAAAGCCTCGTCGGTACAGGGGGTGTCGATGATGATCCTGTTCCCGTTGACGTTCCTGTCCAACGCATTCGTGCCCGTCGACACGATGCCGGGCTGGCTGCAGACGTTCGTCGGCGTCAACCCGGTTTCACACCTCGTGACGGCTGTTCGCGAACTGTCCAACGACGGGCACGTCGGAATCCACGTCCTGTGGTCGATTCTCGGCGCGGTGATCGTCGTCGCGGTCGTCGCACCACTGACCGTCAGGGCGTACATGCGCAAGGCGTGACGTTCCCGGGTCAGGACCGAAGCAGCTCGAGTATCCTCTCGAGCGCTTCGGTTCTCGTCGTCTTCGCGACACGGGCAACCTGGTCGTCGACGACGGCGTCGCCGAGAACGCGTCGTGCCGCGTCGAGATGCAACTGGGGACGCATGGTCGAGTAGTCGTGTCGTGCATGCACTTTCACCGACAACACCAGGAGCTCGACGCCTCGTCCGGGGTCACGCCCGGAGTGGACGTCGAACGATCCGACGGCACAGGCGACCGATCCCAACTGCGGCAGGTCGCGGAACTCGTTGGTTCCGAGCCGTCGTAGTGCGACCTCGGTCAGAACGACGACGGTGTCGGCGATGCGGTCGACAGCACCGTGCAGCACGTGAGCCGCGACGGATGCGGCGGCGAGCAGCGTCAGATACGGGTCGGTGGGTACGTCGGCCGAGAAGCCGGCGATCTCGGTGGAGCGACGGTACAGCGCGAGACCGGATTCGATGTTTCCCTGCGCCAGGTCGGCCTCCGCACGCGTGGCGGTGATCGACGCCAGACGCTGATCCTGTTGGTCGGCATCCGAGCTGATCGACGACTCACCGTCCACGCTCATCGCAGCGACGTCGTCGATCAGTTTGCGGCCCTCGGCAATTCGACCGTCGGCGATGAGCGCAGCGCCGGCGAACCCGCGCATCTGTGCGCTCTCGTCGAACGAATGCAGACGCCACAGCAGATCGGCTGCGCGCGCATAGTGCGACACGGCGAGATCTGCTCGGCCCGACTGTCCGTGAATACTTCCGAGACTCTGCGACGCCGACGCGGCGGCCCACGTGTCACCGCGGTCGACGGCGAGTGCATAGGCGACGTCCGCGTCGCGCGCGGCAAGGTGCAGGTAGCCGAAGTTCTCGGCGAGCCCCGCTCGAACCATTCGTGCTGCGCAGCGACGCGCGGGCTCGTCGGCCCGGACAGCATGGGCCAGTCGTCGTGGGAGACCTCGACCGTCGGTACGTCCGACCAGGACCTCCGCGACGAACCGCAGGCCCGGCTCGACACCGGACCGCGCACGTAGGCTGCGGCGCAATCGAGTTCGAACTCGTGCCGCATCCCGGACCTGACCGCCGCGCCCGACGTGCGCCAGGAGCACGACGTGGGCGAGCACGGGAGAATCGTCGTCGACATTCACGACCGCAGGTGCGTCCGTCATCCGCGGCGCCCAGTTCAGCACCTCGGTGTGCGCGCCGCGCAGCGACCAGAAGAAGGCGAGCGCCGCGAACACCGTGTACGCCTGCGGCCACCGCTCGTCGTCGACTGCATGGCGCAGCACGTCGACCAGGTTGTCGTGGTCGGCTTCGAGCATGCGGATCACCGAGACCTGGTCCGGCGTGCGAAAACCCGCGACCGCAGTGCGCGCGACGGCAGTCCCCCACGCGAGCAGTCGTGCGCCGACCTGCGCGGCCTCGTCCTCGCGCAGTTGTTCCTCACCGAATTCCCGGACCGTCTCGAGCATGTGGTAGCGCACGTGCTCGTTCTCGTCGACGACGGTCAGCAACGATTGGTTCACGAGCCCGTCCAACGCATCGGCGACGTCGTCGACGCCCGCGAACCCGGCGACACGCTCGGCAGCGTCGACGGTGAATCCCGCTGGGAAACGACACAATCGGGCCAGCGTACGTTGTTGCGGCGGCTCCAGCAGATTCCAGCTCCATTCGATGACCGCATGCAACGTCCGGTGCCGCACGGGACGGGTGCGATCGGTGCTGCGCAGCAACGCGAATCGATGCTCGAGTCTCGCATTGATGTCCGCGACGGTGAGGGTGCGCACGCGGGCCGCAGCTAGTTCGATGGCGAGAGGCAACCCGTCGAGCGTGCGACACAGGCGATCCACCTCGATCGGGTCGAACGACGCCGCCGGCCGCACCGCCCGCGCTCGGGACACGAACAATTGCGCTGCCGGAGAGTCGATTCCACCGGCGACCAGAGGCGGAAGCGGGTACGCGGATTCCGACGTGATCGACATCGGAGACCGGGAGGTGGCCAGCACCGTCAAAGACGCACTGGCACCGATCAATTCGTCGACGATCTCCGCCACGTCGTCGATCAGATGTTCGCAGTTGTCGAGAATCAGCACTACCGCCCGACCGGACAACGCCTCCCGCAGACGCTCCCCCGCGGTCCGTACACGACCACCTCCGATGCCGCCGATCTTCAGATCCGTCTCGCTCAGCCCGAGCGTTCCACTGATGGCGGCCACGACGTCCTGGCCGCGACGCAACGACGCGAGCTCGACGAGCACCACCGGCACCGATGACGACGCGCGCGAGCCGATTTCGTGAGCAAGACGCGTCTTACCGCTTCCGCCCGGTCCGACGATGGTGGTCACCCGAGCCCGAGTCATCAGCGATTCGATCGCGGCGATGTCGCGCTCGCGACCGATCAACACGTTCGGCGCGGCACGCAACCCCACCGCGACGGGGGTGCGCGGCACGCTCGCCGACAGAATTTCGGCGTTGAGGTCGACGAGCATGGGCGACGGGTCGGTTCCCAGACGGTCGGCGAGGTTCTCCCGCAGCTCGGCGAACACCGCGAGAGCCTCGTTCGATCGGCCGAGGCCGTGCAGGCATCGCATGAGATCGGCAGCAGCACGCTCGTCCAGCGCATCCCGTGCCGCGACGCGGCGAGCCGGCGACAAGGCCCGCTCGAAGTTGCGCAGCCCGAGCAGAGCCTCGATCTCGATCGCGTCGAGCGCATCCGACGCGGCGTCCGCACGTGCTTTCAGGTCGTCGCCGACGGTTCCGTCCGGAAGATCGGAGGCAGGCTCGCCTCGCCACAGCGCGCGAGCCTGCCCGACCAGGTCGAGAGCCGCGTCGACATTGCCGGACGCGAGGTGACCGCGAGCCTGCCCGACGCGGGTTTCCGCGCACGTCAGGTCCAGCTGTTCCGGCGTCAGTACCAAGCGGTACCCGGCGGGGCTGCTCGACAGAGTGTTCGGCGGCAGGACGGCCCGAAGCCGAGAGACCTGGGTCTGCAGCGCGTTCTTCGGGGCCCGCGGGGGCGCGTCGGGCCACACGTCGTCCAGGAGCGCGCCGACGCTCCGGCTGTGCCCCGGCGCGCACGCCAACGCGACGAGCAGGGCCCGTGCCCTGGCGCCGGGAATGGACACGAGTTGCCCGTCGACCCGGGTGCTGACAGCACCGAGCACGCCCACGTCGATCCTGACGGCGGGGGCGTCGACGTCGACTGCGCGAGTATCCAGAGGCACCGATCGACATCGTAGGTGAGTGTGCCGACACGATCCCACATTCAGCCCCTGGTCGGTTATCGATCATAAAACAAACCGAAAGACGGTATAGTGCGACGGGGGTCACCAGGACGCGCAGGTGGAGGAACTGCCGAATCGGGGAGTTGGAGGGCGCGAGAAGCAATGGTGTCGATAGGAATGTCGATGGGCGCGAGCGGCATTCGTGCCGTGCGCACGGCCGACGGCGTGTCCTTCTCGGCCGAATGGTTTCCGTCTGCGGCCGACCTTCCCGACGCCGACGACGTCGCGCACGCCATCCGGACCATCGTCGACCGCTCCGACCCACCGCACTCGCTCGGCGTCGCGTTCCCCGACCCCAGTTACTCCGCAGCACTGAAAGCGGCGCTCGTCGAGGAGTACGTCTCGGAGGTCCACATCATCTCCGAGATCGCGGGCACCCTCGAACAGCTTCGGGCCGACCCCGATTTCCGATACCGCACGGTGGCGATCTACGACCTGGGCGCCACCGGCCTGGACATGACCGTCGCCGATACCGACAGCGGCACGGTCTATGCCGCGACGAGGTCGCAGGAGCTCAGCGGCGACGTCCTCGATCTCGCGGTGCGCGACTACCTCATGACGCTCGACATCCTGGCTACTCCGCGCACTCCCGACGAGGAAGCGGGACTGCTTGCGTTCAGCCGCGAGATCAAGGAAGCGTTGTCGACGCACGAGGCAACCCAGACGTCCGACGGCGCCTTCCGACTGATGGACCGGCGGATGTTCGAGATCTGCATCATGCGGGCGGTCGAGCGGTCCGCCATCGCGCTGCGCGATCTCGCGGAGATGTCGGAGATTCCGCCGGAAGCCGTCGTCGCGATCGGAGGCGGGGCCCGGATCCCGCTGATCGAGGACATTCTCGGGCGCTACCTGCAGCTTCCCGTCGTCAGGCCCGACGCACCGGACTTGATCGCGTCGCGAGGCGCAGCGCTGTACGCGACACGTGTCGACGGCGTGCGCAACTCGGCCGCGCCCCCTGCCAGGCGCAGCGCAAAATCGCTGCTGACGCCGCTGCTGCGCTTCGGTCTGCCGTCCGTCGTCGCATTCGGGTTGTTGTCGTGGGTCATGTGGCCGTCGCCGGAGGCGGAATCGACGATGACCCGCGTTCCTGCTCCTGCCGTCGACACGTCGTCGACGCCGACGGCGCCCGTCACCGCGACACAGCTGCTGACCACCCTCCCGCCACCTGCTCCGGTCGTCGAGAACACCCCCACGATCGAGGCGCCCCCCGCCGATTCGCAGGCGTCTGCGCCGAGTGTGCCGCGCTACGACACCGGTGGGTACGTCGAACCCGCTGCCCCGCCGCCACCTCCCCCGCCGTTCCAGTTGCCGCGCATCGAGTTGCCACAGATTCATCTACCCGTTCTGCCGCCGTTGCGTTTTCCCTAGGTTCTCCGCGTCTCGACACCTCCCGAGACAGACCTGGACGGCATGCGCAAAGATCGATGAATGGCCACCACAGCGCAATGGATCGAAGGCGCCCGTCCGCGGACGTTGCCGAATGCAATCGCCCCCGTACTCGTCGGAACGGGCGCGGCCGCATCGCTCGACGCGGCGGTGTGGTGGAAAGCGCTGCTCGCGCTCGTCGTGAGCCTGGCGCTGATCATCGGCGTCAACTACGCCAACGACTACTCCGACGGCATTCGCGGCACCGACGACGAACGCGTCGGACCGCTCCGGCTCGTGGGATCGAAGTTGGCGTCGCCCGGCTCGGTGAAAGCCGCGGCGATCGGATGTTTCGTCGTCGGCGGTGTCGCGGGACTGGTTCTCGCGGCGACGACGGCCTGGTGGCTCGTGGTCGTCGGCGCGGTCTGCATCGCGGGCGCCTGGTACTACACGGGCGGCACGAAGCCGTACGGCTACGCGGGACTCGGCGAAATCGCCGTGTTCGTTTTCTTCGGACTGGTCGCGGTGTTGGGCACGCAGTTCGTGCAGGCGGACCGCGTCGACTGGGTCGGTCTGGTCGCGGCGATCGCCGTCGGGTCGTTCTCGAGTGCAGTACTCGTCGCCAACAATCTGCGGGACATCGACACAGATCCGGATTCGGGAAAGCTCACGCTCGCAGTCAAATTGGGCGACACGCGGACACGACTGCTCCACCTTGCGCTGATGGTGGTGCCGTTCGCCGTCACCGTGGCTCTCACTGCCCGGACGCCGTGGGCGCTCGTCGCGCTCATCGCTCTGCCGCTGGCGGCACGGGCCAACAAGCCGGTGCGGTCCGGGCAGACAGGATTTGCGCTGATCCCCGCGCTACGCGACTCCGGCCTGGCCATGCTCGTCTGGGGCCTGACGACCGGAGCCGCACTGGCGTTCGCCTAACGGCGTTCCGGGACGAACGCTCCCAGCAGCCAGTTGACGATCGAGATGATCAGCGCACCCCAGAAGGCCGCGCCGAACGTGGCGATCGTCAAGCCGTACTCGGTAGCGGACGAGATCCACGCCGTCAGCATCAGCATGAGCGCGTTGATGACGAGGGTGAACAGGCCGAGGGTCACGATGAGCAGCGGGAGCGACAACAGCTTCACCAACGGCTTGACGAACGCGTTGACGATCGTGAACACCGCAGCGATCCCGGCCAGGACGAGCAGGTCCCAGGCGGTCCCCCGCCCCGAACTCGATACGGCGATCCCGGACACCCACTGGGCGGCCAGCCAGATCGCGACTGCATTGATCACGAGCCGTACGAGAAATGTCATGCGAGCCACCCTACGTGCGTGCGAATGTACAGCCGGCTATACATTCGCGCGCACGTAAGGTTTCACCCATGAGCACCGCGAACCTGACCCGGACCGAAACCCGCCGCCGCTCTCGCCACATCGACAACGTCACCTATCGCGTCGAACTCGATCTGCGCGGCGCCGTCGGCGACTCGGCGACCACGTTCGGTACGCGCACGACCATCACGTTCGACGCCTCGACACCCGCCACCTGGCTCGACTTCATCGGCGCCGAGGTCAGGTCGGTCACCCTCGACGGTGCCGAAATCCCGGTCGAGTACGACGGTGCGCGCATCCAACTGGTCGGACTCGGCAAATCCAACACCGTCGTCGTCGACGCGGTGGGACGCTACAGCCGGACGGGCGAGGGCCTGCATCGCTTCGTCGATCCCGTCGACAACGAGGTCTACCTGTACACGCAGTACGAACCCGCCGACGCACGACGGGTCTTCGCGAACTTCGAACAGCCGGACATCAAGGCGCCGTTCACGTTCCAGGTACAGGCCCCGGAGAACTGGGAGACCCTGTCCAACCGAACCGGCACCACGAACGGATCGACGACGACGTTCGAGCCGACGCTCCCGATCTCCACGTACATCACCGCGATCGCCGCCGGCCCGTACCATCGCGCCGAATCGGTATGGCAGCGCGGCGATCTCACCGTCGAGCTCGGGGCGCTGTGCAGAAAGTCCCTCGCCGACAATTTCGATCCCGACGACATCTTCGAGATCACGAAGCAGGGCCTCGACTTCTTCCACGAGAAGTTCGACTTCCCCTACCCGTTCGGCAAGTACGACCAGATCTTCGTTCCCGAGTACAACCTCGGCGCCATGGAGAACCCGGGACTCGTGACCTTCACCGAGTCGTACGTATTCCGTTCCGCCGCAACCGAAGCGCAGTACGAGCAGCGCGCCAACACGATCCTGCACGAGATGGCACACATGTGGTTCGGCGACCTCGTGACGATGGAGTGGTGGGACGACCTGTGGCTCAAGGAGTCGTTCGCCGACTTCATGGGCGCATACTCATCCGCACACGCCACGCGTTTCACCGACGCGTGGGTCAGCTTCGCGAACCGCCGCAAGGCATGGGCATATCTGCAGGACCAGCTTCCGACGACGCATCCCATCGTCGCCGACATCCCGGACCTCGAAGCCGCGAAGCTGAACTTCGACGGCATCACCTACGCCAAGGGCGCCAGCGTTCTCAAGCAACTCGCCGCATACGTCGGCGAAGATGCGTTCTTCGAGGCGTCACGACGCTACTTCGCCGAATTCGCCTACGGGAACACCACTCTCGCCGATCTGCTGACGCACGCGTCCGCGGCATCCGGGCGGAACCTCGAGGACTGGTCCGCGGCGTGGCTGCAGACGACGGGCGTCTCGACGCTGACCTACACCGGCACGGGCGTCGAGCAGACCGACCCGCGACCGCATCGCATCGCCGTCGGCCTGTACGACGCGGACGTCGACGGCACCATCGTGCGCACGTCGCGTCGCGAGATCGACCTGGTCGACGCGTTCACACCGATCGAACTCCCCAGCGCCGCACTGGTTCTCCTGAACGACGACGATCTCACCTACGCGAAGATCCGATTCGACGACCGTTCGCTCGACACCATCCGTACGTCGCTGGGAAGCGTCGTCGATCCCCTCGCGCGCGGGTTGATCTGGTCGGCACTGTGGAACGCGACGCGTGATGCGCAGCTCGACCCACGCACCTACCTCGATATCGCGTCGCGCTTCGCTGCATCGGAGAGCAAGGTCGGCGTTCTGGCGGCGGTCGTCGCCAACGCTCAGTACGCGATCGATCACTACCTCGCCGATTCTGCTGCGGCAGCCAATGATTGGCTCGCCACGTGCTGGTCACAGCTCGAAACCGCGGACCCGGGCAGCGACGCTCAGATCGTCTGGCTGCGCGCCGTCGCCGCCGCCGCGTCACGCTCCGACGTGCGACCCGGGCAGCTCGACCGCGTTCTCGACGGCACTCTGCCGATCGAAGGAATCGACCTCGATCCCGAACAGCGATGGATGCTGCTGAAGGCCGTCAGCGCCCGCGGAAACGCATCGCCGACGCGTCTCGACGCCGAATTGCAGACGGACGGAACGGCGTCGAGTCGTAACTCGCATCGCGCCGCGATGGCCGCGATGCCGAACGCCGACGCCAAGGCCACGGCGTGGTCGGATCTGTTCGACTCCGACGAACTGTCCAACGACGCGGTCGACGCGGCCGTGTGGGGATTCCGAGCCGGCGGCCGTCGCGATCTGCTCGAACCGTACGACGAACGCTACTTCGCCTCGATCGCCGATCTGTGGTCGGCGCGCAGTATCGAGATCGCCCGACGCCTCGTCGTGGGCCTGTTCCCGCAGCAGGATTCGACCGACGCCGCCGACGCCTGGCTCGCCGCGCACGAATGGGCGCCCGCCGCGCTGCGGCGCCTGGTCGTCGAACAGCGTGATTACCTCGCGCGCGCGTTGACGGTGCAGCGGGCGTTCTGAGCCCGTGACCGCGCAGGTTGCAGCGCACGCGCACGTTGCAACCTGCGCACCTGCTGGAACCTGCGCGGCGGCCGGCCGACCACGACCTAGACCCTGAACTCCCCGGTCCGAGCGAACCCCTCCAACGTCGCCGTCGGGCCGGTCAGGTCCATCCCCTGCCCTGCTACCCAGTCGTCGTCGAAATACGTTCCGGCATAGCGCTCTCCGCCGTCGCACAGCAGTGTGACGACGCTGCCCTTCTTTCCGGCGGCGATCATGTCGGAGATCAGGCCGAAGGCTCCCCAGAGGTTGGTTCCGGTGGAGCCGCCGACGCGTCGGCCGAGCACCGTCGAGGCGTGCCGGGCGGCGGCGACGGATGCAGCGTCGGGAACGGCGATCATTCGGTCGATGACCTGACCGACGAACGACGGTTCGACGATGGGCCGTCCGATTCCCTCGATGCGCGACGGTTTGCCGGTCGAGAAACCCGCATCACCGGTCTCGTAGCCACCGATGAACGCCGAGTTCTCGGGATCGACGACGGCCAGACGCGTCGCATGACGCCGGTAACGGATGTAGCGGCCGATCGTGGCGCTCGTCCCGCCGGTGCCCGCTCCGACGACGATCCACGTGGGGATCGGCGACTCTTCCCTGCCGAGCTGGTCGAAGATCGATTCGGCGATGTTGTTGTTGCCGCGCCAGTCCGTTGCGCGCTCGGCGTGCGTGAACTGGTCCATGTAGTGCGAGTGCGGCTCGGCCGCCAGCCGGTGCGCCTCGGTGTACATCGACGCGGGGTCGTCGACGAAATGGCAACGCCCGCCGTGGGATTCGATCAGGGCGATCTTCGCGGGGCTCGTGCTGCGCGGCATGACGGCGACGAATTTAAGACCGAGCAGCCGCGCGAAGTACGCCTCGCTGACGGCCGTCGACCCGGACGACGCTTCGATGACCGTCGTGTTCTCGGTGACCCAGCCGTTGCAGATCGCGTACAGGAACAACGACCGTGCCAGCCGGTGCTTGAGGCTGCCGGTGATGTGGGTCGACTCGTCCTTCAGGTAGAGCTGCACGCCCCACGCGCCCGGCAGCGGGTACCGCAGCAGGTGCGTGTCCGCGCTTCGTTGCGCGTCGGCGTCGATCAGCCGGACCGCGTTGTCGACCCACTCACGCGACACCGAGTGGTCGACGACGCGCGACACTACTGTCCGTCCTCGCCGCGCAGCTTCGCTTGCAGTTCGGCGCGGGCTCGGCGACGGCCCTCGTCGACCCCTGCGATGGATTCGTTGACGCGGATGCGGAGCGATTTGAACAGCACCAGCGACAACGGTAACGAAATGAGGACGGCGAACACCGCAGCGACGAGAACGGGCACCTCGACACCGACGAGGAGACCGATGCCGATGATCGCGGCCGCGATGACAACGACGAGCAACAGCCGGGCTCCCGAGTAAAGCGCGACGTCACGGAACAGTTGTCCCTTGGTCGCGGTGGGCACGGGCTTGGCATTGCGTTCGTTCACAAACCCCAGGTTACCGCCCCGACCGCACCCGATTCGGACCGCCTGACTTATCCGATTTGTCTATTACCTCCCCTTTACCAACTTTAGATCAGTCGAGTACCTAGGGGTTCGAGTGCCACCATGGAGCCCGACATCGAAAGTTGTTTCATTCACGTCACGGCAACGGCCGACGACGAGCAGCGAGAACGACCGGTTTCCGCGCCGTCGTCAGGGACACCGACGCTGCCGTGACACAGCATGCAGGAGGACACGACAAGATGAGCGCACCAACACTGCACAAGGCTCAGGACGCACTGCTCACCCCGGGACAGGTAGCCGCGCTCTTCCACGTCGATCCGAAGACCGTGACCCGCTGGGCACATGCAGGACGACTCGGATCGCTTCGCACTCCAGGAGGCCACCGTCGCTTCCGCGAGGCCGAGGTGATGCAGCTGCTGACCTCCCTCACCACCGAGGCCGGCCACCGGTAGGTCGCCGTTCGACGCAGGCGCCGAATTCTCAGGAAACTGCGAGCCGCGTAGGGTGCCAACGGCTACCCTGCGCGGCTACCCTCGTATGAGGAGGTGCGTCGTGATCTATCTTTTGGCGTTGATCGGTTTGATTGCAGTGATCGTGTTGTTCTGGAAGGCGTTCGGACCCACGCGTCAGGCGCCCGCAGGCAAGGTGATCGGCCCTGACGACGACCCTGAATTCCTGTGGCGCATGAACCGTGACGCGAAGCGTTCCGGCAAGGACGGCCCGGATACCAGCTCACCGGAACCGACCGAATAGACCTGCGGGACAACCGAAGAACACAGACCAGCCCGGCGCTCACGCGCGGGCTGGTCTCGTCTTACCGCCGCTCGACTCGTCTGTCTCGCGCGTTCGCTCGACGTCCCCCGGCCGATTGCTCGGGAATCCGGCCGCGACGGCGGCAGCGAGTTCCAGCAGAGCGTGCCTCGTGCCGCGACGCAGCCGCTTCACGTCGATCTCGGCGCCTTCCTCGAGATGCGGGTCGAAGGGAACGATCACGACCTGTCTGCATCGCTGCTCGAAATGTTCGACGACCTTCTGTACATCCACCTTCCCCGCCCGCGGCCGGACAGCATTGACGACCGCAACCGACGAACGCACGAGTTCCCGATGCCCGTGCGCGTCGAGCCAGTCCAACGTGGCCGACGCGCTGCGAGCTCCGTCCACCGAACTGGAGCTGACGACGACGAGCGCGTCGGACCCGGCGAGGATTCTGTCCATCGCCGAGTGCATCAACCCGGTTCCGCAATCGGTGAGCACGATGTTGTAGAACTTCTCGAGCAACGTGACGGTGCGGTCGTAGTCGCTGCCGCTGAACGCGTCGGACACTGCCGGGTCGGAATCCGACGCGAGCACCTCGAGCCGATACCGATTCTGTGAGGTGTACGCGCGGACGTCGCTGTACCGACGCAGATCGTCGATGTCTCGCAACAAGTTTCGTACCGTCGCGGGAGTCTCCGTCGGCACCTTCTGACTCAGCGTGCCGCGGTCCGGGTTGGCGTCGACGGCGATCACGCGGTCGCCGCGGATGCTCGCGAACGTCGAGCCGAGCGTCGCCGTCGTCGTGGTCTTCCCGACGCCACCCTTGAGGCTGAGGACCGAGACCCGGTAGCAGCCGACGAGGTGGCGGTCGACCTGCTCGGTCAGGCGAAGCCGTCGTTCGTCACGGGCGCTGTTGCCGACGTCGACGCGTCGGCCGGTGGCCTCGTACAGCCACCGACGCCACCCCGAATACGGCGGCGGTGAGGCCTTCTTGATCAGCAGGGCGTTGGTCAGATCGAGCGCCGACGCCTGCACGACGGGCGGCAGGCGTTCCGGCTCGGGTGCGGCAGGTTCCCCCGAGCCCACCGCTTGCCACGACGTCGTCTTCCGTTCGGCCACGAGCGATCCCCCATCGCTGTCGACTGCTCCCCCGACGCCGGAGGGTACCAGCTAGTTCAGACCGGCATACGAGTGAAGACCCGAGACGACCATGTTGATGATGAAGAGGTTGAACAGCATGGCGATGAATCCGGCGACGTTGATCCAGGCCGCACGGGTGTTACGCCATCCCGACGTCGCACGGGCATGCAGGTACGCCGCGTAGACGATCCAGGTGATGAACGACATCGTCTCCTTGGGGTCCCAGCCCCAGAAGCGGCCCCACGCCGCCTCGGCCCAGATGGCGCCGAGAATGACGCCCGCACCGAACAGTGGGAACGCGACGATGGTGGTCTTGTACGCCAGCCGGTCGAGTGCCTGGGCGTCCGGAAGCTTGGATGCGAAACGGCCCCAGAAGCCGGTGCCTTCCTGTCCGGGCTCGTTCCGGATGCGGAGCAGAAAGAGCACGCTGGCCACACCCGACACCAGGAAGATGCCGCTGCCGACGCTGACGATGGTGACGTGGATCGGCAGCCAGTACGACCGAAGCGCGGGAACGACGGGTGCCGCGTCGGCGTAGAGCTTGGTCGCCGCCAGGAACATCAGAACGATGACCGGAGCGAGCACGAACACCAGCATCGGACGCATGGACCGCTTGCGCAGCAGCAGAATCGACGTCAGGGTCGCGGCCGCGGTAGCCATCGCGACGAATTCGTACATGTTGCCGAGCGGGAAGCGATCGGTGGCGAAACCACGCAGCACGACCGACGCCGCGTGCAGCGCCAATGCCGGGAACAGCAGTGCGTAGCCCATGCCCGCGAGTCGGTCGGACATCGGGCGCTTCGGAGTCTCGACTACACGGCCGGGCACATCTTTAGCCGTGACAGGTGCACCACTGCCGACCAGTTCACGCGCCTGCGCCTTCGACGCCTTCATCGATGCGTACTGCGCGGTGAGCAGGATGAACGCAAGCACGTAGATCGTGAACGCGGATTCGAAGCACAGATCGCTGTAGTGCGCGAGTGTCTCGTTGATCGGCATCGGTCAGTTCTCCTGGTTGGTCCGGTCAGCGGTGGGCCGGTCTGCAGTGGACACGTCACCGATCAGCTTCTCGCAGAGCCTGTCGAACTCGTCTCCCCAGCCCGCCTGATCGGTACGGGCGAGCCCGCCAAGCTCTACTACAGTACGTCGTGTATCGGGTTCCGTGGTGAGCCGGACCCAGACGCGACGTCGTTTGACGATCAGCGAGACCAGCAGGCCACCCATCATCGTCAGCGCGAACACGAGCACCCACGTCTGCGCGGGGTCGTGCGAGACCTGCAGGTTCACGAATTCCTCGGCGCCGTCGAAGCGGACGGTCGTGCCGTCGGAAAGCGTCGACGTCTCCCCCGGCTTCAGGTTCACTCGATCCTGCTTGACGAGCCTGCCCTGATTGATCATTTCCTTGTTCAGCGAGAACAACGACTGCGGATAGCCGGTGTCCAGACCCGTGTCGCCCTTGTAGATGTCGACGGCGACGGCCGGATCCGTCATGGCCGGGTAGCTCGACGACAACAGGTTGCCGTGGAAGAACGCCGTCGGCGCGAACAGTCCCTCGATCGCGATCTGATTCTTGCGACGCTCGGTCGCGTCGGGATAAAGGCCGCCGGGCGGGTCGATCCGCAGCACGCCGCTGGAGAGGAACGTCGTCGCGTCCGTCGGCTGCCACTGGATGGTCTCGGTGCGCGTCTCGCCGTTCGGGAACGTCACCGTGAACGTCGGCGCGTACCCGTGACCCTGCAGGTAGACACGGTCGCCAGCGACGCGCAACGGGTGGTTGACCTGCAGCGTGTCGTCGCGCCAGACGTTGTTCGTCAGGTCGTCGCCCGCCTGATATTCGATGTTCGACGTGAACATCTCGGCCTGGCCGTTGTCGAGGTAGTCGGCCTTGAAGTCCTTGACGCGGATGCACAGCGGCTCGAGGCCGGTGCCGTCGACGAGCTGGCCGGCACGGAACCCGTCGTAGATCGCGGGCGACGTGCTGCAGAATCCGGGGCCGTCGTTGGCGATGACGACGACGTTGCCTTCGTAGCCGAGGAGTTTGCCGAGCGCGATCGCGGCGAGCAGTCCGACGAGCGACAGGTGAAAGACGAGGTTGCCGAACTCGCGCAGGTAGCCCCTCTCGGCCGAGAGAGTCACGTTGTCGCCAGAACCCCTGCGAGCGACCCGCCACCCACGCAGCTGCGCCGCGACCTTGTCGGCGGTGTTCTCCGCCGACTCGTCGGTCGTGTAGGTGCGGTGGTGAGGCAGACGCGCAAGATTGCGAGGCGTCGGAACGGGCTTGGTGCGCAATGCGCGTCCGTGTTCGACGCACCGCGGCACGATACAGCCGACGAGCGAGATGAACAGCAACGCGTAGATCGCGGTGAACCAGAAGCTGGAGAAGACGTCGAACAGTTCGAGCTTGTCCATCAGCGGGCCGAGAATCGGCCTGGCTGCGATGTACTCGTCGACCTTGCCCGAGTTCAGGCTTCGCTGCGGAACCAGCGCGCCGGGAATGGCCGCGAACGCGAGGAGGAACAGCAGAACCAGCGCGGTGCGCATGCTGGTGAGACTGCGCCAGGTGTTCCGCACCAACGCGAGTGCGCGTCCACCCGCGGACTGACGCGGCGGGTTCTGCGACGGCTCGGTGTCGAGGTCCGTCGTATCGCTGGTCGTGTAACTCATATGGGAAGCACCACGTCGGACACGAAGGCGTCGCGGACCCAGCCCACGAACACGTCCCACGCACCCGTGACGAGTGCAATTCCTACTGCTATCAACATGATTCCGCCGAACACCTGTATCTGTCGTGCATGGGTGCGAAGCCAACCGACTCCGCGAAGAGCGCTGGCCGAACCGAACGCGAGAATCACGAACGGCAGACCGAGTCCGAGGCAGTAAGCGACGATCAGCACGACGCCTCGTGCAGCCGTCGCACCCTCGGTTCCCGCTGCGAGCGAGATGACACCTGCGAGCGTCGGTCCGAGGCACGGCGTCCACCCGAGCGCGAACACACCACCGAGGAGGGGTGCACCGACGAGGCTGCCGATTCGACGCGGCTCGAACCGGACGTCGCGCTGCAGCGCAGGCACGAGACCGATGAACACCAGGCCCATCGCGATGGTGACGACACCGCCGATGCGCATCAGCAGTTCACGGTTGACCGACAGCACCGAGATGGCACCGAACACCGTCGCCGTGGCCAGCACGAACACGACGGTGAAGCCGAGCACGAACAGTCCGGCGGCACCGGCGACCCGTAGCTTCGCCGACGTCCGGACCTTCGTCGTCGCGGCTTCCGACGCGGTCACCGCGGGCGCGTCGGCGCCGACGACACCCGCGAGGTACGACAGGTAGCCCGGTACGAGCGGTACGACGCACGGCGACGCGAACGACACCAGACCGGCGAGCAGGCAGACGCCGAGCGCGAGGACGAGAGGGCCCGTCGACGCCGTCGTCTGGAACGTCTCGCCTATCCCTGCCAGATGGACCGTGCTCACTGCTGACCTGACTCCTCGCCCGCGACTCGTTCGACGACGGGCTGCAGATCCTCGGCGAGGAGCTCACGCAGGAACACCGCGGCGACGCGGTGCTGCTTGTCGAGCACGATCGTGGTCGGAACGACCGACGTCGGGATACCACCGAGCGCGGACAACGTGCGCATCGGCGGGTCGTAGATCGACGGGTACGTCACCTTGTTGTCGATGACGAAGTCCTGAGCCTTGTCCTGGGCGTTGTCGCGAACGTTGATACCGAGAAACTGGACGCCGAGATCCTTGGTGCTCTCGAAGACCTGCTCGAGGTCGTCCGCCTCGCCGCGGCACGGTCCACACCACTGGCCCCACACGTTGAGCACGACGGCTTTGCCCTCGTAGTCGTCGAGCGAGGTGGTCTTGCCCTCCTCCATCAGGTCGGGGCCGGACAGCTCACCGATGGTGCCTCGATCCGACGGCGGATCGTAGTAGATCTCGGTCTGCCCACCGGGCGAGACGAAGTCGAACGTGCCACCCGTCGCGACCGCGTCGGTGCCCGTCGCGCAGCCCGCGGTGACGGCGACGACAGCAAGAGCAGAGGCCAGAACCTTACGCACCGGAGACCCTTGGATCGCTGGCACCGGCAGGCTCGGAGTAGACGATGTCGACGAGCGTGTCGCCTTCGTAGACGAGCGACGTCAGCGACGCGAGCCCGCACTGACGGTGCCGCGGGTCGTGCCACAGACGATCGCCCTGGAGGAAGCGTCGCAACGTCCAGACCGGGAGCTGATGGCTGACGCAGACCGCCTCGTGTCCGACGGCCGCGACGCGTGCCGCGTTGACGGCAGCGAGCATGCGATGCGCGATCTGCAGGTACGGCTCGCCCCACGACGGGGTGAACGGGTCGCGCAGCTTCCACCAGTGGCGGGGCCGACGCAGCGCGCCGTCGCCGACGGAGACGCGCAGACCCTCGAAGTCGTTTCCGGCCTCGATCAGGTTCGCGTCCTCGGCGATCGTCAGGCCGTGGGCCTGCGCGATCGGCGCCGCGGTCTCCTGTGCGCGCTGCAGTGGCGATGCCACGACGTGGGTGATGTCGTGGCCGGCGAGAGCGCGGGCCACCGCAGCAGCCTGCGACTGGCCCGTGACGGACAGCCGGAAACCGGGCAGGCGTCCGTACAGGATGCCCTTCGGGTTGTGCACTTCCCCGTGTCGCAGAACATGCACGATGGTCCGCGTCGCCTGATGCGGATGGGTCTCGCTGGAGTCGGATGTGCTGGGCACAGGGCTGCTCACTTGGTTCCTGCTTCTGCTCGGGCCGCTGCGCGGGCTGCATGGGGAAGGGCTTCGGCGATGATCTCGAACGCGGCGTCGTCGAGTGCCGCAGACACGAACCACGCTTCGAACGCGCTCGGCGGCGGGTAGACCCCGCGGGCGAGCAGCTCATGGAAGAAGGCCGGATAGCGCCACGTCTCCGCAGCCTTGGCGCCCGCGTAGTCGGTGACGGGACCGTCCGAGAAGAACACGCTCACCATAGTGCCTGCGAACTGCACGTGATGACGAACGCCTGCCTCGGTCAACGCGTCGCCGAGCAGGCCGCCGAGACGCTCGGAATTCTTCTGCAGCTTCTCGTAGACGGCCGCGTCGGCCAGCTGCAGGCTCGCCAGGCCCGCCGCAACGGCGACGGGATTACCGGACAACGTGCCCGCCTGGTAGACCGGTCCGGCGGGTGCCAGGTAAGCCATGACGTCGGCGCGTCCTCCGAAGGCCGCGGCAGGCAGACCACCGCTCATGACCTTGCCGAAGGTGTAGAGGTCACCGGCGATGCCGTCGATGCCGTACCACCCGGCGGCGCTGACGCGGAAGCCCGTCATCACCTCGTCCATGATCAACAGCGCGCCGTTGTCCGTGGCCAGGCGTCGAAGACCGGCGTTGAAGCCGGGGACAGGCGGGACCGCGCCCATGTTGCCTGCCGCGGCCTCGGTGATGATGCACGCGATCTGGTCCGGGTTCTCGGCGAAGACCGCTTCGACGGCCGCGAGGTCGTTGTAGGGAACGACGATGGTGTCCGACGCCTGTGCGCCGGTGACGCCGGGCGACGTCGGCAGCCCGAACGTGGCGAGGCCGGATCCGGCGTCGGCGAGCAACGCGTCGACGTGTCCGTGGTAGCAGCCGGAGAACTTGACGATCTTGGTGCGGCCGGTGAATCCACGCGCCAACCGGACGGCGCTCATCGTCGCCTCTGTGCCGGAATTCACAAGCCGAACCTGGTCGACGGGGCCCACGCGGCGCACGATTTCCTCCGCGAGCGCGATTTCACGCTCGGTCGGTGCGCCGAAGGACAGGCCGGTCGCCGCGGCCTTCTGAACGGCGTCGACGACGGCCGGATGTGCATGCCCGTGGATCATCGGACCCCACGAGCAGATGAGGTCGACGTACTTGTTTCCGTCGGCGTCCGTCATCGTGTATCCGCTGGCCTCGGTGATGAACCGAGGAGTTCCACCCACCGAGTGGAATGCGCGCACCGGGGAGTTCACACCACCGGGGATGACAGCGCTCGCGCGCTCGAAGAGCTGGGCCGAAACTTCGGGCTCGTAGCCGGGGGAAACAGTCACGAAACCCAGTGTCCCAGGTTTGCCGATCTCGCCAACTACAGGGCGTAATAATTCAGCGCTTCTCGTCCTCGTCGTCGTCCTTGTCGTCCGGAAAGAAGATCATCGCGACGAGGATCAACGCCCAGATGCCCAGCGGCCACCCGGGCCAGTACCCGTTCAATTCGCCTTCGGAGATCGACTGGAACCCCCAGATCCCGGTCATGATGACGGCGCCGCCGAACCACCAGCGCCACTCGTCGAAGTACTCTCGCCATTCCTTGGAGCTCGTCGACTCGGCGGGCGGATCGGCAGGCTTCTCGACGGGAAGATCGTCGGTGAGTCGGGCGAGCTCGCCGCGCGTCGACGATGTCCAGACGGCGTCGAGCCGCTGCTCGTACTCGGCCATCGTCAGTCGTCCCTCGGCCATGGCCGTACCGAGAAACCTGGCCGTGTCCTCACGTTCGGCAGTTCCGACGCGAATCCGGTCGGCCCTGCCGTCGAACCTCTCCATATCGCTCATGACGCGCCCTTCGATCGAGAAACGCACTGTCCGAAATGTCAGGTTACCGAGACCTGGCTACGTCCGGCTGCCGAGAGTAGTTTGGGATGAGTCGGCGATACGCATGTCGTGTCGCACAGGCGGACCGTGTCGGGAGGTCATCGACGTGACTACATCACAGAAGTCGATCGCCGAAATGAGTTCGGACGATCTCTGCGACTTGTACGACAAGCTGAGAAGCGAAGTACGAGAAGCCATTCAGACGAACGCACCCGCCGAACTCGTTCTCCGTGCGGAGAACGAGCTGCGGCGGGTGGGCAATCAGTTGCGGCGACGCGGCCTCTAGGTCGGACCCGGTCCGTGCATCACTGGGGCCGGCGATGCTCGCCGACGTGATTCGGGTCGACGACGTGATTCCGATCGGTCCGACCGGTGTCGACATGCCTGCCGTCGGGGCCGGCGGGGTTGTGCTGCGCGGCGGGGTTCTGCTGCGCGGCGGGGTTCTGTGCTGTGTGATCGCGGCCGTGGTGTTCCTGAACCCGGTGTTCCTGGGTCCCGTGTTCCTGGGTCCTGTGTTCCTGGCCCCGGCCTCCGGTCTTCACGTCCGGGTCGACCTTGTTCGCGCGGGCGAATTCGGCGTCGAGCTCGTCGCGTGACGTTGCAGCATCGCCCTGGTGTTCCTGGGCCTGCAGCGAGAGCCTGCGCGCCTCGGCGGCCTTGGCTTCCGCGTCGGCCTCGGCGCGACGTGCCTTTGCCGCACTTTCGTCGGCGATGGCCTGCTGACGTTCCACGTCGGTGGCCCGCTCGGCGGCCTTCTCACGGATGCGATTCGCTTCGGCCCGTTTGGCCGATTGCTGTTTACGAGACAGCGCCAGTGCGAGTGCGACGACGATCAGAACGACGACGACCGCAATGATGATCCAGACTGCTGTGTTCATGTCCGCTCCCCAACCTAGTAGTCGTGGGTGCGGATACCCGGCGCAGCGTTCGACAAACGGAAGCGGCTGCGCCAGAGGCGGCTGCGCCGCACGTGCGCGCGAATGTGCAGCCCGCTATGCATTCGCACGCACGGGGCGTAGCCACCCTGGGGCGTCGGCGACGAAGCTCTCGCGGGTGCGCGATCCTGCGCCCGCAGGCACGCGGCCGATCAGGGGCACGCCGGTGACGTCGGGAAGTTCGGCGAGGTTGGTGACAGCAGCGAGATCGGGGTCCGCCGGCCAGGAGCCGATGATCAGCCCCGCGCAGTGGACGCCGGCTGCGGCAAGAGCATCCGTCGTGAGCTGCGAATGGTTCAGCGTGCCGAGCCCGGCGCTGCATACGACGACGACCGATGCGTTCAGGCGCCGAGCGACATCCAGCAGCGTGAAGTCGCCGAACCGGACGAGGAGGCCGCCTGCCCCTTCGACGAGCACGAGGTCGCCGTCGATCGCGTCGATGCCCGCCGCCACGTCGTCGAGAGCCAGCTCGGGCAGCCCGGCGCGACGCGCAGCGACGTTCGGAGCGAGCGGATCCGGATAGCGGGCGAATTCGTGCAGCCGGTCGACGCCCGTGAGCCGTTCGATCTCGGCCAAGTCCCCCGGCTCACCTGGAAGCACACCGGTCTGCGCAGGTTTGCACACCGCAACCGACTTGCCCGACGCCTGAGCCGTCGCCGCCAGGGCCGCAGTGACCACGGTCTTTCCGACATCCGTCGACGTCCCGGTCACGATCAGAACCGTCATGCCGCTGCTCGATCGAGCACCGACCCGAGGACCTGCGCGACGCGATCCAGCTCGTCGTCGGTCAACGTCGCACGTGCGGTCAGCCGCAGCCTCGACGTCCCCGCCGGGACCGACGGTGGCCGGAAGCAGCCGACGTGCACGCCCTGTTCGCGCGCGTCGCCGGCAGCGCGGACCGCTGTGTCCGGGTCGCCGAGGACGACGGACACCACGGCCGACTGCGAGTGCGGGACGCCCGCGATATCGGCGAGACGGTCGGCGCGCTCGCGCACCGCGGCGGCTCGTTCGGGCTCGTTCCTCAGCACGGTCAATGCCGCCGACGCCGCCCCGACGGCTGCAGGCGCGAGCCCGGTGTCGAAGACGAACGGCCGTGCGGTGTCGATCAGATGGTCCCGGACGGCAGCCGGGCCGAGCACGACGCCTCCCTGCGACGCAAGCGATTTCGACAACGTGGCCGTGACGACGATGTCCGGCGCCCCGTCGAGGCCTTGCTCCTCGACGTACCCACGACCGCCCGTTCCGCGCACGCCGAGCCCGTGGGCTTCGTCCACGACGAGCAGCGCCTCGTGCGCTCTGCACAGCCGGTGCAGTTCGCCGAGTGGGGCGAGCTCACCGTCGGCGCTGAACACCGAGTCGGTGACGACGAGGGCGCGCTCCTCGGAACGCTCCCGAAGCAGGTGTTCGACGCGCGCCAGGTCCGTGCGGGCGTAAATCTCGACGCGCGCCCTCGACAACCGGCAGGCGTCGACGAGCGATGCATGGGAGTGTGCGTCGGACAACACGAGCGACCCGCGGCCCGACAATGCGGTGACTGCCGCCAGATTCGCGGTGTAGCCGGACGAGAAAACGAGCGCGGACTCCGCGCCCATGAACGTCGACAGGGCGTTCTCGAGTTGGTCGTGCAGCGTGGTGGTGCCGGTGACCAGGCGCGATCCCGTCGCACCGGTTCCGAACGCTCGCGTTGCCGCACAGGCCGCATCGACGACGTCGGGATGCCGCACGAGACCGAGGTAGTCGTTCGATGCGAGGTCGATCATCCGATCGGCGGTCGTACGCGCACGAAGCACGCGGTGCAGCCCCGAGTTCCGTCGGTGCTGTGCCGCGTCGGTCAGCCAGTCGAGTGTCGCCACGCGAGCGACCATACTTGAACGGTGTTCAAGTTCAAACCGTCGACGCGACCGCCACCATCGCCCTCGTGATGGCGTCGACGTCGTTTCCGCTGCACACGTACGGCGGCATGGCGTAGACGAGCTTGCCGAACGGGCGCAGCCACACGCCCTCCCGGGTCGCCGCGTCGGTGGCGCGTTGCATGTCGACGGGTTCGTGCATCTCGACGACGCCGATGCCGCCGAGGACGCGGACGTCGGCGACGGCATCGAGGGTGCGGGCGGGCTCGAGACCACGCCGAAGGGCGGACTCGAGGGCCGCGACCTCGCCCTGCCAGTCGCGTCCCAGCAGTAGCTCGACGGCCGCGACCGCCACCGCACACGCGAGCGGATTGCCCATGAACGTCGGGCCGTGCATCAGTCCGCCTGCCTCGCCCGCGCTGATCGCAGCAGCCACGTCCGCGGTGCACAGCGTCGCCGCCAACGTCATGTATCCGCCGGTCAGAGCCTTGCCGACGCACATCACGTCCGGTGTCACGGACACGTGGTCCGCAGCGAACAACGCGCCGGTGCGGCCGAACCCGGTGGCGATCTCGTCGAACACCAGCAGCACACCGTGCTCGTCGGCCATGCGCCGGAGTTCGGTGAGATAACGCGGATCGTGGAAGCGCATCCCGCCCGCCCCCTGCACGACGGGTTCGACGACGATCGCGGCGATCTCGTCGGCCCGCGCCGCGAGGATGGTCTCGAACTCGACGACGTAGTCGGCGTCGAACTCGCGCGGCGGCGACGGCGCGAAGATCTGCTGCGTCAGCACGTTCGTCCACAGCGCGTGCATACCGCCGTCGGGATCGCAGATGCTCATCGGCGCGAACGTGTCGCCGTGATAACCCCCGCGCCACGTGAGCAGCCGGTTCTTGCCGGGCCGACCGCACGCACGCCAGTACTGGATACACATCTTGACCGCGACCTCGACCGACACCGAACCCGAATCCGCGAAGAACACTTTCTCCAGACCGTGCGGGGTGATGGCGACCAACAGCTCGGCCAGACGCGCCGCCGGGTGGTGGGTCAGGCCGCCGAACATGACGTGAGACATCCGGCCCAACTGGTCCCGGGCGGCCGCGTCGAGAACGGGGTGGCGGTAGCCGTGGACGGCCGCCCACCACGAGCTCATGCCGTCGATCAACTCGGTGCCGTCGGCGAGCCGCAGCCGAACCCCGTCCGCACTCTCGACGACGAGCGGGGTCGTCGAGCTGGGGAATCCGCCATACGGATGCCACACGTGGTCGGCATCGATCCGAAGTATCCGTGAAGTATCGATGGTCCGACACCCTACGTAACCGCCCGCGAATCGTGTAACGCCCGTGTTACCACTGCATTACACTCGGCGTGCATGGAGGCACAACACGAACCCGCGCGGTACTCCTGGCCGGATGGTTTCCGGGAACACCTCATCCGCGAACTCGACGGTTTCAGCCCCATCGTGACCCGAGCCATCGAGGACGGCGGCGCGTCGCTGTTTCACGACGGTCCGTACGGGCGTAGCAGCTTCTGGTCGCGTGTGCGCGCGTTCGGCCGCGAATACCTGTGGCCGTCCTGATCTCGAAGTAGGTTTATTGGACCGCGCGACAGGTTACCGTCGAGTATGGCAACCACCTCGGAGCATCTGCGTAACACATTGGACGGTCGCTGGCGCGACGTGAAGAACGAGGCCCGCGCACAACTCGTCCGGGACGAGTTCCGCCCGCACTACACACCCAACACCGTCATCGCGCGGACGAAGGCGCTCGAGCAACTGAAGCTGCTCGCGCAGCACGGCGCAGCCGACGACGGTTTCAAGAAGGAACACGGCGGCACCGGCGACGTCGGCGCAGCCGTCACGATGATCGAGATGCTCGCCATGTCCGACCTGTCGCTCATGGTCAAGGCAGGTGTCCAGTGGGGCCTGTTCGGCGGCGCGATCGAGAACCTGGGCACCGAACGCCACCACGAAGCGTATGTCCGACGCCTCATCGACCTCGATCTGCTCGGCTGCTTCGCGATGACCGAGACCGGCCACGGCAGCGACGTGCAGTCGCTCGAGACGACGGCCACCTACGATCGCGAGACGGGCGAATTCGTCGTCCACTCGCCGACTCCGTCGTCGCGCAAGGACTACATCGGCGGCGCCGCCGAAACCGCCACCGTCGCAGCAGTGTTCGCGCAACTGATCACCGCCGGTCCGGGTGAGGAGCCGGAAAGCCATGGCGTCCACTGTTTCTTCGTGCCGCTGCGCGACGAGAACGGCGACGACCTACCGGGCGTCACGACCTCGGACTGCCAGTACAAGGGCGGTCTGCCCGGTGTCGACAACGGCCGCATCATGTTCGACCACGTCCGTATCCCCCGCGACAACCTGCTGAACAAGTACGCCGACGTCGCCGAGGACGGCACCTACTCGTCACCGATCGAGAATCCCAGCCGACGCTTCTTCACGATGCTCGGCACGCTCATCCGCGGACGCGTCACCGTCGGCGGCAGTGCGGCAGCGGCGGCACGCGTCGCACTGGACATCGCGACGAGATACGCCCTGCAGCGCAGGCAGTTCTCGGCGCCGAAGTCCGACGAGGAAGTGCTGATCATGGACTACCTCGTCCATCAGCGCCGACTGTTCCCACTGATCGCGAAGTCGTACGCATTGCAGTTCGCGCAGAACGAACTGGTCGCCAAACTGCACGAGCTGCAGACGGCCGACAACCCCGACGCCGAGGAGCAGCGCGAACTTGAATCTCGCGCAGCAGGATTGAAGGCCGCCAACACCTGGCACGCCACCAAGGCGATCCAGGAAGCACGCGAAGCATGCGGCGGCGCAGGCTATCTCGCCGAGAACCGCTTGATCTCGCTCAAGGCGGACACCGACGTGTTCACGACGTTCGAAGGGGACAACCACGTTCTGACGCAGCTCGTCGCGAAGGAGCTCCTCACCGCGTACGCCGACGACGTCAAGAGCATGAGCCCCGTCGAATGGGTGCGGTTCGCGGCCGAGTTCGCGGGCGATCGCGTCGTGAAACGTACTGCGGCACAAACGATCATGCAGACGATCCTCGACAGCCGGCAGGACAACGAGGAAGAGGGTTCGCTGTTCAACCGCGGCACCCAGGTCAAGATGTTCGAAGACCGCGAGGACTACCTGCTGTCCACCGTCGCCCGCCGTCTGCAGGGCAAGGCGAAGGAAATGAGCGCGTTCGACGCGTTCAACTCGGTCCAGGATCACGTGCTGCACGCGGCCAGCGCGCACATCGACCGCATCATCCTCGAAGCGTTCGTCGCCGGAATCTCGTCGTGTGAGGACGAGACGGCGAAGGAAATCCTCGAGCAGGTGTGCGACCTGTACGCGCTGTCGGTCATCGACGAGGACAAGGCGTGGTTCATCGAGCACCGCTACCTGTCCACCGAACGCTCGAAGGCCGTGACCCGCGGAATCAACGAGCGCTGCCGAACTCTGCGCCCGCACGCCGTCGAACTCGTCGACGGCCTCGGGGTGCCGGAACAGCTCCTCGGTGCAGCGATGCTCGGGCACCCGCAAGCGGGTACCGACGAAGAGGAAGCCGCGAACCCCAGCAAGGCCTGACGCTGCGCAGGCATTCCGGCCCGTGCCCACGTTCGGCCCCTGACCCCCGCCCGGGTCCGGACGCCCGCCCGGGTCCGGACCCCCGTTCGGGACCGGACCCCCGCTCGGGACCGGATGACGCCCTCGGTCACTCTGAGTGACCGAGGGCGTCATTCGCTCACCTGGCGTCCCGCAAGATTCCGGAGCGAGGGCGTCCAACGGTCACTCAGAGTGACCGAACGTCACCTTCGGTCCGAAAACCCCGGGCGGTCCGAAAGCCCCGGCCGGTCCGAAACCCCCGGACGGTCCGAAACCCCCGGACGGTCCGAAATCCCCTAGGAGCTCGGCGTGACGCGCAGGACCCGGTCTCCGTTTCCGTTGTCCGTTGTCAACAGGAACGATCCGTCGGCCAGCGGCTCCATCGACCGGAGTCGTCCGTACTCCCCTTCGAGTGCGACGGCTTCCTGCGCGACCTGGGTGCCGTCGTCGGTGAGCTTCAGGAACACCAGCTTCTGTCCCTGCTGGCTCGAGATGACTGCCGCACCGGCCCACTCACCCCAGGCCGAACCGTCGACGAAGGCGAGGTCGGGGGTCGCGATGGTCGGCTCGCCCGAACTCCAGACTGCTCCGATCGCCCCGGGGACGCGTTCCGGGTCGGTCATCGGCACCGACTCGTCGTAGATCAACGGGTTTCGGTCGGGCTTGTAGCCGTAGTTCCCGCCGGCGACCAACAGGTTCAGCTCGTCGTCGCGGGTCGTTCCCTGCTCCACTTCGTACAGTCGATCGGTTCCCGGTTGGAACGCCAGACCCTGCACGTTGCGGTGACCGAGCGTGTACACGCGCCCTGGCGCATCGGCGGCCGCCGAACCGTCGGCATTCACGTGAAGAACTTTGCCGCCCAACGAGTTTCGATCCTGGGGAACGCTGGGCGACGCCGTGTCACCGGTCCCGATGAAAAGAGTGCCGTCGGGCGCAGCCAGAATTCGACAGCCTCCGTGCCGACCGGTTGCAGCGACGGGGACGTCGTCGATGACGGTCTGCGTGCGGGTCAGGGTGGTCCACTCCGGATCGACGGTCCAGCGAAAGACTGCGATGCTGTTCCCACCATCGCCCGCACTGCCGGGCATCGCGCTGCCGGTTCCCAGCCCTTCGCCTTCGACACCCTGACACGTGTACAGCGCACGGGACTCCGAGAAGTCCTGTGCCAGTTCGATTCCCATCAGACCGGTCTCACCCTGCGCATACAGGTCGTCGAGGTCCGCGGCCAGATCGGCGACGGTTCCGTCAGGTCGTTTGACGACGAAACGCCCGCTGCGCTCCCCGGTGAGAATTGCGCCGTCGGGCGCCACGACCACGTCCCAGGGCTTGTTCAACCCGTCGAGCTCGGTGGTCACCTGCAGTTCGGGCAGGTCAGGGCTGGGCTGGGCGCCCGCCCCCGACGAACAGGCGAGCGTCAGACAGACGCTCGCCGCGAGAACTCCGGTACCGGTCAGCGCTTTGTTCACGAACACTCCTCGACAGGGGTCGAATCAGGCTCATGACAGATACCACAGTAATCAGTAGGTAAACCGGACTTCGCCGAAACGAACGCCGCTGCTCACGATACGAGCGTGTAACCGGCTTCCGTGACGGCCGCGGCCACTGCCGAACTCTCGATTGCGTTGTCGCTGAACACCACGACGTTGCCCGTCGCGACGTCGACCTGCACGTCGGTGACACCCGCCAGTTCGGAAATCTCCTCGGAAACCGAAGCGGCACAATGCTGGCAGGTCATTCCCTCGACGACGTAACTGCTTTGCACTCCAACAACCTTCTCTCCGCTTGCTTTCGCACGAATCAGGAACGGACGAGGCGAGCGATGGCGTCGGACGCCTCTTTCACCTTCGCATCCGCCTCAGGGCCACCCTTCTTGGCGGCCTCGACGACGCAACCCGCCAGGTGAGCGTCGAGCAGCTTGATCGAGACGGACTGCAACGCCTTGGTGGCGGCGGACACCTGGGTGAGGACGTCGATGCAATACCGGTCCTCGGCGACCATGCGCGAGATTCCGGCGATCTGACCCTCGATACGACGGAGCCTCTTCAAGAGGTCGTCCTGCTCGGTCGAGTAGCTGCTCATGCCGACCACCATACCCCTACCGGGTATGGGAACGCACCCACGACCACCGGCGAACCGCGTCGACGACCAGCAGACCTGCCACGACGACGCACACCGTGGCGATGGTGATCCACGACCCGGAGTACTGCGTGGAGGTGTAGGCCGGAGCGCCGTCGGGAACCGCGGCGTACCGATACACGTCGACGCCCACGTTCCAGCACACGACGGCAACGATCACGGCGACGACTGCTCCCACTGCCTCGAATGCGGTCACTGCTCTGCTCACACGATCTCCTTCTTGGCGTGCTCGAGGCCCGCTCGCAACCCGTCGTCGTCCTTGGCCCACGCCTGCACCAAGGCACCCCCGACCAGACGCAGCCCGATCGGGTGGCGTCGACGCGGCACACCGTGCAACTCGCCGAGCACGCGCGCGGTTTCCCACTTCTTCGGCTCGTAGTCGCCGTCCGCATAGTCGGCGGGTGGCAGGATCGCGTCGATGTCCGAGATGTCCAGCACTTCGGTTCCCTGCCGAAGCGCCGTGGGCGTGAGTTCGACACTGACGTGCCGACGCGCGGCCGTGACCTGCACGTACGTGAAGCCGACGAGCACGAGGGCGAAGATCCCGAGCGGGACCCAGTGCACGACCGGGCCGGTCAGGAGTTCGACGATCAGTACGGCGATGCAGAACAGCGGACCCCACAGCAACGCCCGCCACCGCGCCCCCGGCTCGGTGAACAGCACAGGACCGGGTTCAGTCACCGTGGAACCACCGACGCGCCGGCGGGCGGTAGACGAGCATGCACGCCGCGAGCAACACGAGTGCGATGGCCAGAAGTTCCTGGAACGCCCCGACCGCGAGCACGCCGAACACCAGCACCAGCGCGGCGAACCCCGACAGTGCGACGAGAATTCGCCGCACCATCGCGTGGCCGGCACGCACCGGTCCGGCGAGGAAACCCAGGGTCAAACCGAGTACCGCGCAGACCACTCCGATGACCCGAACGAACGACAGATACGAATCGATGTCTGCGGCGCTGTTGCCCTGCGATTCGAGAGCGGACCGCAGTTGGTCGACGGGAGCCGTCAGCGTCAGCAGGGCGACGAGAACGAGCAGGATAGCGGCCACCAGCCACAACACGTATGCGGCAGTGACGACTCCGGGCCGTGCACCGGCGGGAACACTGGTACTCACACGTACATACTGCCTGTTCAGCCCGTGACGAGCGCAGGCACCACGATGATCAGCGCGACGAGAATGCCGAGCGCCACCACCAGTCCGATGAGCAGCAGTTCACGACTGGTGCTGTGGGGACATTTCACTGTCGTGGTGTGCCTGGCGGAGTCGGCAGGAACGACCCAGCTGGACCGTCCTTCGGCGTCGAACTGCATGGGACTCCCCCTCGCACATCGCTGTGACGGCAATCACCGTACACCTGCACGAGTGCTCCGCGGAAGCGCCGAGGCGAGGGCGTGCGTCAGCCGGCGGTGAAGCCCAGGGCCATGATGAAGACAGCGACCGACACCGCTGCGAGAAGCCCCAACAGCGCCCAGACGGGCCTGCCGCGTTCCTCGTCCTCGCGTCGAATTTCCGGTTGTGTCATCGCACTGGATCCGATCACTCGAAGTTCATTTACGAGTGATGCTAGTCACATGGTGCGCATGTGACGCATGAGACACGCGGGACTGACCGAACTACGTCAGCGAAATGGTTTCGGCGTACGCGACGCCAGGAAGTATTCGTTCGACTCCCTGCGGTGCATCAGGTAGATCGCGCCCGCGGCCAGCACACCCTGCAGAATGCCCGCGACACCCAGGACGATCGCCATGGCGCCGTCGTTCGCGCCGAATCCGAACAACTGCGGGACGGTCAGCACAACGGTGGCCGTTCCGATCATCGTCAACACCATGCGGGCCCACATCCGACCCGTGCGCATCTTGTTCACCCAGTACAGGAACAACGCGGCGAATCCGGCCGCGATCAACACCATCACGACGAGTGCCGCGATCAGGTAGTTCTCGGCGGTGTCGAGCGTCAGCGGGATGGACGCGTCCTGCGCCTTGATGTCGTCGACGAGTTGCTGCGCGAACACCGAGCGCTCCCCGTACACGACGACCAGCGTCGCCAACAGGTTGATCGTGCCGAGCAGCGCCACGCCCCACCAGAGGTGACGGGCAGTCTCGACGTCGACCGGCGCGGGCCTCGGCTTCGGTTCCAACGGAGGTGGACCGTGCTCGGCTTCCCAACGTGCCCAATCGGGCTCGGGTGGCTGATGGCCGTTCTCCGGGTTCCAAGGAGTACTCACAGCCAGCCCGCCGCTTCCGTTGCCCAGTACGTCAACACGATGTCCGCACCTGCGCGGCGGATACTCGTCAGTGATTCCAGAATCGCGGCGTCACGGTCGATCCACCCGTTCTGCGCAGCCGCGGTGATCATCGAATACTCACCCGAGATCTGGTATGCGGCAACGGGAACCGGAGACATGTTCGCGACGTCGCGCAGAATGTCGAGGTAGGACATGGCGGGTTTGACCATCACCATGTCGGCGCCTTCGGCGAGATCGAGTTCGACCTCGTACGTCGCTTCGCGACGGTTCGCCGAATCCTGTTGATAGGTACGGCGATCGCCCTGCAACGATGACCCGACGGCCTCGCGGAACGGTCCGTAGAACGCCGACGCGTACTTCGCCGAGTACGCCAGCTGGCCGACGTCGTGATGCCCGGCCGCGTCGAGCCCGGCACGAATCGCCGCGACCTGACCGTCCATCATTCCGCTCGGGCCGAGCAGGTGTGCACCCGAATCCGCTTGCGCGACAGCCATGTCGACGTATCGGGTGAGCGTCGCGTCGTTGTCGACGGCACCGCTCTCGGTCAGCACTCCACAGTGGCCGTGGTCGGTGAATTCGTCGAGGCACGTGTCGGCCATGATGACGGTGGCGTCACCGAGATCCGACTTCAGCCGTCGCAGACCGCGATTGAGGATTCCCTGCGGATCGGTGGCGCCGGAACCGTCGGCGTCCTTGTCCTCGGGCCGGGGAACGCCGAACAGCATCACGCCGCCGACGCCCGCAGCCACCGCTTCCTCGGCGGCCTTGCTCAGCGAATCGAGCGTGTGCTGGTAGACGCCCGGCATCGACGTGATCTCACGGGGAGCATCGATGCCGTCGGCGACGAACATCGGTAGAACGAGATGCCGTGGCTGCAGCGAGGTTTCGGCGACGAGTCGGCGGATCGCCGGCGTGCGACGCAGTCGGCGGGGGCGGTCTACTGGGAACACGATGGAATGCCTCACTTCGTTCGGCTCGCGCGTGGGAATGTGGGACCGACAGGAGCGGAGCCTGCGGAGTGACCCGAAGGCACTACACATTCCCACGCACATGCGCGTTAGCGCCTGCGACTCTTCTTCCGCGGAGGAGGCAACGCGCCCTCGGCGCGGAGGCGAGCTGCGTGCTCGGCCAGCGCCTCGATGAGCGGTCCCACCTGCGCGGTCTCGGGCTGCACGTCGACGCGCAGTCCGAATTCGACTGCGGTCTCGGCAGTCTTGGGCCCGATGCACGCGACGAGCGTGCGTGCATGCGGCTTTCCGGCGATACCGACGAGGTTGCGCACCGTCGAACTCGACGTGAAGCAGACGGCGTCGAATCCACCGGTCTTGATCATCTCGCGGGTCTCGGCCGGCGGCGGCGCGGCGCGCACGGTGCGGTACGCGGTGACGTCGTCGATCTCCCAGCCGCGTTCACGCAGACCCTCGGCGAGCGTCTCGGTCGCAATGTCGGCGCGCGGCAACAGAACCCGATTGACCGGGTCGAAGACCTCGTCGTACGGCGGGAAGTCCTCGAGCAGTCCGAGGGACGACTGATCACCGGACGGCAGCAGTTCGGGGTTGATGCCGAACGAGCGGACCTTGGCGGCGGTTGCTTCGCCGACGCACGCGATCTTGACGCCCGAGAACGCACGCGCGTCCAGGCCGAACTCCTCGAACTTCTCCCACACGGCGCGCACGGCGTTGGTGGAGGTGAAGACGACCCACTGGTAACGGCCGTCGACCAGTCCCTTGACCGAACGCTCCATCTGCGCCGGGCTACGAGGCGGCTCGACGGCGATGGTCGGAACCTCGATCGGGATGGCTCCGTGGGTGACGAGCCGATCGCTCATCTCGCCTGCCTGGTCCTTGGTCCGCGGCACCAGCACGGTCCAGCCGTACAGTGCGCGAGATTCCCACCAGGACATCTTGTTTCGGCCGGAGACGACCTTGCCGACGGTCACGACGAGTGAGCCGACGAGTTCGCTGCCCGCGTCGTTGAGCGTCGCGAGCGTTGCCTCGACGGTGCGCTGCTGACGCGTCGTGCCGCGGACGGTGATCGCGGCGGGAGTCTGCGGTGCGAGTCCGTGCTCGACGAGCGCGCTCGCCGTCTCGGCCAGGTGACCGGACGTCGCGTGCAGCACGAGCGGGCCGGGAGCAGCGGCGAGCGCAGCCCAGTCGACCTCACCGCGCACGTCGGCTTCGGTGTGTCCCGATCCGAGGGCCATGCCGGCGTAGCTCGGCACGGCGGATCCGGACGGCAGACCGGGGAGCACCTCGAACTGCACGTGAGTGCGGGCGACCGCGGTGACCTCGGCAATGACGGAATCCGCGGTCAGCGGGTCGCCGGACACGAGGCGGATGACGTCGTGGCCGTTCTTGGCCTCGGTCAGCAAGGTCTTGGCGACCTCGGCGGGCTCGCCGAGTGCGGGACGGACGTCGACGCCGTTCTCACCGGTTTCCGGATCGCGCGGCAGGTCGTTGCCGACGAGTGCGATGACGCCCTGGTCGACGTCGGGATCGGTGAAGGCGAGTTCAGCGGCTCCGAGCACCTCGCGTGCTCGAACGGTGAGCAGAGCCGGGTCGCCCGGCCCCGACCCCACGAACAGGATCCGTCCGTTGGCGTTCTTGCGGACTGGGCTCATCGGTTGTTCTCCAGTGCTGTCTTGTGCGGGTAGTGCAGTTCGATCGGGGTTGCCGAGCCCCGTTTCGGTATCAAGCGCGCGGTCGCGATGGATTCGCCGCGTACCGGGGGCCGTGAGGCCCTGCGTTTGGCACGTCCGCGTGTGGGTGCAGTGATCGACCTAGACATGCGGTGTTCCTCCGGATGCGGCGGGCTCGGTGACATCGACGAGGTCGCGTGCGCCGAGATCGAGCAGCTCGCGGGCCAGGTCACGGCCGAGTTCCTCGGCATTGTGAGTCGATCCGACGATCGAGGCCCTGATGGTGTCGCTGCCGTCGATCGCCGCGACGCAACCGCGAACCGACAGTTCGTCGAACACGCGTCCGTCCTCGTCGATGGATTCGACGACCTCGGCGATCGCACCGACGGGGGCGGTACAGCCTGCTTCGAGTTCGGCGAGCAGTCCACGCTCGGCCAGCACGGCCGCGCGGGTGTTCGGATCGTCGAGCGTGCCGATGGCTTCGGCGAGTTCGGTGTCGCCCGCGCGGCATTCGACGGCGAGCGCACCCTGTGCGGGCGCCGGAAGCAGCTGCACCGGATCGAGCGATTCGGTGACGACGTCCAGCCTTCCGATGCGGGACAGCCCGGCACGGGCGACGACGACGGCGTCGAGCTCGCCGGACGCGACCTTGCCGATGCGGGTATCGAGGTTGCCGCGCAGCGGGAGGATGTCGAGTCCCTGGCCGAGTGCGCGCAACTGCGCTGCTCGACGCGGTGCCGACGTTCCGACCTTCGCGCCGGTCGGCAGTTCTCCCAGTACGAGCCCGTCACGTGCGACGAGTGCGTCGCGGGGATCTTCGCGCGGCGGAATCGCGGCGATGACGAAGCGCTCGTCGGGTGCCGTCGGGAGGTCCTTGTAGGAGTGCACGGCGACGTCGACCTTGCCGTCCGTCAACGCCTCGCGCAGCGCCGCGGTGAACACACCGACGCCGATCTCCTGAACCGGTGCCGCCGACAGGTCCCCTGCCGTCTTCACGATGACCAGCTCGGCGTCGAGGCCTGCGGCGATCAAGCCCTGCCGCACCGTCTCGGCCTGCGTCGTCGCGAGCAGGCTTCCTCGCGTTCCGACACGTACTACTCGCTTGTCCGTCCCGGTCACTCCGACGTTCCCTTCCGGGCATCGGTACGGCTGGCGGTGAAGTCGTCCACGAGTTCCATTCCGTTGATCTCGATCGGGCTGGCGACAGCCTCGACCGTTCCTGGGCTGAGCTCGAACAGCTCACGCAGTGCCGCGGCGTACGAGTCGCCGCCGGGGGTGGTCGCGAGCTGCTTGACCCGCACGGTGGGCGAGTGCAGAAGCTTGTCGACGACGCGTCGCACCGTCCTGGCGACCTCGTCGCGCTGCGGCGAATCGAGGCCGGGCAGGCGCGACTCGAGGCGCAGGAGTTCGCCTTCGACGACCTCGGCGGCGCGCTGGCGCAGAGCGGTGACGGTCGGAGTGACCTCGGCCAGGCGCTGGCCCGCAAGGTATCCGGACAGCTCGGAGGAGACGATCTCGCGGGCCGCGGCCGCGTCGGTGGACGCAGCTCCTGCCGCAGGGTCGCGCTGCAGCGACTCCATGTCGAAGATGTCGACGCCGGGCAGTCCGGCGACGGCGTGGTCGACGTCGCGAGGCAGTCCGAGGTCGCAGATGGCAAGCGTTCGACCCGGTTCACGCTGTGCGAGAGCGAGGTGCGCGTCCGCGAGCGAGACGACGGCGCCGACCGCGCCGGTACAGGTGACGAGGATGTCCGCGTCGGCCAGCGCGGCAGGCAGCTCGTCGAGGTCCATGGCCACGGCCGACACTCCCGCGGACGTCGCGGTCTCGGCGAGGTGGTCGGCACGCACACGGGTGCGGTTGACGACGATCAGCCGACCGATTCCGGCGCGTCCCAAGTGCGCGACGGCCAGTCCGCCCATCGCACCCGCACCGAGGACGACGGCCGTCCGGCCGGCGAGGGAGCCGTCGAACAGGGCGGCAGCGCGATCGAGCGCCACCGAGACGACCGACGCACCCGCCGAGTCGATGCCCGTCTCCGAATGGACCCGTTTGCCGACGCGCAACGCCTGCTGCGCGAGCTCGTGCAACACGCGTCCCGACGCTTGCTGGCTGTCCGACGCGGCATACGCCGTCCGGATCTGGCCGAGAATCTGCTGCTCGCCGATGACCATGGAGTCCAGGCCGCTGGCCACCGCGAACAGGTGCTCGACGGCGGCTTCGCTGTAGCGCACGTACGCGTGCTTGGTGAGCTCGGGGACCTGCAGTCCGGAGTGTTCGGCGAGAATCTCGCCGACCGAGGCGAGTGCCCCGTGGAACGCGTCGACCACTGCGTAGATCTCGACGCGGTTGCACGTCGAGACCACCATGACCTCGGAGATGTTCCCGCCGGCCATGAGCTTGTCGGTCAGCTTGGGACGGTCCGTGTCCGTGATCGCGACACGCTCGAGGACTGCGACGGGAGCGCTACGGTGCGAAATCCCGACGAGAAGGACACTCACGGTGCAATCACCGATCCATTTCTTGTGTTACTGCTGGTAGAACCCGGGGAACTGATGACGCCGGCCGCAACTCCGGCTCCGGGCAGACCGCCCGGCGACACTCTCGGGCCCCGGCTACGTCCCAACCGAGGCGTCGTGGGTAGATCCGGTGCGCCGTGGGCAGCTTCCCTGCGGGAGCTGTTGAACGACAGGACCTGCATTTCGACGGCCAGGTCGACGCGTCGTACTTCCACACGGTCCGGGACGTCGAGTTCCACCGGGGAGAAGCTGAGGATGCACTCGACTCCCCCGGCGACGAACGCCGACGCGACGGCCTGGGCTGCGTCGTCCGGCGTCGCGATGACTCCGATGGTGGCCTCGAGCTCACGGCATCCGACCTCGAGAGTGTCGACGTGCCTGACCTGCAGGCCATCGATGTCCAGGCCGACGCGGGCCGGATCGACGTCGAACAGTCCGACCATCGAGAAGCCGCGACGGCCGAATCCGCCGTACCGCGCGAGGGCCTGTCCGAGATTGCCGACTCCGACGAGGACGACCTTGTGGCCGCGGTCGAGTCCGAGGGCGCTTTCGATCTTGGCGCGTAGGCGCATGACGTCGTATCCGACTCCGCGCACGCCGTTGGGTCCGAGGAAGGACAGGTCCTTGCGCAGTTTCGCCGATCCCACGCCCGCGGCGTTGGCGAGTTCTTCGCTGGAAACGATGAGGACGCCGTCGTCGGCGAGGATTCCGAGGACCCGCAAGTAGGTCGCCAATCGGGTCACCGTAGCCTGGGGGATGACGCGTTCGGAACCGACGGATCGCTCGACCGGGGCCGGCACAACCGGGCGCTCTCGGGTCACGTTCCTGGCTCCTCGTCCGACCGGCCGCGACGGCCGTTCTTCACGCTGATCCTGCTGATGCTCATGGTGGCGTCCGGCAGGGTTCGTTCCCCGCTGAACTCGCAGGAATCCCTCCTGCGCCTCAACCACGGTAACTGCTTGTGAACGAATGAACAAAGTCGCTGGATCCGTGCTAGAGGTGCCCTCACCTGCAAAGCGAGAGCAATCACACGTTCTTAGGGTGTCCTCGCGCAACCAGATCGGCGCGCAATCGGAGCTCGTCGACCTCCCAGTAACTGTGCTCACGGCCGTCGAGAAGGACGACGGGAACGCGGTCTCCGTACTCCGCGCGCAGGTCAGGCCTGGTCGCCGCGGCCTCGTCGACGTCGATCGTGTCGACGGTGAGCCCGTGCTCGGCGCACAACGCGGTCAGAACATCGAGAGCGTCGGCGCAGGTGTGGCAGCCCGCGCGGGTGAGAAGGACCACGGACGTGCGTTCGGATTCCATGCCCCTACTGTTTCACCGGCACCGCTCGAGACGAACGTCACACCGCGTCCTGCCCTCCGTGGTACGTCATCCGCCTGCAGGACGCTCGGTCGGTGACGGTCCCACGGTCTAGGGTTGTGGGTAGCGCTCGAGCAGGGAGGTACGCCGAAGATGATCGACGGGGGTTCCGAGACGCCTGGCACCGATTCGTCCGATGCCGACACGTCCAAGGCAACCGAGTCCGACGCCGCGTCACCCGAGACGGCTGCCGAACTCGACCTGCCTGTGTCCGACGTGCCGGACGCCGACATGCTCGAGACGTCCGACCCGGAGACCGACAAACGGCGCAAACGTCGCTTTCGGAATCCGCTCGGTCCGACCGACGCACAGGTTCGCGCCAGCGTCGCAGGTGAGGCCAGCGCCGACGCCGCCATCGCGTTGCAGATCGAGGGCGGCAACACCGTTCCCCTCGACCTGACCGCCGCGGCGTTCTTCGACGTCGACAACACGATGGTCCAGGGTGCGTCGATCATCCATTTCGCCCGTGGCCTTGCAGCGCGCAAGTACTTCACCAGTGGCGACCTGGCCCAATTCGCTTGGCAGCAAATCAAATTCAGAGTGAGCGGCAAGGAGAACAGCGACGACGTCGCGAGCGGCCGCGAGAAGGCTCTGTCGTTCATCACGGGCCGGTCGACCGCCGAACTCGCACGACTCGGCGAGGAAATCTACGACGAGCTCATCGCCGACAAGATCTGGCCTGGCACCGCAGCGCTCGCCCAGATGCACCTCGACGCCGGCCAGCAGGTCTGGCTCGTGACGGCGACCCCGCTCGAACTTGCGCAGATCATCGCCGAGCGTCTCGGCCTGACGGGTGCGTTGGGTACCGTCGCCGAGAGCAAGGACGGCATCTTCACGGGTCGGCTCGTCGGCGACATCCTGCACGGGCTCGGCAAAGCGCATGCGGTCCGCACGCTCGCCATTCGCGAGGGCCTCAATCTCAAACGGTGCACGGCGTACTCGGACAGCCACAACGACGTGCCGATGTTGTCCCTCGTCGGCACTGCCGTCGCCGTCAATCCCGACGCCGACCTGCGCGAGCTGGCGAAGAACCGCGGCTGGGAGATTCGCGACTTCCGCACCGGCCGCAAGGCGGCGAAGATCGGCGTCCCGACGGCGCTGGCTCTCGGCGCGGTCGGCGGCGGGCTCGCGGCAGTCCTGGGCCGACGGAAAGCCGCCTAGAGCGTCAACTGCATCAGCGTCAGATCCAGCCACCGGTCGAACTTGACGCCGACCTGCGGCATCTGCCCGACGGTCACGAAGCCGAACTTCTCGTGCAGTGCGATGGACGTCGAGTTGAGCGATTCGATGACGCCGACGAGCACATGCACTCCGGCGTCACGAGCACGTGCGATCAGCTCCGTCATCAACGCACTCGCGACGCCTCGCCGGTGAAAGTCGCCCTGCACGTAAACCGAATGCTCCATCGTGAGCCGGTAGCCGCTCTTGGGCCGCCACTGCGCGTACGACGCGTATCCGGCGACCCGGCCGTCGATCACCGCCGTCAGGACGGGGTAGCCGGCGCGTATTCGACCGTCGAGCCACTCCATCCGGTCGTCGAGACCGACTTCCGTCTCGTCCCAGATCGCCGTCGTGTTCCTGATGGCGTCGTTGTGGATCTCGAGGATCGACGGAAGGTCTTCGGTCACGGTGTCGCGAATGAGCACCGGGACGACTTTACGGGTCTTACGGGTCAGCCGAGGAAGACGTTCCTGCGCTTGGCGAGCAGCCGGTACAGGGTGTGCTGGATGGTCTCGCGCACGTGGTCGGTGAGCTCGAACAACACCATCGGATCTTCCGACGCCTGGGCGTCGTACGCGTCGGTCGGGATCGGCTTGCCGAACTCGATGTACCACTTCGACGGCAGCGGAATCAGCCCGAGCGGGCCGAGGTGCGGGAAGAACGGCGTGACCGGGAAATACGGCATACCCATCAACCGCGCAAGCGGGGCGATGTCGCCGATCTTGGGATAGATCTCCTCGGAGCCGACGATCGAGCACGGCACGATCGGAGCACCTGCACGTAGTGCGGCCGAGACGAATCCACCGCGCCCGAAGCGTTGCAGCTTGTATCGCTCGCTGAACGGCTTGCCGATTCCCTTGAAGCCTTCCGGGAACACGGCGGCGACCTCACCCATCCGCAGCAGGCGTTCCGCATCGGGATTGCACGCGAGCGTGTGGCCCGCTTTGCGCGCGATGGTCCCGACGCCCGGCATCTCGAATGCCATGTCCGCGGCCAACATTCGCAACGGGCGACGCTGCGGGTGATGGTCTCGGACGGCGACGGACGCCATGAGCGCGTCGATGGGAATGACACCGGCATGGTTGGCGACGACGAGCGCACCGCCGTCGTCGGGGATGTTCTCGATGCCCTTGATCTCGACGCGGAACCACTTGTCGAACAGCGGCCGCAGCAAGGGAAGCCAGACCGCGTCGGCGAAGTGCGGGTCGTATCCGAACTCGTCGACCGAGTACTCACCGGCCAGCCGTCGGCGGACGAACTCGGCGGTGCCCGCGATCTGCTCGACCAGTTTGTCCTTGACGGCGTCGACCGGCGACGGCTCCGGCGCCTCGGTGGGCATCGGCAGTGCCGGCGTCGGCGTGATCAGCGGGGTGGGCGGCGACGGCTCGGTGTACGACGACGGATGCCTGCTGCGGCCCTGATCGGCATGGCCGGCGGGACGCACGGAACGCCCCGACCCACCGCCGTGCAGTGGAATTACCTTGGCCACGTCCGTCACCCTTCCCGTCCTGAATCCGTTGTGGCCAAAGCTCTCCGTGATACGCCTGCTCCCGTCTCGACCGCCGCGAGCAACCGCTTCTCCACCGTGTCGACCCAGTCGACTCCCAGTACGGGCCGCAGTGCGGCGCCCCGGACGAAGTCGTCGAACGCCTGAACCGTGGTCCACCGCGGCTCGAAACCGAGGTCCGACCGCATACGCGTCGTGTCGAGCCCGCAGCCGAAGTGGAAATAGTCGAGTTGCTCGGTCGTGAACTCGCGCATCATCCCGCCCATCAATGCGCGACCCACGCTCTTGAACAACGCGAACGGCACGGGCACTTCGATGCGTCCTGCGCGACGGATTGCCTGCGACAGCATGATCGTGCCGTCCGCACCGACGTTGAAGGTGCCTGCGGGACCGCTGACAGTGGCCCGCTCGAGCGCCGCGAGCGCGTCTTCCTCGTGCAGCAGCTGCATGCGCGCGTCGCGCCCGATGATGCTCGGAATGACGGGTGACGTCATGTATCGCGAGATGGTTCCGTTGAGCCTCGGCCCGATCAGCGGCGCCATCCGCAGGATCGACACGGCGATGTCGGGGCGACGACGACCCAGACCGCGGAGATAGCCCTCGATGTCGATCGTGTCGCGGGCGAACGCACCCTTCGGTGGGCGCCTGGCACTCATTTCCTCGGTGAACTTGGCCGGGTCCTTGGCGCTGCATCCGTACACGGACGACGACGACCGAAGCACGACCTTCTGCACCGTCGGCGACTTCTGACATACCGCGAACAACTGCATCGCGCCGATGACGTTGAGATCCTTCATCGTGGCGCGGCCGCCGGACTTGGGCGGCTTGGTGATGGTCGCCGCGTGCACGACGGTGTCGACGGACGCGTTGCGGATGACCTTTCCGATGAGCGGGTTACGGATGTCCGCACGAACGAATTCCGCCCGGCCCATGCGTCGCAGCAGATCCTTGCTCGGTGAACGGGCGTCGACGGCGATGACTCGTTCGATCGACGGATTCTGCGCGAGACGCGTGACGAGATATCCACCCAGGAACCGGCTCGCCCCCGTGACGAGAGCCACTTTCGGCGCTGCCACGCCGCGGTCGATCGAGTTCACCGACACCCCCGTCCCTGGCCGCAGTCTGCTCTACGCGGGTCCTCCCGCAGGCTCCACTCTCAGCAGCCTACTGGAATACCGAGAAGATGCGAGCGCTCACGAAAAGGCACCCTGTGCAGGAAGAATGTATGTGCGGACAACCTGACCGCAGAGCTTCTGCGAAAACAAAAGAGCCCGTCACCGGACGGTGACGGGCTCTTCGGCGAAGCTTTACTTACCGAGTTTCCTGCGCTGCACTCGGGTACGACGAAGCAACTTGCGGTGCTTCTTCTTCGACATGCGCTTGCGACGCTTCTTGATCACTGAACCCATGGCGGGTATCCCTCACGTTCTTCTCTTGCGTTTCGCGCACGCGAAGTTGCGTACGCCTACCTGGCGCCTCGAACTCCCCCGGCACCCTGTCTGACACGACAAGTTGCCGGCGAAGCCGTCGATTCACCGAGCTGGCGCTCGGGCCTCGTTGTTCGCGGCCCGTTGCAACGGCAGCGACTGGCACGACGGATGTCGATCTTACCGGTGGATCCATCGATCCACGAAACCGGCCCGACTTCCGCCCGTAAGCCGCTGTTCTCCGTCAGCCCGCGTCGAAGTACGACGTCTCGAGGTAGTCGTGTACCGCCTTCGCGTGAACACGGAACGACCGACCTACTCGAACTGCAGGCAGTTCTCCGCTGTGCACCAGCCGGTACACAGTCATCTTGGACACCCTCATCAGCGTCGCCACCTCGGCGACCGTGAGGAATTGCGTTCCAGCTACGGCTGGCTGACCATCCGAGGACGAAACCTTGGACGGCTTGTTTGCAGGCGCCATCAATCCACATACCTCCGGCACGTCTCGCGCGGCAGGCTTCCCCTCCTGCCGAACAGACACGCACGTGCTACCCGTGAGCTTAACGTGACTCGTGAGGTTACTGCGACGGGTGTCGGTAAGAGAATTTCTATTCGGGTGTGATGCCCATCTCAGTGGCCCGGTCGTTCGCGGCGCCCAGAGCATCGAAAAACGCAGCTCGGAGGCCACCTTGCTCCAATTTTCGGACTGCAGCAGCCGTCGTGCCACCGGGCGAAGTGACGGCATATCGAAGTTCTGTCGGCGTTTCGTCCGAACGATCGAGCATTGCCGCCGATCCGACCATCGTCTGAACCACCAGCGCCGACGCGACGTCGCGCGTCAGCCCGAGACCGACACCGGCGTCGATCATGGCTTCGGCGACCAGGAAGAAATAGGCCGGTCCCGAGCCGGACACCGCGGTGACGGCGTCGAGCTGGTTCTCCTTGACGGTGACGACCTTGCCGACGGACGACAGAATGCCGCGGACGAGTTCCAGATGCTCGGCCTTCGCGTAGCGGCCAGGTGCCAGGACGCTGACGCCCTCGCCGACGAGCATCGGCGTGTTCGGCATGACACGGATGACAGGGAAACCGGCAGGGAGCTTCGGCTCGAACTTGACGGTCGGAACACCGGCGATCAGAGACACGATCAGCTGCTCACGTTCGCCGTCCAGGTCGGTCTTCGCGATCTCGGTGACGACGGCCTCGGCGTCGCCCGGCTTGACGGCAAGCACGATCACGTCGGCGTTCTCCGACGCCTCGGAGATGGTCGTCGTCAGAATTCCGTACGTCGACGCCAGCTCTGCGGCCCGCGCCTCGAACTTCTCGGCCACCACCAGGTCACGGACCGCGTGACCCGACTCGAGGAGACCCGCGATCAGCGCCTCGCCGATCCGGCCACCTCCGATTACTGCAATTCTCGTCATGGTCGTAAGCCTGCCACGATGTGGCTGCGCCACCCGTGTGTGGGTAGTTGGTCTCTGTTCCGACTATCCGCGCACGGCGGGAGTGGAGCCTGCAGGAACGACCCGATTGCGGCGGGAGTGGAGCCTGCAGGAACGACCCGATTTCGGCGGGAGTGGAGCCTGCAGGAACGACCGGGTTTCGGCGCCGAAGGCGCCCTATCGCGGGACCATCGCCAGCTGCCTGCTCTGTACGACGACGGCGCCCGTCGAGTCCAGGACGAGGTGATCTTCCTCGAACCATGTCCCACCGATGACCGTGCTGCTCGCGGCCACTCGCAGCCACCCGGGCGCGGGAGCTCGCCGCAGATAGGCCGTCAGCTGAACCGTCGGCGCCCACCCGAACATGCCGCGGTTCATCGTGACCGGTGCGCAGATGTCGCCCGTCATGAGCGCGAACAGCACCGCGGTGTCGACGTCTGCCTCGTCGTCGGGACGCGGACGTACCCACATCCGGACCTCCGGCTCGCCCTGCTGGCCGGTCAAGAAATGAGCGGACGACGGATCGATCCGCATCTCGCAGCCCTGCGCGAGGTGCACGATCGACGCCATCGGATGGTCACCACCGATCGCCTGGGTCTCGGCAGGCGGCTCCGCGGGCATCGACGCGAGCGACGACGCCACCTCGTGGCGCGGCGCGTCGGTGTCCGGACGTCCCAGCGTGACGACGGCCCGGACGGCGACGCGTCCGCCCTGGCTCAGCTCGACGTCGACGTGGCTGACCTGCTTGCCGCGCTTGCGGACGATCGTCGCCAGGTCGACCCCACCCGGATCGGGCGCGTTCAGATAGCTGGCGCTGACCGCGAGCGGCTGTAGGTCGTCGCCCGCCAGTTGTGCCTTGGCTGCGGCGGCGCAGGTGGCGAGCAACGTACCGCCGTGCACTTTCGGACCGATCGTCCAGGTGGAGTCGATCACCGCGGCGAACGTGCCCTCGGTGTCGCCGAGGTCGATCGTCGTGACCGTCGTTGCGGTTCGGAACGGGCTGGTCATTGTTCTGGCCTTTCGAGTGCCGAGGCGATGTCGTGGTGGGCGAGGCGCCGCAGTGCCGTGATGACGGGTTCGTAGACGGCCGTTCCGATCACCGCGTATTCGACGGCGGCTTCCACGGAGTCCGGCATGAGCGAGAGGTCGTAGTCGGCGATACCGCGGATATGGCGTCCGTACACCTCGAGACGCTCGTCGGTCATCGGAATGCCGACTTCCTCGGCCGCCCGGAGCGCCCGTTCGAGCTGGGCGACCGCGACGAATCTGGGGTCGTAGACCTGTCCCAGCTTCTCCAACGCCGCCTTCGCTCGCGGGTAGTCGGGGACGTCGACGTCGTAAGGCGGCAGTTCGGCGATTGCGCGTCCCAACGTCTCGAACAGAGACGCCTTCGGGTGCTCGATCAGGCGCAGCACTGTCCCGATTCGATCGATCGAGAGTCCGGCGCCGGCCAGCGCCTTGATCAACGCGAGCCGCTCCACGTGCTCGTCGCCGTACGTCGACTGCGTGGCACTCGTCGACTTCCCCGGCATCAGCAGGCCTTCGCGAAGGTAGTACTTCACCGTGGCCAGCGGGACACCCGAGGTGGCCACCAGCTCCGACACGCGCACGAGAACCCTTCCCACCAGTTGGATACTTGAACTATCCAACCGACCCTATCGCATGGTCTCCCGATCGATCAGCGCAGGTGACGGCGCGCGAACGCCAGAGCCTGGCCGAGCATCGACGACCGTTCCTGCAGCGTCCTCGCGTTCTGAGTGTTGATCTCGACGACGGCCTGACCGCGGAAGCCGCGTCGCATCAGCTCGGCACACACCTCGACGCACGGCTGCTCACCGTGCCCCGGGATCAGATGTTCGTCGATCGACGCACCACGCCCGTCGGCCAGATGCAGATGCGCGAGGCCGTCGCCCATGCGGTTCATGAGGTCGACCGCGTCGGCGCCCGCGGTCGCGGTGTGCGACAGATCGAGCGTGTAGTGGGCGTGACCGGAATCGGTCGGATCGTACGACGGGGCGAACGCCGACAACGCCGCGCCGGGCCCGCCACGTTTGCGCAGCCGAGCCGCCGATCCTTCCTTGCGGCCGAAGAAGCGGTCGGCACGCATCGGGAACATGTTCTCGACCGCCACGATGACGTCGGAACCCATCTCGAGATCCGCGACTTGGTCGGAGAAGCCGTCGGCGTAGCGCTTCTGCCATCGGAACGGCGGGTGCACGACGACGGTGGCAGCGCCCAGCTTCTCTGCCGCCTGCACCGATCGCTCGAGCTTCGCCACCGGATCCGAACCCCACACGCGCTGCGAGATCAGCAGGCAGGGCGCATGAATCGCCTGCACCGGCACCCCGTACTTACGCGACAACGCGGCGACGCCTTCGACGTCCTGGCTGATCGACTCGGCCCACACCATCAGCTCGATGCCGTCGTAGCCGAGTTCGGCGGCGAACCGGAACGCAGCCTCGGTGTCCTGCGGATACACCGAAGCGGTGGACAGTCCGACGGCAACCTCAGGCGCGCTCATGACGCCTTGTCAGCCGGTACTCAGTTGGAACGCGAGCGGCCCGAGCGTCACGAACACCCCGACCGCGATCGCGATGACCATGCTGATCATGTCGTCCGTTCGTCGCAAAATGCGCACGACGGCGACCAGTCCGACGATCACCAGCACGGCCAGGATCAGTGCGACCCACGGAAGCATGTCCCACAGCTTCTCGAAGCCCTTGAACAGCAGCGCGCCGACGACGATCGCGACGACGCCCTGACCCGCGAGAACGAGCCACTGCTTGGCGGCGTCCTTCTTGGCCGGGGTCGTGGGGGCGTCGGAGTCGCCGGAATCGTCCGTGACCGCATCGGTGATCTCGGTGACCGCGTCGTCGGAATTGGAGGTGCGCGAGGGGTTCTTCTCGTCCTTGTCGACGGCGTCCTTGTCGACGCCGTCCGCGGGACGCTCGACCGCAGGCATCGCGCGAGTGACCGGCTTCGCCGTCGTCGACGTGGTGTCGGCCTTCGCCTCGGGCGTCGAAGCGACCTCGGGCTTCGGCGCGACAGCGGGCCTCGGCGCGACGACGGGCTTCTGCGCGACGGCCGGTTTCGGCCGGGCCTGGGTTTCCGACGTCCCGTCGGTCCTGGCCGTGACGTCGGTCTTGGGCTCGGCGTCACGCTCGGCTCGATCGGACCGGTTGCGCTGGACGAACCCAGTTGACCGCGAGCGCGACGTGATCGGAACCGGTCGCTGAGACGGGACGGACCCGTACGGCCGTCGCTCGTTCTCGTCGTGCGCCTTGTTCATCAGGTCGCCTGCGGCGGTGGTCGAACCGGACAGCAGTTCCGGCTCGGGTTGCGCGCGCTTCGGTTCGGAAGGCTTGGACTCAGCAGGCTTGGACTCAGCGGCCTTGGAGGCTGCCGGTGTCGGCTTCGGGGCCGCCTCGGGCTCCGGAGTGATGACGGGGGCCTCACCCGCGGTCGGTTCGTCGCGGACGACGGGGATCTCGCCGGTGAGTTCCGCGACCGAGATGCCGCCCTTCACACCGCGCCGACGTCGGCCGCCCGTGCTGAAGTTGCCCTTCTGCCCGTTACGCGCGAGGAGTTCGGCGACGGAAATCTGCCCGGTGTCCTCCGGGTTCGTGTTGTTCTCGGTCACGTCGTGCTCACCACCAGATCGCCGTCCGTTTCGGTGTCCAGCTTCCGCAAAATCAAACCTTCCCTGAGCGCCCACGGACAGATCTCGATCGTATCGATCGACAAAGCCCGCATGCTCGCCTCTGCTACGAGCGCCCCGGCCACCAATTGCGGTGAGCGGTCGGCGCTGACTCCTTCCAATTCTGCACGGTCCGCCGCGGTCATCCGCGATATGAACGCTATGAGTTGCCTGAGACCGTTCGCCGTCAACGTCCGCGGCACCCGCGGGCCTGCCGCCGACGGTGCCGCACCCGTCAACCGCGCGAGCGAACGGAAGGTCTTCGACGTCGCGACCACTCGGTCGGGCTCTCCTGCGCCGAGCAGCTCCTTGGCCGGTGTCGCGAGTTCCGCGTCGAGCCAGTCACGCAGGACGGCGACGCGCCGCTTGCCGGGCGGGTCGGCGTCGAGCCAATCCCGCGTCAGACGGCCTGCACCGAGCGGCAGCGAGAACGCGACGTCCGGATCCTCGTCGCTCCCTGACGTCAGTTCGAGCGAGCCGCCACCGATGTCGATGTTCAGAATGCGTCCTGCGCTCCACCCGAACCAGCGTCGAACCGCGAGGAACGTGAGACGAGCCTCGTCGACGCCGGACAGCGTCTGCAGATCGACGCCCGTCTCGTTCTTCACGCGGGCAAGGACGACGTCGCAGTTGTGCGCGTCGCGGACCGCGGAGGTGGCGAACGCCATCAACTCCTCGCACCCGGACTTCTCGGCGATCGCTGCGAAGTCGCCTACCTCGTTCACCAGGCGTTCTGCACCGGCCGCGGTGATGTTGCCGTCGGCGTCGGTGTTCTCCGAGAGCCGGAGCGTCGCCTTCGACGAACTCATCGGAGTGGGGTGACCACCACGATGTGCATCCACCACCAGTAGATGCACGGTGTTGCTTCCGACGTCGAGCACCCCTAATCGCACACAACCACGGTACTGGGTCTAGCGTCGTCACTTGTGACAGCAGGTAGCAAGCAGCCGACCTTTGCTGCAGAAGTCGATCTGGATTTCCCCCGCGAGTGGGTGGAATTCCCCGACCCGGACAACTCCGAACACATCATCGCGGCGGACCTGACGTGGTTGCTGTCGAACTGGACTTGCGTGTTCGGCACGCCCGCCTGCCAGGGAACCGTCGCGGGCCGCCCCGACGACGGATGCTGTTCGCATGGCGCGTTCCTGTCCGACGACGACGACAAGAAGAAGCTCGACGAGTCGGTGAAGTTGCTCACCGCCGAGGACTGGCAGTTCATGGAGAAGGGCCTGGGCAAGAAGGGCTACGTCGAGTACGACGACCTGAACGACGAGGAATCGCTGCGCACCCGGCGCTACAAGGGCGCGTGCATCTTCCAGAACCGGCCGGGATTCGCCGGTGGAATCGGCTGCGCGCTGCACTCGATGGCGTTGAGGAAGGGCATCGAGCCGCTGACGGTGAAGCCCGACGTCTGCTGGCAGCTCCCCATCCGTCGCACCCAGGACTGGGAAACGCGTCCCGACGGCACCGAGATCCTGAAGACGACGATCGGCGAGTACGACCGTCGCGGCTGGGGCGAGGGTGGACACGACCTGGCGTGGTACTGCTCCGGCTCCCCCGACGCGCACGTCGGCAGCAAGCAGGTGTTCGAGTCGTACAAGCCCGAGCTGACCGAACTGCTCGGCAAGGCGGCGTACGACGAGTTGGCGTCGCTGTGCAGGCGTCGTCGCGGACTCGGGCTCATCGCCGTCCATCCGGCGACGCGTGAGGCGCAGCGGACGAAATAGGGGCCTTCGGCCCACGTGCGTGAAAATACATAGCGGGCTATACATTCCCACGCACGTGGGCGAAGCCCTACCCCTCGAGCTTGTAGCCCAGACCGCGGACCGTGACGAGATGCTCTGGCTTGGCGGGATCGGATTCGATCTTCGACCTCAGACGCTTGACGTGCACGTCGAGGGTCTTGGTGTCGCCGACGTAGTCCGCGCCCCACACCCGATCGATCAACTGGCCACGCGTCAGCACGCGGCCGGAGTTACGCAACAGGTACTCCAGCAGGTCGAATTCCTTCAGCGGCAACGTGATCTGCTCGTTGTCGACCATCACCACATGCCGCTCGACGTCCATGCGCACCGGGCCTGCTTCGAGCACGCCGGTGTCGGCCGCGCCGTCGATGTCGGCGTCACTGCCGCGTCGCAGTACGGCACGAATCCGCGCGATCAGCTCGCGAGCCGAGTACGGCTTGGTGACGTAGTCGTCGGCGCCGAGTTCGAGACCGACGACCTTGTCGATCTCGCTGTCCCGCGCCGTCACCATGATCACCGGAACACCCGACCGTGCACGCAGCTGCTTGCACACGTCGGTACCGCTCATACCGGGAAGCATGAGGTCGAGCAGAACGATGTCGGCGCCCGCACGATCGAATTCCGCGAGAGCCGAGGGTCCGTCACCGGCGACCGTCGCCTCGAAACCCTCCTTACGGAGCAGAAAGGCCAAAGGATCGGCCAACGATTCCTCGTCCTCGACGATCAGCACGTTGGTCACTGTTTCTCTCTTTCCGTCGACCCGGGGTCGTCTTCCTCGAAATAGGCGGGGATCTGAAGGGTGAAAGTCGATCCGGTGCCGAGCTTGCTCCACAGCGAGATGCTCCCGTTGTGGTTGGCTGCGACGTGTTTGGCGATGGCCAGGCCGAGGCCCGTCCCGCCGGTTGCCCGCGAACGCGCTTTGTCGACGCGGAAGAATCGTTCGAAGACCCGTTCCTGGTCTTCCTTGGCGATGCCGATGCCGCGGTCGGTGACGGCGAAGGCGACGGACTGGCCGCGTAGCGCGCGGCTGACCGACACCGGCGAGCCGTCGGGCGAGTAGGCGATGGCGTTCTGGATGAGATTGGCGAGGGCCGTCACCAGCAGCGCCTGATCGCCCAGCACCTCGAGGCCGCTGGGGTGGTCGGTCGTGACGGTGATGCCGGCGTTCTCGGCGGCGAGCTTGGACCGGTCGAGCGCGGCGGCCACGACGCTGTCGACGTCGACGACCTCGAGATCCGGCAGCTTCTCCGCCCCTTGCAGCCGAGACAGCGCGATCAACTCGGTCACCATGTTGCCGAGCCGCTTCGATTCCGCGACGACCTTTCCACCGAAGTGGCGTACCGAGTCCGGGTCGTCGGCGGATTCGAGAAGCGCCTCGGCGAGCAGACTCATCGCACCGACGGGCGTCTTCAGTTCGTGGCTGACGTTCGCGACGAAGTCCCGACGCGTCGCCTCCATCCGGACCTGCTCGGAATCGTCGTCGGCGAACAGGACGACGAAGCGACTGTCCTCCTTGCTGAGGAGACGTGCGACGGCTTTGACTGCGATCCTGTCGCGTCCGGTGCGTGGGTTCTTGGCGGTCAGATCGATCTCGACGGACTGCCCGTCTTCGAGAACTTTTTGCGCCGCCTCCCACGCCCGATCGTCGATGAGGCGATTACGCACGAGGCCCAACTCCTCGGCCCGCGGATTGAACAGGACTACGTCGTGGAACTTGTCGACGACCGCGATCCCGCTCTCCGACGCCAACACGATCAGGTCCAGAACCTGGGACATCGTCAAGCCCGACGACGCTCGTCGCCGCTCCGAATGTCGCGTGTTGATGTACGGGATGAGAACACCGCCGACGAGGTATCCACCGAACGCTGCAGACAATGCCAGCAGGACGGCCGATGCAACACTCACACCGGAATCGTACGTTCGATGGACAGCTCACATACGCAGGGTGCAGGCATTTCCCTGGTCGTCACAGCCCTCGTCGACGATGTTCTTCGTTCGTTCACCTATTGTTCCGGAGAAACGGACTCCCGGAGCGGATCCTGCTACTTGGCACCCTGGTTCGCGACGGCGGCAGCGCCGGCGGCTGCGGCCTCGGGGTCGAGGTAGGTGCCACCCGGGTTCGACGGCACGAGCTTGCCGTCGCCGCCCTCGAAGTCGTACTGCAGCGGGATGCCCGTCGGAATGTTCAGCGCGGCGATATCGGCGTCGGAAATCTCGTCGAGGTACTTCACGAGTGCGCGAAGCGAGTTGCCGTGAGCGGCGACGAGGACGTTCTTGCCCGCGCGCAGCTCGGCGACGATGGTCTCCTCGAAGTACGGAATGAGCCGGTCGACGACGTCCTTCAGGCATTCCGTCAGTGGGACGCTGTCCAGATCGGAGTACCGGGCGTCGGCATCCTGGCTGTATTCGCTGCCTGCCTCGATCGGCGGCGGAGGGGTGTCGTAGCTACGACGCCACAGCATGAACTGCTCGTCGCCGTACTTGTCCTTGGTCTCGGCCTTGTTCAGACCCTGCAGAGCGCCGTAGTGCCGTTCGTTGAGTCGCCAATCGCGGACGACGGGGATCCAGTGGCGATCGGCCGCGTCGAGCGCGATGTTCGCCGTGCTGATCGCCCGGCGCAGCAGTGACGTGTACAGCACGTCGGGAAGCACGCCGGATTCTGCGAGCAGTTCGCCTGCGCGCTTGCCCTCGGCCTCGCCCTTCTCCGTCAGGCGGACATCGACCCACCCGGTGAACTGGTTGGATGCGTTCCATTCACTCTCGCCGTGGCGGAGCAGAATCAAGGTTCCGATACTCATGCGGCCAGTTTCTCACGCGGGCGCCCAGCTCTCGCGGTCGCCGATCCACGTTCAGGCGTCGACAGGCTTTCGCGCCACCAGCACAGCCACCATCACCACGGCCGTCAGGGTGATGGGAATCGGTATGACCGGGTCGAGAAGCACCAGCACAGCGCCCACCGGCACGACTGTGGAGGCGCCTCCGGCGCACGTGCGCGGGAATGTGTAGCGGGCTATACATTCCCACGCACGGACGCGTCAGCGCACCCCCGCCCAGACCTCGCGCGTCGAAGGACGCGGGTCGTCGACGACCGACGACTGTTCGCCGAACATCATGACCGAGCGGTCGTCGCCGTAGCGGACCCATCCGGGGTCACCGTCGCGCACGAAGTCGACCCAGGCCCGGTGCATCTCGTCCGCGAGCTTCTGCGGAGGGTTCGCGCCGGTGATGCGCGCGGTCTCGGGCTTGCCCAGCACGTCGAACACGAACGGGATCTCGAGCGCGTGACAGGCGCCGAGATTTCCGTCGAACAGCGTTGAGCGCCAAGCGAATTCGTAGACGAACGCCCGCCCGCCCCGCGATTCGACGACGCGGAGCGCCGGGATCCGAAAGAACCAGTCCGTCATCACTGCGATCAGCAGCTCGCCGGGAGAGGCGTCGGGTAGCTGCGCGCGGTAGGCGTCGACCGCGGTGTCGACGTCGACGCCGTACGCGCCGAGCAGCAGCCGAATCCGGTCCTCGTTCACGTAGCCGGTCACACCTGCGGGCACGAGGAAGAACGCGAACTCCTCACTGGTGGTCCCGATCAGAATTTCGACGTCCACGCCCGCACCCCCGGCGATGCGCGCATACGGCAACTCCGGCACCACGTCACCGTCGATATACGGCTCGAACGGCATGACGTTGAACGCGAGTTCGCCCCACGCACCCGTCGGCGCCTCGGCCGAGATTCGATCGCCGAGTTCGCGCTGGGCGTCGACGAACTGCTCGACCGGGACGGACGCCAGTCCCTCGGCCGTCGGCTGCACTCCGACGGCCTGAGCCAGTGCTTCCGCCACCTTGGACGCCGTCGGCTCCGAGATCACGTGGTGTCCGGCACCGCTCTGCAGGATTGCGCGCTGGAACAGCCCTTCCGCACGCGGCATCGACACCAGCGTCCCGACGCTCATGGCCCCGGCCGATTCTCCGGCGACCGTCACCCTCCCCGGATCACCTCCGAACGCCGAAATGTTGTCGCGTACCCATTCCAAAGCCGCAACCTGGTCCAGCAGGCCCCGGTTCGCGGGCGCGCCCTCGATGCGCGCGAATCCGTCGGCGCCGAGTCGGTAGTTGATCGCCACCGCGACGACGCCGTCGCGGGCGAACGCCGAACCGTCGTAGATCGGCACGGCGTTGCTGCCGTTGACGAACGCGCCGCCGTGAATCCAGACGAACACGGGCAGGCCGGACTCCTCGGTGCCCGGCGTCCAGACGTTCAGGTTGAGGCACTCGTCGCCGGGCACGACCGGCTCGACGAGGATCTCGCTGGTCGGCGGCCGGTAGCCGATCTTGGGTGCGGTGGCGCCGAGCGTCGTCGCGTCGCGTACGCCGTCCCACGTCGGAGTGGCCGTCGGCGCCGCGAAGCGCAACGGTCCGAACGGAGCTTCCGCGTACGGAATTCCGAGGAACGAGGTGACCGCTCCGTCACGCTGCCCGCGCAACCGGCCCTGAGCTATGTCGAGAGTGACGTCCATGAACCTTTACTACCCGATTCAGGGTCCCGCACTACTCGATTCTCGCGACCTTGTAGTAGACCAATGCACCGATCCACACGGCGAAGAACGTGCCGACGACGAACTGCCCGGCGAGATTCAGATCGATCGACGCGAGGAAATCCCACGGCTGCCCGGTCAGCCCGAGTTCGTCGCCGAGCAGAGACAGCAGCTGCACCGACCCGATGACGACGGCGACGAAGATCGACAGCGACGTCATCGTGATGTTGTAGTAGATCTTTCGTATCGGGGTGACGAACGCCCAGCCGTACGCCTTGGACATGAAGATCCCGTCGATGGTGTCCATCGTCGTCATGCCTGCGGCGAAGATGATGGGCAACGCGATGATCGCGAGCGGCGGCAACCCTCCTGCCATCGCCGTCGTCCCGGCGACGGCGAGAAGCCCGACCTGGGTGGCCGTGTCGAATCCGAGCCCGAACAGCAGGCCGAGCGGGTACATCTGCCAGGAGTCCTTGATGAACCGGTCGTAGCGTCCGCGGAAGATGCGGTTCAGCAGCCCACGTTTCGCGAGCAACTCGTCGAGGTGTTCCTCCGAGTACTCCCCTGCCCTCGCCCGTCGCCACACCCGCACGATCCCGGCGAGGACGGCGAGGTTGAGCACCGCGATAAGGAGCAGGAATCCGCCCGACACGAGCGTGCCTATGATGCCTCCGACGCCCGCGAACGCATCTTGGAACGCAGTGGCTTTCGCGGCCACCACGGCGATCGCTGCGACGAACACGAACACGACCGTCGAATGTCCGAGAGAGAAGAACAGCCCGACGGCCAACGGCCGCTTGCCTTTCTGCAACAGGAATCGCGTCGTGTCGTCGATCGCCGCTATGTGGTCGGCATCGAATGCGTGACGCATCCCGAGTGTGTAGGCGAGTACTCCGGCACCTGCGTAGACGAGAGTGCCGTCGGCGCCGGTCAATTCGTGAATGCGTGGGATCGCGTTGTAGTGCGCGAACAATCCCCATCCCACGACGTGCAGACCGGCGATGAACACGAACATCCCGACCAGGCGCGGAATCTCGTCGCGCGTGAACCGACTACGCCGGTCCGAGGTGGCCGCGGGCCTGTCCAGAGTCGTCATCGTCCCACCTGTTCCGTCGCGAGCGCGTCGGCGGTGCTCGTCAGTCCCGTCAGGTCCCGTACGACGCGCACACGCTGGCAATGTTCGGCATAGAGCGGCAAGTCACACGAGCCGAGCCCCCACGAGTACCGCGGTTCGGGTGTCAGCCAGATCGTTTCTCTTGCGCGACGCGTGATCTCGGCGAACGCCTCGACATTGGGATCGAGACCGTTCGATCGTCCGTCCGCCAGAACCACCACGGTCGTACGACGACTCACCGCGTTGCCGTGCTCGTCGAGAAATTGCCCGAACGCATTTCCGTGATCGGAGTTGCCGTCGACGTCGAGCACGTCACCGCCGAACACCAACCCCAACGCATGTTCGACGCTGTGGTCGGCGAACAGATCGGTGATCTCCACCAGTTCGGAGACGAATGCGAAGGTTCGCACCTGACTGACCAAGTCCTGCAGGCCATGTACGAGATGGAGGGTGAACCGGGCGGTGGCGCGGACCGACAGGCTGACGTCCGTCAGCAGTAGCAGCCGTGGTTTGTCCTCGCTGCGCTGCACGGTCACGGGCCGGAACGGGACACCGTCGTACCGCATGTTTCGACGCATCGTCCGGCCCGAGTCGACGCGTCCGCGCGCGCCTGCTTTTCGGCGATGTGTCAGCGCACCGTGCAGCGATTGGGTCAGCCTCCGCAGCGATTCTTCCAGTTCGGCCCGCTCGTGCTCGCCGACGTGATCGACCTTCGCGACGCGGTCCTCACGGCCCTCGACGACGGTGTTCTCCAATGCCAGAAGCGATTCCAGATGATGTTTGAGCGCAGCAGGCAGGTTGGCCAACACACCTGCGAGACGTTCACGCAGCGCCGTCGCTTCGTCGAGCACGTCACCTTGCACGTCGTCGGGTAGGTCGTCGAGCCAGCCGAACAGGGCATCCTCCTCCGCGACCGACAGATCCGCGTCGACCTTGGTGCCGGTCGACGTCGAGATCTTGCCGGGTACGCCTGCACCCTTCAGGTGATCCGTCTCGATCTGGATGCGTTCGCCCTGACCGAGATTGTCGGTCGAATCCTTGCTGAACACGATCTCGTCGGTCATCGCGGCGAGGTCGATCTTGTTCGCCTCCTGATGCAGGTTGTACTGCGTCGCGAGGTCGTCCGGATCGAAGAACTCGCGGATGTCCGACGGCGCCCCGTGTTCGTGCCCCTGCTCGGGGAGGTTGCCGGGCTCCTCGCTGAGAGTGAAGGATTCGAGCAGTCCGTCGTCGGACAGGTCGTCGTGACCGTGTCCGTGTCCGCGTTGACCGTCGTCCTTCTGCACCTTCACCAGCGCGAAGAACAGGTCGAAGACCTCCTCGAACACCGGGTCCGAGTCGCGATCCTTGACCAGCGCGACGCGCAGCGCCTCGCGCAGAAGCCGACGATCGGCGAGCAATCCCGGCTGCGCAGCTGCTTCCATCGCGTCGAGCATCTCGGGCACCGAGATCCTCATGCCGCGCAGCCGGAGCAACCGCACGAAGCGGTGCAGACTCTGCTCCACGGTGACTCAGGCCTTCCGGTTCTTCTTGCTGCCGAACCCGTTCGCGAACGAGCGGCTGCCCTGCGTCCTCGGCACGTCCTTGGCCGGCGACGGCGTCGATGCCGTCGAGCCTCCGTAGTAGTTTCCGTGGCGGCCGGGCTCGTCCTTCGACGCGCGGATCGCACGACCGTCTGGACCCGAATCATCGTCCCCCACAACGGACAAGGGCTCCTCGTGACCATGCCCATGACCGTGCCCATGACCGTGACCGTGACCATGGCCGTGATCGAGATCGATGACGGCGTTCGGATCGACGAGACGCGGAATCGCAGCGGTCGCCTTGCGCACGTCCTTGTCGTACTTGACGACGACCGACACCGTGTCGTTCAGCAGCTTGGCGGTCAGCTCGCTCGCACCGAGGACCGCGAGAGTCCTGGCCCAGTCCACGGTTTCGGAGATGCTGGGCGACTTGCGCAGTTCCAGGTCACGCAATCCACGCACGACGTCGACCAACTGGCCGGCGAGGGCACCCGACAAACCGGTGTCCTTCGACACCACGATCTCGAGTTCACGCTGGGCCGACGGGTAGTCGAGGAAGCTGTGCAGGCAACGACGTTTCAGAGCCGCCGAGAGATCGCGGGTGTTGTTCGACGTCAGAATCACGTACGGGGCGACCGTCGCGGTGAACGTGCCGAGCTCGGGAACCGAGATCTGGTTCTCCGCAAGCAATTCCAGCAGAACCGCTTCGAGCGCCTCGTCGGCACGATCGACCTCGTCGATCAGCAGGACGACGGGTTCCTCGGAACGAATGGCCTCGAGCAGCGGGCGAGGCGCCAGGAAGCGCTCGGAGAAGAACACACTGTCCTGCGCGGCAATGCGATCGACTGCCTCACCCAGAGTCTCGGTGTCGGCGACGAGCTGGCCGATCTTCTCCTTCAGCACCTGGGTGTACAGCAGCTGCTTGCCGTAGTCCCACTCGTAGAGCGCTTTGGTCTCGTCCTGGCCCTCGTAGCACTGCAACCGCAGCAGTCGACGCCCGGTCACCGCGGCGAGAGTCTTTGCCAGCTCGGTCTTTCCGACGCCGGCCGGCCCTTCCAACAGCACAGGCTTGTCGAGCCTGGTCTGGAGGAACACCGTCGTCGCAAGGCGTTCGTCGGCGATGTAGCCTGCGTCGCCGAATCGGCTGACGACGTCGGCGACGGAGTCGAAATCTGGCCCTGCCGAAGCATCGATGGGCGTCGGGACTGACACGGTGCGTTCCTTCCGAGAAGAGTGTCCGACCCGCTCCCGCCCGCAGCAAGGGGTTCCGCGGGCGGGAGCGAGGATCGAGGGAGAGATCAGCCGATCAGGTCGTCCAGATCTCCGTGCACGGAGTGCTCGACGACGGGGCGGACCGTCTCGAACGTGCATTCCTTCAGGTTGCCCGGGGTGCAGGCGTCACCGAGGACGTGGTGGGTGATTCGGTCGATGTCCTTGTCGTCACCGACGATCTTCGGCGAGTTCTCGTAGTACTTCGTCGGGCCCTGGCCGAGACGGTTCTTGCTGTAGCTGTTCTGGTCGACGTCGGCGAACTTCTCCGGAATGCCGACGTCGCGCAGCAACTGGATCGCTGCTTCGAGCGCGGCGTGCGATGCACGCTGGTCGGACATGCCGTGGGTGTCGATGCCCATGGCGACGGCGATGTCGGCGAACTTGCGGTAGTCGGCCGTCATGTTGAACGCCCACACTCGCGGCAGCGCAATGGCGTTGTTCAGTCCGTGGTGCGTGTCGTAGAACGCGCTGACGGCGTGGCTGATCGAGTGGATGATGCCGAGGCCGCCGGAGTTGAACGCCTGGGCTGCGATGTACTGCGCGTACATCATGCCCTCGCGGCCCGGCAGGTCCTCACCGTTCCACGTCGCCGCGCGGAGATTGGCCACCGTCATCCGAATGGCATGCAGCGCATTGCCTTTCGACGGCTCGAAGTTCAGGCGCGAGACGTACGGCTCGCTCGCGTGCGCGAGAACGTCGAAGCCACACTGTGCGGTGTAGTCGGTCGGGCAGCTGTAGTACAGGACCGGATCGTCGATCGCGAGCGTCGTCACGGACGCGTCGTCGAAGGCGACGTACTTGTGCGGGTTGTCGGGGTCGGTCGTCGTATCGGTGATGACGTACGCCCACGACGTCTCGGAACCTGTTCCTGCCGTGGTGGATACGGCGATGTGCGGCGGGTTCTTCGGGTTCTCGCTCTTGTTGAAGCCCTCGAACTCGTTGACGCTACGTCCGTCGTGTGCGACGGAGATACGAGCGCCCTTGCACGCGTCGTGCGCGGAGCCGCCACCGATGGACACGAAACTGTCGCACTTGTTCTCGGTGTACATCGCCACGGCGTCCATGACGTTGTAGTCCTTGGGGTTGGACTCCACCTTGTCGTACACGACGACCTCGAGGCCGTGGTAGCGCATCGACTCGACGATGTTGTGCACGATGTCGGTTCCGCGCAGGCCGGACGTCATCACGAGGGTCTTCTTGAATCCGAGCTTGAGTGCCTCCGGACCGATCATCTCGTGCGCGCCGGGGCCCATCATGGCGCGTGGGAACGGGTGGAACTCCTTGATGGGGAACGGCTTGAGTAGGTCGTCGACCTGCATGGAAGGATCCTCTCCGCGAAACGGAAAACGTCTGATGGTCTCGCAACGCGGTTCGAGCCACGGTGCTGAGAACGACGCTAAATCCGAGAGTGCAGAGGTGTCAGTCACTTTCCGGCGAGACTGTTCCGTAAGTCACGAGAAGGCCCCTATGAGACAGGAAGGCCGCCTACCCGATCGGGTAGGCGGCCTGACGAGAGCTCGACCTGTCCTATTTCGTGGTCTCGGCGGCCCGCAGATCCTTACGGAGGATCTTGCCTGCAGCCGACTTCGGGACGATGTCGATGAACTCGACCTTGCGGACCTTCTTGTGCGGCGACACGCGCTCGGCGACGAACGCGATGACCGCGTCCTCGTCGATGGTCGCGTCGGCCTGGCGTACGACGAACGCCTTCGGAACCTCTTCGCCCTCCTCGTCGAGGACACCGATGACCGCAGCGTCGGCGATCTCCGGATGCGTCAACAGCAGAGCCTCCAGCTCGGCCGGCGGCACCTGGTAGCCCTTGTACTTGATGAGCTCCTTGAGCCGGTCGACGATGTAGACGACGCCTTCGGCGTCGACGACGGCGATGTCACCGGTGTGCAGGAAGCCGTCGTCGTCGAGGGTGTCGGCGGTGGCGGTGGGGTTGTTGAGGTAGCCGGCCATGACGTTCGGGCCCTGCACCCACAGCTCACCGGGCTTGGACAGCCCTTCGGACGGAAGATCCACTTCCTCGCCCGTCTCCGGGTCGACGAGCTTGTTGACGGTGTTCGCGAGCGGCAGACCCACCGAGCTGAGCGCCATGTCGTCGCGGTCGAACGGGATGGCGTGGCTGACGGGGCTGAGCTCGCTCATGCCGTAGCCCTGACGCACGCGCGTGTCCAGACGCTTCGCGACGGCTTTGCCCAGTTCTTCGTCGAGCGGCGCGGCACCGGAGAAGATGGTGTGCACGCTCGACAGGTCGTACTGATCGACGAGCGGGTGCTTGGCCAGCGCGACGGCGACGGGCGGGGCGATGAACAGGTAGGTCAGCTTGTGCTCCTGGATGAGCTTCAAGAACTCGACGAGGTCGAACTTGGGCATCGTCACCAGGTGCGCGCGCAGCTTCAGCGCGATGTTGAGCAGCACGGTGAGGCCGTAGATGTGGAAGAACGGCAGCAGCGCCAGGATCGCGTCGTTCGTGTCGATGCCGACGCGCGGCTCCATCTGAGCGACGTTGGCGACGAGGTTGCGGTGCGTCAGGATGACGCCCTTCGGCACGCCCGTGGTGCCGGACGAGTACGGCAGTACCGCCACCTGCGTCGCCGGGTCGAAGGAGACCTCCGGGGCGGGAGCGCCTTCGGCGAGCAGGTCGCGCAGGCTCGGGTGCCCTTCGGCGCCGTCGAGCACGATGACGTGGTCGTCTGGGATGCCGACCTTCTCGGCTGCCGCCTTCGCCTGCGGGTACAGCGGCGAGACCGTGAACAGGAACTTGGCACCCGATCCGGTGAGCTGCTTCGCGATGTCCTCTGCCGTGTACAGAGCGTTGATGGTGGTGGCGGTGCCACCCGCGCGCAGAATGCCGTGCAGCACCGACGCGAACGCGGGGACGTTCGGCGAGTGCAGTCCGACGACGTCACCCAGTCCGAGGCCCCGTGCCGCGAGGGCGCCGGCGATGCCGTCGATCTGCCCGATCAGAGCCCGGTACGTGGTGACGGCTCCCGACGACCCGTCGATCAATGCAGGCTTCTCGAGATCGTCGTCCGAGATGGATCCGAACAGGTAGTCGTAGACGCTCAGATTCGGAATCTCGACATCGGGAAAGGGGCTCTTGAAGCTCATGACTCTCCTTCGAAACGTGCATCGGCAACTTGTCAGAACACTACAGTGAAAGCCGTCACAACGGACATGAGCCCTACTGGGGAGTCAGGTTCGGATCTCCTGTCGACCATTGCGCACGGCCCGGCGATGTGGCAGCCACTCGCGATGCAGGTCGGACCCCATCGGCTGTCTGGCAGGCTGCCAGGTTCACCGCGCTTCCTGGCAGCTCGGTTCGGGAGTGCTCACGAACCCCGGGATTTGCTTGAATTACCCGGCGCCGCAGCTAGTTTCGTTCTGGTCAGAAACAAACACGACAACAGGAGAAGATCCGTGTTCAACGATTTCCACAACAACTTCGTGCAGCCCTTCCAGCAGTGGGCGCCGCAGCTTCCGGACTGGTTCGCCTGGTTGCGTTTCGGACGCTGATGCGCAAGTGACGGTGGGGCCCGTGCATGCGGGCCCCACCGCTCAGGACTTCACGTACGGCTTACCGGCCGCTGCTGGACCACGTACGTGTCCGACGAGTCCGGCGACCGCGAAGATCGTCACCACGTACGGCAGCATCAACATGAACTCGCTCGGCACCGGCGAGCCGATGATTCCCAACACGTTCTGCAGATTCGACGCGAAACCGAACAGCAAGGCCGCCAACGTGGCTCGCACCGGATCCCATCGTCCGAAGATGACCGCGGCGAGGGCGATGTAGCCCGCACCTGCCGTCATCTCCTTGCCGAACGCGCCCACGGATCCGAGCGTGAAGTACGCGCCGCCCAGCCCCGCGATGGCGCCGGCGAGGCACACGTTCCAGAATCGCGTCCGCGCAACATCGATACCGACGGTGTCGGCGGCCTGCGGATGCTCGCCGACGGCACGTAGCCGCAGTCCCCACTTGGTGCGGAACAGGCCGAACCAGACGAATGCGACGACGACGTACATCAGATAGACGATCAGCGTCTGCCGAAACAGCACCGGCCCGATCACCGGGATCTGCGACAGCACCGGAATCTCGATGCGCCCGAATCGAGGTGGCGAGTTGAGCGCCTCGGTGTTCTTCGTGAGCACCACCGAGTACAGGAAACTCGTCAGCCCCACGACCAGCACGTTGAGCACGACGCCGACGATCACCTGGTTGACGAAGTACTTGATCGAGAACATCGCCAGCAGCGACGCGGTCAGCGCCCCTGCGGCCAATGCCGCGAGCAGCGCGACGTACGTCGACCCGGTGATCGAGGCGACGACAGCGCTGACGAACGCCCCCGACAGCAACTGCCCTTCGATGGCGATGTTGATGACACCGACGCGTTCGGAGATCACGCCGCCCATCGCACCGAAGATGAGGGGCGTGCTGAGCGCGACCGCACCGATGAGCAACCCGGGCACCGGAACCGTTGCACCTGCAGCAGCCCACGTCAGGAATCCGACGACGAACAGCACCGCATAGACGCCGAGCAGCCAGAGCGGGGTCCTCGTGCGCTGCACTGCATTCCACGTGGCATAGGCAGTGATCAGGGTGAGTACGACGAACACGGCGATTCCGGTTCCCGACGTCGGCAGCCCTACCGCCGGGAGTGCGAAGAAGTCGTTCTCGCTCGCGAGAGCGAAGGTCGTCGTACCCGACTTGCCACGAAACACGAACAGCACCAACGCGAGAAGCGTGACGACGCCGAGGATGCCGGGCACCTTCCAGCTGCGGGCGGGTGCCAGAACGTCGGGTTCTTTCACGGTGGTCACAGTGCCGCCACCTTCGCGGTATCCGCCCGTGCCGCGACCTCGGCGCCCGGCGGTGGTAGTCGGAACACCGCTCGAACCAGCGGCGGCGCGGCGATGAACAGCACGATGACGGACTGCACGACGAGCACGATGTCGATCGGGATACCCTCGGCGGCCTGCATCGCGAAGCCACCTGCCTTGAACGCGCCGAACAGAATTCCGGCGAAGAACACACCCCACGGCTTCGATCGGCCGAGCAGTGCGACGGTGATGGCGTCGAATCCGATTCCGGCGTCGATGTCCGCGCCGAATCCGGTGGTGACCGTGCCCAGTACCTGCGCGACGCCTGCGAGACCGACGAGAGCACCGGACAGCACCATCGCGTACAGGTACATCCGGTTGACGTCGATACCCGCAATCTTCGACGCGTGCGGATTCTCACCGACGGCACGGAACCTGAATCCGAGCGACGACCGCTCGAGCAACCACCAGACACCGACGGTGACGATCACGACCAGCAGGAATCCCAGATGCAGCGAGTACCTGTCTCCGAACAGCTTGGGGAACACCGCCGTCGACTCCATCGCCGCCGTCTTCGGGTTGTTCTGGCCGGGCGCCTGCAGCGTGCCCGGGGTCCTGAGCAGGTAGGCGACGAGATAGAACGCGACGTAGTTCAGCATGATCGTCACGATCACCTCGTGAGCGCCGGTGCGCGCCTTCAGAACTCCGGCGATACCGCCCCACACCGCACCGCCGACGACGCCCGCGACGATCGCGAGGACGAGGTGCAGCCCGGCGGGAAGTTGCAGCGAGAACCCGACCCAGCCCGCGCATGCTGCGGCGATGAGCATCTGTCCGCGACCACCGATGTTGAACATGCCGACGCGAAACGCAAGCGCCACACCGAGACCGGCGACTATCAACGGTGTCGCGAACGTCAGTGTCTCGGTGAGCGGCTTGATGCCGTTCTCGAATCCCGGGCGTCGGAAGTTGTAGACCGATCCCTGGAACAGCGACGAATACGCGCCGGACACCGCATCCCAGATCGCGGTGAGCATGTCCGTCGGCCGCGCGAAGAAGTAGCCTGCGGACTCCTGCACCTGCTCGTCGGTAACGGCGATGAGCACGGCGCCGACCACGATCGCGAGCACGACCGCGAACACGGAGATGATCGCGCTCCCGGTGAAAATCTGCCGTAGGACCACGTGAGCACGCGACGGCTCCTGCGGCGCCTGCTTTTCCGACGCACCTGCGTCAGCCATGTTCTCCACCCATCATCAATCCCAGAACTTCGCGTGACGTGTCGGCCGGAACGATGCCGACGATCCGTCCGCGATACATGACGGCGATGCGATCGGCGAGTGCTGCGACCTCGTCGAGTTCGCTGGACACGACGATCACCGGCACGCCCGCGTCGCGCGTCGCGACGATGCGTTTGTGCACGAACTCGATAGAGCCGACGTCGATACCACGCGTCGGCTGCGAGGCCACGAAAAGCCGCAGCTCCCTGCTCAATTCGCGGGCGAGCACGACCTTCTGCTGGTTACCGCCGGACAGCCGGCCGACGGCGGTGCCGATACTCGGGGTTCGTACGTCGAATTCCTCGACCTTCTCGGCGGCGAACGCGTCGAGAAAGTCGCGGCGTATCGCACCGCGACGCACGAACGGCTCTCCGGTCGATCGGTCGAGCATCAGGTTCTCGGCGATCGAGAATTCGCCGACGAGGCCATGAACGGTGCGATCCTCGGGAACGAATCCGACGCCGGCACCGAGTACGTCGTGGACCGACGACCCGACGAGCGAGACGCCGTCGAGGACGATCTCGCCGGTGAGACGTTCACGGGCGCCGAGCAGAGCCTCGACGAACTCGCTCTGGCCGTTCCCCTGGACACCGGCGATCGCAAGAATCTCTCCGGACCGGACGTCGAGGCTGACGTCGTCGACCACCGTGTGGCCGCCGGCGTCGAAAACGGTCAGATTCTTGATCGACAGTGCAGCGTCGCCCGGCGTCGCCGGTGCCTTCGACACGGTCAGCTGCACGTCGCGACCGACCATGAGCGCGGCCAGTTCCGCATTCGACGCCGTGGGCTCGGCCTCGCCGACGACCTTGCCGAGCCGGATGACGGTGATCCGGTCGGCCACCTCGCGCACCTCACGCAGCTTGTGCGTGATGAACACGATCGTGGTTCCCGACGCGGCGAGCTCGCGCATGATGCGCATGAGGTCGTCGGTTTCCTGCGGGGTGAGAACGGCCGTCGGCTCGTCGAACACGAGCACTTTCGCGTCGCGACTGAGGGCTTTGATGATCTCGACGCGCTGTTGCACGCCGACGGGGAGCTCGTCGACGCGCGCGTCGGGGTCGAGGTCGAACCCGAAGCGTCCCGATATCTCGCGGACGAGCGCGCGTGCCGCGTCGAGATCGAGACGTCCGCCGCTCCTGGTGGTCTCGTGGCCGAGGATGATGTTCTCGGCCACGGTGAACACCGGAATCAGCATGAAGTGCTGGTGCACCATGCCGATACCGGCGTTCATGGCCTCGCCGGGTCCGGCGAAATGCTGCTCGACGCCGTCGAGCAGAATGTCACCCTCCTCGGCCCGATAGAGACCACTGAGCACGTTCATCAGCGTCGATTTGCCTGCGCCGTTCTCGCCGAGCAGGCAATGGATCTCGCCCGGCTCCACGACGAGGTCGATGGAATCGTTGGCGACGAGCGATCCGAAACGCTTGGTGATGCCGCGTAGTTCGAGCTTCATTGCTTACGTGGTACTTACTTGGGCGACGACGGCGACTCGACGGTGATGGAGCCGTCGACGATGCCTGCCTTGATCGCGTCGAGTTCACCCTGCAGTGCCGGATCGACCTGCGACTCGTAGTCGTGGAACGGCGCGATGCCGACGCCGTCGTTCTCGAGCGTTCCGACGTAGGGCGCGTTGTCGAACGATCCCCCACCGGAATTGGCGACGACCTCGTCCACGCTGGGCTTGAGGCCCTTCGTGACCGACGTCAGCAGCAGGTCGCCGACCGACGGATCCGATTCGTAGACATCGGCGTCGGCGCCGATCAGGGCGATGGGACGCGACGAGTCACGGATGGCCTGCGCGGCACTCTGATAGATCGGGCCGCCGACCGGGAAGATGACGTCCGCGTTCTGGTCGATCAGGCCCTGCGCGGTGTTCTTGGCGACCGCGTTGGCCTCGAATCCGCCGGTGAACGAACCGTTCTGGGACGGAACGTCCCACCCGATGACGCGCACGTCGCGGTTCTTCTGCTCGTTGAAGTAGTTGACTCCGTCGGCGAAGCCGTCCATGAAGATGGTGACCGTCGGCAGCTGCGAACCACCGAACGTGCCGACGATGCCGGTCTTGGAGAAGCTGGCTGCGGCGTACCCCGCGAGAAATGCGGACTGCGCGGCGTCGTAGGTCAGCGGCTTGACGTTCGGCAGGTCGATCGACGAATCGTCGATGATAGCGAAATCGATGTCCGTGTTCGCCTCGGCGGCGGACTTGGTGGCGTCGGCTAGATCGAAGCCGACGGTGAGGATCAGGTTGCAGCCCTGATCGATCAGGTTCGAGATGTTGGGGTTGTAGTCCGTCGGCGACGCCGACTCGACGGTGATCGGCTCGACACCGAGCGAGTCCGAGGCCTCCACCAGGCCTTCGTAGCCGAGCTGGTTGAACGACTTGTCGTCGAAGCCACCCGCGTCGGAGACCATGCACGGCTTGAAATCGCCGGAGGCACTCCCGTCTGAATCCGAGCCGCTGTCGTCGGGTGCTGAGCCACATCCGGCGACGAGTGCGACGGCGCCGAGCGACGCGACGCCGCCGAATGCCAGTCTCCGAGTACGTGAACGGATGCCGACGGTCAAGACTTCCTCCATGGATCGTGCAGTGCGGTGTTCGTTGCTATGTCTGATTCGGGACGCTACTCGCCGCCCGTGAAGTCCGCACCATTTCACATCCGACCCGAGACTTCGTCGGCTATTCCTCGATCAGGTGCTCGAACGCCTTCAGGTTCGCCAACGATTCCCCGCGCGACACACGCCACGCCCACTCACGTTTGATCGATTCCGCGAAACCGAGTTCGAGCAGAACGTTGAAGTCACCGTCTGCGGCTTCGAGTACCTGCCCCAGCACGCGGTCAATCTCGTCGCCCGTCACGGCGTGCGTCGAGATACGGCCGACCAGATAGATGTCGCCGATCTTGTCGATCGTGTAGTGCACGCCGTAGAGCCTGCGGTTGCGCCGAAGCAGATACTTGTACACGCCTTCGAAGTTCTCGTCGGGCTTACGGCACACGAACGCTTCGACGCGCACACCGTGGTTGCCGACGGTCAGCATCGTCGTCGTCTTCAGCTTGCGCTCGCCCGGGAGTTCGACGACGAACGAATTGTCGTCCTTGCGTTGATATTCGAGCTCCCGCTCCTTCAACATCGCATCGATCGATGCGGCGGTGTCCTTCGGCGACTGCGCTTCGCTCATGCCTTGACCACTCCTCGTCGTAGCTTCGACAGACCGCGCGTGCGGCGCGGCGAGAACTCGCTGGGCGCTTCACCCAAGGCGAAGTGGAACTGCGCGGCTCGATAGCTCTCGAGCAGTCCCTCGGCCGTGTGCTCCCACGAGAATTCGGACGCGTGCCGAGGCGCGGCAGACGCCATGCGCGCCAACGCGTCTCGATCGCGAAGCATGTCACCGAGCGCACGCGCCCAGTCGTCCGTCCGGTGCCCCTGCACCAGAACGCCCGTCTCACCGGACCGCACAGCGACCCCGAGTCCACCGACGTCGGCCGCGATGACCGGAGTGCCACACGCCTGCGCCTCGATCGCGACGAGGCCGAAGGATTCGTTGTAGCTCGGCACCGCAACGACATTCGCGGCCCGATAGATCTGCGCCAGCACGTTCGACGGCTGCGGCTGCAGGAACGTCACCCGGGTCGAAATTCCGAGCTCGTCGGCGAGCTCGATGAGACTGTCCGGCCGGTCGAGCCCGCTCCCCGACGGACCGCCGACGACCAGAATGCGAAGTGGCAGTTCGGGTTCCCGCGCGCACAGTTCCGCCGCAGCCTTCAGCAACACGTCGGGCGCCTTCAACGGCTGGATCCGACCCACGAACGCGACGACGGTTTCACGTGGATCGATACCCAGGTGCGCTCGCGCCGCGAGCATGTCGCCCGGGTGATACTGATGCAGATCGGCGCCGGGAGCGACGACGTCGACCGCGTCGGCGGATGCACCGTAGATCTCGATGAGCTGCTTGGCTTCCTCGGAGGTGTTGGCGATCAGCCGATCCGCCTCCGCGACGACCTGCTGCTCACCGATCTGCCGAGCGGGCGGTTCGGGAGAATCGCCTGCCGCGAGCGACGCGTTCTTGACGGCCGCCAACGTATGAGCGGTGTGGACGAGCGGGACGCCCCACCTGTCGCGAGCCAGCCACCCGACCTGACCCGAGAGCCAGTAATGAGAGTGAACGAGGTCGTAGTAACCGGCGTCGTGACGCGCTTCCTCGCGCAGAACACCTGCGGCGAACGCGCAGAGCTGCGTCGGGAGATCCTGCTTGTCGAGGCCCTCGAACGGCCCGGCGACGATGTTGCGCACCAGCACGCCCGGCGCCGCTTCGCGCACCGGCTCGTCGGACGACGACGTCGCGCGGGTGAAGATCTCGACCTGCACACCGCGTTTCGCCAGCTCCTTGGCCGACTGCAGCACGTACACGTTCATGCCGCCCGCGTCGCCCATACCGGGCTGCGCCAGCGGGGACGTATGCAGCGACAGCACGGCAACCCGGTTCAGCTGGCGTCCACTCACCGCTCCAGTCTGCACGCCTCCACAGTACGGACGTCCACAGACCCCGCGTTACAGCCCGTCCACGAAGGCCGAGACATCGCTCAGGAACCGTTCGGGGTCGGCGACGAACGGGCCGTGGTCGACCCCGTCCCAGTACGACTCCGTCACCGTCGGTATCAGCGACGCGGCGTGACGGCCGGCGGACACGTCGACGACGGTGTCCTCCGTACCGTGCAGCACGAGGGCGGGCACGTCCAGGGTGCGCAGCAGTTCGTCGTTCGACGCGGCGCGGTCGAACAGCGCGGCCCGCACCCGAGGCGGCGTCGCGAGCGTCAGCCCGAACAGCGCCTGCGCCTGCGCACCCTTTCCGTCGACCGGGCCGGTCAGAGCGTTGCCGAAACTGCCCAACGCGCGAATCGCGACCCGCGGTTCCTCGGCCATCGCGTCGGGAATCGCTGCCCGCATGGACGTCCCGACGCGTCCGCCCTTCTCACCCCGCCCGATGCTCGTGATCGCGCCGACGAGGACGATGCCGGACACGGCGTCGGTGCCGTGCACGGAAAGGTAGTCGCAGATGACGAGCCCGCCGTACGACCAGCCGAGAAGAACGGCGTCGGACGTGATTCCTTCCGCGGTCAGTACGGCGTCGACGTCGCCCGCCCAGATCTTCGAGTCGTCGTAGCCGCTCGTCGGTGCGTCCGAGTAGCCGTGACCGCGGAGGTCGACGGCGATGACCCGGTACGTCGCGGCCAGCTCGGTGAGCACCGAGTCGCCCCAGCAGGCCGACGACTGCGCCCACCCGTGCAGCAGCACGAGCGGTCGGCCCGATGGAGCGCCCGACACGCGGTAGACGATGTTGGTCCCGTCGATTCCGGTGGCCTGACGCACCGGTCCTCTCGTTGCCATGGTCGACATCATGACAGTGAGGTCCGTCGGATCAGGCAGCGGCACGTCTCATCGATGCGAGCGGATCCGAGTACACCGAGCTGAGCGAGACGACCGCCGCCGCGTACTCCTGTACCTTGTTTCCGAAGCCGGTGACTCGAATATCCTTGCGCGGCAACGTCGACGTGCGTCCGAACGCTTCGGCGACGTGCGGCAGACCGGCCTCGTACTCGGTGAAGGCCTGGCCACCGAGCACGACGCGATCCGGGTTGAACAGATCGCGCAGCAGACCCACGGTGCGGCCGAGGATCTCCGCACGTTCGACGAGAATGTCCCGCGCACCCGCCGAACCGTCGTGCGCCGCCCGGTACAGACCGGCGACGGAAGCACCGGAAGCGAGCACTCCGCGTTCGATCGCTGCGGCGAGCACCGCGCGATCGCTGACGGATGCTTCGAGGCATCCGCGATTCCCGCACTCGCACAGCGCATTCGAGCCGGTGGGCAGATGCGCGATGGAACCGGGACCGGTCGACGGCGTGTGCACACGACCGTCGATCGTCAACGCGATACCGGCGGTTTCACGCGCATAGAAGAACAGGCTCGTCCCCGTCGGCGCGGCGTCGGCTCGGGCGGGCGTCAGCAACAGCTCCGACGCGGCCATCGCCTCGACGTGACCGGACACCGAGACCGGCAGACCCATTCCGCCGCCGACGATGGTGCCGACCTGCGCGTTCTCCCAGCCGAGGCGGGGATGGTCGACCGATCCGGTGGCCGCGTCGACACGACCACCGAGCGCGACGCCGACCCACAGCGGGGTGCGACGGTGCCACCGAGCAGCGAATGCGGACGCACTGCGGGTGATCGCACGCAGCGCGACCTCGGCAGGCCCGCCCGGAGTGGGGATCTCGACCGCACCGAGAATGCGACCGCGCAGATCACCGACGACGATGCCGGTGACGAGGGCGCCGATGTGGATGCCCACCGTCGAGAAGGGCTCGTGATTGACCTCGAACGGCACCCGCGGACGGCCGATGGCGCCCGACGTCGTCAGGTCGCCGCGTTCGCGGAGCAACCCTGCACCGAGCAGCGACGCCACCTGCCTGTTGACCGTGGCGATGCTCAAACCTGTTGCGCGAGCGGCGACGTCGCGCGAAATAGGACCGCGAGCCGACGCGAGGCGCAGCACCGAGGCTGCGGGACTGTCGGCGATGCGCAGGTCGGGAGCGACAACCTGAACCCTGTTGTTCTGCGTCGGTCGCTGAGCACCGGGCGTGGAACGGGTACCCCGGCGAGACGCAGCGGGAGACGTTTTCGGAAGAGTGGCAAGTGACACGTGTTTCGTCCTCGGCAATAGACCCGTACGACAAGGAACGGGTGGTGCATGAATCGGTCAGAGCAGCGCAGAAACGAGAATGCGAGCACGCCGTCGCACAGAACTAGCGACGGACTTCGAAACCGAGACAACACAGTTCGCGAGGAAGCGGCAGCCGAGAACCCAGGGCAGCGGTCACGTACGTGACGCGCAGAGCTGGCGTGTGGCTGGCGGACATGACCGCCAAATTAGCACTTCTGCGGCCGATCACCAATCCTCGCCCCGCGAGCGGCAGACGCCTGAGACTAGAATTCGGCACATGACATTGTCCGAACAAATCTCGTCCGACGCCCGTGTCGCCGTTGTCACCGGAGCCAGCTCGGGCATCGGTGAGGCCGCCGCTCGCCAACTGGCCGAGCAGGGCTACCACGTCGTGATCGGGGCGCGTCGCGTCGACCGCCTCGAGAAGCTTGCCGCCGAAATCGGTGGCACCGCACTGCAATTGGACGTCACCGACGAAGACTCCGTCGCAGCGTTCACCGCCGTGATTCCCCGCGTGCACGTGTTGATCAACAACGCGGGTGGCGCCAAGGGCCTCGCCCCCGTCATCGACGCCGACCTCGACGACTGGCGCTGGATGTGGGAGACCAACGTGCTCGGCACGCTGCGCGTCACGAAGGCTCTGCTGCCCAAGCTGATCGAATCGGGCGACGGCCTTGTGGTCACCATCACGTCGGTCGCGGCCTTCGAGGCGTACGACAACGGCTCGGGCTACACGTCCGCGAAGCATGCTCAGGCGGTGCTGCACCGCACGTTGCGCGGCGAACTGCTCGGCAAGCCGGTGCGGCTCACCGAGATCGCGCCCGGTGCCGTCGAGACCGAGTTCTCGCTCGTGCGTTTCGACGGCGACGAGTCCAAGGCCGACGCCGTCTACCAGGGCATCACGCCGCTGGTGGCCAAGGACATCGCCGAGGTCATCGGCTTCGTGGCGTCGCGCCCGTCGCACGTCAACCTCGACCAGATCATCATCAAGCCGCGGGATCAGGCCAGCCCGGGGCGGTTCCACCGGACGTAGGCGCCTTCGGCGCACGTGCGTGCGAATGTACAGCGGGCTGTACATTCGCACGCACGGGTGCTACGCCGCACCCATGGACTCCCAGGTCGGCCAGTCGATCGCCCAGTCGTACAGATCGCCGTCGGCAGCGGACAGGTCGATCGACGTTCCCGTCACCTCGACCGGATCGCCGTACATCGCCGTCCCGAAGTACTGCTGCGCATCCTCGGTCGACAGATTGATACACCCGTTCGTCACGTTCGACGCGCCCTGCACACCCGTCGTCAACGGGTTCGCGTGGATGAACTCACCGTTGTTGGAGATTCGCACCGCCCAGCGTTCGCGGACGTTCTCGTAGAACGGCGGGTTCGACATCAGGAAGTCCTCGTGCTTCTCGGTCACGACGTGGATGCCGCTGCGCGTGACGTTGCGCGTCTCGTTGCCCTCGCCGTAGCTGACCGGGATGTCCATGATGGTTTCGCCGTCGCGCACCACCTGCATGCGGTGGCTGGTGGCCTCCGCCTTGACGATCTGACTGCGGCCGATGGTGAAGTCGAGGGTCACGTCGTCGGCACCGTAGGCACCGCCGCCGTAGTCGACCCCGTACAGATTCGCCTGCACCGACACCGTCGTGCCCGGAGCCCAGTAGTTCGTCGGACGCCAGTGCACGCGCGAGCCGTTGTCGTCCGGGAACCACGCCCATGCACCGGGCGTCGGCGGGTTGGTCGTCACCGTCAACCGCTGTTCGACGGCCGCCTTGTCCTCGATCGACTGGTCGAACTGCAGAATGATCGGCGCTGCGATGCCGACCTCCTGGCCGTCGCCGATGTTCGTGCTCACCGACGTACGACTGTCCGGTTCGACGGTCGTGAAGCTGCCTTCGACGTCGACGGTCTTGCCGTCGGTACCGATCGCTTCACCCGCCCACGTGTATTCCGATCCGTAACCGAGTGGCTCGGTGATCGTGTACGACGCCTTGTCCGGTGCCAGCGCACCCTGGACGACCTTCCCGGAGGGGTTCGTCAGCGTGACCTCGTTCAGGGTTCCGTTCGCGACGGACACCGAGATCGGGGCGATCGGACTGACGTCCTCGGCCCCATCGGTCGGGTTCTGAGTTACCTTCGCGACCGGCGGCGCCTCCGTCGTCGACGCGGCACTTCCGGTGGATCCTCCGTCGGAACCGATGGTGCACCCTGCGACGAGCGCCGCCAGTGCCGCGATCGCTGTGATCAACCACAACAACCGAGTCCGATTTGTCCGTTCAACCTGCTCATGCACGTTTTCCAACGTACTCGGGGACTTTCGACGGATACGCATCGAGACGGGGGCTGCGGTCCGATTCACACCGAATTCACGGCTGCAACCGGACATTTCGCGCAAACAGTCGGCAAACGCACGCGCGTCGGCGTGACCAGCGCGGCGCTACAGCTTGGTCGACCGCAACTCGTGACCGCGCGACGTCAGGCAACGACCCGTGTCGAGGTTCCAGTCCCAGCCGTGCAGGTTGCACGTGAGTTTGTTGCCCTCGACGATGCCGAACTTGGACAGGTCGGCCTTCAGGTGCGGGCAGCGACGCTGAATCTCGTAGCCGTCCTTGACGATCGTGGCGCTGTCGTCGTGTGCCTCGGCGAACCAGCCGTCGGCGTACGCGATGCGCTCGTCCGTCAGGCATTTGAAGAACGTGTACAGGAACTCGTTGTACCCGCCGACCCGTCGAGCACGGAACCGGGTGGACAGGAAGATCGAGTTGACCCAGTCCGGTTCCTTGTCGCGCACTACGGTACGCACCAGCTCCGCCGGGATCGTGAAGCTGTACCGGAACCGCTCCTTCAGCAGCGGCTCACGCACGATCCGCTTCGGAAAATCGAGTACGACGGTTTCTGCGCCGAGCATCAGCCCGACCGGGTAGCCGATGCCGTCGCAGATCTGATCGGTCTGAATCATGATGGGCTCGAACAACTCTCGCAGCGGTTCGAGCAGCGGTTCGCCGTCCGCCGACGCCCACGCCGCCTTCTCGGCCGCGATGACGCCTGCCTGACGCTGCGCGTAGTCCTCGATGTACTGCGCTTTGCCGGTGGTGAAGATGGCTTCGACTTCCGGGGTCGGGATCGGATGCTCGTGCGAGACGAGATCGCTGCCCTTGAACGTCGACGTCGTGCCCGGAATCTGCAGCAGTCCCTTGTCGTGCCCGTTGCGTCGCATCTGATCCAGGAAGACCATCTGGTCCGGGAAGATGTTGGACTTCTCGTCGTACACGTCGTTGAGGAACCGCAGTTCGTCGTCGAGGAAGCACGGCGGGCCCGCCGACGGCACGACCCACGTGGCACCGATCTGCTCGATGTACTGACGCGCACGGTCCATCTGACGCTGACGCTTCTGCTCGCCGAACGACTTCTTCGCGCGCTCGACCATGTCGTAGACCATCGGATACCAGATGGCCCCGGAGTACTGCAGCATGTGGACGTCGACGTGCCCGAACTGTTCGGTCAGCACGTCGAGATCGACGGGACGGGCGTCGTTCATGTTGAACGCGACGGTCTCGCCGTCGGACACGACGAGGCCCGAGTCACCGATCGGACCGTCCGCGGGCGCACGCAGGGCGATGATCATGATGTCGAGATCGCCCTTGGGACCGGACAGACGGTGCTTGACCGAGTCGGTCGTCTCGAAGAACTTGTGGAAGCCGAGCTTCTCGAGCTCGTGCTTCAGGTCCGGCACCGGGTAGTCGGGCAGCAGGACGGTCGCGTCCTTGTTGACGTGATCGGCCAGGTTCTTCGGATCGAAGTGGTCCTTGTGCAGGTGCGAGACGTACAGGTAGTCGCAGTTTCCGAGCGCGTCCCAGTCGAGCTGCGAGTTGTCCGGGAACGGAAACCACGAGGTGAAGTAGGCAGGATTCACCCACGGGTCGCACAGGATGCTGCCCGCATCGGTCCGAATGTGGAACCCCGCGTGCCCGACGCTGGTGACCTGCACTGAAAACTCCTTACAACGCTGACGTACGAAGACTCCATGGTAGGCGCTCGAACCGACACGACCGCCCGGGAATCAGGCGAGCGAGCAGCCGACCAGATCGCATTCGGGCACGAGTGTGATCCCGAACTCTGCCTCGACCCCGTCGCGGATGTGCGACGCCAGAGCCATCACGTCGGCCGTCGTCGCGCCGCCGCGGTTGGTAATGGCGAGCACGTGTTTCGTCGACAGCGCCGCGGTGCCGTTGCCGAACTCGGTGCCGTAGCCGTGCGCGAAGCCGGCGTTCTGGATGAGCCATGCGGCGTGGATCTTGATTCCCGACGGATCCGGGTACTGCGGAGCGCGCGACGCGCTCGAAGGAACCTCGGCCAGCACGGGATTCAGGAAGAAGGAGCCGACGCTCCACGTGTCGTGGTCGGACGCGTCGAGCACCATGCCCTTCTGGCGACGAAGATCGAGCACCGCCTCGCGCACGTCCTTGGCGGCGACGGTGTCCCCGATGGTGACGCCGAGCCGGTCCGCCAACCCCGCGTACCGCACGGGATCCGACGACCCCGAACGCCGCAGCCGCATCGTCGTGTCGAGGATGACGTACCGCGTCGAATGCTTGAAGACCGACTGACGGTGCAGCCCGAAGCCGCATCGCTCGGGACCCCAGACCGACGTCTCGCCCGTCTCGCGGTCGTACACGGTCAACGACTCGAGCACGTCGGACGTGACGGTCCCGTACGCGCCGACGTTCTGCACCGGCGTCGCACCCGACAGACCGGGGATGCCCGACAGCGCTTCCAGTCCGGCGAGGCCCTCGTCCAACGAACGGGCGACGACGCCGTCCCACCGCTCCCCAGCAGCGACCCACATCGAGTCGCCGTCGACCCTCACGCCCGACGTCTCGACCTTCACGACGAGGCCGTCGAAGCCGTCGTCGGAGACGACCAGGTTGGATCCACCGCCGACCAGCAGCACCGGGGTTCCCGACGCGTCGGCGTCACGCACGAGGGAGACGAGCTCGTCGGATGTCGACGCGACGGCGAATGCGCGAGCCGGGCCACCGACGCGCATCGTGGTGAGACCTGAAATTGCGGTAGGCACGGGAGCCCAGGGTACCCTCCCGCGTATGCCTCGCCCCATCGCGCACAGCGCGTCCGTTCCCGCATCTGTCGACAAGGTGCACGCCGCACTCGTCTCCGAGCAGTACTGGAAGGACCGCATCGCCGAGATCGGTGGACCCGGCGCCCAACTCGTCAGCGCCACCACGCTCAACGGCACCATCAGTGTCGTGATCTCGCAGTCGATCCCCGAGGAAGAACTGCCCGCCGCGGTCACCGCATTCAAGAAGGGGCCGCTCGTCATCGAACGCACCGAATCGTGGGGCCCGTTCGGCGGCAACCGTGCAGAGGGCAAATTCGGCGCGACGGTCGACGGCGCACCCGCGTCGATCTCCGGCACCACCCTTCTCGAGGGCGACGAGACGTCGTCGACGATGTCGCTGTCGGGAACGACCGAGGTCAAGATCCCGCTGTTCGGCAGCAAGATCGAGGCGATGATCAGCGAGCAGGTCCTTTCTCTGATCGACAACGAGCACGACTACACCGGCAACTGGATAGCGAAGAACCTGTAGCAGACCTACTCGGGAACTGCCGGTACCCTGGTCCGCTATGGCGCGCCGCATGAACTACTCAGCCCGGTTCACCTACTCCCCCGAGCAGGTGTACGCCGCTCTGTCCAGCCGCGATCACTGGGACGCTCGTATCGAGGAGATGAAGAAGTACTCCCACAACGAGCTGAAGAGCTTCGAGGTCTCGAGCGACGGGATCGACGTCGTGATGCACCACATCATCCCGAGGACCGAACTGCCCGACATCGCGCAGACCGTGATGAAGAAGGACATGGTCATCACGCGCAACGTGCACTTCGATCCGTTCACGGCGGAGAACACCGAGGGCCATTACGACGCGTCCATTCCGGCCGGCCCCGGCAGCCTCAAGGGCACGACGTCGCTGTTCGCCACCGAGACCGGATCGACGCTGCGCACCTCGTCCGAGGCCAAGGTGTTCCTGCCGTTCGTCGGCGGGAAGCTCGAACAGCTGATGCTGGTCAACCTGCGCGACCTCTGGCGTGGCGAGGGTGAAGTGACGGCCGACTGGCTTGCCAAGAACAACTAGTTCCGCCAAGCCACAGGGCGTCATCACCCGCGGCACCACCGGAATCAACCGGCTCCGACGCAGCGATCGCTGGCTGACGCACAGCCCCCTGGTCCGGCGTGTCCTGACGGATGCGCAGGACCCGCTCGTCGTCGATCTCGGGTACGGCGCCCGCCCCGACACGACCCTCGAACTCGCCCGACGCCTTCGCACTGTCCGGCCCGATCTGCGCGTTACCGGTCTCGAGATCGACCCGGCCCGCGTCGTCGAACCGACCGAGAACGTGCACTTCGCGCGCGGCGGGTTCGAGCTGGCCGGGCTGCGACCGAACCTCGTGCGCGCGTTCAACGTGCTGCGGCAGTACCCCGAGGACGCTGTTCCCGGCGCGTGGGCCCGCATCCTGTCCGCTCTCGCGCCCGGCGGTCTCCTGCTCGACGGCACATGCGACGAGCTCGGGCGTCGCTGCGCGTGGGTTCTGCTCGACGCCGGGGGACCGCTGTCACTGACGATCGCGTGGGATCCGTTCACCGTCGACAAGCCGTCGGACATCGCCGAGAGGCTCCCGAAAGCACTCATCCACCGCAACGTTCCCGGCGAGCCGATCCACGCGCTGCTGCAGGCCGCGGACCGAGCATGGTCGACGGCTTCTCCCCTCGCCCCCTTCGGCCCTCGGGTGCGGTGGCGTGCGGCGTTGGCCGGACTGAGTCGCGATGGTCTACCCGTCGTCGTGAATCGGCGTCGCATGCGCGACAACGTGCTGACGGTCCCGTGGGACTGTGTACGGCCGAACTCTTAGATACAGGCCCATCTCACGTACAAGCGGACAACGCCAGTTCGACGCGCTCGGCCACCCGGTCGGTTCCGTTCGTGGCCTCGGCGTACAACACCGACGGGTCGACGCGTCCGATCGCGACGGCATCGCCGACGACTTCGTCGAGCGTGATCTGCGAGATTCCGCCCGCGGCGAGGTCGAGGACCGTCCGCACCGGCGTCGTCATACGGAACGTGCCGGTGGACTCGATGTCGTGCGGTGTCAGCTGCAACCGGTGCACTGCGAGGCGCGTGTCCGCGAGGCGCAGATTGGTGTACGCCGACACGTGCACGAACTGCGGGTGCAGATGTCCGAACCCGTGCAGCTCGGCGGCGCTCTGGTGCGAGATGACGGCGTCGCCGCCGAACCATGCACACCACATCGCGAAGTGTTCGAGATCGTTGTGCGGCCAGTCCGACAACCTGCACAGGTTGCGTTCGACCTTCGTCCAGTCTCCCGCAACGATATTGGCGTGCATCGAGGCGTGTTCGTATCCGAGATCCTCGGCCTGTTCGATGGTGAAGTATCCGTCCTGACTCGCAGCCAGGCGACGCAATTCGAGGGCGCTCGGACGTGTGGTCATGCCGTCAAGAGTACGACAGCATGTGTTGCACATCACAAGATTCGATGCACTTCACCCTCCGCGCGGTGATTCACAGAGCTCTTTCAGAATTGTGCGGAAGACTGCTGCGAATGACACGAAGCAAAGCTCCTCTGATTGCGCTGCTCGTCGTTCTGGTACTCGTCGCGGCCTTGCTGGGCGGCGAACTGTACTTCCGTCAGCAGATCAAGTCGTGCCTGGCCGGACAGCTCGAAAGCGAGATCGGCAGTTCCGTCGACGTCGGCATCGGGTGGAAGCCGGTCCTGCTGTCGCTCGTCGACAAGAAGGTCTCGTCGGTCACCGTCGACAGCAAGGACGCCCGGTTCGGCCCGGCCGAGGGCATGAACGTGCACGCCGAGGTCAACGACGTCGACCTCCAGCAGAACGGTGACAGCAACGGAACCATCGGCAGCTCGAGCGCCGACATCGACTGGTCCACCGACGGCATCGCCAAGACCCTGCAGTCGCAGGGCATCGGCGCGCTCGTGTCCGGGGTGACGGCGGATCAGTCGGCGGGCACCTTGTCGTTCGCCGTGGCAGGCCTCGCCCAGCTGACCGTCAAGCCGCAGATCAGCGGCGATCAGGTCCAAGTCAAGACCGTGAACGCGTCGATCCTGGGGCTCGGCATTCCGACCGACCTCGTCGACAGCATCGTCGGCGTGCTGACCGACAGCCTGCAGCAGTACCCGCTCGACATGAAGCCGACGTCGCTCACCGTCAGCGACAACGCGATCGATCTGCGGCTCGAGGGCGGCCAGTACACGATGCCCGCCGCGCAGCCCGGTCAGACGGCCCCGCAGCAGCCGGAGGCGTGCAGCACGTTCACCTGACCGGGCCCCGAAAGCTAGGCCTGCAGGCCGTCCAGCACGGCCCGCGTGCCGGACAGTCCGAGGCGCGTGGCACCCGCGTCGATCATCGCCAGGGCGGCATCCGTCGTTCGGATGCCGCCACTGGCCTTGACGCCCAACCGACCGCCGACGGTCTCGGCCATCAGCCGCACGGCCTCCACGCTCGCACCTCCGGCCGGGTGGAACCCCGTCGACGTCTTGACGAAGTTCGCGCCCGCTCGTTCGGCGGCACGGCACGTCTCGACGATCGCCTCGTCCGACAGCGCGGCCGACTCGATGATCACCTTCAGCACCGGTGTCGGTCCGATCGCCTCACGGACGGTGAGAATGTCGGACAGCACCGCGTTGTAGTCGCCGGCAACAGCTGCGCCGACGTCGATGACCATGTCGATTTCCGTTGCACCCTGGTCGACGGCGAGGCGCGCCTCGGACCCCTTGACGAGCGAATGATGTTTGCCCGACGGGAATCCCGCGACAGCCGCGACGACGAGGCCCTCCGCCCGGACGGGCAGCATCGACGGCGACACGCACACAGCGAGGACGCCGAGCTCCAGTCCTTCCGTGACGAGCGCGGCGACGTCGTCGGGCGTCGCTTCGGGCTTGAGCAGCGTGTGATCGATCATGCGGGCCAGGGAAGCGCGAGTGACAGACATAAGACCACCCAACCACAGCGTCGCCCGTCCTAAGCTCGGGGACATGTCCCATTCTCGCGCGGCCGGAACCGCCGACACCTTCAACTCCACCAGCCGTGAATTCGATCTGATCACCCCTCTCGTCTGGGGTCCCGCAGGCCAAGCCCTGTCGTTCGCTCTGGATCTCGCGGCAGGTGAATCGGTGCTCGACGTCTGCGCAGGCACGGGCGCGTCGGCGATTCCAGCGGCGCAGGCGGTCGGTCCCGACGGCATCGTCCATGCCATCGATCTCGCCGACGACCTGCTCGAGGTCGGTCGCCTGAAGGCCACATCGGCCGCCCTGCGGAACATCGACTTCGTCTGCGCCGACGCCACCGAGTGGGAGGCTCCGAGCACGATCGACGCCGGATACGACGCGTTGGCCTGCAGTTACGGCATCTTCTTCCTCCCGGACATGGACATCACGTTCTCACGCCTGGTGAGCCTGGTTCGGCTCGGAGGACGCGTCGGCGTCACGGTGTGGCGCAAGGGTGCGGTCAAGGAGTTCGGCGACGCGTACTTCGAGGTCATCGCGCGCCACTCCCCCGGCGACGGGCACACCGGCCCGCTGTCGCGACAGGGATACGAGTCCAACCCGCTGCGCGGCATCGAGACCGCGGACACGCTGGCGGCGTGGCTCGAAGCACAGCGGTGCGAGTCGGTTCAGGTTCGGGAGCTGTCCAATCACGTCCCCGCCACCGAGGAGTTCGTCTGGAACCTCGTGCTGGGCAGCGGTTTTCGCGGTGCACTGGCCGACTTCGACGACGCGACCCGCGAGAGAGTCCGCACCGAATTCCTCGAACTACTGACCGCTCGCGGCATCGATTCGGTCGATGCGACGACACTGGTGGCAACCGGGGTCAGGACCGCCTGAGAGAATCGACGCATGAGTTCAGCTGGTGTCGCCGACGACCGTCGGTACGTTCTGTCCCTCGGATGCCCCGACCGCACGGGCATCGTCGCCAAGATCTCGACGTTCCTCGCCGAGGTCGGCGGATGGATCGTCGAAGCCGCGTACCACGCCGATCCGGACACGGGATGGTTCTTCACTCGTCAGGCCGTGCGTGCGTCGTCCGTCGACATGAGCATCGAGGAACTGCGCGCCCGGTTCGAGTCCGTCGCAGCCGAGATCGGCCCGGAAACCGAATGGACTCTGGAGGATTCGGGCCAACGCAAACGCGTCGTCATCCTCGTCAGCAAGGAAGCGCACTGCCTGCACGACCTGCTCGGGCGCGCAGCCGGAGGCGAACTCCCCGCCGAGGTCTCGGCTGTCATCGGCAACCACAAGTCACTCGAACCGGTCGCCCGCGCGCACGGCATCCGATTCCACCACGTCGAATTCCCGAAGGATCCGGCCGAGCGCGGACCGGCGTTCGACGAGGTTCGCGAGCTCGTCGATTCGTACGACCCGCACGCCGTCGTGCTCGCTCGGTTCATGCAGGTCCTGCCGGAAGAGCTGTGCGAGCACTGGGCGGGCAAGGCCCTCAACATTCATCACAGCTTCCTGCCGTCGTTCGTCGGCGCTCGCCCGTACCACCAGGCGTTCGCGCGCGGCGTGAAACTGATCGGCGCGACGTGCCACTACGTCACCGCCGAACTCGACGCGGGTCCGATCGTCGAACAGGACGTCATCCGCGTCGACCACTCCGACGAGGTCGCCGACATGGTCCGACAGGGCCGTGACATCGAGAAGCTCGTGCTCTCCCGCGGGCTGCGCTGGCACCTCGAGGATCGTGTCCTCGTGCACGGCAAGAAAACGGTGGTCTTCAGCTAGGGCGCTCCGCACCCGCACTACAGACTGCGCAACCGCAGGATCTCGGAGTTGACGTCGTCGATGGCCTCGACCGAGCTCATGTGTCCGACACCCGGCACTTCGATGTACTTGCTGAGATGGTCGTGCGATTCCAACGCCTCGGCGAGCCGGCGGGCATGCACGGGTGGGGTCAGCCGGTCGGCCGTGCCCACGAGTACCGTCGTCGGCACGCTCATGTTTGCCAACGCCTCGTAGATGTCGAGGTCGCTGAGCGCCGCACCCCAGATTCCGCGGGTACGCGGGGCACATTCGAGGACGATCTTCTCGCAGAACGCCACCTCGGCAGGCGTCGCACTCGGCGCCATCGAGACGTACTTGATCGCCTGACGCGTCACCGGCGACGGCCGAAGCGGCACCGCGGACTTCAGCACGACACGACCGACAGGCACCGGAACCCGTGGGAAGCGAGTCGGCAGCGGAATGACGGTCGTCTCGCGAACGAGACTGTCGGTCGCCGTGCTCGCCAAGAGCACCGCGCTGACGAGAGAGTCGACCTGCTCGGGGTAGCGACCGGCCCATGCCATGACCGACATACCGCCCATGCTGTGGCCGACCAGTACGGCCTTGTTGTCCTCGGTGACGGTCGCGGCGAGCACGTCGGCAAGGTCGTCGGCCAGGACGTCCGGTCCGAGAAGCCTGGTCCCGACGTCGCTGCGTCCGTGACCACGCTGGTCGTACACGATCACCTTGTACTTCTCCGCGAACGCGTTGATCTGCGGCGCCCAGAAGTCGGCAGAGCACGTCCAGCCGTGGCTGAAGACGATCGGTTGCGCATCGTGATCGCCGTAGACCCGCACGTGTAGTTCGGCACCGTCGTCGGTGACGACAGGAACGATGCGCGGTTCGAAGGTGGGTACGTGGAGCAGTTCGTCGGGCTTCGACACCGCGCCCGCCTCCGACGGACCCTCGGCCGTCAGCCCGCTTCGACGACGAACCAGTACTGTCCCGATCCCTGCCGCTGCCGCAAGTCCCGCGACTCCGACGAGTGCGCCTCGGGCAGCTCTCCGTGTGACCACGAACCGTCTCCTTCTTCTCAACTCGCCTGGCCGTCTGCCGGCCCTGCGCTTCCCCCGAACTTCGTGACGATGTCTTCCATGGTCAACGTGATCCGGCGGTCCATTGCTTCCGCGAACAACGCAGTGACCGTGCGGTGTGCGAGAGGCCTCAACCTGTTGACCAGTTCGGCGACGTCCGCGACCGCACGAGCATCGGTGTCGAACGGATCTTGGCCGTCGGATACGAATCTGTCTGTGATCAACGCAACAAAGCGGCCCGCTACATCGTCGAGATCGCGTCGCACACCTTCGGCCTCGTCCAACGTGTGAGCGACCGGAATACCGGCTTCGGCCAGCAGCCTCGCTGCCTCGACGAGCAGCGGATTGTCGATGCGGTAGCCGTCGCCGTCGGCGGCGATGACCCCCAGCTCGACGCCACGCTGCAGGTCCGCGTCGGAGATGGCCCCGGCGAACACCGCATCCATGTCGGCGCGGCTGAGATGCCGAACATCGCTGCCGACGCTCTTGCCGCCGGCCAGCACGTCCTCGACGCGCATGCCGTACTGGGCCGCGGTCAGGAGCTCACTGATCGTCGCGAACGTGTACCCGCGGTTCAGCATGCTCGAGATGAGCGACAACCGAGCGAGGTGCGACTCGTTGTACCAGCCAGTCCGGCCTTCTCTACGCGGAGGCGGCAGCAGTCCACGATCCTGGTACACGCGCACGTTCCGCACACTGACACCGGCGCGACGCGCCAGATCGTCGACGCGATACTCGATCATGCGTAGACGATAAGCGGCGCCTCACCGAAACCATGCACGGACGCCCGTGCACGGCCTTCTACCAGCGAGGACCGCGCTGAACGGCATCCACCTTGGGCCGGACGTCGACGAGGTAGACACACACCGCCACGACGCCGAGCAGACCGATGAAATTGATCGCGCCGAACAGGAACACAACCAGCAGAGCGACGATCAGAATGCCCAGCCAGACGGGCTTGGTGAGCTTGTCGACGGCCGTGAACGCGTCAGGGCGCTGACGAGCAGCGTGAAACACCGCGTACGCGGCACCGGCCAACGCGATGAGGCGAAGGACGAGAAGAATCAGACCGGTGAGACTGTCGACAGCTGGCACGTCGCCCATACTACGCAAAACGCCCCTCGCTCCGCTCGACCGCAGGCAAAACGCCCCTCGCCCCGCTCGACCGCAGGCAAAACGCCCCTCGCCCCGCCCGCCCCCAGGCAAATCGCCCGTCACTCCCCCTCGAGAGTGACGGGCGATTCGGTGAGGCACCGGCGTCAGCTGGTGGTCTTCTTGGCCGGAGCCTTCTTGGCGGGTGCTGCAGTCTTCTTCGCAGCGGTCGCCGGGGTTGCCTTCTTGGCAGCAGGCGCGGTCTTCTTCAGCGGTGCGTCCTGGTTGGCGCGAGTCTTGGACTCGACCTTGCCCGCGACTCCGCTGACCTTCTGCGACGCGTCGGTAGCGGCTTCCTTCGCGTTGTCGCCTGCCTCGTCGATCTCCTCGGCCAGGTCCTCGGCGGTGTCGCGAACCTTGTCCGACGCGATGCCTGCGAGTGCGGCGGCACGCTCACCGACGGCGCGCGTCTGCGAGGCGACGGTACCCAGCGCCTGCTCGGTGAGGTCGACGACGTCGTTGGCGGCGGCGTTCGCACGGCCGAGGCCCTCTTCGACGGCCGGAGTCCGGCGGATGCGCTCGACGGTCTCCTCACCACGCTCGGCGAGAGACGTGTACAGATCGGAGGCGACCTTCAGGTACGCCTCGGCGACCTTGCGCAGTTCGTCCGGGGTGAAGCGTTCGCGCAGCTCGGCGATCTCGTCGGGAAGCTCGGCCGGCAGGTTCGCGAGACGCTCGCGCAGGGATTCGACACCCTCGGTGACGTCTTCGGAGAAGTCCGCCAGGCGGGCACGCGCAGTGTCGACCCGGTCGGTCACCTCGGTGCCGCGGACCTCGGCCCGCGAGCGCACCTGAGCCACCACGTCGGCCACGGCTTGCACGACCGCGTCGCCTGCGCCGACAGCCGCATAGAGAGGCGTCTTGACGTTGTCTAGGTTCCTTGCATCAGTCATGGGGAAACTCCTGTATGGGTGATTCTGGTTCCGATTGCAGATCTGGTTCGGCCGACGCCCGGGTATCGACCGAGACGTCGTTCGCCGTGCGTGTTTGCTCGTTCTCGCGACGAAACGAGTCGTAGATCTCGATCAGCACGTGCTTCTGCCGTTCGGTGATCTCCGGGTCTCCGAGCAACGCATCTCGAACTGGACCGTGTGGTCGTTCCTCCAAGAACCCGGCCCGTACGTACAACGCTTCCGATGACACGCGCAGACCCTTGGCGATCTGCCCGAGCACCTCGGCGGATGGTTTGCGCAACCCTCGCTCGATCTGGCTCAGATACGGGTTGCTCACCCCCGCCCTCGACGCGAGTTGCCGCAGAGATACCTGCGCCGCTTCCCGCTGCGAGCGGATGTAACTACCGATGTCCGACGCGGCCGTACTGACGACGGTGGCGACCAGGTCGCCTGCCTCGGCCACGACATCGGTCGCCTCGGACACCTTGGCGACAATGCTCTGATTGTCGACGCGGGATTCGTCGCCCTGGGCTTCGTTGTCGGAATTCATGTTCACCGCTCGTTCCTGGCTCGAAACTTGTGGTTTCGGTGTACTGGTCCGACGTTACCCAAGGGTGCTAACTATTGCAAGCACTTCTGCTAGCGGCCGTGCGCGCACTAGAAGAGCAGATTCGATACCGAGTAGATGGCGAGACCGGCGATGGATCCGACGACGGTGCCGTTGATCCGGATGAACTGAAGATCGCGACCGACTTGCAGTTCGATCTTGCGGCTGGCTTCGTCGGCATCCCAGCGCGCGACGGTGTCCGTGATGATCGTGGTGATCTCGTCGGCGTAGTTCTTCGCGATGTGTCGGGCCCCGGCCTCCAGCCAACCGTCGACCTTGCCGCGCAGTTCGTGATCGTCGCGAATGCGTGCGCCCCAGCTCTGGATGTTCTCGCTGAACTTGCGACGCAGTGTGCTCGACGGGTCGTCGACGGATTCGACGATGAGCCTCTTCGCGACGTTCCAGGTGGCCGCGGCCAGCCCGGTGATTTCCTCACGTCCCATGATCTGAGCCTTGAGCGACTCGGCCTTCTCGATGGTCGCCGGGTCGTGCTGCAGGTCGTGGGCGTAGTCGACGAGAAACTTGTTCGCCGCCAATCGAATCTCGTGGTCGGGATTGGCTCGAATCTTCCACGTGAACTCGACGAGCTCCTTGTAGATCTTCTCGCCGAGCAGCGTGTCGACGAACTTCGGCGACCACGTCGGGGAGTCACGCGAGACGACGCGATCGATCGTCTCCTGACTGCCGAGCGCCCACTGATGCGCGCGTTCGGCGAGCATGTCGATCAACGGCATCTGCCGGTTGTCGGCGATCAATTCCTCGAGCACGCGGCCGATCGGCGGCCCCCACTGCGGATCGGCGAGTCGTCGCACGATGGTGTTGTCGATGATCTGCGTGATGTCCTCGTCGTTGAGCACCTCGACGACGCCGTGCAGAACCGTCGCGGATTCGGCGGCGACCCGTTCGGCGTTCTCGGGTTCGGCGAGCCAGGTGCCGAGCCGCAGCGGAATCTGCGCGGACTGCACCTTCTCCGACACCACGTCCGGCGCGAGGAAGTTGCTGCCGACGAACGACGACAGACTGGATCCGAGCTGGTCCTTCTTCTTCCTGATGATCGCCGTGTGCGGAATCGGAATCCCCAGCGGGTGCTTGAACAGCGCCGTCACGGCGAACCAGTCGGCGAGCGCACCGACCATGCCCGCTTCCGACGCCGCCCGCACGTACCCGACCCACGCGCCTGCGCCGCGCGATTCCTGCCAGCGGCATACCAGGTAGATCACCGTCGCGAACACGAGGAAGCCCGTCGCGACCGCCTTCATCTTGCGGAGGTCGCGACGTTTGGTCGCGTCGTCGAATTTCGTCAGCTGCACTCTCGCCATTGTGCCCTCGCCCCAGCGGAGCCGCGTCGACGTGGCGGATGCGTGGAACCGTAGGCGGACGCCTAAGCTGTGTCGAACGAACATACGATCGGGATACGGCGGACACACGTGGCGAGAAATGCGACATCGGCGGCCAAGGAGGAGTCGGCCTCGGCGGCCAAGGAAGCCCCCAAGGCCGAGAAGTCCGACGGGCGGAAGCGACGCTGGCGTGAGCACAAGATCGCGCGTCGAGAAGAGTTGGTCGACGGCACCCTCGCCGCGATTCGGCTTCGCGGCCGCGACATCGGAATGGACGAGATCGCGTCGGAGATCGGCATCTCGAAAACCGTGCTGTATCGGTACTTCACCGACAAGAACGATCTGACGAACGCGACCATGAGCCGTTACGTCGAGACCACGTTGGCGCCGCGCATCTACAGCGCCATCTCCGAGGAACTCGACGAATACGAGCTGACGCGGGCCGTCATCGCGGCCTACGTCGAGACGGTGGCCACGGACCCCGAGGTCTACCTGTACGTCATGGCCAACAGCGCCGGACCCAACCGCGACGTCGTCGCCGATTCCGAACGCATGATCGCCGAGTTGCTGGCGACGGTCCTCGGCGAGCGTCTGCGCAGTCGCGAGATGGATTCCGGTGGTTCGGTGCCGTGGGCGTTCGCGATCGTCGGTGCGGTGCAGCTGGCCACGCACTGGTGGATCTCGAACAAGTCGATGTCGGCCGAGGATCTGATCGACTACCTGTGCATGATGACGTGGGGCGGCATCCACGGCGTCGCGATGTCCGACGGTTCGCCCGCCAAGTTCAAGTCGCAGCCACACCCGCTGATCGTCGAGGACGAGGGCTGACCTACTCGGGCCGGTCGTCCTCGGGGTCGATCGGTACCTCGATGGACTGCTCGACGACGTCGGCCGGATCGGCCTCGGTGGGCAGTTCGCCCGCACCGGGCTCCTCGACGTCGGGATCGGGTAGTTCCGTGGTCGGATCGGTGAAGTCATCGGCCATGAGAGACAGCGTACCCATTCGACCCGTTTGAGACCGTCGTACGACGGTCATCCGTCACGCATGAGCAACTCACCGCTGAACGGCCTCAACGTAGCAATTCTCGCAACCGACGGAGTCGAGGAAGTAGAACTGGTACAGCCTCGTGATGCAGTCCAGAAAGCCGGTGCCACAACAACTCTCGTGGCACTGACACACGGCGACATCCAGGCGATGAACAACGACGTCGAAGCCGGCAACACGTTCGGTGTCGACCGTGTCGTCGCCGACGTCTCCCCGGACGACTTCGATGCCCTGATCCTCCCCGGCGGCACCACCAACCCCGACAAACTGCGCACCGACTCCGCTGCCGTCGATTTCGTACGACGGTTCGTCGGATCGGGCAAACCCGTCGGCGTCATCTGCCACGGACCGTGGACGCTCGTCGAAGCAGACGTCGTGCGGGGTCGCACATTGACGTCGTACCCGAGCATCCGAACGGACATCCGCAACGCGGGTGGGACCGTCGTCGATCAGGAGGTCGTCGTCGACAACGGCCTCGTATCGAGCCGCAACCCCGATGACCTGCCCGCGTTCTGCGAGGCGATCGTCGACCAGTTCTCGAAAGCCGCGTCGGTAGGTTAGCGTTGCCTATGCGCAAACTTGGAGCTTCGACGTTCTTCGCCCTGGCGGCTGCGGTCACGCTGGTCACCGCCACGGCATGCAGCAACAGCAGTGACGACGGGTCCTCGGATTCCGCCGCCGAGGCCACCGTCGACACGATCTTCGGTGAGGTGTCGGTTCCGGCCGATCCGCAGCGGGTCGTCGCGCTCGGTTGGTCCGACGCCGAGACCGCGCTCGCTCTCGGCGTGCAACCGGTCGGAACGAGCGACTGGCTCGGCGTCGGTGGAGACGGACTCGGTCCGTGGGTCGACGAGTCGTACGACACCGCGCCGACCATGCTCGACACCTACGATCTCGACGTCGAATCCGTTGCAGCACTGAACCCCGATCTGATCCTGTGGACGCGCAGTACTAACGACAAGGCCGTCTACGACCAGCTGTCCGCACTCGCTCCGACCGTCGCCGCCCCTCCTGGCACCGACATCGCCTACGGCACAACGTGGGACGGGCAGATGCAGCTCGTCGCCGATGCCCTCGGCAAGTCCGACGAGGGCAAGCAGCTCATCGACGACACCAACGCCGACTTCGACGCGGCCGTGTCGGCCAATCCGGAGTTCGCGGGCAAGACCGTCGCAGTCGGCACGCTGTACAGCGGTCAGCTCGGCGCTTACGTCGAGGGTGACACCCGTGTCGAGTTCATGAAGAAGCTCGGGTTCGTCAACTCACCGACGATTCAGTCGCAGGCGAAGGACGGTTCGTTCACCATCGACCTGTCCGCCGAGAACGTCGGTCAGCTCGACGCCGACCTGACGGTCATGTTCCCGATCTTCACCACCGCGGACGAGATCACGAACAACCCCGGCATCCAGGGACTTCCGTCGGCTCGCGACGGCCGCCTCGTGGTGCTGGGCGACCAGAACCTCAGCAACGCCTTCTCGAGCGGTTCGGTGCAGGGAACCCAGTACGCCATCGAGAACGCGGTTCCGCTGTTCGCTGCTCCGCTGGCCGGCTGACGTGCGGCTTCGCCACCCGTGCGCGCTTGGTTGGCCCAGGATGCAACTATCCGCGCACGGGTGGCGAGGGGCGCTGGCTTGTGCGTGCGCCGTACTGGTCGGCGCGTGCTCGACTTCGGTCGTCGAGCCTCCCGCCTATTCGACGACGCCACCCACCGCATCCGCGTCGGCGCTCGCGGCCAGGGGAACCGTTCTGTCCAGCACGACGGACACCGGGTTCGACATGGCTGCACTCCCTTCCGGAACGACGGCTGCGACATTCGTCTACAACTCGATCTCGGGCGTCACCGGCGAATCGACCGAAGTGACCGGCGCACTGTTCGTTCCGTCCGGTCCAGCGCAGGTCGGGGGACGTCCCGTCGTCGCCTATGCGCACGGCACCGTCGGAATCGAACCGGGATGCGCGCCGACGGAAACCGCGGATCTGGCGGGCGACACCGCTGCCGTCGCACGGTTTCTCGAGCAGGGCTACGCGGTGGTCTACACCGACTATCAGGGCCTGAGCAGCCGCGTCGACGCGCCCGCCCATCCCTACCTCGAGCCGCGCACCGCAGCGTTCGACGTCATCGACTCGGTGCGTGCCGTGCGCTATCTCGACCCGTCGTTGTCGACGCGTTGGCTCGCCGCCGGAACGTCCCAGGGCGGTCACGCCGCCTGGGCCGCAAACGAATTCGACGACAGCTACGGTGACGGACTGGATCTCGTCGGTGCTGCCGTCGTCGTACCGGCCCTCGATATCTCCCCCGTCGTCGACCGAGCGCAGGAGGCGACGCTGTCCGAGGGGCAACGCGCCCTGTATCCGATGATCGTCGAAGGCGCGGCAGCGGTCGACCCGGCGATCGAACCGGACGATCACCTGCACGGCGTGATCGGCGAGAAGTCGTCGGCGCTGATCTCGTGCGGCCCGGGTAGCGCACCTGCCCGGGTCATCGCGGACCAGCAGTGGCAGCCCGGAAACTTCAAGTCCTCGAACAGCGATGCGGCACAACAGCTTACGGGTCGACTACAGGAATATTCGCTCCCGAAAGCGGCCTCGTCCGCACCGATTCTCGCGGTGTACGGCGGCGCCGACGACGTGGTGCTGCCCGCATGGACCGAAGTCGCACTCGGGCGGGCATGCGGTTTCGGCGACACCGTCCTGCGGGTTCGCGCCGAAGGACAGGGTCACACCCTCACGCCTGGTGCGGAACTGGACGCATGGATCGCGGACCGGTTCGCCGGGCGTCCTGCGCCGGACAACTGCTAGCCCGCCGGGCTCTGCCGGTCCGCGGACCGAATGTGGCTTTCCGGTCACTCTGAGTGACCGAATGTGACATTCGGTCCGTACAGGCCCTCGTATCTAGACCCTTCCCGGAGGGAAACCGCCCTCGGCGACGGGACCCCAGGACTCGATGGTGATGCGTATCAACGACTTTCCCTGCTTGACCATGGCCTGACGGTATTCGTCCCAGTCCGAGTGTTCGCCTGCGATGCTTCGGAAGTACTCGACGAGCGGTTCGACCGAGTCCGGCAGATCGATGACTTCGGCGGTGCCGTCGACCTGGACGTACGCGTCGTTCCACTCGTCGGAATGGATGCACAGTGTCACGGCCGAGTTGCGCCGGATGTTCACGACTTTCGCCCGCTCGGGATACGTCGCGATGACGATGCGCCCCTCCGAGTCGAGGCCGGACGTGACGGGCGAGACCTGCAGGCCGCCGTCGCGCTTGTGGGTGATGAGCGTCGAATGATGGCGCTTCGCGACGAATTCGAGAAGGCGATCGCGATCGACGGAATCTGCGGAAGCAAGTTTCGGAGCCATGAATCCCACAGTAGTGGGGCTAGGCTCGGCCGATGGCCAAGCATTCGAAGAACGCCCACGAGTCCCTCTGGTCGACGCCTGCCGTCGAGGCCCTCCGCGCGACGGACTCGACGCGCATCGACGATCTCGATTGCTCGTCGACTCCAGGTTTCGACGGAAAGAAGGTCGAGGGTCAGCAGTTGCTCGCCGAGCGCGGTGAGGTGCTGTCGTCGTTGCAGGAGAAGCTGTACGCCAACGGCCGGACGGGCGATCTTCGCTCGATCCTGTTGGTCCTGCAGGGCATGGACACTGCGGGCAAGGGTGGAATGGTCCGGCACGTCCTGGGAATGGTCGACCCGCAAGGCGTCGACCTCGCGTCGTTCGGTGTGCCGACCAAGGAAGAACGCGAGCACCACTACCTGTGGCGCATTCGCAAGGAACTCCCTCGCGGCGGGCGGATCGGGGTGTTCGACCGGTCGCACTACGAGGATGTTCTCGTCGTCGCAGTGCACGATCTGGTGCCGCGGCAGGTGTGGGAGCCGCGGTTCGACGAGATCAACGCGTTCGAGAAGGAGTTGACCGACGAGGGCACGCACATCGTCAAGGTCGCACTGTTCGTCTCACCAGAGGAGCAGCGGCGACGGCTCCAGGAGCGTCTCGATCGGCCGGACAAGCACTGGAAGTACAACCCGGGCGACGTCACCGAGCGAGGCTTCCTGCCGCAGTACCGGACGGCGTACCAGCGCGTCGTGGATCGAACGAACACGGACTACGCGCCGTGGTACGTGATCCCGGCCGACAAGAAGTGGTACAGCAGGCTCGCGGTCACGGAGCTGTTGATCGACGCTCTGCAGACGCTCGAATTGGATTGGCCGAAGGCCGATTTCGACGTCGAGCTGGAGAAGAAACGTCTGGCGGAGAGCTGACCCATGTGCACGGAAATACATGGCAGCAGGAGTGGAGCCCGCGGAACGACCATGAAGCGTCGTGTATTTCCGTGCACATGGCACTAGCGCCCTAGAACGTCTTCGCGTCGATGACGAAGCGGTAGCGGACGTCGCTCTTCAGCACGCGCTCGTAGGCCTCGTTGATCTTGTCGGCCGGAATGGTTTCGATCTCGGCGCCGATCTTGTGCTCGGCGCAGAAGTCGAGCATCTCCTGGGTCTCGGGGATACCGCCGACCATCGACCCTGCGAGGCTACGACGGTTCGCGGCGAGAGTGAAGCCTCGAACCTCGATGGGCTCGCTCGGCAGGCCGAGGATGACGAGCGAGCCGTTGATCGCCAGCAACGACATGTGGCGGTCCATGTCGATCTTCGCCGACACGGTGTTGATGATCAGGTCGAACTGGCCACGCAGCTTCTTGAACGTCGCCTTATCGGAGGTGGCGTAGTAGTGGTCGGCACCGAGACGCCTGCCGTCTTCTTCCTTGCTCAGCGTCTGGCTGAGCACGGTGACCTCGGCGCCCATCGCGTGAGCGATCTTCACGCCGACGTGTCCGAGTCCGCCCATTCCGATGATGGCGACCTTCTTGCCCGGGCCTGCACCCCAGTGCTTCAGCGGCGAGTACAGCGTGATGCCTGCGCACAGCAGCGGCGCGGCGACGTCGAGCTCGATGCCGTCGGGAATGCGGAGCACGAAGCCCTCGGTGACGACGATCTGCGTCGAGTATCCACCCTGCGTGATGGAACCGTCGGGAAGCTTGGAGTTGTAGGTCGCGATCACGCCCTCGAAGCAGTACTGCTCTTCTCCGGCGAGGCACGCGTCGCACTTGCCGCAGGAATCGACGAAACAGCCGACTCCGACGCGATCTCCGACCTTGTGCTTTGTGACGTCGGATCCGACCTCGGCGACGATGCCGGCGATCTCGTGTCCGGGAACGACGGGGTAGCTGGTGCCACCCCACTCGTTGCGGGCGGTGTGAATGTCGGAGTGACAGATGCCGGCGAACTTGACGTCGATGAGGACGTCGTTCGGACCGAGTTCCCTGCGCTCGATGGTGACCTTCTCGAGCGGGGCATCGGCAGCGGTCGCTGTGTACGCGGTAGCGGAAGTCATGAATACATTGCTACAGGCGCATCGATACCTGTGCAAACGATCCAACCCGCTCGACCAGGCTATTCCCCGGCCGAACGAGTCGATCGCAACAGCTTCGGCCCTCGACCTAGCTGTTTCGAGCCACGTTGTAGCCCAGCCACCCGACGTATGCGCCGAGCCCGACGAGACCCAGCTTGCGCGTCTGCGGGAGCGCGATGGCGGTACCCACGGCGAGTTCGGTGGCACCGTTGCGGCTGATCCAGCTGCGCGTGTCCTTCGGGAACGGCAGCTTGGTGATGCCTTCGAACGCCTCCGGAACCACGAAGTGCGCGGCACCCGTGGCAGCCAGCCCGATTCCCACGACCTTCGGCAGGAATCCACCCGACTTGGTCGACTTGCTCATCCTCGATGCCCCCTGTCTGCACGTCGGCGCATATCGCGCCGTTGGAAACGATTCACGACGATTCGAACTTACGCAGCGACGGTTCCAGTTACCAGTAGGCGACGCCGCGGCGAACCCCTCGATCGCCGCGTCGTCGCTCGGCGGAGACGCGGTGCGACTCAGCGCGCCACGCGCCCGTTCTCGTACTGGTAGAAACCCGCGCCGGTCTTCTTGCCCATCAACCCGGCTTCGACCATCCGCAGCAGAAGCGGTGGGGCAGAGTAGAGCGGTTCCTTGAATTCCGTGTACATCGAGTCGGCGATGGACTTGATGGTGTCGAGGCCGACGAGATCGGCCAGAGTCAACGGCCCCATCGGGTGCGCGAGCCCCAGTACGGTCGCTTTGTCGATGTCTTCTTTGGTGGCGAAACCGGATTCGACCATCCGAATGGCCGAGAGCAGGTAAGGCACCAACAGCGCGTTGACGACGAACCCGGACCTGTCGGCGGATCGGACGACCTGCTTTCCGAGCATGTCGGCGGCGAATCCTTCGGCTCGCTCGGCCACGGAATCGCTCGTCTTCAGAGTGGTGACGAGCTCCACGAGCGGGAGCACCGGCACCGGGTTGAAGAAATGCATCCCGACGACGCGATCGGGTGCTTTCGTCGCGATGCCCAATTTCATGATCGGGATCGACGAGGTGTTCGACGCGAGCACTGCGTTCGGGTCCGCCACCACCGAGTCGAGCTCGGCGAAGATGTCGGCTTTGATCTTCTCGTCTTCGACCACCGCTTCCACGACGAGCTGGCGATCGGCGAAATCACCGAGTTCGGACGTGAACCGCAGCCGGAACGCGCACTGCTGCCGTTCACGCTCGGTGATCTTGCCGCTACTGACACCACGGTCCAACGACCGCAGGACGCGCGTGCGTCCTGCGGTCGTCAGCTCGCGTGTGGGCTCGTAGACCAGCACGTCGGCGTGGGCACGTGCGCAGACTTCGGCAATTCCTGCCCCCATCTGCCCGGCACCTACGACGCCTACTCGCTCAACAGTCACAGCTCTATCCTTCGTATCTCGTCGCTGGGCAACAGCTACAGGCGAGAAAGGGGGTAACTCTGCTGGGGAACGCCCAGAACAGATCCGTACGAGTCAGGCGGCCCGCAGCGAAACGCTGGGACCGCCTGACTGGTGCGCTGCAGATCCGGGGAGGCGGACTGGATCAGTGGAACTGGCCCTCTTCGGTGGAGCCCTTCAGTGCAGCCGTCGAGGTGTTCGGGTCGACCGTGGTGGCGATCGAGTCGAAGTAGCCCGCGCCGACCTCACGCTGGTGCTTGATGGCGGTGAAGCCACGCTCCGCGGCGGCCTTGAACTCGCGCTCCTGCAGGTCGACGAAGGCGGTCATGCCCTCGCGTGCGTAGCCGTGGGCCAGGTCGAACATGCCGTAGTTGAGCGAGTGGAAGCCGGCGAGGGTGATGAACTGGAACTTGAATCCCATTGCGCCGAGCTCCTTCTGGAACTTCGCGATGGTCGCGTCGTCCAGGTGAGCCTTCCAGTTGAACGACGGCGAGCAGTTGTACGCGAGGAGCTGGTCCGGGAACTCGGAGCGAACCGACTCGGCGAACTTCTTCGCGACCTCGAGATCCGGGACGCCGGTCTCCATCCAGATGAGGTCGGCGTACGGAGCGTATGCCTTCGCGCGAGCGATGCAGGGCTCGATGCCGTTCTTGACGCCGAAGAAGCCCTCGGCCGTGCGGGTGCCGTCGAGGAATTCCTGGTCGCGCTCGTCGACGTCGGAGGTGATGAGGGTTGCAGCCTCGGCGTCGGTGCGGGCGATGACGACGGTCGGCACGTCGGCGACGTCGGCAGCCAGACGGGCGGAGGTCAGCGTGCGGATGTGCTGCTGGGTCGGGATGAGCACCTTGCCACCGAGGTGGCCGCACTTCTTCTCCGACGCGAGCTGGTCCTCCCAGTGCGAGCCGGCGACACCGGACGCGATCATGGCCTTCTGCAGCTCGTAGACGTTGAGGGCGCCACCGAAACCGGCTTCGCCGTCGGCGACGATCGGTGCGAGCCAGTTGTCGACGGAGGTGTCACCCTCGACACGGGCGATCTCGTCGGCGCGCAGCAGCGCGTTGTTGATGCGGCGCACGACCTGCGGGACCGAGTTGGCCGGGTAGAGGCTCTGGTCCGGGTACGTGTGGCCGGAGAGGTTGGCGTCGCCTGCGACCTGCCAACCGGAGAGGTAGATGGCCTTGAGGCCTGCGCGGACCTGCTGAACGGCCTGGTTGCCGGTCAGTGCGCCCAGCGAGTTGATGTAGTCCTCGTTGTTCACGAGATCCCACAGGATTTCGGAGCCGCGACGAGCAAGGGTCGCTTCCTCGACGACGGAGCCCTGCAGCTTGGAAACCTGCTCGGCGGTGTAGTTGCGCGTCACGCCCTTCCAGCGAGGGTTGGTGTCCCAATCCTTCTGGATCTCTTCGGTGGTTCTCGGGGTGCCGGTGGTCGACATCGTCAGCTCCAGTCTTTTCTGATCTGATCGGGCCGCTCGTGCGTATGTTTCTTCACACCGTTGCAAGGCCCTGCGGGTGTTCTTCAAAACAATGGCACACCCCAAAAGCGCACGTCCACCTGTTACGAGTGCCAATCTTGGCTAGCTTTTCACAACACCTTGCTAACGTTGCGAAGAATTAACCGAAGTCGCGCCCACCCGTTCGGAGGGCTTCCCTACTGGCCAGTAGGAAGAAAGCGCAGTTCATGAACGCAATTTACGAAAAGGTCCGTCGGATCCAACAGGACAATCGTACGGTTTGAGCAAAATCTTCTGAATCGAACCAGCAGTTAGCAACTGTGACTGGAATCACATGCGCCGTACCTCTCGAACCGGACACGACCCCGCGCCACATACGACTACGCCGCCTCGCTCGGGTCCGAGCAAGGCGGCGTGCGGGGGCGGTCGAACGACGTCAGTGACTCACTCGAACACGGGCACGAGCGGTACCCGACGACGCAACCACAGTGCTGGGAATGCGCGAGACGGACGTCCCGCGGGCACTGTCGAGGACTCCGAGCACTCCCATTGCCGCGATCAGAAGGCCGCCGACGACCGCGAACATGTCCGTCACCATCAGGCCGGACGGGAACGTGAGCACGACCGGAGACAGTGCCAACATCACCCCGAGAGCGAGGTGGGCCCAGTGACTCGATCTCGATGCACTCGACATCGCCCACAATGCCGTGCCGGCCGACACCATGCCCAGTACGAGGATGGCTCCGGACACTCCGGCGTTGCCCTCGACGGGAAGCCAGATCGTCGACACCACGAGTACGACGCCTACCGCCAGAACCACTGCGTCGCGCGATACCTCACGAAGATTCTCGGACATGTGATTCGCCTTCCTTACTTAGACACCCAAACTTCTTTAGCCATGCAAACGAGCATGTATCCGGTATACGCCCCTCCGAAGCGGTCCACTGCGTTGGACTCCGGATCGTGACCCACCAGACGTTCGCGAACGTTGTTAAGCCCGGTCTTCGCAGGCGTAACCTGGGTGAATGCCCAAGACGTTCGTGGGTGCACGGCTGCGACAGCTGCGCACGGAGCGCAAGATGAGCCAGGTCGCGCTGGCCGGACATCTCGAGATCTCGGCGAGCTACCTCAACCAGATCGAACACGACGTCAGGCCCTTGACGGTCCCCGTCCTGCTTCGGATCTCCGAGGTGTTCGGTGTGGACACGTCGTTCTTCTCGTCCGAGGACGACACCAGACTCGTGGCCGAACTCCGCGAGGTGGCTCTCGACCAGAACATGGGCATCGCCGCCGATTCGCACGAGATCGCGCAGATGGTCTCGTCGCACCCTCAACTGGCGAGGGCGATGGTGACCATGCACCGGCGCTACCGCAATACGACGGCTCAGCTGGCCGCCGCGACCGAAGAGCGCTTCTCCGACGGCAGCGGGAGCGGCTCGATCAGCAAGCCGCACGAGGAAGTGCGTGACTACTTCTACGAGCGGCAGAACTACCTCCACGAATTGGACACTGCCGCCGAGGAATTGACGTCGCGCATTCGTTTCCACCGCGCCGACGTCGGGAACGAGATCGCGAAACGTCTGCAGAACGTGCACGAGGTGCAGATCGTCAATCGCATCGATCTCGGCGAGAACGTTCTGCACCGGTTCGACCCCGAGAGCAGGCTGCTGGAGATCTCCCCTCACCTGTCCGGCGGTCAGAGAGTGTTCAAGTTCGCCGCCGAACTGGCCTATCTCGAGTGCGGCGACCTGCTCGATCGGATGGTCGAGGAGGGCAACTTCACCAGCGAGGCGTCGAGGAAGCTCGCGATTCTCGGATTCGCCAACTACTTCGCCGCCGCGACCGTGCTGCCCTATCACCAGTTTCACGACGTCGCCGAGGAGTTTCGGTACGACATCGAGCGTCTGTCGGCCTTCTTCTCGGTCAGTTACGAGACCGTGTGCCACAGACTTTCGACGCTGCAGCGACCCAAGGTTCGTGGAGTCCCGTTCTCCTTCGTCCGGGTCGATCGCGCGGGCAACATGTCGAAGCGTCAATCGGCGACGGGTTTTCACTTCTCGTCGAGCGGCGGCACGTGCCCGCTGTGGAACGTGTACGAAACGTTCGCGTACCCCGGAAAGATCATGACGCAGATCGCCGAGATGCCCGACGGCCGCAGCTATCTGTGGATCGCGCGCACCGTCGAGCGTCGCGCTGCTCGGTACGGACAACCGAGCAAAACGTTCGCGATCGGACTCGGGTGCGAGCTTCGACATGCGAGCCGACTCGTCTACGCCGACGGCCTCGACATCCACGGCTCGGCCGTCGCAACGCCGATCGGTGCCGGTTGCCGGGTGTGCGAACGAGCCAACTGCCCGCAACGAGCCTTTCCGCCGTTGGGGAAAGAACTCGACATCGACGAGCACCGCAGCTCCGTCTCGCCGTACCTCGTTCGATAAATCACCCACCGTCTCACCTTCCCGGAAACGACCGGGCGGTGGACGATCGGATGATGGACGCCACCCCCGCAGCGCGACGCAGCCCGATCGACGCGTTTCTCGAGTCTCCGCTGTCCGGACTCGCCCCGTGGATCGCGATGTCGCTCATCGTCGGGCCCGGGAGGTTCGAGGAAGCCGCGAGCATCGCGCTCGGGATGTCGGTGCTCTTACTCGTCCTCGGGCATAGGCGGGGGTGGAGCTTGCGGAACGACCCGGATCGACGCGGTGGCCGGGTCAAGACGATGGAGTGGTTCGACGTCGCCTACTTCGCGGTCATCGCCGTCATCGGACTGTTCGCGAGCGACCGAGTGATCTCCTGGATGGAGCTGTGGTCCGGCGAGATGACCAACATCGCGCTCGTCGTTTTCGCGTTCGGCTCGATTCTGCTGCGCAATCCGTTCACGATCGAGTACGCGAAAGAGCAAGCACCGGAGGAAGTCTGGGACACTCCGCTCTTCCGCAAGATCAACTATCGGATCACACTCGCGTGGGCGCTGGCTTTCGCGTTCTCCGCGCTGGCAGGCCTGTACGGGGTGATCGTGCTGCACACGTCGGACAACTTCTGGACCGGGTGGATCCTGCAGATCGGGGCCCTACTCTTCGCCGTCGCCTTCACCGAGTGGTACCCCGACGCCGCACAGCCGTCGGAACCAGGACCTCCCCTGCTCGCATTGTTCGACTGGATTCCCGCATACGTCGGCATCGTCGGCGTGGCACTGTTGATCACCGAAGCCGGTCCGACCTATCTGGGTATCGCCCTGATAGTGGTGGGCGTGGTCGGGTTCCTGGCCGTTCGCCGCTCAGCTCGGGCCAGGAAGAGCGCCGTCACTCCGCAGTGAATCCCTTCGCTCGATCCTTGTCCTCCGGTCCCCACAGCGTCGTCGACACCTCCGCCTTGACCAGCGGGATCACTTCTTCGGCGAAGCGCCGCATCGTATCCTTCTGCCGTTCGACGTCGAGAACGTGGTTGATCGACACCGACTGGAAGTCGTGACCGTAACTGTCGTGGTAGTCGAGTATCTTCTCAGCGACGCGCTCGGGCGACCCCACGAGCGCAGGACCACGTTCGACGGCTTCCTCGATGGTCCTGAAACTCGTGACCTTCCCTCTCGCCTTCGGGTCGTGCTTGCGTCTGTCCTGTTGCGCGACGATCCCCTCGTAGATGGGCCGGAATTCTTCGATCGCCTTCTCGGTCGTGTCCGCGAGAAACAGTCCGCCCGAACCAGATCCGACGTACGCTTTGTCCGGGTCATGCCCGTGTGCACGGTATTGCTCGCGGTAGCGGTCGATCAGAACCTTGTAGTTCTCGCGGGGCTGCAACGCATTCGCCGTGACGATCGGGTCGCCCCACTTGGCCGCCAGATCGACCGCTTCGACCGACGTCGCCGACCCGTGCCAGATCCGGAACGGACCGTCGAACGGGCGAGGCAAGGTGGTGGCGTCGACCAGTGAATATCGATGCTGTCCGGTCCACGTCACGTTCTCTTCGCGAATGAGCCGACGCAGCAGTTCGTAGTTCTCGGTGAGATATTCGTACTGTTTGCCGATGTCGAGGCCGAACAACGGGTACTGCATCGCCTCGTTGCCTTTGCCGATCACGATTTCGAGCCGGCCTCGGCTGAGCTGATCGATCGTCGAGTAGTCCTCGGCAAGTCGCACCGGATCCAGCACTGCGATGACGGAGACGCCCGTCGACAGCAGGATGCGCGAGGTCGCCTGCGTGATCGCGCCGAGAATGACCGTCGGCGACGACGACAGGACGTCACCGGCGTGGCGTTCACCGACCGAATACGAGTCGAAGCCCAGTTCTTCGGCGAGTACGGCCATGTCGACGACGCGGTTCAGTCGATCGGACGGGTGAACTTCCTCTCCGGTGACGGGATGAGGCGGGTTGAAGACGATGTCGAGTATCTGAAAACGCATGTGCCACTTCTCCCTATCGGGACGGCCAGCCGCGGGATGCCAGCGCGTCGCGAATTCTGTCTCGACCTTTCAGGGACGACGCGTCGCGCAGGCGGCTCAGAACTGCTGTCGTCCACTGCGATTCGCGACCCTGCTCCCGGTTGTACTCTGCGAGACGTTCGTCGTAGACGGCAATGCCTGCGTCGGCCGCGTCGGAGTCGTAGGTGTCGTGATGCAGCACCGCCGACAACGGCAGTCGCGGTTTGATGCCTGCAGAGTCGCCGTCGGGACGTCCGATAGCCAGACCGAACACGGGAAACGCCCCGGGCGGCAAGCCGAGTTCGTCGGATATCGCTTCCGGGTTGTTGCGCACCGCGCCTACGTACACGGTTCCCAAGCCGAGCGATTCCGCGGCGACGACGGCGTTCTGCGCGGCGAGCGCGGCGTCGATGAACCCGAGCAGGGTGCTTTCGAGGTAATCGGCGCCCCCGAGCGGAACGTCGTGTCTTTCTGCCAACCGTCGAGCGCGTCCGAGATCGGCGACGAAGACGAGGAAGACCGGCGCCTGAGCGATGAATCCCTGATCGCCTGCCAGCGACGCCAATCGCGATTTGCGTGCCGTTTCACGGACCGCGACGACACTCCACGCCTGCAGATTCGACGAGGTCGGCGCGGACTGCGCTGCCGCCGCGATGGTCTCGAGCGTGGCGGTGTCGATCGGCTCCGGCGAGAAGTTGCGCACCGAGTGGTGGCGCAGCAGCACGTCGAGCGTGTCGTTGCTGTGCGCAAGTTCGGTCAGGTCAGGGTTCCGGTAACGCCGATAGACCGGGGCGGCATTCGTGGGCGCAGAAGTCACTCGTTCGATGATTCTCCGATCTCTAGTCTCTGCCCAGACTTCGACTCAGCGTGATTGTTTCTCCCGCAGAAGCGCTCCCGCGTCGGCGAATGCTTTCGCTCGTCGCGCGATGGTCGGCGGCGCCGCCGGCTCCCCCTGCCACAGCCGAAACAACGTCGACATGCTCAGCACGAGACGTTCGGGCGAGTCCCATGCGCTGAATCGCTTGAATTCGCTCGATCGCAGCATGTTTCGAGCGGCCTGCGTCGCACCGAGGCCCGCGTCGAAATGTTCACGACCCGCCTCGCTCACCCACATCCAGTAGTCGTGCACGGCCTGAATTTCCGCGGCGCCGCACAGTGGTCCGTGTCCGGGAACGTACACCGCAGCGTCGAGCGACAACAGATGTTCCAGCGCGGCCGTCCAGTTCTCGAGCGGCCCGTGCCACAGGATGGGCGTCGACCCGACGAAGAGCAAGTCACCGGCGAACACGACACCCGCGTCGGGGACGTGCACGATCAGATCCCCCGCGGTATGCGCGGGCCCGAGGTAGCGGAGTTGCACCTCGCGGCCGCCGACGTCGATACGATCGGTGACCTCGAAGGTGTGGTCGGGCATGCGCGGCGTCTTGCGAGGAAACTGTGCACCGCCGCGCACGCGGTTCATGTAGCTGCCCATGTGTCCTGCGGGACCGGGTATCCAACTGGTGAGAGCACCCAGCGATGCGAACGCATGCACCGCAGACGGAGGGGTCTCCTCCTTCATCGCATGCAGTGACGCCGCGCTCGTCGTGATCCGCGCGTCCACGGGGACGGTGTCGTTGCCCCACCAGTGATCACCGTCGGAATGGGTGTTGACGACCTCGGTGATCGGCGTAGCGCCGGTGAGCGAGGCCGTGTCGTCGGCGATCCGTCGAGCCTCACGCGTGTCCCATACCGTGTCGACCACCATCGCCGCGGTCCCGGGGTCCACGACCAATCCCGTGTTCGCCTGCCCCCAGCTCCCCGGTTCCCACAGGAAGGCCCATACGTCGTCGGCGATCTGCTGCGCAGTCATGTCGACGACGGTACAGGTGGGCCCTCAGACTTCCTCGTTCTCGAACTTCGCATTTCGACGCGTCATCCGCCAGATCACGATTCCGACGAGTCCTCCCCCGGCGACGGCCCCGACGACCCCGCCTGCCCAGGAACTGGCGTCGGAGAACGTCTCCGGTTGCAGTTTCACGAGCGTCGAGACGTAACCGAACACAAGTAGCGCCGCCACCACGAGCCCGCGCACACGGTTGACCTTCGCCGCGGTGTAGAGATTGACGCGTCGGGCTGCCGAATAGGCGATGGTGAGCAGGTTGATCACCGTGAGCGTCACCAGAATCCCCAGCGACACCCGGGCGCCCGTACTCCCCGAAACCCACGGTAGGACGGCAGCGCCGATCAGCGAAGCCCACTGGAACAGTTGAAAACCTATGGCGGAGGCTTCGTTCCACACATCACGCTGGCGTTCGTCGTCGTAGAATTCGTCGTCGAGGTCGCCGACGAAACGCATGGCTCTCGTGAACGCACTCATGATTCCTCCAGATCGAACAGGGTCTCGACGGTTGTTCCCAGTGCCCGTGCAAGTTTCAGCGCCAAATACACACTCGGCGCGTAATCACCGCCTTCGACGGAGACGATGCTCTGCCTGCTGACGCCGCAGGCCTTTCCGAGCTCCGCCTGCGTCAGCCGTGCCGCCTTGCGGTGGTCGCGCACCGAATTGGTTCTCGATGCGGTGGTCATGCGTAAAAGTCAAGCGGACTTGTCACAGGATGTCAACCCTACTTGTCATCGGCGGAAATTTACCCTCCTGTTGTGCGGTCCGGGGCGCAGAAACCGCACAACAGGAGGGTAAATCCGGGCCGGATCGGGCGTCGGAACGGTTGTTTACAGCCACGTAATCCACGAAACGAAGAAGTCACCGCGCAACATATCGGCGCAATACTTCCCCTTTACTGTTCCCAATCGCGAATACAACTCCGTATACAAGCGAAAGGGCGTCCGCGATGCCTGCTCTTCCTTCCAGCAAGTTCGCCACCCGGGCGCTGGTCGTTCCGGCCGCGCTGGCGATGGTCGGCTTGACTCTCACCGCGTGCGGCAGCCGGGCGAGTGACACGGCGTCGAGCGACGGTGGCTCCGCTGCGCAGTCCTGCGTCGACACTTCCGGTGACACGATCAAGGTCGGGTCGCTGAACTCGCTGTCCGGCACGATGGCCATCAGCGAAGTGACGGTGCGTGATTCGATCGCACTGGCCGTCGAGCAGATCAACGCGTCCGGCGGTGTGCTCGGTAAGCAGATTCAGGTCGTGTCGGAGGACGGAGCGTCCGAGCCCACCGTGTTCGCCGAGAAGGCCGAGAAGCTGATCAGCAGCGACTGTGTCGCAGCAGTTTTCGGCGGCTGGACGTCGTCGTCGCGCAAGGCGATGCTGCCGGTCTTCGAAGACAACGATGCACTCCTCTACTACCCCGTTCAGTACGAGGGTCTGGAGGCGTCGGACAACATCTTCTACACGGGTGCGACGACGAACCAGCAGATCATCCCCGCGCTCGACTACCTGAAGGAACAGGGCAAGACCTCGCTCTACCTCGTCGGTAGCGACTACGTTTTCCCGCAGACCGCCAACCGGGAGATCAAGGCGTACGCGGCGGCGAACGGCATCGAGATCAAGGGCGAGGACTACACCCCGCTCGGCTCGACCGACTTCTCGACCATCGTCAACAAGGTGCGCGCGGCCGACGCCGACGCCGTGTTCAACACGTTGAACGGCGACTCGAACGTCGCCTTCTTCCGCGAGTACACCAACGCCGGACTGAATGCCGCTGACATGCCGGTCATTTCGGTGTCGATCGCAGAGGAAGAGGTCGCGGGCATCGGCGCACAGAACATCGCGGGCCAGCTGACGGCGTGGAACTACTACCAGACCGTCGACACCCCGGAGAACACGACGTTCGTCGCCGATTACAAGGCCAAGTACGGCGCCGACAAGCCGACGTCCGATCCGATGGAAGCCGCGTACACGTCGGTCTACCTGTGGAAGAACACCGTCGAGAAGGCAAACTCGTTCGCGGTGAACGACATTCAGGACGCAGCCGACGGCGTCAGCTTCGCCGCACCCGAAGGCGAGGTCGTGATCGACGGCGACAACCACCACATCTCGAAGACTGCGCGCATCGGTGAGATCCGCCCCGACGGCCTGATCTACACCGTCTGGGAGTCGCCGGCTCCGATCGAGCCCGACCCGTTCCTGGAGACCTACGACTGGGCCGCCGACCTCAACTGATACTGCGGCTGCGCCCCCGTGCGCGCGAATGTGTAGCGGGCTATACATTCGCGCGCACGTGCGGCGAAGCCGCCTCCCCGAAGGAGCCACACATGGATGTCGTTGTCGGGCAGCTGTTCACCGGCCTGTCGATCGGTTCTATCCTCTTGCTCGCCGCACTGGGACTGTCGCTGACGTTCGGCCAGATGGGCGTCATCAACATGGCACATGGTGAGTTCATCATGGCCGGTTCGTACACCGCGTACGTCGTACAGCAAGTCATCTCCGCCGGCGGTGCGTCGCTGTTCATCTCGTTGATCGTCGGATTCCTCGTCGGCGGCGCCATGGGCGTTCTGCTCGAGGTCACGTTGATCCGACGCATGTATCACCGTCCGTTGGACACGCTGCTCGTCACGTTCGGCGTCGGATTGATTCTTCAGCAGCTCGCCCGGGACATCTTCGGTGCTCCTGCCGTCAACGTCGTCTCGCCCGGCTGGCTGTCGGGCGGCGTCGACATCCTGGGGGCCGTCGTCCCGAAGACCCGCATCTTCATTCTCGTCCTCGCCGTCGTGTGCGTCGTCGCACTGTCGTTCGCACTCAAGACCACCCCGATGGGTCGACGCATCCGCGCGGTCGTCCAGAACCGCGATCTCGCGGAGACGTCGGGCATCTCCAGCCGTACGACGGACATCTCGACGTTCTTCATCGGCTCCGGCCTCGCCGGTATCGCGGGTGTCGCACTGACTCTCATCGGATCGACGAGTTCGACTGTCGGACAAAGCTATCTGATCGACGCGTTCCTCGTGGTCGTCGTCGGCGGCCTCGGCCAGATCAAGGGCGCGGTGATCGCCGCGTTCACCCTCGGCATCGTCAACTCGTTCATCGAGTACAACACGACGGCCTCGATCGCCAAGGTCGTCCTGTTCGTCCTCATCGTGATCTTCCTCCAGGTCCGCCCCCAGGGACTGTTCGCGGTCAAGACAAGGAGTTTGGTGTGAGTACCTTCGTCCAGAAACGTGGCGCCTGGCTGGGGTTCGCCGTCGCCGCCATTCTCCTGTTCGCCGTCGCTCCCGCTGTCCTCAGCGACTTCCGACTGAACCTGCTCGGCAAGTTCATCTGTTACGCGATCGTCGCCGTCGGCATCGGATTGGCCTGGGGCCGAGGCGGAATGCTGACGCTCGGCCAGGGCGTCTTCTTCGGCCTCGGCGCGTACATCATGGCGATGCACCTGAAGATCGCCGACGCCGACCTTCGCGGTGACGCAGTGCCGGACTTCATGTCCATCGCGGGCATCCGCGAACTGCCGTCGTACTGGGTTCCGTTCCAGTCGCCACTGGTGACCATCCTCGGAATCCTCTTCGTTCCCGGTCTGGTCGCGCTCGTCCTCGGACTCGGTGTGTTCAAGCGTCGCGTCAAGGGCGCGTACTTCGCGATCCTGAGCCAGGCACTCGCCGCCGCGTTCGCCATCCTCCTCATCGGGCAGCAGAGCACCGGAGGTTCGAACGGTCTCAACCGTTTCCGCACTTTCTTCGGATTCAATCTCAATGATCCGGCCAACAAGCAGATGCTGTTCTTCATCGCGGCGGGTGTGCTGCTCGCAGTCGTCGCGATCACCCGCCAGTTGATGTACTCGCGCTACGGGGAATTGCTCGTCGCGGTCCGCGACCAGGAGGAGCGCGTCCGCTTCCTCGGATACGACCCGGCCAACATCAAGATCGTCGCGTACGTCACCGCGGCATTCTTCGCGGGTCTCGCAGGCGCACTGTTCGTTCCGATCGTCGGCATCGTCTCCCCCAACGACGTCGGTATCGTCCCGTCCATCGCGTTCCTCATCGGCGTCGCGATCGGTGGCCGCACCACGCTGCTCGGCCCCGTCCTCGGCGCGCTCGGTGTCGCGTGGGCACAGACCACGCTGTCCGAGCAGTTTCCGTCCGGGTGGACGTACGCGCAGGGTCTGTTGTTCATCGTCGTCGTCGGATTCTTCCCGGCGGGCGTCGCGGGCTTGTTCGCACTGAGGCGTCGCAAGAAAGCCGACGAAGCATCCGTCGTCGACGTCGAAGAGAAGGAGCTGGTCAAATGATCCACACCGACAGTCACCAGCCGACGTTCGGCGGCAACGCCGGCATGTCGAGCCAGTACCTCGAAGTGCGTGGCCTGACGGTCAGCTTCGACGGCTTCAAGGCCAACACCGACGTGAATCTCACGCTGATGCAGGGTGATCTGCGGTTTCTCATCGGCCCGAACGGCGCAGGCAAGACCACGCTGATCGACGCCATCACCGGGCTGGTTCCGGCGACGGGATCGGTCACGAAGTCGGGCGTCGAGCTGATCGGGAAGAAGGTTCATCAGATCGCACGCCTCGGTGTCGGACGAACGTTCCAGACCGCCAGCATCTTCGAGCAGCTCACCGTCCTGCAGAACCTCGACATCGCGGCCGGCGCCGGGCGGTCATGGTCGACGATGCTGCGCAAGCGCAAGGCCGTCAGCGCCGAGATCGAACAAGCGCTGGAGACGATCGGCCTGAAAGAGCACCGCGACAAGCCCGCCGGAATCCTCGCGCACGGCCAGAAGCAGTGGCTCGAGATCGGAATGTTGTTGGTACAGAACGCCGATGTACTTCTGCTCGACGAGCCCGTCGCCGGCATGAGTCACGAGGAACGCGAGGAAACCGGCGAACTGCTTCGGCGAATCGGCGGTGAGCGCACGGTGGTCGTCGTCGAACACGACATGGATTTCATGCGCGCGTTCGCCACCTCCGTCACCGTTCTCGCGGGTGGTCGTGTTCTCTCCGAGGGCACCGTCGCCGAGGTCCAAGCGGATCCGAAAGTCCAGGAGGTCTATCTCGGCACCGCCGCGGCGGGCGAGGAACTCGACCAGATCGCAGAAGAAGGGGCAGGAGATGCTTGAACTCGTCGACGTACGAACAGGTTACGGCCGCAGCGAAGTGATCCACGGCGCGTCGCTGACCGTCCCCGCCGACGGTGTCGCTGCCGTCATGGGGCACAACGGCGCAGGCAAGACGACGCTTCTGCGCGCTGCGGTCGGCCTGCTGAAGGTCGGCTCCGGCAAGATCATGTTCGACGGGGCCGACGTCACGGCCCTGCGGCCGAGCGCTCGCGTCGCCCGCGGGCTCGCGTACGTCCCCCAGGGGCAACAGTCGTTCGGGCAACTCACCACAGCCGAGAACCTGCAGGTCGTCGCCGACGGCCGTAAGCGCGGCAAAGCCCTGATCGACGAGGCGCTCGACCTGTTCCCGGCACTGAAGGATCTGCTCACCCGTCGCGCAGGGCTGCTGTCCGGTGGGCAGCGACAGCAGCTCGCGATCGCGCGCGCCCTCATCACCGAGCCGAAGATGCTCATTCTCGACGAGCCGACCGAGGGCATTCAGCCGTCCGTCGTCGCCGAGATCGAACGCACCATCCTCAAGCTCACCCGTCGCGGCGGTCTCGGAGTTCTCCTGGTGGAGCAGCACATCGGGTTCGCACTCGAGTCGGCGCAGCAGTACTACATCCTCGAAGCCGGCCGCATCACGTCGTCCGGCACCGGTGGTAGCGACTCCGAGGCCGACGTGCGTGCGGCGATGGCGATCTGATCGCGACTGCCCATGCCACGCAGGGACCTTCGCGAGAAGGTGTATCTCTCGCTGCGACGCGACCTCGTCTCCGGCGCGATCCCGGCAACCGAACGGCTCGGGGAGGAACGACTCGCAGAGCTCTACGGCGTCTCACGTACACCCGTGCGTGAGGCGCTCGCACGGCTTCTGGCCGACGGCCTCGTCATGCGCGGCGACGACGGGCTGTACCCCTATCGCCCGCACGTCGGTGACCTCGCCGACCTGTACGAACTGCGAACGACGTTGGAAATGCAAGGAATCGCGCGCGTCGCCGCCGGGTCGGTCCCACACGACCCGCACATGCTCGGACCGGTCGTCGAACAGTGGAAGCGCTTGCGCACCACGCCGCCCGAACCGGACGTCGACTTCGTCACCCAGGACGAGCTGTTCCACGTCACACTGCTGAGGTCGGCGGGAAACCGAGCACTCGCCGACGCTCTCGAGACGGTCAACGCCCGGATCCGGCCGGTCCGCATGTTCGGCTATGTCGCACGCGACAGTGTCGTCGACACCATCGACGAGCACATCGCCATCGGTGAAGCGGTGTTGGCAGGGAAATTCGACGCGTCCCGGGCATTGTTGTCGTCGCACATCGACCTGTCGCAGAACGTCGTCATCGATCGCGCTACCCAAGCGCTGTCGATGGCGAGATTCGCACTGTCCGTTCAGAATTGACCGTTCAGTTCTGCTCGGTCAGTATCCGGTCGATGTCGTCGAGCACTGCCTGTCCGCCCTTGGGCCCGACGCCGGTGATCCAGAAGGACTGATCGACGGCGTGCGGGTTGGGTAGTGCCGCAGCATTTTCCGTGACCGCCGACGGAATCGCCGCTGGGTCAGCCGGATTCGTCGCGGTGACGACGATCAGATCGGCCCGAGCCTGCGCGGCGAGCTCCGGCGACAGGTCGACGGAGATCTCGTCGGCCCACTCCGGGCGCGGCGGCGTCGTGAAGCCCGCACATTCGAGTGTGCTGCCTGCGAACGACAGCGGACCGTAGAGCGTCAGCTGGTCGTTCCGCGGGCGGATGAGCTGCGCGGTCTTGCCTGCCGTGTCGTGCTTCGCTGCGATGTCGTCGCACCGCTCCGCATAGTCGCCGAGCAGGGCCTCGGCTTCGCCCTCGCGTCCCAGCGTGCGCCCGACGAGACGGACGTTCTCCTGCCACGGATCGGACTGCGACGCCATGTACACCGTCGGTGCAATCGCCGCGAGCTGCTCGTAGTACTCGCCGTGCCGCGTTTCGGTTCCCAGGATCAGGTCGGGCTGCAGCGCAGCGATCGACTCGATCCGCGGTTCGGCGACGGTACCGATCGGCGTGATGTCCGCAGCCTCCGCACCGAGGTACGCGGGCACACCCGTCGTTTCGCTCAGCACCGCGGTTCCCACCGGGATCACCCCGAGTGCGACGGCCGTGTCGAGCTCGACCGGTTCGAGCGTCACGACACGCAGCGGCGACGCAGGTACTTCGGTCGTCCCACGAGCATGGTCGACGACGCGAGTGCTGCTCTCACTGTCGGACTGCGCCTCGCCCGCGTCTGCCGACGAACAGGCCGTCATCAGCGTTGTCATCGCTGCAGTCGCGATGACGATCGCGAATGCTCGTAAGTGCGTTGTCGAACTTGCCACGTTCAATCCTTCGTTCATCGACCGGTTTCGGGATGTAGGTTAGCCTAAGCATTACCCCTGCAGCGCTTCATGCCTGCCGTGCGACGTCTTTACTGATACTTTGAACGACGAATTATGTTCGTTGACACCCGTGACGCTGGGAGAATGGCTTGACGGCAGCACCGGATCGCACGCGCATCGAGTTCCCCGACATCAGTTCTCGGGCGTGGGAACACCCCTCCGACCGAGCAGCGCTGGTCACATTGCGCACGCTCAAGGGCTTCGACACGGTTCTCCGCACACTGTCCGGGCTACTGCAGGAACGTCAGCACCGACTGATGTATCTGGCGACGTCGGTGCGCGTCGACAGCAGACAGTTCAAGGATCTCGACGATCTGCGCGCCGACTGCGTCGAGATTTTCGGCGCCGCCGAGACTCCCGAGATGTTCGTGCTGCAGTCGCCTGCGGTCAACGCGTTCACGATCGGTATGGACCGGCCGTTCATCGTCGTCACGACGGGTCTGCTCGACATCCTCACCTACGAGGAACAGCGATTCGTCGTCGGACACGAACTGGGTCACGCTCTGTCCGGCCATGCTGTGTACCGCACCATTCTCATGCACCTGATGCGTCTGGCCGGAACGATCGGCTGGATCCCGGTGGGCGGCTGGGCACTTCGCGCGATCATCGCCGGACTCATGGAATGGCAACGCAAATCGGAACTTTCGGGTGACCGAGCCGGATTGCTGTGCGGGCAGGACGTGCACACCGCGTTGCGAGTGCAACTCAAACTTGCGGGCGGCGCGCGGATCAGCGAAATCGACATCGACGCGTTCCTCGCGCAGGCAGCCGAGTACGAGGCCAGCGGCGACCTGCGCGATGGCGTGCTGAAGCTGCTCAACATCGAACTGCTGTCGCACCCGTTCTCGGTTCTTCGTGCAGCAGAGCTGAAGAAGTGGGTCGACAGCGGTGAATATGCGGCCGTCCTTCGTGGGGAGTATCCGCGCAAGTCGCAGGACCACGAGGCAAAGGTCGGTGACGAGTTCCGCTCTGCAGCCAAGAGTTACAAGCAGAGCTTCGACACGTCCGAAGACCCGCTGATCAGGACCCTGCGTGACCTCGGCAGTGGTTTCACCGGAGCCGTCGACGCCGTCGGGAACGGAATCGGTGACGTCGCGTCGGACATCAAGAATCGCTTCGATCACTGGCGCAAGTCGTGACGACGTCCGGACGCGTGCACGCGCAATGCGCCGCGCTGCCGGACGCCGAGCTCACCCACCCATTCGGCCCCGAGACATCGGTCTACAAGACCGGCGGGAAGATTTTCGCCGTGCTCGGGGCCGGTGACGACGGCAACGACAGACTGACACTGAAGTGCGCGCCCGAGCACGCGGAGGTGCTCGTCGGCGAACACACGCACATCGTGCCCGGCTATCACATGAACAAGCGTCACTGGGTCACCATTCGGCTCGACGGCGATGTGCCCGACGGTCTCGTCGAGGATCTGATCGACGAGTCACACGCTCTCGTTCACAGGAAACGTGGTGCGCGGTAGGCGTCGCAGGTAGCGTCGGGCCGATGAGCACACCTCGGATTCCGACCGGTTCTTTCAAGCAACTCGGCCCAATCAACTGGGTGTTGTGTCGCGTCCTGTCGAAAGTCGCCGGGACGCCCGATGCGCATCTGTTCAGTACGGTCGGTCGCGCCAAAGGGCTGTTCCGGGGTTGGCTGATCTTCAGTGGTCGAATGATGCCGGGTGGCCGAATTCCGCCCAAGGAAACGGAATTGGTGATCAACCGGATCGCGTATCTGCGCGACTGCGGTTACGAGATGGATCATCACAGCCGTATCGGCCGCCGCTTCGGCGTGACGGCAGAGCTGCTGGCTCTCGTGCACGAGGGTCCGACAGCCGAGGGTCTCAGCCCCAAGCACCGTGTCATTCTTGCCGCGACGGACGAATTGCTCGACACCAAGGATCTGTCCGACCCGACATGGAAGGCACTGTCGCAGGAGTTCGACGAGCGGCAGATGATCGAATTCCTGTTCCTCGTCGCGCAATACGACGGTCTCGCAACGACTATCGGGACCCTGCGCGTGGAACGGGATTTTTGACCGGAGCTCGCTCACCCTGACGTTCCGACGGCACGTCTGTAGGCGGCACACGTCGGGCTTCATGTGTGCCGCTGGGCGCGGATGTAGATGTCGGTCGGCTCAGCTGGGGCGGGCTGTCCTGCAGCGCACCACCCCAGCCGCCGCCGAATCAGGCGGCCGGTGGATCGGCCTCCCCACCAGCCGAACCCGGTCCGTCCGGAGATTCTCTACCGCCCGACACCCCGGCCGCCGGCTGCCCCTCGGATGTTCCCTCATCGGACCGGGTGTCGTGATCGTCGCGAATGTCATCGAAAAGCTCGGGCTCGGGCTGGAGGGGCTCGGGCTGGCAGGTCGCGGACTGAAGGGTCTCGGGCTGGCAGGTAGCGGACTGGAGGGTCTCAGGCTGGACGGTCTCGGGCTGGCAGGCCGCGCGCGTATCCGCCTCGGACACAAGCACACCCGACGCAGGGCTGTCCGGCGCAGGGCTATCCGGCGCGGGCATGTCCGGTAGCGGAACCTCCGGGCAGGGATAGATGTACTCGTTCGGGTGATGAAAATGATTGACCCGCCCCCTCCGGCTCGGATCGATCGACGCCGGCGCATGCCACAACGTACGCCCCGCATACCGATGCCCAGGACCAGCCTTCGTCGTCGCCCACCCATGCTCCCCGGACCCGACAAGCCGATGATGCTGATCGCAGCCGAACGTCAAATCCTCGATATCGGTATTACCGCCATCAGCCCACTCACGCACGTGATGCACCTGCGACCACGTCGCCGGACGAGTACAACCAGGAAAACTGCACCCACGATCCGCCGCGATCAACACGATCCGCTGATCCTCCGACGCAATCCGCTTGGTCCGCCGCAACTGCAACGGCCGCTCCTGTTCATCGAACAACACCAGATAGTGATGCGCGTGCGAGGCCATCCGAATGGCATCCCGCATCTTCACCAACGACCCCGTCGCCGTCACCGCATGACCAGTACCAGCCTCGAGATCCTTCCACGACATCGACACCACCGCCGTCACCGGCAACCCCCGATGCCGACCCATCTGCCCCGACGCCAACATCTGCCGAAACACCATCTTCACCGCATCATGCTGACGCCGACCCCTACCCCGCCGATCCCGACCCGCCCGCTCAGACTCCTCAGCCTCAGCGCTCCCCGCAGCAGCCTCAGCGCTCCCCGCAGCAGCCTCACCGTTCACCGCAGCAGCGTCATCCTCAGCATCCGCCCCAGTTTCGGCCTCGGCGACCGGCGGCTCGAACAAGCTCGACTCCGCACCGGCCGAATCCGGCTCAGTTACTGCACCATTCGACTCCGGGCTGTCCGTGTCGGTAGTGGCATCGCCGTCGCTCACGGGATCATCAGCATCATCGACCACCGGCGAAATATCGGCACTGTTGCACTGCCCCGGCTTGGCCCACTTGGCCAACACTGCCTCCAAATACGCCCGGAACTCCGCATCGACAACCATCCGCACCTTCGACAACCCATCCGGGCCCTGCTCGTCCAACCGCACATAACAGCGATCGGCCACCCGCTCCGGACTCTCGTCCTCCCCATCCGGATCGAGCACGTCATACAACCGGCCCGCCGCCGCCTTGAAATGATCCGGACCCAAATCCCGTGCCAACTGGGCCAATTGCCCCTCCGCACGCTCCCGAGTCTCGATATCGACCTTCTGCCCCAGCCGGCGAAAGAATTTCCGCACGATCTGCTGATGCTCCTCCCCGATCACCCCGTCCTCACCAGCCCGCGAGGTATTCGGCAACAAGGGCTCCAACCGTTCCCCCGTCATCGACGTCCGCTCCCCGAACTCCTTCGCCAACAACACCCGCTGCCCCGCCGCCTCACGCGAAATCCGCAGCAACACCGCCAACGCCTCTGGCGTCGACCCCCATATCTCGTCCAACCCACCCCCGCCGATCAGATCCGCGATCCAGGTATGGCCGTAGGAGAACAACATTCGTTGCACCACCTCCACCCGCACCAACAACGCGCGCCGATCCGCATCGCCCATCCCGAACGTCTGCACCCGACCAAGCAACTCCGCAGCCGACTCCAACGACTCCAGCACCGACGCCAAGAACGCAGGCCCGATCACCGGCACACCACCACCAGCCGCGGAGCCCCCACCAGCATCAGCGCCCGATCGATCACCACCGCCGACACCATCCGGAAACGACACACCCTCCGCCTCCGCGTCGGACACATACCACTCCGGCACCGACGGCACCTCCGACGACCAATCAACGCCCCCACCAACAACATTCACCGAAACCGCCCCCATCGACTCGTCCCCCACGACTATGAGCCACACCATAGCCGCACCCACCGACAAGATGTAGAACACCAGTTCGAGTGACCGTAACCAGCAGCGCCACAATCGGTTACGGATTCAACTGTTGGATCACTGCCCATGCGCTTCGGACGCCCCCAGAAAACACGAACGGCGACAACCACCGAAGTGGTTGTCGCCGTTCGCAGAAGAGCTTGATCAGAAGTTGATCATGTGTCCCGCGAGACCGTGGATCGCTTCCTGCAGAGCCTCCGACAACGTCGGGTGCGTGTGGACGTTGCGCGCCAACTCGTTGACCGTCAGGTCCCACTTCTGCGCCAACGTGAGCTCGGGCAGCAGCTCGGAGACATCGGGGCCGATGAGGTGTCCGCCGATGAGCTCGCCGTACTGGTTGTCCGAGATCAGCTTGACGAAGCCGGTGGCGTCACCGAGTCCGTGTGCCTTGCCGTTGGCGGCGAACGGGAAGTTCGCGACCTTGATGTCACGACCCTCGGCGCGAGCCTGTTCCTCGGTCAGACCGAAGCTGGCGACCTGCGGCTGGCAGAACGTCGCGCGCGGCATCATGCGGTAATCGTCGATCGGCAGCGTCTCGGCTCCACCGATCGTCTCCGCTGCGACGACGCCCTGCGCCTCCGCGACATGCGCGAGCTGCAGCTTGGCTGTCACGTCGCCGATGGCGTAGATGTGCGGCACGTTGGTCTGCATGGTCGAGGTGATGCCGATGGCACCGCGGTCGGTCAGCGCGACGCCGGTGTTCTCGAGACCGTAGCCCTCCACGCGCGGCGCGAAGCCGACGGACTGCATGACCTTGTCGACGGTGACGGTCTCGACGTCACCGGACTTGTTGTTCTTGATCGACACGGTCACCTTGGAGCCGTCGTCGTCGATCGACTGCACGGCAGCGCCGGTCATCACCTTCACGCCGAGCTTCTTGTACTGCTTCTCGATTTCCTTCGAGACGTCGGCGTCCTCGTTGGGGAGCGCGCGATCGAGGAACTCGACGATGGTGACGTCGACTCCGTAGTTCTTCAGGACGTAGCCGAACTCCATGCCGATGGCGCCCGCACCGACGATGAGGATCGATCCGGGCAGGTCCCGGGTCATGATCTGCTCTTCGTAGGTGACGACGTTCTTGCTCAGCTCGGTGCCGGGCAGCAGCTTGGTGGTGCTACCGGTGGCGATGATCGCGTTGTCGAACGTGACCGTCTCCGTGCCGCCCTTGCTGAGCTCGACCTCGATCGTGTTGGCGTCGGTGAACGTACCGAGGCCGTCGTACTCGGGGATCTTGTTCTTCTTCATCAAGAAGTGGATGCCCTTGACGCGTCCCTCGGCCACCTTGCGGCTGCGGTCGAATGCGGCACCGAAGTCGAAGCTCGCCTCTCCCGAGATACCGAAGAGCTTGGCCTCTTTGGTGAACAGGTGCGCCAGCTCGGCGTTACGGAGAAGAGCCTTCGACGGGATGCAGCCGACGTTCAGGCACACACCACCCCAGTACTTCTTCTCGATGATGGCGGTGCTCAGGCCCAGTTGTGCCGCGCGGATAGCAGCGACGTACCCACCGGGGCCGGCTCCGAGGACAACGACGTCATAGTGTGAGGTCACGAGTCCCCAGGGTAGTCCCGTCGTGTATCACTGTCTCGAGATGGTCCCGTTACTCACGGGTAGCCCCCACGACCTCATACCGACATTCCACCTTTGACGATCAACACCACCGACACCGTACCGAGCACCACGGAGATGATCGTCGAACTGTGCTTGACAAGCCATTCCCGCCAGGACCGTTGCATCGCTTCGGCTTTCGCGCCTGCCATCGCGAGCACGACCAGCGGTGCGACGACTCCGAGCGTCGCGACCAGCACCCAGAGGACGGCGGCACCGACCGCTTCGGGTCCGTGCAGTTCGAGCAGCGTCAACTCCGCGACCGCGACGGTCACCAACGCGTAGTTCGGCACCCACAATCCGAGCAGGAACGCCGCGACGACGCCGACGCGGTCGAGCGCGCTGAGCCATTTCGGTGTCGTCGGTTCGTGTCGTCGCCGACGAATCCAGAGCACGAGTACGAACAGCGCAAGCAGGAACCCGACGACCAGTTCGACCCACGCCACGAGATGTCCGGTGGACTTCGCTCGCGGACCGGGAGGCAGCAACGTCGCAGCGAGAATCATGACGACAGCCAGGGCGAGAACGTATCCGGCCGCATACGCGGCGACTTTCACCGGGCCGCGATCGGTGGCCGCGAGGAGGAACGCGGGCACGAGGGACCACGGCCACACCATGACGACCAGACCCACGAGTGCGAACGTCAGCGCATGGCCCGTCATCTTCGGAGACAGTACTCGCGCAGGTAGAAATGACGCATGAGCAACACCGAAGACCCGTACCTGTGGCTAGAGAAGGTCACCGACGACGCGGCCCTGGACTGGGTGCGCACCCGCAACGCGGCAACCACCGAGTTCATGAAGAGCGACGAGTTCGACGCCATCGAGGCGCGCGTTCGCGAAGTCTTCGACACCGACGCCCGCATTCCGTACGCGCGTCGCCGCGGCGATTATCTCTACAACTTCTGGCGCGACGCGACCCACGTGCGCGGGCTGTGGCGTCGGACCACGATGGAGGAGTACCGCAAGGACTCCCCCGAATGGGACGTCCTGCTCGACCTCGATGCCGTCGCCGACGCCGAAGGCGAGAACTGGGTCTGGAGCGGCGCGCAGGTTCTGCGCCCGGACCAGAAGATTGCGCTGGTGACGCTGTCTCGCGGCGGCGCCGACGCGACCGTCGTGCGTGAATTCGACCTGGAGACAAGGGCTTTCCGCAACGCGGACGACGGCGGCTACTACGTCGCCGAAGCGAAGACCGACATCGGTTACATCGATTCCGACGCCGTCTACATCGGTACCGATTTCGGCGACGGCTCGCTCACCGACTCCGGGTACCCGCGGATCGCGAAGCGGTGGCAGCGCGGCACCGAACTGTCCGAGGCGACGACCGTGTTCGAGGGCAAGCCGTCGGACATCTCGATCTCTGCATGGCACGACCGGACTCCCGGATTCGAACGCGACTTCGTCCAGCGCGCCACCGACTTCTACAACGCCGAGCTCTACGTGCTGAAGAGCGACGAACTCGTCCTCGTCGACGTGCCGACGGACGCGACGGCGTCTATCCACAAGGATTGGCTGCTCGTCCGCACGATGACGGACTGGACCGTCGGCGACACGACGTACTCGGCGGGCGCACTGCTCGCCACGAACTTCGACGCGTTCGTGCGCGGTGGACGTGATCTGACGGTCCTGTTCGCGCCGGACGAGCACCGCTCGCTGCATCAGTGGGCGTGGACCGAGAATCACCTGCTGGTCGTCACGCTCGTCGACGTCGCCACCGAGGTACGGGTCTACACGCCGGGCGACGACGGCTGGAGCGACCGACCGATGACCGGTCTGCCCGAGCTGACGTCGATCGAGATCGTCGGCACGGATTCGGAGGAGAACGGCGACGAGTTCTTCCTGTCGTCGAGCGGCTACCTCACGCCCGCGACGCTGCTGTACGGCACGGTCGGGGGAGAAATCGAGGCGCTGAAGCAGGCGCCGTCCTTTTTCGACACCACCGGTTTGGCCGTCGCCCAGCATTTTGCGACGTCCGACGACGGCACGAAAATTCCATACTTCGTCGTGCGCCGCGACAATGCAGCGCCAGGACCTACCCTGCTCTACGGCTACGGCGGCTTCGAGATCTCGATGACGCCGTCGTACAGCGGCGCGACGGGCCTCGCATGGCTGGAACGAGGCGGCACGTACGTCGTCGCCAATATCCGCGGTGGCGGTGAGTACGGCCCCGAGTGGCACACACAGGTCCTGCGCGCCGGTCGGCACAAGGTCCACGAAGACTTCGCGGCTGTCGCCCGGGATCTCGTCGAACGTGGCATCACGACGCATCGGCAGCTCGGCGCCCAGGGCGGCAGCAACGGCGGTCTGCTGATGGGCATCATGCTGACGAAGTACCCCGAGCTGTTCGGAGCCATCGTCTGCCAGGTGCCGCTACTGGACATGAAGCGCTACCACCTGCTGCTGGCCGGAGCATCGTGGGTGGCCGAGTACGGCAACCCCGACGATCCCGACGAGTGGGCGTTCATCTCCGAATACTCGCCCTACCAGGACGTCGTCGGACCCGAGGACAAGAAATATCCGCCGATCCTGATCGCGACGTCGACGCGGGACGACCGGGTCCATCCCGGCCACGCCCGCAAGATGGCCGCACGCCTCGAGGAGGTGGGCCAGGACGTTCGCTACTTCGAGAACATCGAGGGCGGCCACGGCGGTGCCGCAGACAACGCTCAGATGGCGTTCAAGACGACGCTCGCGTTTCAGTTCCTGTGGACGACCCTCAACGCTTGAACCACTCGACCACCTCGGCGACGACCGAGCCCGGCTGACGGATCCATTCGATATGACCACGCGGTGACTCCAGATGCCGTGTGGTGATATCGGCGCGCGGAAACTTCTGCAGCAGGTTGTCCATGGAACTCCGGGGGGCCATGTCGTCGCCGGCCAGCGTGACGGCGAGGATCGGCAGCTTCAGCCTGCCGATCCTCTCCTCGTAGTCGATGTCGGCGCCCGACGGCTCGATCCTGCCGGTGCGTGCGAACCGCGACCAGTCGTCGATCAACACCTTCGACTGACGGCCGAAGCCGCCGATGTCGATACGATCCCCTGGCCAGAAACCCGCGATGCTGCTGGTCAGCGACATGGCCGCCGCACCGACGAACAGCGAAGCACCTCGCGCGACGCCGAAACCGCGGTGGTACGGCGATCCCGATGCCACCAGGATCAAGCCGCCGAGACGGCCACGGATGCGCGACGCGTACAGTGACGCGAGTTGCCCGCCCATGCTGTGGCCGAGCGCGTACGGCGTCGCGTCGGGAAATCGCTCCCGGACCACTTCGAAGACCGCGGGGAAATCGACCGAGACGAGTTCCTGATAGCCGTACCTGCTGGCGCTGCTGGGCTTGGGCCTACTGTCACCCTGGCCACGTAGATCGGCGAGCGCGACGTGCATGCCCTCGTCCGCCAGCCGCTCGGCGAACAGCTGGTAGTAGCCGGCCGGGATACCGAGACCCGGCAGCACGACGACGACGGGAACATCCCACTTGGGAGGGACTGCGGACTCGAACAGTCTTACCGGGACGACGTCGCCGCCGGGCATCTGAATCGGAACGGTCTCCACGACCGCCAAGACTAAGGCCTACACGAACGAACGTCGGCCGGGGCCAACCTGTGCGGTTGGCCCCGGCCGACGTAGGAGGCTTGAAGCAGACGTTGACTCAGCCCGCTGGCGTCTCGGGTGCTTCTGCGCTGCCGGAGAACAGCAATGCGAGCAGGGCGAGCAGGCCGGAGGTGTCGAGTTCGCTGGACATGAAATGAGCTCCTTCTATTCGAGGGTTCTATTCCGATGGAGTGACGATCACGAAACAATCACTGCCACTTACGTTTCTATCAAGCGAATCGAAACTCCGCCAGGGGATCGGCGATAAAAGTCCAAAAGCAGCAAAGCGTCGACCAAACCAGAAAACAGCTTCTACAAAAATGAACGAGGCGCCGCGACTCGAGTGAGTCGCGGCGCCTCGTTCGAACCTGGCCGGAGCCCTATCAGGCAGCGCTGCCCGAGGTCAGAGCACCGACGATCTGGTCGACGATTGCGTCGACGATTCCGTCGTAGACGCCGGAAACGATGTCACCAAGGAAGGTTGCTGCGGAACCCATGAATTACTCCTCCAGTCGAACTGCTCGGTCGCCACGTCACGACCCTCCTCCTTCTTACCTCATATGCATCGACGAGGTAACAGCGGGACCATGAAATCGGGAAATAAACCTGATTTGCCGACATTTCGACGACGGATTCGCGGCGACCGGTTAGGAGAGGATCATTCTCCGATCACGTCACGCGCACGTCCGACCAACAACGGGTCTGTTTCCCCGACGACTTCCTGATCCTTGTTTGCGTAATCGAACTTGTTCAGAACGAAGCGCATCGCGTTGAGCCGGGCGCGCTTCTTGTCGTTGCTCTTCACGATGGTCCAGGGTGCGACGTCGGTATCGGTGGCACGGAAGTTCTCCTCCTTCGCCGCCGTGTAGGCATCCCACTTGTCCAGCGAGGCCAGGTCCATCGGCGACAGCTTCCACTGCCGGACCGGGTCGACCTGACGGATGGCGAAGCGCGTGCGCTGCTCGAGCTGGGACACCGAGAACCAGAACTTGGTGAGGCTGATCCCGTCGTCGACGAGCATTTGTTCGAAGAGCGGCGCCTGCCGAACGAATCTCGCATGCTGGTCTTCGTCGCAGAATCCCATCACACGCTCGACGCCTGCACGGTTGTACCAGGAGCGGTCGAACATGACTATCTCGCCGGCAGCGGGAAGGTGCTGAATGTAGCGCTGGAAGTACCACTCCGTGGACTCGCGCGCCGACGGCTTCTCCAGCGCGACGACGCGTGCGCCGCGCGGGTTCATGTGTTCCATGAAGCGCTTGATGGTGCCGCCTTTGCCTGCGGCGTCGCGACCTTCGAACACGATGACGTGGCGTCGGCCGGTCTCCTTGGTCCACATCTGGAGCTTGAGCAGTTCGATCTGAAGCAACCGCTTCTGCATTTCGTACTCGGCGCGGGACATGCGCTCGTCGTAGGGATAACCCTCGCGCCAGGTGTCGACGACTCGCCCGTCGGGGACCGTCAGCAGGATGGGATCGTCGTCGTCGCTGTCGTCGACGACGAAACCGCTGGTATCCGTGAGGTCCACGGCTGCGTCGAGATTGCCGACCGAGCTGAAATCGTGAGTCATGGGCCGAAAGCTAGCCCCCGGCGGCAACAAGATGGTGACAAGAAGGTGAACTCGCCTCGTGCGCCCTCTGCGGTTTCGCCGGTCACGCAGAAGGCGCACGGAGAGCAATTACGAGCTGGATCCGGCGCTTCCGGTTCCGTCTCCGAGGAGGCCGCTGAGGATAGCGCCCAGGCCTGCGCCTGCAGCAGCGTCGTCGCCCGTGCCGCCGAGAAGTCCGCCGAGCACTGCGCCGAGGAGAGTTCCGAGCATGAGAAAAGTCCTTTCGAAGGTGATGAGCAGTCGAACGAGCACACACTATCCGGCGAAACCCGCTGCGTCCTAGCTGGTTTCGGAAAAAGGCCGTACGGTTGTTTCGGGCCGGATTCCATGCTTACGGTCGGTGAAGACTTCGGGGTCGAGATGGGGGAAATTCCCGATGTGCCGGGAGGTCTCCGCCGAGCAGACTCTTATCCATGACATACACCAACGCCCCGAAAGAGTTCGTCCGCTCCGATTCGCAGAAGATGGTCGCCGGTGTCTGCGGCGGCGTCGCCGAGTACTTCGGCATCGACGTCAATCTCGTTCGCGTGCTGACGGTGATCGGCGCCTTCGTGTCCTTCGGCACCGTCGCCCTCGTCTACCTCGCGGCCTGGATGCTCATGCCCGAGCGATCCTGAGGTGCCCGCGGGCGAACTGCTGGGCGCCCCGGGATGGATGCCGTTAACCTACCGATCATCATGATTCAGCCAGCAGTGACGATTCGCGCCTTCGGGCCGATCCGTGCGGACGTCGACGGGCGGCCCGTCTCGTTGGGCAGCCGCGGCCAGCGCACCGTGCTCACGCGCCTGGTACTGGCGCGTCGACGCGTCGTCAGCACGGACCTACTGATCGAGGATCTGTGGGCGGGCGATCCGCCGCCGAGGGCGCTCGGCGCGCTGCAGGTGCACGTCTCGAATCTGCGGCGCGTGCTCGAACCGAACCGTCCGCCGCGCTCGCCCGCGACCGTGCTGATCAGCGCGCCTCCGGGATACGCGCTGACCCTGCCCGACGAGGCCGTCGACGTCTGGCAGTTCGAGCATCTCGTCGACCGGACCGACCACTACACCGACGCGTTGGCCCTGTGGACCGACGGCCCGTATCGGGAGGTTTCCGACGCCGCATGGGCCGCGTCGGAAGTCACCCGACTCGAAGATCTCCGTCGCACCGCGGTCGAACGCCGAGCCGCCGACATGATCGCCCGCGGCAACCACGCTGCCGTCGTCAGCGATCTCGAATCCGTGATCGCCCTCGCGCCCGACCGGGAGGAATCCGTCCGACTCCTCGCCCTCGCGCTGTACCGAGGCGGCAGGCAATCCGACGCGCTCGCCGTGCTCCGGCGTTCCCGCGACTATCTGGCCGACGAGTTCGGGATCGATCCCGACCCGACACTTCGCACCCTGGAATCGGACATCCTGGCGCACAGCGTGGACGAGGTGCAGGTCGAGGAGGTTCATGCCGTCGTCTCGCCGGTCGTTCCCGCTGAACGCTCGACCTCGCAGGCCGATCCGGAGGTCGCCAACGGTCGACCGGACGATCTCGCGGCGCTCGTCGCGGCAGCGGACACGGCGGCCGCGTCGGGACTCGGGATCGCGTGGATCGGCGGCGAGGCAGGCGAAGGCAAGAGCACGTTGGCGTCGATGCTGAGTGCCGAACTGCGGCAACGACAGTGGAAGATCGGCTGGGGTCGCTGCCCCGAGGTCGACGGCGCCCCTCCCGGGTGGGCGTGGAGCGAGATCCTGCAGTCGCTCGCGAACGTCGCGGGCATGGACGACGACATCCGCGACAAGCTGGCCCCGATCCTTCCACGTTCATCGGAAATCGATACAGCACAACCATTCTGGCTCGGTAAATGGGTTGCGGACTACCTCTGCCGACTCGCCGAGTCGTCGCCCGTTCTCGTGGTCCTCGACGACGTCCACCGCGGTGACGCTTTGACGCTGTCGGTGCTGCGGCAAGTCGCGACGGACGCACGCGGGGCACACATCCTGATCGTCGCAACGTACCGATCGTCGGAGATCACCGAAGATCTCACGTCCGCGTGGGCGACGCTGCTCGACGTGCCGAGCACACGACTCGAACTCGCGGGCTTGCCGCCGGACCGAATGGCTGCCGTCGCAGCTGATTTCGGTCTTGCCGATCCGAGTCCGGACACACTGGCACTGCTCGCGACGCGCACCGAAGGCAACCCGCTGTTCCTGCGCGAGCTCGTCCGCCTCATCGTGTCCGAAGGCGCGCCTGCCGCACGCGAAGCCATCCCGACCGGCATCGGAGAAGTATTGCGCCGCAGGCTTTCCCGGCTTCCCGAGCACACGGTCACCACCCTGCGACGGCTGTCCGTACTCGGCCGCGAATCCGACCTCGACACACTCCTCGAGATGACCAAGGTCGACGAAGACCAACTGCTCGACGATCTCGAACCCGCGGTGCTGGCAGGCTTGTTGACCGAACGCGCCGTCGATCGACTGCAGTTCACCCACGCACTCGTCCGCGACACGCTGTACCTCGACCTGCCCAAGTTGCGACGCAGGCGACTGCACGCGCAGGCGTATTCGGTGCTGCGCGATCGCGTGCCGGAAGATCTCGCCCTCCTCGCGCATCACGCCGCACTCGGCGCGACCTCGACGACAGCCATCGAGTCGACGCACGTCATCGCCGCCGCCGCGCACCGAGCGGAGTCACTGTCGTCGCACAAAGATGCTCTCTCGCTATGGAATTCCGCACTGGAGACGCTCGATCTCGACCCGATGGCACCGGCCACCGAACGACTCGCCCTGCTGATCAGGGTCGTCGCATCGCTCGCACGGGCGGCGAACACCCGGGAAGCACGGGTGCGTCGGCAAGAGGCGATCGACATCGCGTGGGCACTCGACGACCGTCGCGCGCTGCTCGACGCCGTGACGTCGTGGCGCGCACCCGTCATCTGGCACATTCGCGAAGGCATCGCCGACGAGGGAATTCTGCGCCACGTGAACGCGCTTCTCGCCGATCCCGATGTGGGAGAAGCCGATCGGACTCGTCTCCTGGTCACGTCGGTGTTCGAGATCGAAGGTCTCGACTCCGCGACCGCCAGCAAACAGGCCGTCGACGCGGTCGCACTGGCCGAGCGGCTGGGAGACCCCGAACTGCTGTGCCTGGCCTTGAATGCGTTCGGCTACATTGCATTCGGACCCGATCACGACGGCGAACGCGTCGCACGTGCCGAGCAGCTGCTCGCCGTCGCCACCGACATCGGCTCGGCCGAATACCAAGCGCTCGCCCACTTCCAGCTGTTCCTCGCGTGCAACGCCGTCGTCGACCTCGAAGGGGCCCGGTCGCACGTGCGTGACGCCATCCAACTCGCCAGTGGTGCTGCCCTGACACAGTTGCTCGGCGTGTTGACGATCTTCGGTGGCCTCGTCGATGTGCTCGCCGGTCGATACGGAGTCGCCGCCGCCCGCTACGAAGCCGTCGCCGACTACATGGACGAGCAGGGCACGTCGCACGGATTCGAGATCCGCTACATCGGACGCCTGGCAACCGCCATCGCAACCGACTCGTACGACGGCATCCTCGACGACTTCGCGACGCTCGACGGCGACCTCCCCGTCCGCATTCACAACCCGTGGGTGCTGGCGCTGGCACGCAGCGGCAACATGAGCCGTGCACGGGAGATCTGGGCTCGAACCGAGCCGTACCAGCGGGACTACTACTGGCGCGGGATGACGGCCGTGCGAGCGCTCGCTGCCGCCGCCCTGGGCGACACCGACGTGTGCCGCGAGTGCTACGACGAATTGCTGCCGTTCGCAGGCACCTTCGCGGGCGTCGACAGCGGGTCCCTGTACTGCGGTGCCGTCGACTCGGCACTCGCTGCCACCGCCGACGTTCTCGGGATGCACGACGCGGCCGCCGACCATCGCGTCGCCGCCGAGCGTCTCGTTGCGTCGACGAAGAATTTGCTGGCCGATCCTCAGTGGATGGACGCTCGCTGATCGCTGTTCATCCGAACGGGTGAATTTGCGTTCTTCCGCTGGTCCAGCCCGGCGTCGACCCCGATGATCGACTCGGTCCAAGAGTTCTCCAAGTCGACTGCAATCCCCCGGTGGTCAGCTGTGCTCACACCACACCAGCCCAGAGAAGGACGAGCGAACACGATGACCACCACCGAATCCAACGCCGTACCCACCGAACTGAACCTCGCGACCCGCGGCCTCGTGCTGGAGCCCGGCTCGGCCGACTACGTCGTCGAGGTATCCGGCTTCAACGTCGCCGTCGATCACCAACCGGCCGCGGTCCTCGTCGCAGCCGATGCCGACGACGTCGCCGCAGCAGTGCGCGTCGCCGCGCGGGCCGGGATGAAGATCGCGGTCAAGTGCACCGGCCACAGCGCCGTTGCCGCCGGTCCGGACACGATTCTGATCAGCACCCGCGCGCTGGAGACGCTGACGATCGACCATCACGGGCGAACCGCCACGATCGGCGCGGGCGTCGTCTGGCAGCAGGTTCTCGACGCGGCCGCGCCCTACGGCCTCGCCGGACTCGCCGGCTCCTCGACGACCGTCGGCGCTGTCGGATACACCCTCGGAGGCGGACTCAGCCCGATCGCTCGGACGTACGGCTTCGCCGCAGATCACGTCCGCAGCATCGAGGTCGTCACCGCCGACGGAGTCGTGCGCCGAGCGGACGAGCACCAGAACGCCGACCTGTTCTGGGCGTTGCGCGGCGGGGGTGCCGCATTCGGCATCGTGACCGAGATCGTCGTCGACCTGTTCCCGATCCAGACCGTCCTCGGCGGCGGGATCTTCTTCGACATCGCCGACGCTCCTGCCGTCGTCCAGGCGTGGCGGTCGTGGGTTCCGACGCTCCCCGATTCCGTGACGACGTCGGTCGCCGTGCTGCATCTGCCACCCGTCCCGGAACTGCCGGAACCGTTGCGCGGCCGGACCGTCCTGCATCTGCGGTATGCGCACGTCAGCTCGACCGAGGACGGGTACGCCCTGCTGGCCCCGATGCGAGGCGTCGCTCAGCCGGTCATGGACACCGTCGGCGAGATCCCCTTCGCTGCGATCGCCGCCGTGCACATGGACCCGACCGATCCGATGCCCGCGATGGAACGCGGGCTGCTGCTGACCGAACTCACCGACGACGCGGCCGAAACCTTCCTCGGCGCAGCCGAACTACCGCTCGCCGTCGCCGAACTGCGTGCGATGGGCGGTGCGCTGGGTCGTCGGCCGGCGAGTGCGAATGCCGTCGCCGGACGCGACGCCGCGTTCAACCTGTTCGCCGTCGGTGTCCTCGTCCCGCCGATCGCCGACGCCGTCCCCGCCGCTCTCGACGGGTTCGTCGATCGGTTCGAGCCGTGGAGCTGCGGCGCATTCGTCAACATGGCGGGCGCAGCCACCGGCCTCCCGGCCGACCGGGTGCGCAGCGCATGGTCCGCCGACACCCGGGACCGTCTGGAGTCGATCCGAGCCGAGGTCGATCCGCAGGGAGTCTTCTCGGCGGCCTCGCGCTGGTAGTGCGGCTACGCCGCCCGTGCGCGGAAAGTTGGCCCAGGGTGCAACTTTCCGCGCACGGGTGCGTCAGCGCACCAGCCACCCGCACGGCGACGCCAGGTCATCGGCGCTCTCGGGGCCCATCGTCCCGGGAGCGTACTTCTCGACGCTCGGCGGGTTGTCCAGCAGCGGCGCTGCGACCTTCCACACCTGCGCGAGACCGTCGGGACGGGTGAACAACGAGCGATCACCGTTCAGCACGTCCAGGATGAGACGCGAGTACGGCGACAGTGGTTCCGCGTCGGGAACGCACTTGAGCGGCAACGACAGATGCCCGACCGACAGGTCGAAGTCCGGGCCCGGTTCCTTCACCGTCATCGACATGTCGATCGCTCCGTTGCCGGACAGGTCGAACGACAGGACGGTGCCGTCGTCGGGGATCCCGGTCAGCGGGCTGTTCGGGGGCTTACGGAACACCAGCGACACACGTTGTGCACTGACGCCCAACATCTTTCCGGTGCGGAGCAGGAACGGCACGCCGCGCCAGCGATCGGTGTCGACCCACAGCTTGGCCGCGACGAACGTGTCGACGGTGGAATCGTCCGCGACGCCCTCGACGTCGCGATAGCCGTCGTACTGGCCGAGGACGACCTCCGAGGTGTCGATCGGCCGGAACGACCCGATCACGGTCTCGCGTGCCGACTGCAGATCCTCGGCACTCATCGATGCGGGCGGTTCTATCGCGACCTCCGCTGCAACCTGGAACAGATGCGTCACCAGCATGTCCAGCACGGCGCCGGTCTCGTCGTAGAACTCGGCGCGATCGTCGATGTTCAGCGTCTCGGGGACGTCGATCTGCACCTGCTCGACATGCCGGGAATTCCAGATGCCGTCGACCATGCCGTTCGCGAACCGCAGAACGTGCAGATTCTGCGTAGCTTCCTTACCGAGGAAGTGGTCGATCCGGTAGACCTGCTTCTCGTCGAGCACGCCGTGGACGACCTTGTCGAGCTCCTCGAAATTCTTCTGCGACGTCCCGAACGGCTTCTCGTAGACGACGCGCGCGCCCTCGGCCAGGCCCTGCGCGCCGAGCGCCTTCGTGTAGTCCTCGAACGTGGTCGGGGGCAGGGCGATGTAGTGCACCAGCTGGGCGTCGTCGCCGACGTCCTTGCGGGCGGCCTCGATCACGTCGGGTAGCGCGCCCGGATCGTCGACGGTGAATCCCTTGCCTGCGAACCGAATTCGTTTGGAGAACGCATCCCAGTGATCGGTGCCGGACCCGAACTCGTCCAGTGCGTCGTGCACGTGGTCGCGGAACTCCTCGTCGGACGTGTCGTGCCGGCCGTTGCCGATCAGCACCCATTTCTCGGGAAGAAGGCCCCCCGCATGCAGCTCGTAGAACGACGGCAGCACCATCCGCTTGGCAAGGTCACCGGTCGCACCGAACAGGACGAAGATCGTGGGTTGCACAGACGCCATGTGGTCCATCATGCACCCGTCGGCGAAAACGTGGTTACAGTCGGGCCGATGGAAAGATCACGGTTTCACGGGGAAATCTACGGGGTAGGTACCGAATCCGGTGTGCGGATCGTCGTCGGCCACTGGACGGATTCTCCACTGGGAGAGTTCACGGACATCATGGTCGAGTTTCCCGACGGCCGCAGACTCCTTCTGGCACCGTCGGACGCCGTGCGCGAATTCGTCACGTCCACTTACACGTTCGACGACACACTCATCACGCCGGTGACGTTCGGACCGGAGATCACGGCCGGCCCCTTGACGCTGCGCGTGGTTGTCGGTGGTGTCACGCCCCTCGGACGATTGTTGCGCGTGATCCCGTCGGCGGTGTCGACTGCACCGTGGTTCTGCGCCCTCACGGACCCGATCGCCCGCGTCGTTCTGCGTGGGGTGCGTACCCGCGGCAGCGCAGGCAACGGTCGACGCGAGTACTACGGTGCCCGCGATCAACACCGCATCACCGCGGCATCCGCGTCGTGGAACGGGGAGGACCTGGGCGCACTGACGCCCGTCGATCCTCCCGTCACCTTCGGCTTCGGCAGCACACCCACCTCGCCGTCCGTCACCACCATCACGACGACGATCGACTCCTAGACCAGGTCTGCCCCGGCCTCGGCCAGTTCTTTCAAAGAGGCCTTCGAGGACTGGGCGGCCACCCCCGCCACGTACTCGGTCAGCACGCGCACCGACAGCCCCGCATCGATCGCGTCGAGCGCCGACGCCCGCACGCAGTAGTCCGTCGCGATGCCCACGACGTCGATGTCGGAGACCTCGTTCTGCTTCAGAATGTCCGTCAGCGACGTACCGTTCTCGGCCACACCCTCGAACGCCGAATACGACGGCTTCCCCTGCCCCTTGAACACGTGAAAGTCCACCGACCCCGTGGACAGATCGGGGTGGTACTCGGCGCCTTCCGTACCCGCGACACAGTGCACCGGCCAGGTCGTCGTGAAGTTCGGGGCCTCGTCCGTCGCGAAGTGTCCCCCGTTGTCGCTGTCGGCGTCGTGCCAGTCGCGCGAAGCCACGATGACGTCGTACTCGTCGCCTTCCCGGGCGAGGAGCGTGCTCACCTTTCGGGCGACGTGCGCACCGCCGTCGACACCGAGCGCGCCGCCCTCGGTGAAGTCGTTCTGAACATCGACGATCAACAAAGCTCGAGTCATGGTGTCCAGTATCCCCGCGGACGGCGAGGGGTGCATGATGCTCCCTAACTCCACGAAATCCGCGGGATCCCGCGGATTTCGTGGAGTTAGGGAGCGTTATACCCGGGTAGCGATCTGCGCCGCCAGCAGTACCCGCGCCTGACCGGCCCGGAGCACCGGCGAGAACACGGCACCCGCGTCGACGAGGTCAGCCCCGCCTCCCCCGCCGCCGTAGCTCGGCTCGATCTCGCCGACGGGCACGCGCGTGGTCACGACGACCGGAACTCCCTCGGCCGTGCAGGCTTTCACCGCCGCGACCACATCCGCATTCGTGTTCCCCGAGCCGAGCGCCTGCAGCACGATGCCCTGGGTGCCCGCGGCGCGGTACGCGTCGATGGCCACCGCGTCGACACCCGGGTAGAGCGCGACGATGTCGACGCGAACGCCGGCAATCGCACTGCGCGGCAGCACGGTTCGGGGTTCGGCCGAACTGGCGAACGCGTCGAGCTCGGACGTGTGGCACTTCCACAACCCCCGCGCGGGCAGCGTGCGTCCGCCGAACACCACGAGAACCCCACGGCCTCGGTTCGCCGAATCCGTCACAGCACGCACGGCTGCATCGACATTCGCCGGCCCGTCGGGGTCGGGATGATCGGACGTGCGCTGAGCCCCGGTGAACACGACCGGGCGCGGGTCGTCGTGGAACAGATCGACGAGAAGGGAGCTCTCCTCCATGGTGTCCGTGCCGTGCAGGACGACGACGCCGTCGCACTCCGTATCCTCCAGCGCCTCGGCAACCGCGTCGACGATGCGGTCCATGTCCGCGAAGTCGAAACTCGAGCTGTCCTTGGACATCAGGTCGACGACCTTCACCTCGGCGGCGAGGTCGAACCGCGCTGCGCCGGGGCGGCTGACGCCGTTCTCGTCACGGCTGCTGGCGATCGTGCCACCCGTGGTCAGGAGGGCGATGTAAGACAAGCGGTCATACCTCTCGATCTTCTGCAAGTGTGCGAATTCGGTTGCGGCACAGGAACCAGCCGGCAACGAGAAGAGGCGCGATGAACAGGATGGACGCGATGGTCCACGTGCCGACCGGCTTGTCGAACGCCATCAGAATCAGCACGGCGAGCAGGAAGCCCAGTGTCGCAATGCCCGTGTAGGGCGCACCGAACATGCGGAACTTCGGCCGCTCCAGAGTGCCGCGGCGCGCGAGCCACCACAGTTTCAGCTGGCACATGACGATGACACCCCACGCGCTGATGATACCGAGAGCAGCCAGATTCAAGACGATCTCGAACGCCTGCGCAGGCACGGCCGCGTTCAGTCCGACGCCGGCGAGCGCGACGAGTGCCGTCAACGCGATGCCGCCGTACGGCACACCTGCCTTGTTCATTCGTGCGGCGAACTTCGGCGCCGACCCGGCGACCGCCATCGAATGCAGAATGCGGCCCGTCGAATACAGTCCGGCGTTCAGCGAGGACAGCGCCGCCGTGAGGACGACGAGGTTCATGATCGCGTCGGCGCCCTGCACGTCGATCGCACCGAAGAACGTGACGAAGGGGCTCTCCCCCGCGTGATATGCGTTGTAGGGCAACAGAAGCGACAGCAACAGAACCGATCCGACGTAGAACACGAGAATGCGCACGATGACCGTGTTGATGGCCTTCGGGATGACCTTCTCCGGCTCGGCCGTCTCACCGGCTGCGGTTCCGACCAATTCGATCGACGCGTACGCGAACACGACACCCTGGATGACGACGATCGCAGGAAGCAACCCGTTGGGAATCAATCCGCCGTTGTCGGTGATGACGTTCAGGCCGGGTGACTGCCCGTCGATCGGCGTTCCGAACAGCACGTAGTACACACCGACGGCCAGGAACGTCACCAGGGCAATGACTTTGACCAGTGCGAACCAGAATTCGAGCTCGCCGAACACCTTGACCGACACCAGGTTCAAGCCGAGCACGAGCACCAGCCCGATCAGCGCGAACACCCACTGGTCGACGTGTCCGAGCGGTGCCCAGTACTTCTTGAAGAAGTTCATGTACAGCGCGACGGCGGTGACGTCGACGACCGCTGTCATCGCCCAGTTCATCCAGTACAGCCAGCCGGCCGCGAATGCCATCTTCTCACCGAAGAATTCGCGTGCGTACGACACGAAGCTGCCCGACGACGGCCTGTGCATGACGAGTTCGCCGAGCGCCCGCAGGATCAGGAACGCGAAGAATCCACACAGGGCGTACACGAGGACCAGCGCGGGGCCTGCATCGTGCAGGCGTCCACCGGCGCCCATGAACAGACCGGTGCCGATGGCGCCACCGATCGCGATCATTTGAATCTGGCGTGGTGTCAGTGACTTTCGATAACCGAGTTCTTCCTCGACTATCGGTCTCGTGTTGTCGACGGTCATGGGTCCTACCTTGTCGAGGTTGCTGGGGCGTCGGCGTGCTCGGTCGGCACGACGCGGAGGTTGGCGAGATGTTCGGGGCTGAGCAGGCGATCGAGTTCGTCGCGGGCGAGCAGTTTCTTCTCGAGCACGAGGTCGACGACATTGCGCCCGGTCAGCAGGGCTTCCTTGGCGATTGCCGTCGACTCGACGTACCCGAGGTACGGGCTGAGTGCGGTCACGAGCCCTATGGAGTTCTCGACGCGGTCACGCAGCAGGTCGGCGTTGGCGGTGATCCCGTCGACGCATCGCGTGGCGACGGTGCGGCACGCCGCACCGAGGTGGGCCATGCCCTCCGACAACGACTTCACGATGATCGGCTCGAATGCGTTGAGCTGCAACTGTCCTGCCTCGGCGGCCATCGTGATGGTGACGTCGTGACCGATCACCTCGTAGGCGACCTGGTTGAGAACCTCCGGGATCACCGGGTTCACCTTGCCGGGCATGATCGACGACCCTGCCTGCATCGCAGGGAGATTGATCTCGTTGAGCCCGGCGCGCGGACCCGACGACAGCAGACGCAGGTCGTTGCAGATCTTCGACAGCTTCACCGCGACGCGCTTCAGCACGCCGGACAGGTGCACGAACTGGCCGACGTCCTGCGTCGCTTCGATCAGATCGGTCGCCGTGACGAGCGGAAGCCCGGTCTTGCGTCGCAGATGCTCGCAGGCCGACGCCGTGTATCCGACGGGCGCGTTCAAGCCGGTTCCGATGGCCGTCGCACCGAGGTTGATCTCGCCGACGAGCAGCGCGGCTTCTTCCAGCCGCGAGCAGTCCTCGTCGATCATGATCGCGTAGGTGCCGAACTCCTGGCCGAGCGTCATCGGTACCGCGTCCTGCAGCTGCGTCCGCCCCATCTTCACGACGGTGGCGAACTCGACGGCCTTGCGCTGGAACGCGTCGCGCAGGAATTTCAGCGACTCGATCAGTTCGTGAACCGCGTAGATGGTCGCGATGTTGACGGCCGTCGGATAGACGTCGTTGGTGGACTGACTGGCGTTGACGTGCTCGTTCGGGTGCAGATGGGAGTAGTCGCCGCGGGCATACCCGAGGATTTCGAGGGCGCGGTTGGCGATCACCTCGTTGGCGTTCATGTTGGTCGACGTGCCCGCGCCGCCCTGGATGACGTCGACGACGAACTGCTCGTGCAGCTTGCCGTCGAGAATTTCCTGGCACGCCTGACGGATGGCATTGCCGCGAGTGGCGTCGAGGATGCCGAGTTCTTCGTTGGCGGCCGCCGCTGCCCATTTGACGGCAGCGAGACCCCGGATGAGGTGGCCGTTCGTGTTGATGGCGCGACCGGTGATCGGAAAGTTCTCCAGCGCTCGCAGGGTGTGGATGCCCCAGTAGCTCTCGTCGGGTATCTCGCGCTCGCCGAGAAGGTCCTTCTCGACACGGGTGACCGCCACTGCATGCTCCTTGGTTTGTCCGGCTGTCTGACAGGTTAGAGTGTGAACCAAGCCACGCAACGCGTCAACCCACGTTTTATGGTCATTCCGGAGGCTCCACTCCCGCCGTTTGACTCCCGATCAGCGAGAAGGGGACTATTCAGACATGAGCCTGTCGGACAGCTGGGCGGTCAGTCAGCCGACCGCAACGAGGATGAGCGCCGCCGAAGCAGTGTTCGCAGATCTGCGCGACGCCATCGTGTCGGGCCAACTCGAGATCGGCGACAAACTCCCCGCCGAATCCGCACTGGCCGCTCGCCATGGCGTCAGCCGCTCGGTCATCCGTGAGGCACTGCGATCCTGCACCGCGCTCGGACTGACCGAAACCAAAACGGGCAGAGGCACTTTCGTCGTACGCGACCGCGTCACCGGAGACCTTGACATCGGCAACTACGAAGCACGGGAACTTATGGAGGCTCGGCCGCACGTCGAGATTCCGTCCGCGGGCTGGGCCGCCGAACGTCGCACCGACGAGGACCTGCAGATCCTCACGGACCTGACCGACCGCATGCGGCGCGAGGACAACCACCAGGCCTGGGTCGCGCTCGACGGCCAATTTCACACAGCCATCGCCCGCGCGGGAAAGAACCGCGTCTTCGAGGCCATCATCGTCGACATCCGCGGCGCACTGACCCGGCAGTCCGAGACTCTCAACCTCGTTGCCCGACGACGGGAGATGTCCAACATCGAGCACGACGCCATCGTCGCCGGCATCCGTTCCGGCAACTATCAGGAGGCAGCCGACGCCATGGCCGCGCACCTCGACGCCGTTCGGGGAGCTGTCCAATCGTTGGGTTCCTAGGTCGACTCAGTCTTCGGGTTCCGACAGCCCCTCCCGCTCGTCTCGCTCCGCCCATTCGATCAACGGGTCGAGCGAGAAGACCGCGTCGTCGATGCCCGCGTGCAGATCCCCGAGCTTCTCGAAGCGCTTCGGCACCGTGAAGATCGTGAACTCGCGCGGATCGACGTCGGGAATCTCGTCCCACTCGATCGGCGTCGACACCGTCGCCTGCTGATTGCCCCGAACCGAGTACGCGCTGGCGATGGTGTGATCGCGTGCGTTCTGGTTGTAGTCCACGAAAAGCTTTGCGGGGTCACGATCCTTACGCCACCACACCGTCGTCACGTCGTCGGCAGCCCGACGCTCGACTTCCCGCGCGAAAGCCAGTGCGGCCCTGCGCACATCCTTGAATCCGTAGTCCGGCCGAATGCGTACGTAGATGTGAAGCCCATGTCCGCCAGAGGTTTTCGGCCATCCGACGGCGCCGATCTCGTCCAACACCTCGTGCACGACGCCGGCGACTCGTCGAACCCGGTCGAACGGGCAGTCCGGCATGGGATCGAGGTCGATGCGCCACTCGTCGGGGCTCTCCACGTCGGCTCGACGGCTGTTCCACGGGTGGAACTCGACGGTCGACATCTGAACCGCCCACGCGACGTGCGCTAGTTCGGTGACGCACAGTTCGTCGGCAGTTCGGTTGTAGCGAGGGAACTTCACGCGCACGGTCTCGAGCCACGGCGGCGCACCGTTCGGCACCCGCTTCTGGTGCACCTTGTCCCCGGCGAGCCCCTTCGGGAAGCGGTGCATCATGCACGGCCGCTCTCTGAGTGCGCGGACGATTCCGTCGCCGACGCTCAGGTAATACTCGACCAGGTCGAGCTTCGTCGCCCCGCTCTCCGGGAAGTACACCCGGTCGGGGTTCGAGACGCGAACAGTCCGCTCGCCCACCTCGAGTTCGATAGCGTCCGATGCCATACCGCGAGCCTAGGTGCGATCGGCCGAGTTTCGCGCACCTTCCAGCGCACGCGCACGTTGCAACCCGCGCACTTGCTGCACCCTGCGCACGCAGCACCCCCGGCCGAGCACCCACACCAACCGCGCACCTTCCAGCCCACGCGCACGTTGCAACCCGCGCACTTGCTTCAACCTGCGCGCGGCGCTCGGAGACGAAAAAGCCCGGCCCCTCCGAAGAGGAACCGGGCTTTTCAACGTGGGAACGGACTCAGAAGTCCATGCCGCCCATGCCACCGGTCGGGTCGCCGACGGGCGCTCCGGCCTTCTCGGGCTTGTCGGCGACGACGGCCTCGGTCGTCAGGAACAGAGCCGCGATGGACGCTGCGTTCTGCAGTGCCGAGCGGGTGACCTTGACCGGGTCGTTGATGCCTGCAGCGAGTAGGTCCTCGTACTCGTTGGTCGCGGCGTTGAGGCCGTGGCCGGACGGGAGGTTGCGGACCTTCTCTGCGACGACGCCGGGCTCGAGGCCTGCGTTGAACGCGATCTGCTTCAGCGGTGCTTCGAGGGCGACGCGAACGATGTTCACGCCGGTTGCCTCGTCGCCGTCCAGCTTGAGCGAGTCGACTGCGGGCGAAGCCTGCAGCAGTGCGACGCCACCACCGGCGACGATGCCCTCTTCGACGGCTGCCTTCGCGTTGCGCACTGCGTCTTCGATGCGGTGCTTGCGCTCCTTGAGCTCGACCTCGGTCGCAGCTCCGGCCTTGATGACTGCAACGCCACCGGCCAGCTTGGCCAGGCGCTCCTGCAGCTTCTCGCGGTCGTAGTCGGAGTCGGAGTTCTCGATCTCGGCGCGGATCTGGCTGACGCGTCCGGCGATGGCGTCGGAGTCGCCCGCGCCTTCGACGATGGTGGTCTCGTCCTTGGTGACGACGACCTTGCGTGCCTGGCCGAGGAGCTCGAGGCCTGCGGTCTCCAGCGAGAGGCCGACCTCTTCGCTGATGACCTCGCCGCCCGTGAGGATGGCGATGTCGGCGAGCTGAGCCTTGCGGCGGTCACCGAAGCCGGGAGCCTTGACGGCAACGGACTTGAAGGTGCCGCGGATCTTGTTGACCACGAGGGTGGAGAGAGCTTCGCCCTCGACGTCCTCGGCGACGATCAGCAGCGGCTTGCCGGACTGGATGACCTTCTCCAGCAGCGGCAGCAGGTCCTTGACCGTGGAAACCTTGGAGCTGACGAGCAGGATGTACGCGTCTTCGAGGACGGCTTCCTGACGCTCTGCATCGGTGGCGAAGTACGCCGAGATGTAGCCCTTGTCGAAGCGCATGCCCTCGGTGAGCTCGAGCTGCAGGCCGAAGGTGTTGGACTCCTCGACCGTGATGACGCCTTCCTTGCCGACCTTGTCCATGGCCTCGGCGATGAGCTCGCCGATGGACGCGTCGCCTGCGGAGATACCAGCGGTAGCAGCGATCTGCTCCTTGGTGTCGATCTCCTTGGCGGAGGACAGCAGCGACTCGGTGACGGCTGCGACAGCCTTCTCGATGCCGCGCTTCAGGCCGAGCGGGTTGGCGCCGGCTGCGACGTTGCGCAGACCTTCGCGAACCAGGGCCTGGGCGAGAACGGTAGCGGTGGTGGTGCCGTCACCTGCGACGTCGTCGGTCTTCTTGGCGACCTCCTTGACGAGCTCGGCACCGATCTTCTCGTAGGGATCTTCGAGCTCGATCTCCTTGGCGATGGAGACACCATCGTTGGTGATCGTGGGAGCTCCCCACTTCTTCTCGAGCACGACGTTGCGACCCTTGGGGCCCAACGTCACCTTTACTGCATCGGCGAGGGCGTTGAGGCCTCGCTCGAGGCCACGGCGTGCCTCTTCGTCGAACGCGATGATCTTGGCCATTGCGAAGTGATCCTCCGGATTGGGGGTGACACGCAGAGCGACCGGGTGCCAGTCGCTCCATCTGCACTTGCTCGGCCGAGTTCGGTGCCCGCGACGGACGACCAGGGGTGTCGATGATTCCCAGCCTCACCGTCCCGACCTGGCACTCACAAGGCGCGAGTGCCAAAGCCATTTCTAGCACTCGACCATGGCGAGTGCAAGGTCGCCGACGCGGGGGAACCGCAGCTACGGCCCAACCGGAACCGACGTCTCTCCCTGCGCCGACGACCTGGCAAGCGCTACCGTCGCGGCGATCATCGCCGACAACGCCACGACGAGCACGACGGCGACGTCGCGGTCGGCGTCGAGATATTCGCCGAGAACCAGAAACCCGAGCGCCGACGCGACGACGGGTTCCATGACGGTCGTCGCCGGGAGCGATGCCTGCAGCGCCCCCGCTTGGAACGCCGATTGCTGCAACGAGATCGCGCACACGGCCACGACGATCAGCGCGTACAACTCGATCGACGTCAGCAACGGGACCGCGCCACGAGATACGAGATGCACGACGCCTTTCGTCAGCACGGCCGCCACACCGAACAGCGCGCCGCCGGCCGATCCGAGAAGTACGGCGCGACGCGATCCCGTACTGCGCTGCGCGGCGAACACGCACAGCGCCACGAATGGAATGCCGACGAGACAGATCACCACCCAGTGCCGCGCCTCGGCCCGTTCGATGCCGGGCTTCGGGTCGCCCACGACGACGAGAATCGCGACCGACGCCGTCAGGATCGCGGCCCACAGCCATTCCGCACCCGAGATCGCGCGATGGGAGAATCGGGCACCGAGCGGCAACGCGAAGAGCAGAGACAGAACCAACAGCGGCTGCACCAACAGCAACGATCCCAGCCCGAGCGCGGCGGCCTGAAGCGCGTAGCCGCCGATGCCGACGACCGTTCCCACCCACCAGACCGGCCGCTTCACCAGCGTCGTTATGGGGCCGAGGACGCCGACGTCCTCGAGGGGAACTTCAGCCGCAGTGCGTTGGCGAACGACCGTTCCGATCGCGATGCACAGAGCGGCACCTAGCGCCAGGACCACCACGAGAAGTGTTTGCGGCACGCTACGAAACAGTAGTGCGCGAGCTGTTCGCCTGCATTCCATCGGTCCGTTATGGTGTTTACCGGCACTTGACCCAAATTAGAGATAAGCACGAGAACCCGAGAGTGGTCGGCCCGGCATGGTTGCGACCTCGCATCGGCCGCCGTCCACGATTCGCATACGAAATTGTGAGGACGGAAAACTTGAATTCCCCGAAGAAGCCCAACGTCGTCACGGAAGCGTGGAACGGGCTTCGAAAACCCGTCTTCATCCCGGCTTCCGTCATCATCTTCGTGATGATCGCGTTCACCGTCGTCTTCGCCGGAACCGCCGAGGACGCGTTCGACTCTCTCAACAAGGCGATCACGGACGGCGTCGGCTGGTGGTACATCCTCGCCGCCACCGGATTCGTCGTGTTCGCGGTGTACTGCGGCGTGAGTCGGGTGGGCAACATTCGCCTCGGCCGCGACGACGAGAAGCCCGAGTTCGGTGTGCTGTCGTGGTTCGCGATGTTGTTCAGCGCAGGAATGGGCATCGGCCTCGTCTTCTACGGTGTGGCAGAACCGTTGTCGCACTACGTGGTTCCGCCCGAAGCCGGTGGCATCGCCGGATCGACCGACGCGGCAGCCAATCAAGCCATGGAGTTGACGCTCTTCCACTGGGGTCTGCATGCGTGGGCGATCTACGTCGTGGTCGGTCTCGGACTCGCGTACATGACGTATCGCAAAGGTCGTCCCCTCTCCATCCGGTGGCTCCTCGAGCCCCTGCTCGGCCGCGAACGAATCGAAGGCGTCATCGGTCATGCGATCGATGTCGTGGCCATCGTCGGCACACTGTTCGGCGTCGCCACGTCTCTGGGCTTCGGCGTTCAACAGATCTCTGCAGGGCTCGACTACCTCGGCTGGGTCGAGACCGACAACTGGCTCGTCGTCGGGCTCATCGTCGTCGTCACGGGACTCGCGACGTTCTCCGTCGTGTCCGGCGTGACCAAGGGGCTCAAGTGGCTGTCGAACATCAACATGGGTCTCGCTGCCAGCCTCGCGCTTTTCGTCCTCCTCCTCGGTCCGACTCTGTTCCTGATGAAGTCCTGGGTTCAGAACCTCGGCGGCTACGTGCAGGCGTTGCCCGAACTGATGCTTCGCACATCGCCTTTCGCCGACGACGGATGGGCGGGAGCATGGACCATCTTCTACTGGGGCTGGTGGATGAGCTGGGCACCGTTCGTCGGCATGTTCATCGCCCGTATCTCACGAGGCCGCACCATCCGTGAGTTCGTGTTCGGCGTGCTCCTGGCACCGACGATCATCGGCTCGCTGTGGTTCACGATCTTCGGCGACGCAGGCATCCTGCGTCAGCGCAACGACGGCGACCTTCTCGTCGACGGTGCAGTCGACACCAACACGACTCTCTTCCAGTTGCTCGGCGGTCTGCCTCTCGGCATCGTGACGAGCGTCCTGGCGATATTCGTCATCGTCTTCTTCTTCGTCACGTCCTCGGACTCCGGATCTCTGGTGATCGACATCCTGTCCACCGGAGGCGATCTCGAGACACCCAAGGTGACCCGCGTGTACTGGTCCGTTCTCGAAGGCATCGTCGCCGCGGTGCTACTACTCATCGGCGGGGCCGGTTCGTTGACCGCGCTGCAGACCATGTCGATCGCGACAGCGGTTCCGTTCTCGGTCGTCCTCGTGCTTGCGTGCGTGTCGATGCTCAAGGCATTCCGGTACGACGTCGCCACGACGCCGCGCTACGTCCGCGTGACCCAGACCAACACCGCCTCCGAGAACGGCGACGGCTCCGGTAACGGCGCTGCTGCGAAACGACCTCGTGGAGGCGGCATTTCGTCGACCTTCTCCGGTCTCGGACCATCCACCGTCGGTCTCACGACGCCGACCGGCGGAACCGTCGTGCTCGCCGTGCACGAGGTGCCGACGGAAGCGCTGGAGGTCCACCCGGAGACCGGCGCGGTCGAATACTCCGGCGACGACGGTCTCGTCGACCCGCTGCGCGGCGAGGTATTCGACACCCAGGAGTTCGCGGAGTCGCAGGAGGGGCAGACTCAGTCGAATTCGTGAGTTCCCGAACGACGAAGGGGCCCAGCATCAGCCGGGCCCCTTCGTCATCTCTCTATGTGGTCACTGTTTTCCTGGCCGTCGCCATCGCCGCCTTGGTCTTGCGCCTGCTGCCTACTGACTGCTTGACGTCAGGGCGTCCACTCGTACTGCATCTGGCGCGCAGTACGAGTGGCAACGTCTGCACTTACGAGGCGACCGACGAGGTGTAACGCCAGATCGAGGCCTGCGCTGATGCCGGCCGACGTCGCGACGTCTCCGTGATCGATGAACCGAACTTGTTCGCGCACATCAAGATTCGGGAAACTCCGTCGAAGCTCGTCGATGTCCTCCCAGTGTGTCGTGACCGGCCGTTCGTCGAGCACTCCCGCCGCTGCCAGCAGAAATACGCCTGTACAGACGGATGCGGTCACTTCCGCTGCAGCCGAACGGCTCTCGATCCACGTCACGGCGGCCACCGGCACATCGTCGACGACACCACCCGGCACGAGTACGACGTCGAATCTCCGGTTGTCGGCAATCGTCGTATCGACGGCAATTCTCATTCCCCCGCGCGCACGGACCGGTTCCTCATCGACACCCACGAGGACGACATCGAACGCCGGATCGCCGCCGTCGCGCGTGGTGATGCGGTTGGCCACGGAGAAGACCTCGAACGGTCCGCACGCGTCGAGCACTTCGACGTCGTCGAACATCAGAATCGCCAGCGAACGCGTCATGGCTAGGACGCCCCGGTCGCAACGATGGACGGAACGATGACCGCCGCCATCACCGCGGCGTTGACGTCCTGCACCGCCTTGCGGACCGCCGCGCCGGCCCAGTCACCCTCGGCGATCTCCTTGGCGCGTTTCTTCGCTGCCTTCTTGTCGACGCCCGGCAGCACCTTGTGTATCGCGTCGACGGCCGACAGAAGTGAGATCAATGCCGAAATCGGCGCGGTCGGGGTGGTGCCGTCGACGATCGCGCTGCCGATCCACTGACGAAGCCGGTTCTCGTGCGTCGTATCCCGAGCGGGCCAGGTGGTCGTCGGAAACAGTCCGAGCACGTTCTTGCGTTCTTCGATGACCGAACCCTGCGCTGCGAGACGAGATCCCAGTTCCTTGTTCAGGTTTCGCTGCAGCTTCTCGATGACCTTCTGCGGCTTCGGTGGAGTCTTCTGCGTACCCACGAACGCATGTGCGCGGGCAAGCAACTCGTCCTGCGGCGGCGGGCCGGACACGACCAGCCGGCCATCCCTGACCTGCTCGCCCTTGCCCGTGAGACGCACCGCCCCACTCATCGCGAGCTCGAGCACCACTGCACCGGCCAGCACCCTCGGGAACTTGGTGCTGTCGACGATCGGTCTGCCGGACACATCGTCGACCAGAAGCACGAACACGTCCTCCGCGATGAGCGTCATGTCCCGAGAGTACCGATCACGTAGGGATAGGACACCTCGATCATCTTCTCCAGCACGGCGGTATCGACGTCGGCGAGCTTGTTGACGTACAGACACCCCGCGCCCGCCTTGTGCTTGCCCAGCTGCTCCAGCATGGCCTTCGCCCTGGGTGCGTACGTGAGGCCGTACAGCGCGAGCGACGTCTTTCGCGGCGAGAAGCCGACGGCCAACGAATCTCCCTCGCGCCCACTGGCATACGTGTAGTGATACTCGCCGTAACCGACCATCGACGGCCCCCACATGACAGCAGGCTCGCCGGTGACGCGAGACATGATGTCGTGCAGCGCAAGGCCGTCGGCACGCCGCACGGGATGTTCGACGGCCTGCAGCCATGCGAGCGCGTCGACGTCCGTCGCCACGGTCTTGTTCTCACCCATGTCAGTTGAGGTATCGCTGCCAGTCCGACGGCACCAGGTCCGCAGGGCCAGGCGTCGACTGATCCAGTGGATGATGTTGCGGCGGAGCCAGTTCCGGTCCGTCGTACATCGTCTCGTCGGCGTAGCTGTAGTACCAGGTCTCCCCCGGTTCGTAGCTGCGGATGAATTGGTGGCCGGTGCTCTCGGCGTGCTTGCTCGCATGCTGCGACGGTGAGGAGTCGCAGCACCCGATGTGGCCGCACTGCGCGCAGCGCCGCAGGTGAAACCACCATCCGCTCGCTTCGGAACATTCGAGACACCCTGGCCCCGACGGTGCGACCTCGGTGTCGATTCCGGGAATGTGTTCGCTCATCGATCCTCCTCTGGCGCTGCTGCAGGCTCGATCGGGAGCCTGACGACGAATCGGGTGTCACCGGGAACGGACTGCACGGACAGGTCGCCTCGATGTTTCTTGACGACGATGCGCCATGAGATGTCGAGTCCGAGTCCGGTCCCCTCCCCCACGGGTTTCGTGGTGAAGAACGGTTCGAAGATTCGAGACTGAATATCCTCCGGCACACCGGAACCCGTGTCGCACACCTCGACCAGCACCTGATCGTGGTCGCGACGCGTCCGTACCGTCAACGTGCCCTCGCCTGCCATCGCTTGTACCGCGTTGTCGATCAGGTTGGTCCACACCTGGTTCAGCTCGGCGGCGTACGCGGGGATCGGCGGGACCGATGCGTCGTAGTCCTTGACCACGGTGATGTCGTCACCGATCTTGCGCGCCAACATCACCAACGTGCTGTCGAGCAGATCACGAATGTCGACGGTCTGGTACGGCGCCCGATCCATCTGCGAATACTGTTTCGCAGCACCGACCAACGTCGACACACGCGTTGTCGAGTCGGCTATCTCGTTCATCAGCAACTCGGTCTCGACGGTGTAGTTGAGCCATCGAATCGCGCCTTCGAGTAGCTGCGAATCGTCCACGGTCGCAACGACTTTGTCGAGCCACGCCACGTCGAGGCCCGCCTGCACGAACGTCGGCGCGATGTCCCAGCCACCCGAGATGTCGTGATCGTCGAACCAGTCGCCCAGCTCGTCCTCGCGGTCCGACGCCTCGAGCGGCGACAGCTTGGGAGCCTTCGCGACCAGTTCGACGGCTTCCTCCTGCAGTCCGACGAGCGACGTCAACGAGCCGGGGTCCAGTGAACCGTTGGCGATCATCTTCAGCTTCTGCCGCATGTGTGCGACGCGATCGCGCAGCGCCGACGTCGCACGTACGGCCGCCGCGGCCGGGTTGTTCAGCTCGTGCGTCAGTCCCGCGGACAGCGAGCCGAGCGCAAGCAGACGCTCTCGCTGTTCGACGATCTGCTTGGTGTTGCGGCTTCCGAAGAACAGTCCTTCCAGCAGGTGCAAAGCCATCGGAAACCACTCGGAGACGATCTCGGCGAAGCAGTCCGCATCGAGCACGAAGAACCTCGACCGCTCGGTGACCCGCATGGAACCCGGGTACACCTGCGGCACCCGGTCACGGAGATAGGCCTGCCATGCACCCGCGTACACACCGCGCTGCGACGTCCGGTTGATGACAAGATCCTCGCCGCCGGACAGCTTCGACAGCACCAGCGATCCCTCGATCAGTACGTAGAAGCACGTGGCCGGATCGCCTTCGGCGAACACCGGGCCGGGCTCGATGATCTCGACGTGCCCTTCCTGGCACAGTCGCTCCAGCTGGTCGTCGGTCAGATGCTCGAACAGGAACAGCGTCTTCAGCTCGTCCGGAGAGCACTGGGCGGTCATGGGTTCGCCAGATATCTGTGCACGAGCATGACGGCCATCGCTCCTTCTCCTACCGCCGACGCGACGCGTTTCGCCGAGTCGGACCGTACGTCGCCCGCCGCGAAGACGCCGGGAACGCTCGTCTCCAGGTGGTGCGGAAGCCGCTCGCGGTCCCACCCGCTCGGGGCTTTGCCGTCGACCACCAGGTCGGGGCCCGTCACGACGAAACCGTGTTCGTCACGCTCGACGAAGCCGTCGAGCCAGTCGGTGCGCGGTGCAGCGCCGATGAACAGGAACAGGTACTGCGCGGGAACGGTTTCGTCCGTGTCGGTGACGCGGTCGTGCAGCGTGATCGATTCGAGGTGATCGTCGCCGCCGACACCGACGACTTCGGTGCACGTGCGCACCGTGATCTTCGGGTTCTCCTCGATCTGCTTGATCAGGTAGTACGACATCGACGCCTCGAGCGACTGCCCACGAATCAGAATGGTCACCGATTTCGCGCCGCGTGCCAGATACACCGCAGCCTGGCCTGCCGAGTTCGCACCGCCGACGATGTAGACGTCCTGCTCGGCGCAGCGCGTGGCTTCCGTCATCGCCGAACCGTAGAAGACGCCGCGGCCCGTGAAATTCTCGATACCCGGCGTCGTCAACTGCCGATACGCGACGCCCGTCGACAAGATGACCGTCTGCGCATCGATGCTGCTGCCGTCGGCGAAACGAACCGTCCGGGCAGCGCCGTTCGCTTCCAACGAGACGACGTCCTGCGTCGTCACCACCTCGGCGCCGAACTTCAATGCCTGCCGACGCGCCCGCTCGGCCAGTTGAGCGCCGGAGACTCCGTCGGGAAATCCGAGGTAGTTCTCGATGCGCGAACTCTGGCCGGCCTGACCACCCGTCGCGGTGCGCTCGATGAGCGTCGTGCGCAGTCCTTCCGACGCCCCGTACAGGGCAGCACCCAATCCGGCGGGACCACCACCGATGACGACGAGGTCGTAGAACGCGTTCGACGGTGTGGTCGTCAATCCGAGGTGAGCGCCGAGTTCGGCGTCGGTCGGCGAACAGAGCGCCTTACCTTCGGCTGTGACGACGACCGGACACACCGTGTCGTCGACACCCGCCGACGTCAACAGGCGGGCACCTTCGGGTTCGTCGGCCATATACCAGCGATACGGCAGCTGATTGCGAGCCAGGAATTCGCGAACCTCCGACGACCGTGCCGACCAGCGATGGCCGATGATCCGTGTCTCCTCCACCGGCCGGTGGTTCGACGACGCCCATGCCTCCAGCTGGGCGTCGAGCACCGGGTAGAGCTTCTCCTCGGGCGGGTCCCACGGCTTGAGCAGGTAGTAGTCGAGGTCGATGACGTTGATCGCCTCGATGGCCGCGTCCGTGTCGGCATACGCCGTGAGCAGCACGCGACGCGCATAGGGGTACAGGTCCATCGCCTGTTCGAGGAACTCCATGCCGTTCATCTGCGGCATGCGATAGTCGGCCAACAGCACCGCGACGGGCTGACCGCGCAGCTTCAGTTCCTTCAATGCATCGAGCGCCTGCGCTCCGGACTCGGCCCGGATGATGCGGTACTTCTCGCCGTAGTGACGGCGCAGATCGCGTGCGACGGATCGGGAGACCCCCGGGTCGTCGTCCACGCTGAGAATTGCAGGCTTCATGACCCTCCAGAACAGCCGGTTCGTTACGCACCGATTATGCCGTTCCGGAGTGGTCAGCGCCGAGGACTTACACCAGCCCTCGTCTGACCATGTCGATCTCGCGAGGAGTCAAGAGGCGTTCGAGCTTCTCACTCGGCCACGTACGGGGACTTCCGGTCATACGCGCGGACTCCAGAAGCGGCACTCCCGCCCTGGAACGACGCAAGATCGTTGGAAAGTTCACGATCGATCACTCCGAACAACTTCTGATTGGCCTGAATTTCTCGTTCGTTCTATCGACCAGTGTTCGCCTCGTGTTACCGGAAAGCTCGTAGGCGCGCGGAGCGTGTTTGAACATGTCGTCGGCTGGGGTACGCCGCGCACCACACGGATTCGGGGGCTGAAATATGAACACGAACGCAAGTAACGCGGCCGAGCGCGTACAACAGAACAGCGCATTCGAAAAGGCTGCTCGCTGCGGCCACTTCGTCAGCGGCTTACTGCACATCCTCATCGGTTACATCGCGATCAGACTCGCGTTCGGGCAGGGAGGCAACGCCGACCAGTCCGGTGCACTCGCGGAGCTCGGCAGCAAACCCGGCGGGTCCATCGCACTGTGGATCGCGTTCGTCGCGTTCGTCGCGCTCGCGTTGTGGCGGATCGTCGAGGCGATCGTCGGCAAGAAGTCGGACGCCGACGAGGGCAGCGCGATGGACCGCTTCAAGGCCGCGTCGCTCGCCGTCGTCTACATCGCGTTCGCATGGTCCACGTTCGGCTTCGCGCGCGGATCCGGCAAATCGAGCGGCGAACAGAACGCCTCGACCACCGCACGACTGATGGAGAACGGCTTCGGAAAGTTCGTGCTGATCGTCGTCGGACTCGTGATCATCGGCGTCGGTGGCTACCACGTCTACAAGGGAGTGTCGAAGAACTTCCTCGACGACCTCGAGGGCCACACCGGCAAAGGCGTCGAACGTCTCGGGATCGCCGGATACGCGGCGAAGGGAATCGCGCTCGTCGGAACGGGTGCGCTCGTGATCGTCGCCGTCTTCACCTCCGATCCCAGCAAGGCGACCGGCGTCGACGGTGCCGTCAAGACTCTGGGTGAACAGCCCTTCGGCCAGGTTCTGTTGGTCCTCGCCGGCGTCGGCATCGCGCTGTACGGGTTGTACGCATTCGTGCTCGCACGGCACGCGAAGATGTAGCCTCCAAGTCGATTCCAAGCCTCACCGGTCATCGTGTTCTCACACGAGATACGAGGAGACCACAATGGGTTTGTTCGACATGTTCACCGGCACGAAGCGTCCGTCCGCAGACACTCCGGCCCGCAGACCTGACGAGGTGTACGCCGCACTGATGGCCGTCAACCGTCCGAGCGCGCCGTTCGTCATCCGCGACGGATCGGCCGAGGGCGTCGACCTCGTCGCGGAGTGGCGCATCGTCGACGCGCGCTGGTACGAGATCTTCGCCAAGTCGTCACTGTCGAAAGTCTTTCGCATTCTGCTGAAGCTCGACCCGGCTACCGACGAGGTGCGCGGTGTGGACGAGGAGTGGGCCGTCGAATGGCGAGCAGGGGTGCCTTCGTTGACCGCGTCCGCGGAGAAGTTCCGAGGCCAGAAGTCGTCCGTCCAGTTCGGAACGGCCTACGCGTTCACCGAGCAGCTCGAGTACGGGCAGGTGTACAACTACCGCTTCTCGACCGGTGAGCTGAAGAAGCCGATCCAGGACGCCGTCCTCGCGTGCGGTTGGACGTACAAGGGCGTGGCATTCGGGAAGCTCTGACGCCGGGTGGGTGTGGTGTCCCACTTGTCCGGCTGTCAGCAGGTTTTCCTGATCTGCGGCGGACGACTGGGACATCCTGCCCACACCTCGGGGAAGTGTGTGTGACTATAGGTAGCACCAACCCTGATGGAGGAACGCGTGAGCAAGACCCTCGAAGCCAGCATCGACGTCGACGCCAGCCCGGACAAGGTGTGGGCGATCGTCTCAGACCTGAAGCGCATGGGTGAGTGGAGCCCGCAGTGCAAGCTGATGAAGGTGTTCGGCGGCGATGTCCGCAAGGGCACGACCACACTGAACGTCAACAAGAAGGGCCTGCTCGTTTGGCCTACGACGTCGAAGGTCGTCGACTTCGAGCCGAACAAGTCGATCGCGTTCCGCGTCAACGAGAACAAGACCATCTGGTCGTACACCCTGACCCCGAAGGACGGCGGTACCACCGTCGTCGAGAAGCGTGAAGCACCGACGGGAACCAGCGCGGTCTCGACGTTCCTCGTGAAGAACGTGCTCGGCGGAATCGAGCAATTCGACGTCGAACTCGTCGACGGCATGAACCGGACCCTGCAGCGCATCAAGACGGAGAGCGAACGAAGCTAAGTCAAGGTTTCAACCGGCGACCACCCGGGCACCCCCTGTGAGCAATACCCACGGCACACACAAGAGGGGGCACCACATGTTGGGCCTAGGAATCATCGGCTGGATCATCATCGGCGGACTCGCCGGCTGGATCGGTAGCAAGATCATGAAGACGGATGCATCGATGGGCATTCTGTTGAACATCGTCGTCGGCATCATCGGCGGCCTGATCGGCGGTTGGCTACTCAAGGCTTTCGGCGTCGACGTCGAAGGCGGCGGACTCATCTTCAGCTTCCTGACCTGCCTGCTCGGAGCAGTGATCCTGCTGTTCCTGGTCAAGCTCGTCACCGGCCGATCGAGGGTCTGACCCACAGCGCACACGCAGCTGCCGGGGCATCTCACGTACTCTGTGAGGCCCCGGCAGCTGTCGTTTCGTCGGGCCCTGAACACGCACGAGAAGAAGGAGCGAAGTGGCACGCCGTCCCACCCCGATCGGTCAGGAACAGCGCACCGGCGCAGCACACTTCGTCGAGTTGATTCGTGACACCGTCCCGCCGATGCACCCCGCAGGACTTCCGTTCGTCGCAGGCCCGCTGGCCGTGGCCGCTCTCGGACGCAGGCACAAGTGGGTGCGTCGCGCAGGCCTGACCGCCGCCGGTGCGTGCGCCACGTTCTTCCGCCATCCCGGCCGCGTCCCGCCGAATCGACCGGGCGTCGTCGTGGCCCCGGCCGACGGCTTGATCACGCTCGTCGACACCGCGGTTCCGCCGGCCGAGCTCGATCTCGGTACGACGCCGGTGCCGCGCGTCAGCATCTTCCTGTCCGTCCTCGACGTGCACGTTCAGCGTGTTCCGGTCGGTGGCGAGGTCATCGAGGTCGTGCATCGACGCGGCCAGTTCAAGTCCGCCGACCTCGCCGAGGCGAGCGAAGTGAACGAGCGCAACAGCATGCACATTCGTACGCCGTCGGGCCACGACGTCGGCGTCGTACAGATCGCCGGTCTGATCGCCCGCCGCATCGTCAACAACGCGAAGGTCGGCGACACGTTGACCATCGGCGACACGTACGGATTGATCCGATTCGGATCTCGCCTCGACACGTACTTCCCCGCGGGCACCGAGTTGCTCGTCGAGCGCGGTCAGCGCGCAGTCGGGGCCGAAACCGTGCTTGCCGAACTCCCCCGATAGTCGGTGCGATGATCACCAGACGAGCGCGACCTCCCGCTGCTGTTCGACTCCTGCCGTCGGTGGTGACGATTCTGGCGTTGTGCGCCGGATTGTCCGCGCTGAAGTTCGCGCTCGACGGCGAACTCGGTGTCGCGCTGGCGATGATCGGCGCCGCGGCGATTCTCGACGCCCTCGATGGGCGAATCGCCCGCCTGCTCGACGCCACCAGCAAGATCGGCGCCGAGCTCGACTCGCTTGCCGACGCCATCTCCTTCGGTGTCGCACCCGCCCTGGTGCTGTACGTGACGCTGCTCGAAGGCAGCAGCGCCGGCTGGATCATCGCGCTGATCTACGTCGTCGCGATGGTCCTGCGCCTGGCTCGCTTCAACACCCTGCTCGACGACGACAACACACCGGCCTACGCCCGCGAGTACTTCACCGGCGTGCCGGCTCCCGCGGGCGCCCTCATCGTGTTGGCTCCGATCGCGGCGTTCCAGGAATGGGGCGACGGATGGTGGGCGTCGTTCTACGTCGTCGTCGGGTGGACGCTCTTCACAGCGGGGCTGGCGGTCAGCCGCATCCCGACGCTCGCGCTCAAGACGGTGTCCGTTCCTCCCCGCATGGCCGCCGCGCTGCTCATCCTCGTCGCGCTCGCAGCCGCAGCGTTGATCACCTACCCGCTCATCCTGCTGATGGTCCTGGTGCTCGTCTACCTGATCCACATTCCGTTCGCCGTGCGCTCGCAGCGATGGGTCGCGGCGCGTCCCTACGCGTGGGAGGCGAAACCCGCCGAGCGCCGCGCCGAGCGTCGTGCGATCCGACGCGCCCCCGGTAACACGCGTCGCTCCGCAGCCCGGTTGGGTCTGCGTCGACCCCGAGGGCCGCAGTGACGGCCCCGGAGCTGGTCCTCACGGCACGACTCAACACTTCGGCGGCCGACGCCAGACGCGGCGTCGTTCGGCTGCACCCGGAGGTACTGGCCGCGCTCGGAATCCGCGAATGGGACGCCATCGCGGTGATCGGTGCGCGTCGCACGGCCGCGGTCGCCGGTCGCGCGCCGGACGGAACGCCGCCCCGAACGGCCCTGCTCGACGACGTCACCCTGTCGAACGCGGGCATCAAGGAAGACGGTTCCATCGCCGTCGCACCGGTAACGGTCTACGGCGCGAAGACGGTGACGGTCAGCGGTTCGGCGCTGGCGACGGGCTCGATCTCCGAGACGACGTTGCGCCAATCGCTGCTCGGCAAGGTTGTCACCGTCGGCGATACGGTTTCGCTCCTGCCCCGCGACCTCGGCCCGGGCACGAGCACCACTGCCGCGACGCTGGCACTCTCTCGAACCTTCGGCTTCACGTGGACGAGCGAACTGCTGACGGTGTCGAGCACGTCGCCGTCGGGTCCGGTCAGCGTGCAACCGAACACGGCGGTCAGCTGGGGCGAAGCACCGGCGTCCACACCCACCACTGCACGCGACACCCCGGCCGCGCTGCCGGTCACCGAACTGGTCGGGGTGTCCGCACAGCAGGCGAAGCTGTCCGAATGGCTGCGTCTGGCCCTCGACGAGTCGGAGTTGCTCGCGCGGCTCGGTGCGTCGGCGCACCTCGGCGTCCTGATCACCGGACCCGCGGGCGTCGGAAAGTCCACGCTCGCCCGCGCGGTCCTCGCCGGTCGTACCGTCGCAGAACTCGACGGCCCGTCCATCGGCGCGTTGGACGCGTCCGCGCGTGTCGACGCCGTCTCCTCGGCGATCGACGGTCTCGCCGGCTCGGGCGTCCTGCTGATCACCGACATCGATGCCCTGTTGCCCGCCACGGCCGAACCCGCGTCGACCCTCGTGCTCGATCAGCTCCGCCGCGCGGTGGACACTGCAGGCTTGGCGTTCGTCGCCACGACCGCACATCCCGAGGCCACCGATTCTCGACTCCGCGCGCAGGATCTCTGCGACCGCGAACTGACGCTCTCGCTTCCCGACGCCGCAGGACGGTCCGCCCTGCTCGAACACCTGTTGCGCACGGCGCCGACCGACGGACTCTCCCTCGGCGAGATAGCCGCCAGGACACCGGGTTTCGTAGTCGCCGATCTGGCTGCTCTGGTCCGAGAAGCTGCGTTGCGGGCCGCGTCGCGGGCGAGCTCCGAGGGGTCGGACCCGCAGCTCGTTCAATCGGATCTGCTGGGCGCCCTCGATGTCATTCGTCCACTGTCTCGTTCCGGCGCAGAGGAATTGGCGATCGGCAGCCTCACCCTCGACGACGTCGGCGACATGGTCGAGACGAAACAGGCGCTCACCGAAGCCGTGCTGTGGCCGCTGCGGCATCCGGATTCGTTCTCCCGCTTGGGAATCGAGCCGCCCCGAGGCGTGCTGCTGTACGGTCCTCCCGGCTGCGGCAAGACGTTCCTCGTGCGCGCGCTGGCAAGTTCGGGCCAGCTGAGCGTCCATTCCGTCAAGGGCGCCGAGCTGATGGACAAGTGGGTCGGGTCGTCGGAAAAGGCTGTGCGCGAGCTGTTTCAGCGTGCGCGCGACTCGGCGCCGTCACTGATCTTCCTCGACGAGGTCGACGCACTGGCACCTCGACGCGGGCAGACCAGCGATTCCGGCGTCGGCGATCGCGTCGTCGCGGCACTGCTGACCGAACTGGACGGCGTCGAACCGCTACGTGACGTCGTCGTGCTCGGGGCGACCAATCGACCGGACCTGATCGACCCGGCACTGCTGCGTCCAGGCAGGCTCGAACGCCTCGTGTTCGTCCCGCCGCCCGACGCGGAGGCGCGAGCCGACATCCTGCGTGCGTCGAGCAAATCCGTGCCGCTGTCCGACGACGTCGACCTCGATCTGCTCGCCACCGACCTCGACGGCTACTCGGCCGCCGACTGTTCCGCGCTCCTGCGAGAGGCCGCGCTGACGGCCATGCGCCGCTCGTTGGATGCCGCGTTCGTCACGGCCGACGACGTCGAGACCGCACGAAAAACGGTGCGCCCCTCGCTCGATCCCGAGCAAGTGGCGCACCTGGAGGCCTACGGGTCGTGAGTGCGAATGTACAGCGGGCTGTACATTCGCACGCACGGGGCGCGTCAGCGCCAGCGCGCCAACAACTTCGACGCCTCACCGGCGAGTGCACCCTGGAACAGCGGGCCGAAACTGATGCGCCCCACGCCGAGTGACGCGAAGTGCGAGAGGTCGCCGTCGGCCGGGTTGGCAATTGCGTTGACCGGCAACGGAAGGCCCTCGACGAGACGCTTGTAGTCGTCGTCGCTGTGGAAGCCGACCGGGTACAACGAGTCCGCCCCGGCGGCCGCGGCGAGCTTCATCCGCTCGATGGCGCGCTCGACCCGATCGCTCTCGTCACCCACCTGCTTGACGAACAGATCGGTGCGCGCGTTCAACACCACGTGCACGTCGGTTGCGTCCGACGCCGCACGCAGGGCACCGACGAAGTCCGCATGCTCCTGCGCCTCACGCAGACGACCACCTTCGCTGTGCACGGTGTCCTCGATGTTCAGGCCTACTGCACCGGCCGAGATCAAGCCGTCGATCAGACGCTTCGGATCTTCGCCGTATCCCGACTCGATGTCCACGGACAGCGGAACGTCGACGGCCGCGGTGATCTGCGAGATGCGCGCGAGCAACTCGTCGAAGGTGATGCCCTCGTTGTCCGGCTTACCGATCGAATCGGACACCGGGTGGCTTCCGACGGTCAGCGCAGTGAATCCCGCGTCGACGGCGAGCTTTGCCGACCACGCGTCCCACACCGTGGGGAGAACGACCGGGTCACCCGGCTTGTGGAGTTCGAGGAGGGTTGTTGCCTTCTGCGCCAAGCTCGACATTGAAGCTCCTAAAGGTTGGGAGAACGTGCGTTCTCCCACACCGTACCTGCTTCAGTCGATCAGATCGAGCTTCTTCATGTGGTCGAACACCATGAGCGAGCCGGGAGCGACGTCGGGCATCGCCGCGTACTCGTCCCGCGTGAAGTATCTGATCTCGGCGATCTCACTGGTCGGCACCGGCTCGGAACCCAGCTCGGCGACGAAGCAATGAATCTCGAGCGGGGTTCCGGACGGATGTCCCCACGCGTCGCAGGCGAAGACGCCGAGGAACCGGGCGTCGACGACGTCGGCATCCAACTCCTCGCGTATCTCCCGATGCAGAGCCTGCTCGGGCGTCTCACCGGGGTCGATCTTCCCGCCTGCCATGTAGAACGCAGTTTTCCCGGTCGAGCGCGCCTGGAGCATTCGACGGTCTCTCACATACGCCAACCCAGCGGTACGAATCACGAAAGCAAGGTATCCAATCTCTCGTACCCCTCGGTGACGCCCTTCTCCATACCGCTCTGGGCCATGCCGTCGCGCGCCTCGATCGACGGGAAGGTGCTCTGCCCTTCGATGCGAGTGCGTCCGTCGCCGAGATCGACGAAGGTGATCGACTCGATACTGACGACGTCGGGAACGTCCTCGTACTCGAACGTCTGAATCACGAAGTCGTTCTTACGCACGACGTGGAAGACACCGTTGAAGGCGAACGTCGCCCCCTCCGGGTCGGTGTGCACGTAGCGGTAACGGCCTCCCGTCGAGAAGTCGTAGATGTCGAGCTTCATGTCGTAGCCGTTCGGTCCGAGCCACTGCACCACGAGCTCGGGATCTCGGTAGGCGCGAAAAACTGCGTCGACGGGCGCGTCGAACTCACGCGTGATCGTGATGAACGGGACGCCGTCGGGCACGGTGATGGTCACGGGATTGGTCATTGCCCTTGTCCTTGTCGTTGGCCAGCAGTGCATCGAGCTTCCTGAACTGCTGTTCGTGGATGATGCGGTATTTGTCGATCCATGCGGTCAGCTCCTCGAGGCGCGCCGAGTCCAGATGAACCGGACGACGCTGCGCGTCGCGTGACCGGGTCACGAGCCCTGCAGCCTCGAGAACCTGAATGTGCCGTGATACGGCTTGCTTGCTGATCTCGAACGGTTCGGCGAGATCGTTCACCGTCAACGGCCCACGACTGAGTCGGGCGACGATGGCACGCCGAACCGGATCGGCGAGCGCCATGAACGCCCCGTCGAGCCTGTCGTCCGTGGCGCTCATAATCAACCAACTCCTTTATCAATCTGTACGTTGATTACGTTAGGCGCCGACGCCCTCGCCGTCAACAGGTCTGTCCTTTTTGCACCAGTCGAGAGCCGCGCGGCCACGCAAAGTAATATGGGAGCCAACCCATACTCGCCGGCCGAGCACACGGCTCGCGAGCTTGATTTCTCGTTTTGTTCGCCTACTCGACGCCGCCCAACGACCACCGCGTCACCCGCCGAGGGTGACGCGACCCGAGACGACGGAGTACCTTTTTGCTCGCTATTTTGATTGCGCACACGGTCGCGGCCGTGCTCGCTCCGCTTCTGGTTCGCTGGTGGGGCCGTAACGCATTCTTCCCACTCGCGCTCGTTCCGCTCGTCAGTCTGGTCTGGGTCGTCGCGAACTGGAACACCGAACAGTTCCTCAGCATCGAGTGGGCCCCCGGCCTGTCGATGAACGTCGACATGCGCTTCGACTCACTGGCCGCGATCATGTCGGTGCTTGTCCTCGGGATCGGCGCGCTCATTCTGCTCTACTGCGCCCGCTATTTCGAGGACGACGAGCCGCGCCTCGGCATCTTCGCCGCCGAGATGGTCGCGTTCTCCGGTGCCATGTTCGGTCTCATCACCAGCGACAACATGCTGGTCCTGTACACCTTCTGGGAAATCACGACCGTCCTGTCGTTCCTGCTGGTCGGCCACTATGCCGAACGTGCCTCGTCACGCCGTGCCGCGACGCAGGCCCTCCTGGTCACCACCGCCGGTGGCCTCGCGATGCTCGTCGGCATCATCGTCCTGGGTCAGGTCGCCGGCAGCTACAACCTGTCCGACGTCGTCGCCGACGCCCCGTCGGGATGGCTGCCCGGCGTCGCGATCGTCCTGATCCTGATCGGTGCGTTGTCGAAATCGGCCATCGTTCCGATGCACTTCTGGCTGCCGGGCGCGATGGCGGCACCGACGCCCGTCAGTGGTTATCTGCATGCCGCGGCCATGGTCAAGGCCGGTATCTATCTCGTCGCACGGATGGCGCCCGGCTTCGCCGACTCCGGGCCGTGGCGCGCCACGGTCATCTCGCTCGGACTGCTGTCGATGATCCTGGCCGGCTGGCGAGCGCTGCGCGCGTTCGACCTCAAACTGGTCCTCGCGTTCGGCACCGTCAGTCAGCTCGGATTTCTGATGGTCCTCGTCGGGATCGGTACCGAGAAGGCGATGCTGGCGGGTCTGACGATGGTCGTCGCGCACGCGATGTTCAAGGCCACGCTGTTCATGGTCGTCGGCATCATCGACCACACGACCGGCACCCGCGACATCCGTAAGCTCGCCCACCTCGGCAAGAAGGCCCCGTGGTTGGCCGTCATCGCCGCGCTGGCTGCCGCCAGCATGGCGGGTCTGCCGCCGTTCCTCGGATTCGTCGGCAAGGAAGCGGCGCTGTCCGCGGTGATCGAGACGCCGGTTCTGAACCCGACCGTCAGCGTGCTCGTCGTCACCGGCCTGGTCGTCGGTTCCATCCTCACCGTGACCTACAGCATCCGCTTCGTGTGGGGAGCGTTCGGCCGCAAGCAGCTCAAGCGCCCGAGCCCGGCCGTCAAGAACATGCACGCGCCGACGGCCCTCTTCATGGCGGCGCCTGCATTCCTCGCGGTGCTCGGTCTGGTGTCGGGCATCTTCTCGCCGGTCGTCGACACCCTTGTCAGCCCGTACGCGCGCACGCTCGACGCATACGGCCAGGCGTCGTACCACCTGTCGCTGTGGCACGGATTCAACCTGCCGCTGGGTCTGACGGTCATCGTCGTGGTCGGCGGTGTGTCCCTCTTCATCGCGCACCGCATGGTCAACCGCCTGAAGTTCGAGCACCCGCCACTCGGCAACGCCGACCGCGTCTACGACTCGGTTCTGAAGTCGATGGACACCATCTCGCTCCGACTGACCGGCACCACGCAGCGCGGTTCGCTCCCTCTGACGCAGGGAACCATCCTGCTCACGCTGGTTCTGCTGCCGATGCTGCTGCTCGCGTTCGGACGCGAACCGGGTCTGAACTTCGTCTGGTTCGACACTCCGCTGCAGGTCATCGTCTCGCTCATCATGATTTCCGGCGCCCTCGGCGCGACGGTGATGCGCAACCGTCTGGCCAGCGTCATCCTCGTCGGACTCACCGGGTACGGCTGCGGCGTCATCTTCGCCGTCCACGGCGCACCCGACCTGGCGCTGACGCAGTTCCTCGTCGAGACGCTGACGCTCGTCGTCTTCGTGCTCGTGCTGCGCAAGCTGCCCGCCGAGGTCGACGACCGTGGCTCGGCCGGTTCACGCCTCCCGCGGGCGGCGCTGGCCATCGCCGTCGGCGTCACCGTCACCGTTCTCGGCGCGTTCGCGATGAACGCGCGCAGCGCGGAGCCGATCTCGCTGCAACTCCCCGACGCGGCCTACTACCTCGGCGACGGTAAGAACATCGTCAACGTGCTGCTGGTCGACATTCGTGCGTGGGACACCCTCGGCGAGATCTCGGTGCTCCTCGTCGCCGCGACCGGCGTCGCGAGCCTCGTGTTCCGCAACCGTCGCTTCGGCAGCGCACCGCGGGTGTCCGACGCCCCGGCCACGCAGTCCGACGGTGGCGTCGGCACCGATACGACGTGGCTTCTCGGCGGCGACCTGATCGATCCGCGGCACCGCTCGCTGATCCTCGAGGTCACGACGCGTCTGATCTTCCCGACGATCATGGTGCTGTCGGTGTACTTCTTCTTCTCCGGCCACAACGCGCCGGGAGGCGGATTCGCGGGCGGCCTGACGGCAGGTCTGGCTCTCGTTCTCCGTTACCTCGCCGGTGGTCGGTACGAACTCGGCGAAGCTGTGCCGATCGACGCGGGCAAGATCCTCGGCCTCGGTCTGATCTTCGCGTCGGGCACCGCGATCGCGTCGATGTTCCTGGGCGCGCCCGCGTTGTCGTCGGCGACGATCGAGCTGACGCTCCCGGTGCTCGGTGACATCAAGTTGGTCACCGCGCTGTTCTTCGACCTCGGCGTGTACCTCATCGTGGTCGGTCTCGTACTCGACGTACTCCGAAGTCTCGGTGCACGTCTCGACGCACAGGTGGAGATGCAGAGCCAGGTGAACGCCCGATGACCGCGAACCTCGGAATGCTGATCGTCGTCGGCATCCTCGTCGCGACGGGGGTGTACCTTCTTCTCGAACGCTCGATCACCAAGATGCTGCTCGGACTTCTGTTGTTCGGCAACGGAATCAACATCCTCCTGCTGACGGTGGGAGGCCCGGCGGGGACCCCGCCGATCGTCGGGCGCACCACGTCGATTCACGACACGATGGCAGATCCCTTGGCGCAGGCCATGATTCTGACCGCAATCGTCATCACGATGGGTATCGCAGCGTTCGTCCTGGCGCTCGCGTATCGCTCCTTCACGCTCAACACGAAGGACGACGTCGAGAACGACCCCGAGGACACCAAGGTCTCCAAGCGCCGGTCGATGGCCGAGATGCCCGACCGCGACCGGTCCGACGACCCCGTCACCGGCGAGCCGAGTTTCGGCGGCGACGCGTTCGACTCCGACGGCAACCCGATCCCGATCGAGGACCTCAAGAATCTCGAGGATCTCGAATGCTACGAGGATCTGCACGACGGTGACTTCGACGACGACGACGAACCCGAGATGAAAGGCCTCGACGGAATCGACAGCGCAGAAGAAGACCGAACCGCAGAACGCAGCGGTCAGAAGACGAAGCGGAAGAAGGGAGGCGCGAAATGACCATCCCCGCCGGCGCCATCTCCGCCCTCACTCCCCTACCCGTCCTCATCCCGCTCTTCGCTGCCGCACTGACCCTGATCGCGGGTCGTCGTCCGCGGGTACAACGGTTCATCACCGTCGTCGCACTGACGGCCGTCGTCGTCGTGTCCGCCCTGCTGCTGTTCCTGGCCGACCGCGACGGCACGTTCGCGCTTCAGGTCGGTGGCTGGGAGTCGCCGATCGGCATCTCGCTCGTCGTCGATCGTCTGTCGGCGTTGATGCTGCTGGTCAGCGCGATCGTGCTGCTGGCCGTCATGGTCTACTCGATCGGTCAGGGTATTCGCGACGGCAACGAGAACCAGCCCGTTTCGATCTTCCTACCGACGTATCTCGCACTGAGCGCAGGCGTCTGCAACGCGTTCCTCGCCGGTGACCTCTTCAACCTGTTCGTCGGATTCGAAGTCCTGCTGGCCGCGTCGTTCGTGTTGCTGACTCTCGGTGCGAGCGCCGACCGCGTGCGAGCCGGTGTCTCCTACGTCATGGTGTCGATGGTGTCGTCGCTGATCTTTCTGTTCGGCATCGCACTGGTCTACGCGGCGACGGGCACGCTGAATCTCGCACACATGGCCACCCGCCTCGACGACGTGCCGTCGGGTACGAAGACTGCGATCTTCGCGGTTCTTCTCGTCGCATTCGGTATCAAGGCCGCGGTCTTCCCTCTGTCGACGTGGCTTCCCGACTCCTACCCCACGGCACCTGCGCCGGTGACCGCGGTGTTCGCCGGCTTGCTCACCAAGGTGGGTGTGTACGCGATCATTCGCGCGCACACGCTGCTCTTCCCGGACGGCAGCCTCGACAACGTGCTCATGGTGTGTGGTCTGTTGACGATGCTCGTCGGAATCTTCGGCTCGATCGCGCAGAGCGACATCAAACGACTGCTGTCGTTCACCCTCGTCAGTCACATCGGCTACATGGTGTTCGGTGTCGCGTTGTCGACGCAGTCGGGTCTGTCCGGCGCGATCTACTACGTCGCCCACCACATCATCGTGCAGACGACGCTGTTCCTGATCGTCGGACTGATCGAACGTCAGGCCGGGTCGTCGTCACTGCGACGGCTCGGTGGACTCGCCGCTGCGAGCCCGGTTCTCGCGATCATCTTCCTGATTCCGGCACTGAATCTCGGTGGGATCCCGCCGTTCTCGGGCTTCATCGGAAAGGTCGCCCTGCTGCAGGCCGGTAGCGCTCAGGGCAGTGCGCTGGCGTGGATCCTCGTCGCGGGCGGCACGGTGACGAGCCTCCTGACGCTGTACGTCATGGCCCGCGTCTGGACGAAGGCGTTCTGGCGTGCGCGCGCAGATGCTCCGGAAGGAGACCTCGCGGACAACAGCCCGTCGGCGCTGCTCGACGACTCGAGCGACATCCAGCTCGCCGACCGCGAGGACGTCGGCCGCATGCCCGCGTTCATGCTCATTCCGACGATCGGTCTGGTGATCGTCGGCCTCGCGCTGACGGTGTTCGCAGGCCGGATCATCGACATCAGCGACCGCGCTGCCGCGGACCTACGCGATCGCTCGGTGTACATCGACGCGGTCCGTGGCGCCGAGTTCCTCGGGGACAAGACGATGGATCAGGTCGCGGGAGAAGAGGCAGGCCGATGACATTCCTCAACCGCTTCGTACTGCTTCGACTGTGGATCCTCGCGTGGCTTACGGCCGTCTGGGTGTTGTTGTGGGGCAACGTCAGTCCCGCGAACATCCTCGGCGGCATCGCCGTCGGAGTCCTCATCATGGTGCTGCTGCCGCTGCCGAAGGTTCCGGTCGAGGGTCGCGTCCACGTGTGGTCCCTGATCAAACTCACCGCGTGGTTCTTCTACTACGCCGCCGAGTCGAGTGTGAACGTCGCATGGCTCGCGGTGCGGCCGAAACCGCCCCCGGTCACCGGCGTGCTGCGGTGCCGTATCGCTATCAAGTCGGACCTCGTGCTGACACTGTTCGTCGACGCGATGAATCTGGTGCCGGGAACGATGGTGCTCGAGATCGACCAGACCCGCAGGTTGCTGTACGTGCACGTCCTCGACATGGGCAGCCAGAAGGCCGTCGACTCGTTCTACGCGTACGTACGACATCTGGAGAAACTCTTCATCGCCGGTTTCGAGCGTGACTCCGACTGGAAGCCGAGTCCGCTGCACTTCCAGGAGTACGAGCGCTACCACGGCGTTCTCGGCGACGACGTGACGACGTACCGCGAAGGCCGAGACGACAAGAAGACCGACGACGAGCGAAAGGGGAACTGGTCGTGACGATCGTTCTCGCCATCGCCGGCATCCTGCTGGTCGCGGCCGCCGTCGTCACGGCGTACCGCCTGCTCGACGGCCCGAGCACCCTCGACCGACTCGTCGCGATGGACACCATCCTCGCGGTGTCGATGTGCGGACTCGCGGTGTGGTCGGTGTACAGCAAGGACACGACGATCGTCCCCTCGATCGTCGCACTGTCGCTGGTCAGCTTCATCGGCTCGGTCAGCGTCGCACGATTCCGGGTGAGGGACGAATGAACACGCTGTTGGAAGTGATCTCGGCGATCCTGATTCTGCTCGGCGCGACGCTCGCGTTCACCGCTGCAGTCGGCATCGTCCGTTTCCCGGACACACTGTCGCGCATGCACGCGGCGACCAAGCCTCAGGTCGTCGGCCTACTGCTCGTGCTGGCGGGTGCCGTCATCGAACTGCGGGGCAACGTCGACATCTGGATGCTCGTGCTCGTCGGCATCTTCACTCTCGTGACCGCACCTGTCATCGCGCACGTCGTCGGCCGTGTCGCCTATCGAGAACAGCGCGGACGCGACGGGCTGCTCATCGTCAACGAGATGGAGTCGGACGGAGACTAGGCCGGCCGCCCCACGTGGCCAGCGTCGTTCCCACCGGCGGCGAAGAACGTCGCGTAGAACATGCCGACGACGGCGCCCATCAGCACGAGGATCAGCGGACCGAACAGCTCGGGATAGTTGCCGAACTGCACGGCCAGGTAGCGGTAGCTCAGCAGAAGCACGACCATGATCGTCGTCCCGAACGCAACGATCCGCACCCGAGCGCGGTCCCATCCACGTTCCGGGTCGCGCAGGATCGACTCGAGCGTCAGACACAGTACGACGCCTGCAACGAGGTCGACGCCGTAGTGGTAGCCGAATCCGAGCGTCGCCGCGAGGGTGCAGACGAGCCATGCGCTTCCACCGAGCCGCAACCACCACGGGCCGCGTCGGGAATGCACGAAGAGCGCGAGTGCCCATGCGGTGTGCAGGCTCGGCATGCAGTTGCGCGGCGTCTCGCCGTCGAATCCGATGGCCGACGGGGTGCCGTCGAAGGGCACGACCGTCGGCCAGAAGTTGCCGAGTTGGAAGCCGTCGCCATCCGGGCCGAACGCGAACACCGGACCGACCACGGGAAACAGAATGTAGAAGATCGGGCCGACGATGCCGATCAGCAGGAACGTGCGAACCAGATAGTGCGACGGCCACGCCCCGGTGGTCACGCCCCGGAGCTGGTAGATCGCGATCGCAATGGCGGCGACGGGCAGCTGGATGTAGACCCAGTGCAGCACCGCGTAGACGCCGGGTCCGAGCTCGGCGAGTGCGCTTCCTACGAGCCACGACGGGTTGCCGAGCGCGTGATCGGCGAGCTGGGCGTATTCGTCGAGAACGTAGGGTCGCACGATCGTCGTGATCTGCAGCCACACGTCGCCGATCTTGGTCGCCAGGATCAGCAGACCCCCGAGGCACGCAGCTTTCAGTCCGCGCGGATCACGACGTGCGACGGCGTACAGCGCGAGACCGGTGAGCACGATGACGGCACCGTTGCCGACCGAGAACGGCAGTCCCGCGTCGAGTCGTACGACGACCCCGACGAGATCGATGGCCACCGCGCTCGCCAACGCCCAGACGCGGACGCGAGCCGCGACCCCGACCAACGCGAGAGCGAGCCCGCCCCACGGGACCGCCATCGATTTGGGAGTGCCGACGAAGTCGTTCACGATGCTCGGCAATGGACCGGAAAAACCGTAGCGCGACGCCACGAGTTGCAGCGACAACAACGACACCGCGACGACGGCAGCACCGATCGCGAAGGGACGCAGGGACCCCGACATCTGCGAGCCCGTGAGGGCGCGCTCTTCTCCCTGGAGCACGCCGTTCATAGTAAACGGTCGGTGAACGGCGGATTACATCGAAACCGTCAGGCGTTCAGGTCCGTGACCAGCGACCGGACGACGGACTTCAGATCCCCGCCCGCGTCCGACGCGACGCGTCGCTGCCGTTGGTACGACGCGCCGAGACGGGGAATGTCGGCTACCGACGCCAGCTCGTCGGCGCACCCCAGGCGCTTGGCCGTCGGCGCCAACTTGTCGAGAAGGTCGTTCAGATCGTCGGTGACCAGTCGCTCGTTGCTGTCGGCGTCGAGAATGATCTCGGCGTCGAGCCCGTATCGGGCCGCACGCCACTTGTTCTCCTGCACGTGCCACGGCGGGATGCTCGGAAGGTCTTCTCCCGCTTCGAGTCTGGTGTCGAGGTCGACGATCAGGCAGTGCGTCAGCGCGACGAGAGCGGCCAGCTCGCGCCTGGTGGACACACCGTCACAGACCCTGACCTCGATGGTTCCCCATTTCGGCGCCGGGCGAATGTCCCAGTGCATGCCACCGAGCTGTTCGATGACGCCGGTCTTCATCTGGTCCCGTACGAAGCCTTCGAACTGACCCCAGTTCTCGAACTGGAACGGCAGACCGGCCGTCGGCAGCTGCTGGAACATCAGCGCCCTGTTGCTCGCGTATCCGGTGTCCGAACCCGCCCAGATCGGCGACGACGCGGACAGCGCCAACAGGTGGGGATACTGCAGCAGCAGCGAATTGAGAATCGGGAAGACCTTGTGCGGAGACGACACACCGACGTGGACGTGCACACCCCAGATGAGCATCTGCCGACCCCACCACTGGGTACGTGCGATCAGCTCGTCGTAACTCGGCGATCGCGTCAGCACCTGGGTCGACCATTCGGCGAACGGGTGCGTCCCCGCGCAGACCAGATCGATACCCAGCGGATCTGCCGCTCTCCGAACGAGATTCAGCGACTCGTCCAGATCGCCCATCGCTTCGCCGACGTTGTCACACACCCCGGTGACGAGTTCGACTGTGTTGCGCAGCAATTCCTTCGTGACTCGAGGCGTCTCGGCCCCGGCCAGCTCGGTGACACCGTCCATGACGGCGGCCGCCGAGTTGACCAGGTCCAGAGAGTCCTTGTCCACCAACGCTATTTCCCACTCGACTCCGAGAGTGGGGCGTGCCGAGCTGTTGAACGGAATCGCAGGTGGTGCGCCCGGCACGCTCGGAGAGTTCACCTACTGCAGAACTGCGCAGGCGGCGCGGCCGCCGGCGTCACCGGTCATCAACGTGTTCATGTCGGGAACCGCAGCGCCGTCGGGCAGCGTGTAGCGGGTCGGAATGTTCGCGAAGTTGTCGGCACCTTCGTGGATGATGACCGCGCGGCCACCGTCGGCACGCAGGTCGTCGAGCGTGACGGCGTCGGTCGTCGTGACCAGGGTGCCGGTTCCGTCCTGTCCGATCTGCAGCGACGTCAGGTCACCGCTCGCGGGGTGCTCGGTGCGGCCGTCGACCTGAAGGTGACCGCCGGCGGACAGGAAGTTGCCCGGCTCTCCGCCTGTCGGAGCGGTCGAGTTCGGCTCGCACTTGCCGACGGTGTGGATGTGCAGGCCGTGGAAGCCCGGCGTCATGTTCTCGGCTTCGACGGTGACGACCAGATGGTCGCCCTCCTCGACGAAGGACACCGTGCCGACCGTGGTGCCCGACGCGTTCTCGAACTCGGCTTCGACGGTGCTCTCCGGATTGTCGGCAGCGACGCCGTGTCCGCTCGGATCCTCGTGTCCGGTCCATACCGGAGGAGTGGTTCCCGGAACGTCGGAGGGCGTCTCGGGGGCGCTGCAGGCAGTCAGGCCGAATGCCGCGACAGCGACGATCGGGGTAGCGAAACGCCAGGAGCGCATCTTCGATCGAGCTGTACTTGTCGGTGCCATGGGAGAAGCTCCTTCGTGGGGCCGGCGTTACGGTTGCGTCGATCTTAACTATGCCCCGTAGTAGTAACCGACCACGGGTTGTCAGCTGTTACTGCGTCACCATGACGATCACGCCGTCGCCGAATTCGCTGAGTGTCGCCGGGCGTGCTTGCGTGGTTGCGCCGAGTTGCTGGGCGATCTGTTGAGCCGCAGCCTGCTCGCCGGGGCCGGTTCCGTAGTAGACCGTCGTCGAGGGGATCTGAGAGGCGGCGTAGTTGCCGGTTTCGGCAATGGTCCAGCCGTCGGACGTCAGGGTTGCTGCGGTGTCGGCCGCCAGGCCGGACACGTCGCTGTTGTTGAGCACTCGCACGTCGACGTCGGCCGGGTCCACCGACGTGGGGGCGGGCGCCGCCGCCGACGTGGGGGCCGCGGCCTGCTCGCTGGTCGTCGGTTCGGACGCTGTGTCTTCGCTGTCGTCCGAACCGGTCAAAGACAGTGCACCGATTGCCGCGAACAGAATCGCGAGCGAGATCAACACCATTGCCAGAGCGCGGAGCGGAGGACCGGACGATTCCGGGTTAGGACTGCTCACACCCGAAGACACTAGTTGATAGCAATCGCGGGCCTACGCACGTCAGATCTCGAAGCCGAGCCTGCGAGCCGCGCGGGCCTTCTGCCTACTTGCCCGCAGACGACGGAGTCGCTTGACCAACATCGGATCCGCGGCAAGAGCTTCCGGACGATCGACGAGCGCGTTCAGCACCTGGTAGTAGCGGGTGGCGGACATCGAGAACAGTTCCTTGATGGCGTCTTCCTTCGCGCCCGCGTACTTCCACCACTGACGCTCGAAGGACAGGATGTCGTGCTCGCGACGGGTAAGGCCGTCGTCGCCCACCTCGTTGGGGTTCTTCGCATCGCCGGACTGCTGAGACTGGTTCGAGTCACGCGCTGCAGCGCCGTCCATCTCACTCCTCGACTTCTCGGACCCGCATCTGCGGAGTCGTTTCGCGGCCGAACATCCCGGCCCACTCGACCCGCACGAATTACACACGTGTGGTTCGCGATCATTCAACCACGCTGAGCACCGCCTACCGTGCGCGCGGCGCACGCGCGGCGCGTCGTACCCGGTTCACCGCGTGCACGGTCACGACCGGCCCGCCACTATTGTTGGTCAACATGGCAATTCTCCCCATCCGGATCGTCGGCGACCCGGTGCTGCACACCCCGACCGAAAAGGTCACCAAGACTCCCGCCGAACTCGCCGAACTCTTCGCGGACATGTACGAGACGCTCGACGCCGCGAACGGAGTCGGGCTTGCCGCGAACCAGGTCGGCGTACCGCTGAGACTGTTCATCTACGACTGCCCCGACCAGGGCCCGGACGGGAAGATGATCCGCCGGAAGGGTGAGGTCGTCAACCCGGTGCTGGAGACGTCGGCCATTCCCGAGACGATGCCCGATCCCGAGGACGACGACGAGGGCTGCCTCTCGGTTCCCGGCGAGCAGTTCCCGACGGGTCGCGCCGACTGGGCACGGGTCACGGGCACCGACGCCAAGGGCGACCCCGTCGACATCGAAGGCACCGGCTTCTTCGCGCGGATGCTGCAGCACGAGGTCGGCCACCTGGACGGATTCCTGTACGTCGACGTGCTCATCGGCCGCAACGCACGCGCGGCGAAGAAGGCGATCAAACGCGCCGGCTGGGGCAAGCCGGGTCTGTCGTGGGTTCCGGGAACCGTCGAGGACCCCTTCGGCCACGAGGACTGACCCCGTGGGTCCACGGGTCGCGCTGCGCTACCTGCTGCCGTCCGGACAGAGCCACCCGATGACGGACGTCATCGGTGAACTCGTGGAGCACGACGAATCCGTCGTCGCGGTACGGGCGTCGGACGGCCGGGTCGTGCGGGTGACGCCTGACCGCGTCGTCGCGTTGAAGGAGCTGGGCCCTCGACCGATTCGGACGTCGGAGATCAGGGGGCTCGAGCGGGCCGCAGCCGACGGGTGGCCGGGCGTCGAACAGGCATGGATCGACGGATGGCTGCTGCGGGCCGGGCACGGTTTCACGGGCCGGGCGAACTCGGCGGTACCGGTCGAACCGTCGGCGTCGATGGAATCGCTTTCTCGGATAGTGCAGTGGTTCCACGCCCGCCTGCTGCCTCCGACGCTGCTGCTCCCGGACCGGCTCGGCGCGGTGCCGCCGGGATGGTCGACGCGCGACGAGACGCTCGTCATGGCGGCCGACATCTCGCAGGTGCCGCTTCCCACCGACTCGGTGTCGGTGATCGCGGATGCTCCCGACGAGGACTGGCTCGGGTTGTATCGGTACCGCGGCCGCCGGCTTCCGAGCCGCGCACTCGACGTCATCTCGTCGGTGCGGGACGGCGTGCTCGGCTTCGGCCGTATCGGCTCGGCGGCGAGCACGATGCTCGCCATCGGGCGGGCCGCGGTGACGGATGCTCCCGACGGCAGGCGCTGGGTCGGTCTGACGGCCGTCGAGGTCGCGCCCGCGCATCGACGCAACGGGCTCGGGACGCGGATGTGCGGCGAGCTCGTAGCGTGGGGGCGCGACCAAGGTGCCACGCACGCCTACCTGCAGGTTTCCGCCGAGAACACCGGTGCGATCGCGATGTACCAGGGACTCGGATTCCTTGAGCATCATCGGTATCGGTATGCGGCTGCGCCACCCGTGCGTGCGAATGTATAGCGGGTAGGAGCGTAGCCAGCGGAGCGACCAGAGGGCGCTGCACATTCGCACGCACGGGTGCGAGCGCCTAAGGTGACGGCCGTGCGATTGGCTACCTGGAACGTGAACTCCGTCCGCTCTCGACAGGATCGGATCGTCGACTGGCTCGGCCGGTCCGACGTCGACGTGTTGGCGATGCAGGAAACCAAGTGCAAGGACGCGCAGTTCCCGTACGAGCGGTTCTCCGAGATCGGCTACGAGGTCGCGCACGTCGGGCTCAGCCAGTGGAACGGCGTCGCGATCTGCTCGCGCATCGGTCTCGACGACGTGCGGATCGGCTTCGAGGATCAGCCCGGTTTCAGCAAGGATCCCGAGGTCGAGGCAGTCGTCGAGGCACGTGCCATCGGGGCCACGTGTGGCGGCGTTCAGGTGTGGAGCCTCTACGTCCCCAACGGTCGCGAGCTCGCCGACCCGCACTACACCTACAAGCTCGAGTGGCTGGCCAAACTGCGCGCCGACGCCCAGGCCTGGGTCACCGCGGATCCTCAGGCGCAGATTGCTCTCGTCGGTGACTGGAACATCGCGCCCACCGACGACGACGTCTGGGATCCGGCTCTGTTCGAGGGCAAGACGCACACGTCACAGGCCGAGCGCGACGCCTTCGAGGCATTCACCGAAGCCGGGTTCACCGAAGTCACGCGGCAATTCACGCCCGAACCGAAGACCTTCACCTATTGGGACTACACGCAGCTGCGGTTCCCGAAGAAGCAGGGGCTGCGCATCGACATGGCGTTGACCTCGCCTGCGCTCGCGGCTCGCGTCAGTGGCGCCTTCATCGACCGCGAGGAACGCAAGGGCAAGGGCGCCAGCGATCACGCGCCGGTCGTCGTCGACATCTCCTGACGCGTCGGCGCCGAACGGACCGAGGGCGCCCCTGAGTCACTCCACGTGACCGAATGTCACCCTCGGTCCGGAAGCAGCCAATCTCAGATCATTCGGCCACGAGATCCAGGAACTCCGGATTCCGCGCGAGGTAGCGGCGGACGTACGTGCAGATGGGGACTATCCGCCATCCGCGGTCTCGCGCAGTGTTCAGCGCGCCGCGTACGAGAACGCCTGCCCAGCCGCGGTCGCCGAACTCCTCTTTGACGACGGTGTGCATGAACGCCACCGCATCGTCGTCCGCGTCGCGGTACCCGAGGATGCCGACCAGCTCGTCGCCGACGAACAGATCGAAACGGTTGTGCGCGCAGTTGTCCTCGATACGCACTGCCGCGGCGACGGCCGCCTGCGACGTCAAGTCCATGTGATCCATGTCACTACTAGACCAGTAGCTCGACATCTCGTCGACCGGACGGAGCGATTCGACGCCACGCCGAGTCGCAACCGTTACTTGTCGACAGGAACCATGAGGTCGGAGTACTCGGGGTTCGCCGAGACGAATCGCTGCACGTACGTACAGACCGGCTTCACCTTCCAGCCGTAGGACCGCGCGTTGTCGAGCGAACGACGCACGAGGATCGCGGCGAGACCCTGATGCCCGAAATCTTCCGTGACGACGGTATGCATGAACGAGACGACACACGCGCGAGAACCGCGCTTTGCCGGACCTTCGAACTCGTAGAAGCCGACGATCCCTACCAGATCGCCGTTGAGCCTGAGTTCGAAACGGTTTTGATCCCTGTTTATGGAAACGTCAGCGCTGGGACTGCTCGCAAGCACGGGTCACCTCCTTTACCGAGGGTGATGTGTGTGTTGAATTCGTCGTAACCAATATGTGACCTGCACCACTATTAAACAGTGCAGCGGGTGCCTTGTCACCCGTTTGTAGGAACAAACCTTCGGTGCCGTAGGTCCGCAACATAGATGCAACGTTCGGGCTGGTAACGCTCATAGCGGTTCACCATCGGCATTGTGATGCAACAACATTCATGCCGACGCATGCATCTGTCGTAGACGTTGAGACCGCGGCCGGTACTGTTTTCACTCGTGAAGTTCCTACCGCTGACCCCCCACGGCGCGACGCCCGTCCGCGCGCTCACGATCGCTGGAACGGACTCGGGCGGAGGCGCGGGAATCCAGGCGGACAGCCGCACGATGGCCATGTGCGGCGTCCATGCGTGCGTCGCCGTCGCCGCGGTGACGGTGCAGAACACGGTCGGCGTCAGCGGGTTCCACGAGATTCCTCCGACGGTCGTCGCCGATCAGATCCGGACCGTCGTGGGCGACATCGGCGTCGGCGCTGCGAAGACGGGAATGCTGGCGTCGTCGGCCATCATCGAAGCAGTGACCGCGACGTGCACCGAGGTCGGCATCGGCAACGCCGGCTCGATCCCGCTCGTCGTCGACCCGGTGTGCGCGTCGATGCACGGCGACCCCCTACTCCACGAGGAAGCTCTCGACGCCGTTCGGCACACCCTCTTCCCGATCGCGACCATCGTGACGCCCAACCTCGACGAGGTCCGATTGATCACCGGCATCGAGGTGGTCGACGACGCATCGGCCCATCGTGCGGCGGAGGCCTTGCATGCGCTGGGTGCGCGGTATGCCCTCGTGAAGGGTGGACATCTGCGCACGTCCGAGCAGAGCACCGACATCTTGTTCGACGGCAACGAGTTCCTCGAGTTCACGAGCCCGCGCATCGACACCGGAAACGATCACGGTGGCGGCGACACTCTCGCTGCGGCGATCGCGAGCGCGCTGGCCAACGGTTACTCGATTCCCGACGCCGTCGCGTTCGGCAAGGAGTGGGTCACCCGCTGCCTGGCCGCGTCGTACGACCTGGGCGCGGGCCACGGCCCGGTGTCACCGCTCTGGCGTCTGCACGAGTCGCAGGATTCGTAGGTCCTCGGGTACGCCGTTCAGCTTCGGCGCGAAGAATCCGCGACGGTAGGGCCGCGCGGTCAGGCCGAGGTCGTCGAGCGTGCCGGGCGGCATGCTGTCGAGCGATCGCTGCGAGATCATCAGATTGCCGTTGCCGCCGGTCTCCATGACGCGGGAGGCGATCGTGACGTCGACGCCGAGCCAGTCCGATCCGATCTGCCGCGGATTTCCGGTGTGAATGCCTGCCCGCATGATCGGTGTGTAGCCGTCGACGTCGACGTAGGTCAGCGCCCTCCGAGCAGCCGCGACGGCGTACAGCGCTTTCTCGGGTCGGTAGAAGACGGCCATCAAGCCATCGCCCATCCGCTTCACGACGCGGCCCTGATGGGTTTCGATCGCCGGCTCGATCGCCTTCGACACCTGCCGCAACAGCGTCAGCGTGTCGCTGTCTCCTGCGACGAGCGACCACGACGAGAACCCGACGAGGTCGGTGAACACGATGGTGACGTCGTGCTCCCCGCGACCTCGACCTGCTCGTTCGAGGAGAGCCTGCCACAGCTGAAGCGCACCGAGCCCGACCTCACGGGATGCACCGGGCTCGTCGTCCAGAAACCGATCGGCGACGCGTGCAACGGCGAGCGCCGAGCCCGGACCCGCCATCGACAGCGGGTCCCCGAACGACGGGTCTCCGGGCAGCACGTTCCGGATTCGTCGCACCGCGTCGACGATCACAGGACTGCGATCGACCGCGCGAACCCGGTCGATCGTCGACGTCCAGTACGAAGGCACGGATTCGAGCGTAACCGACGGTCACATGTACTTCACTCCCCCGAACGCGCCTCCGTGCGTGCGGCACCGACGGGAACGCCGTCCGGGCCCTCGACGGATTGGGCGTAGGTGCCGATGCCGAACGCCACTGCGGACGCGTTCTCGGCGAGCGCAGCGCGATCGACGTTAACGAGGGTGTCCTCGGCGGTGTGGTAGTTCTGGTCGAACGTCTCGTCGGCCGTACCGCCCCACTTCGCGGCCTGCTCCGGAGTCTTCTTCTCGTCCGCGCCGCTGAACACTCCGCCTGCCGGAATGCCGACCTCGATGAACGGGCCGTAATCGGATCGGCCGTCGAAGTCGGTGCCGTCGGCGGCGATGCCCTCCTGCTCGAGACGCTGCAGGAAGACCCGCTCGATGGCGTCGGATCCGGGTGGTCCGGCGGGCGCGCCGACCTGGTCCGAGTCGTCACCGTCGTAGGCGAGGTAGCCGGCGTTGTGCGAGCCGATCATGTCGAAGTTGAGGTACAGCGCGATGTTCTGCTTGTCCTCGTCGCTGAGACCCTCGACGTACTTCGTGGATCCGACGAGACCCAGTTCTTCCGCGCCCCAGAACGTGAATCGCACGGCGTTGGTGACGTCGGGTTCGCTGCCCATCCGCAGCGCCGTCTCGAGAACCGCAGCGGTTCCGGATCCGTTGTCGTTGATGCCGGGGCCTTCCGGCACGCTGTCGAGGTGCGCTCCCGCGACGACGACGTTCGCCGTGTCCCCGGTCTTCGTCTGCGCAATGATGTTGCGGCTCTTGGTCGTGGTCGTCTCGGTGTCGAGCGTCAACGTCAACTCGGGTGCCGACGCGACCGCCGCGCCGTCCTCCTGCCCGACGCCGCCGGCAGGGATGCGCGCGATGTCCGAACCGCCGAGCGTCGCGCCGTCGAGCGGGCCCGGCTCGTTGTTGACCACGACGATCGCCGACGCACCGAGATCGGCTGCGACAGTCTGCTTCTGGCCGAACGGACAGACGCCACGATCGACCACGACGACGGCGCCCTTGGGATCGAGTCCGTCGTAATCCGTTGCCTCGCAACCGGGTGAGTCGTCCTTGGGTGCAGCGACGACTCGGGCCGTCACACCGCCGTCCGGCGTCGAGGGTGAGTACTGCAACGCGCTCACCGGGATCTCCTGCCCGCCTGCCGACAGGGTCTGCGTCGTCGCCTCGAATTGGTCGAACTCGAATTCCGGTGTCTCCACCTCGAATCCAGCGGATTCCAACTGGTCGACGACGTAGTCGACGCTCGCGTCGTAACCCGGCGTGCCCGCGGCTCGATTCCCGTTGTTGTCGACGGCAATTCGTTCGAGCTGTTCGAGGTGCCCCACCACTGCGTCGCCGGTGACGGCGTCGGCCAGACCTGGACCGTCCGGCGTCGCGACCGGGGTGGGTGCAGAACTGGCCGGTGGCTCGTCCCCCGAGGAGGACGAACAACCGGCCAGTACGAGCGCTCCGACTGCGACGCTTGCGAGAAGGGTCATCCGCTGCATGGATGCACCCTAGCCGCAACCTACGTCACGCGTCTCGGCGATTGGTCACGAACAGTGCGGCGCCGAAGACGATCGCGGTGAACGCGATGAAGTAGATCAGGCTTCCCCACGGTCCCCAGTGATAGTCGACTCCGCCGGCCTGGCCGAGGAAATGATTCGCGTTCCCGAAGGGGAGGAAGGGCTGAATTGCGCGGCCGAACGATCCGAACAGTCCGAAGAGCGACTCCACGAGCAGCGGCCACAGAAGAAGCAGCGCGATGGCTCCCGCCGATTGGCGAAGCAGCGCACCGACACCGACGGCGACGAACACCTGCAGAAACGCGAGGATCGCTGTTCCGTAGATGACCCGCCACGTTCCGTCGACGTCGAAGCTCAGCAACGCACCGGCGTCGGGACCTGCGACGGCCTTGCCGACGTAGAACGCCAGAATGCCGAGCACGAAGGACAGGACGAATCCGAACACACCGATCAACGACGCCTTCGCGACGAGCACCGAGGCACGGTTCGGGATGGCCTGGAACGTCGTGCGAATGATGCCGAAGCGGTACTCGCTGGTGACCGTCAGCGCCGCAAGGATCATGAGAACCATGACTCCCATACCGCCGACGCCGCTACCGACCACCTCGAACACGGTGGGCAGGTACGGGTCGAAGTCGGGCGTGTTACCGCTTGCCACTTCGTTCTCGTAGGACTGCATGCCGAGTTTGGCGGCGAGTCCGACGAAGAACGCCAGGCCGAGTCCGAGCACGATGATGGCGACGGTGCACCACCACGGCGATTTCGTCGACGTGATCTTGATGCGTTCTGCTGCAAGAACTCCCATTACAGTGCACCTCCCATGGCGTCGGTGCCTTCACCGTGATACTGGACGTCTTGTCCGGTGAGCTTCATGAACGCCTCTTCCAAAGATCCTCGCTGCGAGGACAATTCGTGTAGAACGATGCCGTTGCGGCCGGCGATGTCTCCGATGGCGTCGGTCGTCGAATTCGTGACGACGAGCGACGGCTGCAGCTCGCCCTTGTCCGCAGGTTCGCGCACCGTCAGTCCGGCGGACGTCAGTGCACTGCGAAGAGCATCGAGCTGCGGGCTTCGGACGCGTACCGACGCCTCGGACGCATGGTTGATGAAGTCCTGGACCGACGTGTCCGCCACCAGACGTCCGCGGCCAATGACGACGAGATGCTCTGCGGTCTGGGCCATCTCGGACAGCAGGTGACTCGACACGAGGACGGTACGTCCCTCGGCGGCAAGGCGCTGCATGAACTTTCGAATCCAGACGATGCCCTCGGGGTCGAGACCGTTGACGGGCTCGTCGAACAACAGGACCTTCGGGTCACCGAGCAGTGCGCCTGCGAGACCGAGCCGCTGCGACATGCCGAGCGAGAAGCCGCCTGCGTTCTTCTTCGCGACCTCGGAGAGACCGACGAGCCGCAGCACTTCCTCGACGCGCGACTTCGGGATGCCGTTCGACGCGGCCATCCACTCGAGATGCGCGCGGGCCGAACGATTGGGGTGCACCCACTTGGCGTCGAGAAGTGCTCCGACGGTACGCAGTGGCTGCGTGAGTTGGTTGTAGGGCTTGCCCTCGATGAGGGCCGTGCCGCTGGTCGGACGGTCCAACCCGAGGATCATCCGCATGGTCGTCGACTTGCCAGCCCCGTTGGGGCCGAGAAAGCCTGTCACGATGCCCGGCTTCACCGTGAAGGTCAGATCGTCGACCGCTTTGGTGGCACCGTACTGCTTGGTCAGTCCCGTTACTTCGATCATGCGGACCACTGTCCCTCATGCGGGCCTGACCGCGCATCGGTCTGGGGTCGCGATGTGGGTCATCCTTTCGGATGATGGCGGCTCCTACGTGCGTGCGAATGTATAGCGGGCTATACATTCGCACGCACGTAGGACTCACATCGGCGAACTCGCCTGCGCCCAGAATCGCTTCGGGATCCGCCCGGCCCGACGGGCCTGAAATCCCGCTGCGACAGCGTGCTTCATCGCCGACGCCATGAGCGCCGGATCTTTCGCGCGTGTGACTGCCGTCGCGAGGAGGACTGCGTCGCAACCCAATTCCATTGCCAGCGCCGCGTCGCTCGCGGTACCGATGCCCGCGTCGAGAATTACCGGCACCCCTGCCGCGTCGACGATCATCTCGATGTTGTGCGGGTTCGAGATGCCGAGGCCGGTTCCGATCGGCGCACCCAGCGGCATGACGGCGACGCATCCGACGTCCTCCAGCCTGCGCGCCAGCACCGGATCGTCGGTCGTGTACGGGAGCACGTTGAATCCGTCGTCGACCAGTTGTTCTGCGGCCTTGACCAATTCGATCGCGTCGGGCAGCAGGGTGCGCTCGTCGGCGATCACTTCGAGCTTCACCCAGTCGGTGTCGAGCGCTTCCCGGCCGAGCTGCGCCGTCAGCACCGCCTCCGCCGCACCGCGGCATCCGGCCGTGTTGGGCAGCGGCGCGATGTCGAGCTTGCGCAACAGATCCAGCACACCGGTGCCTCCGGCGGCGTCGACGCGTCGCATCGCGACCGTGGTCAGTTCGGTCCCGGAGGCGACGAGGGCCTCCTCCAGCACCGTCAGATTCGCGGCCCCACCCGTGCCCATGATGAGGCGGGAATCGAACGCCTTGTCGGCAATCTTCAGTGACTCAGCCACCCTGCACCGCCGTCAGAACCTCGATGTTGCAACCCTTTTCGACGGTTGTGGCGTCCCATCGGCTCTTCGGCAGCACGACGCCGTCGACCGCGACGGCGATGCCCTTCTCCGGCATGGACAGTCGCGTCAGCAACTGCGTCATGGTCAGCTGCTCGGTCAGCTCGTGGTCCTGCCCGTTGACGGTGATCATTGTTTCCTACCTATCTCGAATCGGGCTGGATCTGCAGCCTTCGCTTCGGGGAGTGCGTCGCCTGCGAGTAGTGCGGCGACGGCGTCTGCGGTGATGGGGGTCAGCAGAATTCCGTTGCGGCCGTGGCCCGATGCGACGATGACGCGCTCGGAGATCCGGCCGATGACGGGAAGACCGTCGGGACTCATCGGTCGTAGTCCGGCTGCGGCTTCGTACAGTTCGTATTCGCCGATGCTGGGCATGAGGCGTTCGGCGTCGGCGATGAGGTCGCGTACGCCCGCGACGGTGACCTGGGTGTCGCGTCCGGATTCGTACTGGGTGGCGCCGACGACCAGGCCGTCGCCGCGCGGGACGAGGTAGATCGGCCGTCCGTGGACGCTGCCGCGGATGGTCCTGCTCGGAGCTTCGACGGCACTCGACCTGCGACGCAAGCGCAGGATCTCGCCTTTCACCGCACGGACGGGCACGTCGGGAAGCAGCGATGCCGTCCTGTCTCCCGCCGCGACGACGATCTGATCGGCGTCCAGCGCGTCCATGTCGGTGACGGCTTCGGCGACGAACTCGACCGCTGTTGCAGCCTTCTGCAGCGCCGCGACGAGCAACCGATTGTCGACGGCGAGTTCGGTGGGTGCGAGCAGCCCGAGGCGAATGTTCTGCGCCAGCGACGGGTCCAGCTCGCGCACCTGGGCGCGGCTCAACACGTCGAGCCGATGTCCCTGCTCCCCGACGAATTCGGCGATGGTCCGCAGGTCTGCGGCATCGGCGGCGTCGAGCGCGACGGTCAGCGATCCCGTCGACGAGAAGACGTCGCCCGGGAGTGAACGCGCGAACTCCGGCCACCGCGCCAGCGAGTGCGCCCCGAGCTCGAGCAGGTCGTGTTCGCCTGGCCACCCTTCGGACAGCGGCGCGAGCATGCCGCCCGCGACCCAGGACGCTCCGGTTCCGACGGCCGGGTCGTACAGGCGCACCGACCAGCCGTCGCGTGCCGCGCGGACCGCCACGGCCAGGCCGATGACACCGCCGCCGACGACTGCCAGGGACTTGGACATTCTGTTCCACCTCACTCCCTGCGCCGGCATGATCCGGTTCAGGTATTGACGGTAAGGACCGGCGTGTCCACTCTCAGCCCTGCGAACCCCAGGACTCCCGTGTATCTACGTACTCCCGACAGACTACCGTTTGCAGAGTGCATCCCTACGAGAGTCCCCAGAACCAGACGGCGCGCGAGCGTTTGGCATCGGCTCGCCTCTACCTGTGCACCGACGCCAGGCGCGAGAAGGGCGATCTCGCCCAGTTCGCGGAAGCGGCCTTGTCGGGTGGCGTCGACATCATTCAGCTTCGCGACAAGAACTCGGCGGGCGAGCGCGAGTTCGGTCCGCTCGAAGCGAAGGACGAACTCGCCGCGCTGGCGATTCTGTCCGCCGCCACCAAGCGTCACGGCGCGCTTCTGGCCGTGAACGACCGCGCCGACCTCGCGTTGGCGTCGGGCGCCGATGTCCTGCATCTCGGCCAGGGCGACCTGCCGGTGCACTACGCGCGCGAGATCCTCGGTCCCGACGTCGTCATCGGCCGGTCGACGCAGAATCGCAACCAGGCTTCCCTGGCCGCGATCGAGGACGGCGTCGACTACTTCGCGACGGGCCCCGTGTGGGCGACGCCGACGAAGCCGAACCGTTCCGCGGCTGGCCTCGAACTCGTGCGCAGTACCGCCGAATCGGCTCCGGCGCGTCCGTGGTTCGCGATCGGCGGAGTCGACGCGACCAACGTCGACGAAGTCCTCGAGGCGGGCTGCGAGCGAATCGTCGTCGTTCGGGCCATCACTCAGGCACGGGATCCCCAGGCCGCGGCGCGAGAACTGGCGTCGAAGCTACGACGCTGATCCCAACCACGCCAGCACCGTCGACGGGGCCAGCACGTGCACCGACGTGGGCACGCGTTGTCGAAGACCCCGGTCGGCGGTGACGAGCGCGGTCAGGCTGTCGGCCGCCTCGGCCCGGCGGGCGAGTTCGTCGTCGCCGCTACCCGGCGCATGAATGACGGGGACGCGGGCGTCGTCGAACGCCGCGTTACGCGCCTCGCCTTCGAGGACGGCGTCGATGCGCGTCAACCAGCCGAAGTCGCCGCCCGGTAGTTCGACGGTCCTCGGCACGGCGTCGGCGAGCGACGTCAGCAGCTCGCCGGTGGCGCCGCTGCGGTCGCGCCACCAGCCGTTCGGGCGCGAGCCGAGTACGTTGGCCGTGTCGAGCAGGATGCGGAGCGGCGTCGTACGGAGCGTCGGCCAGGCGATCTCGAAGCCGGGGTGTAGCGGCAGCCGATCGACCATGTCCTCGGGAACCCAACGCAGTTCGGTACTTTCACCGTTCGGCGTCGTCTCGAGCTGACCCGGGGCATCTGCGACGACGGTCGTGTACGTCCATCCGCTGTCGGCGCGTGCGGTGACCTTCTCACCGCGCACGTGCACGAAATCGGCTGCGATCGCCGCTTCTTCCTCCGCTTCGCGGACCGCGGCGTGCACGGTGGTCTCGTGACTGTCGCGTGCTCCGCCCGGCAACGCCCATGTTCCGCCCTGGTGCGACCACAGCGCGCGGTGTTGCAGCAGCACGGTCGGCGTCCCGTCGGCAGCAGGAGCGCGCAACAACAAACCCGCGGCGCCGTGCCTGCCCCAGTGCCGCGTGCCGTTCTCGCCTACAACCCACCCGTCGCCGTCGCCGCGCATACGACACACCTTAGGTGAACCGACATGCAGTGTGTTCACGGTCCGAGTACGCGCGCTCACTGCTGCTTATATGCTCGACTCTGTGACTGTGGTCGGCACTACACCCTCTGCTGCCGTACCTCCCACGACTGCAGCCTCGGCCGCGAGCAGCGATCCGCGGCGGGACCTGCAGCGGCTGGTGCGTTCGACGCCCGTGCGCATGATCGCGTTCGGCGTCGTGCTGATCGTGGCTTTCGTCGCCACCGGCCTCGTCACGTCGGTCACCGTCTCCGATCGCGCGCGCACTCTCGACACTTTGCTCGTCCGCACCGAGCCTCTCGCCAATTCGGCCCAGAACCTGTACGGCGCTTTGTCGGTCGCCGACGCGGCCGCGTCGACCGCCTTTCTCGCAGGAGGTCTCGAACCGCAGGAGACCCGCGACCGCTACACACGGGCGATCGGCGACGCGGGGGCCGAGCTGATTCGGGCATCCAACGGTCTCGGCGACTCCGACGACGACGCGCGCACGGTGCTGATGGAGATCGCCGCGGGTCTGCCCGTGTACACCGGACTCGTCGAGACGGCCAGGACGAACAACCGCGTAGGCAATCCCGTCGGCGCCGCGTACCTTGGTGAAGCCTCGAATCAGATGCAGACGGTTCTGCTTCCGCGCGCCGAGCGCCTGTACACCGAGCAATCCGCCCGCGTTGCGACCGACCAGGAGCGATTCATCCGTCCGCCGTTGTTCGCGATCGCGTTGGTCGTTCTCTGCCTCGTCCTTCTCGTGCTCGCCCAGATCTTTCTGGCGGGGCGCACCAACCGAACGTTCAACTGGGGCTTCCTCGGGGCGACGGCGACGATGACCGTTCTGCTGGGATGGATGCTGGTCGGCGGAATCGTCTCGTCGACGGCCACCGACCGTGCTCTCGATCGCGGCGTCGCGCCGTTGCAGAGTCTGACCTCCGGTTTCATCCTCGCCCAACAGGCACGTGCCGACGAGACCCTCGACCTGGTGCGCCGCGGGAGCAGCCGGGGCTACGACGCCGAATTCACCACCAACACAGACAAATTGACGACTTTGTTCGCCGACGATCCGGACATCTCCGCCACGCTGACCGCATGGAAGGCCTCGCACGCCCGAATCGCCGACGCTCTCGACACCGGCGACTTCGCGACCGCTGTCCTCATCACGACGGGGAGCGGAGTCCAGGATTCGTCGACCCAGTTCCGTGCACTCGACAGCAAACTGGTCGACGGCATCGAGCAGGCTCGAATCGAGTTACGTGGCAACGTCATTCGTGCGAAGTCGGCACTGGCGGGCATGGCGTCCGGCGCGGTGGCGCTGACGATCGTCGCTGCTGCTGCCGTCGCCGCCGGCATCGCACCGAGACTGCGGGAGTACCTGTGAAATCCTCTGTCGCAGTAGCCGTTCTGTTCATGATCGCGGTGCTCACGGCCGGATGCACGACGGAGCCGCCCATCCCGGAGGTACCGGACGTCGAATACTCCGGCACACCGTTTCCCGACGGCGCAGGGCCCGCATCCGCCACGCAGGACCCGGGTCCCCAGGACGTGCAGTGCTCCAGACCGACTGCGAGCCTTCGTCCGACACCGGCAGGCACCGTGCCTGCTCCCCCCGCCCCGACGGTCGACGCCATTCGCGAACGCGGGCGTCTTATCGTCGGTCTCGACACGGGCAGCAACCTCTTCTCCTTCCTCGAGCCGATGGACGGCAAACTCGTCGGCTTCGACGTCGACATCGCCCGCGAGATCGCGCGAGACCTGTTCGGCGATCCCGACCGCATCGACTTCCGCATCCTGACGTCCGCGGAACGCATCGAGGCACTGCAGAACTCGACGGTCGACGTCGTCGTCAAGACGATGACCATCACGTGTGCACGCAAGGAGCAGGTGTCGTTCTCGACCGTCTACTTCCAGGCTCAGCATCGTGTGCTGGCGGTGCGGAACTCGGGAATCAACGGCGTCGCCGACCTCGCGAACAAGCGGGTGTGCGCGGTGGACGGTACGACGTCGCTGCGTCGTCTCGAACGCATCGTTCCGACCGCGCAGATCGTCACGGCAGCGATGTGGTCGGATTGCCTTGTCGTACTGCAACAACGGCAGGTCGACGCCATCAGCACCGACGACACGATCCTCGCGGGTCTCGCCGCGCAGGACCCGTATCTCGAACTCGTCGGAACCAGCCTGAGCCCGGAGGCGTACGGCGTCGGCATCAAGAAGGAGAGCGACGACTTGGTCCGGTTCGTCAACGGCACGCTCGAACGCATTCGCGCCGACGGCACCTGGAACCGCCTGTATTCGCGCTGGCTCACGGTCATGGGTACCTCGCCCGGTCCGCCGTCCCCGTCGTACGTGGACTGAGCAGGGCACATGAACGCACGCGATCCGGAAACCCCCACCGGGCCGGCAACAGCCCCAGCGGCGATGACCGCCGCATCCGAACGTACTCAGGCTGCCGAACTAACGCAGGCTTCGGAACGCACCCAGGCGGCCGAGAGAACGCAGGCCGCCGAACGGACTCAGGCCGCGGTCATGGCTCGGTCGTCGCGCTCGTCGCGCACCTCGGGGCGGACGCGGTCGGGACGCACCAACGGAATTCGCCGACGGCTCGGCGCCGGGCTGGTCGACGTCCCTCGCGTCGATCCGGTCGATCCCGCCACGGCGGTCATGAAGGACCCGACGGTTCCACAGAAGAAGCGGTTCTGCTGGAAGTGCAACTCACCGGTCGGCCGCAGCTCGGCAGGTGATCCCGATCAGGAATCGGGTACGTGCCCGCATTGCGGTGCGCACTACGACTTCTCACCGCTGCTCGAGCCGGGCGATCTGGTCGTCGGCCAGTACGAGGTGCAGGGTTGCATCGCGCACGGTGGCCTGGGCTGGATCTATCTCGCGATCGACCGCAACGTCAGCGACCGCTGGGTCGTCCTGAAAGGTTTGCTGCATTTCGGCGACGACGAGGCGCATGCCGTCGCGGTCGCCGAGCGACAGTTCCTCGCCGAGGTGGCGCATCCGGGCGTCGTGAAGATCTACAACTTCGTCGAACAGCCCCGCGGCGACGGAACCAAGGTCGGCTTCATCGTCATGGAGTACGTCGGTGGGCGATCGCTGCGCGACATACTGTCCGCACGTGACGATCACGAGCGTATGCCGGTCGAGCAGGCCATCGCGTACGTCCTGGAAGTGCTGCCCGCGTTGTCGTATCTGCATTCGATCGGTCTGGTCTACAACGACCTCAAACCCGAGAACATCATGGTGACCGACGATCAGATCAAGCTGATCGATCTCGGTGCCGTCGCGGGTATCGAGGACTACGGATACCTGTACGGCACCGCCGGCTACCAGGCTCCGGAGATCGTCAAGACCGGGCCGACGATCGCATCCGACATCTACACGGTGGGAAGAACTCTCGCGGTCCTGACACTCGAGATGCCGTCGACCGGTGGGCGTTACGACCCCGGCATTCCGTCACCCGACGATCACGAACTGCTGCGCACGTATCCGTCGTTCCACCGATTGTTGATGCGCGCCACCAATCCGGATCCGACAAGGCGCTTCGCGACGGCCGATGTGCTGGCCAGCCAAGCCACCGGTGTTCTGCGAGAAATCCTCGCGCAGCAGACCGGAACCGAGCGACCCGGCCTGTCCACCGCGTTCAGTCCTCCGCGCACGGTGTTCGGCACCGAGGAATCCGTCGGTCGGACCGATACGTACGTCGACGGCAAACTTCGCGGTGACAAGCTCGGTGCGCGAGAAGTCGTGTCGGCGTTGCCCGTTCCGCTCGTCGACCCGACCGATCCCAGTGCACCGCTGTTGGCCGCCGCCGTGCACAGCGAGCCGCAGCAGACTCTCGACTCGCTGGCGCACGCTCGTCGTAACGGCATCGAACGCTTCGCCGACGGCTCCACCGGTGGTCTCGAGATCACTCTGGCCGAGGTGAAGGCGCACATCGACCTCGGCGACGTGGCGACCGCGAATTCGGTGCTGTCACAGGTCAAGACCGGCGACGAGGACCCCTGGCGAGTGCAGTGGTACTCGGGACTGCTCGCTCTGCTCCGGGGCGAACTCGTCTCAGCGCACCGACATTTCGAGAAGGTGCTCGACGCCATGCCGGGCGAACTCGCGCCGAAGATCGCTCTGGCCGCGAGTGCCGAACTCGTCGTCGAGAACAATCCGAACCTGGAGGCCGACGAACGCGACATGTGGCGCGACCGGGCGGAGTCGTACTACCGCGTCGTCTGGCGGACCAGCCGGGCGGTCGTCAGCTGTGCGTTCGGTCTGGCCCGCCAGCTCGCCTACCGGGGCGAGACGGACGCCGCGGTGGCCACCCTGGACCAGGTGCCGATCAGTTCGCGGCACTATTCGGTGGCCAGGATGACGTCCATCTTGACCTTGCTGATGGACCGGCCGTCGAAAGACCTGCAGGAGGAGGACTTCCGCGAGGCTGCGCGCCGCGTCGGGGCACTTCCCCGCAGCGAGGCCCGCGCGCTGCAGATGCGGACCCTCGTCCTGGCGATGGCGATGGACTGGATTCGGTCCGGTCACGCATCCGAGGCCGAACGCGAGCCCATCCTCGGGGTGCACTTCACCGACACCGGGCTCGCGAAGGGCACCGAGAAAGGCCTACGAGCATTGGCGCGCAACGCGACCGACCGCGCTCATCGGTTCACGCTGGTCGACCTCGCGAACGCGATCCGGCCTCGGTCGCGGTTCTGACCCTGAGCCTGCGGAACGACCATGTGCGTGGGAATGTACAGCCGGCTGTACATTCGCACGCACGGGTCGCGTCAGCGACTCCTGACCAGGACATCTGTCGCGCGGGCGATGGCGAGTTCCTCGTTGGTCGGCACGACCAACACCGTCACCGCTGATCCGTCCGTCGAGATCACCCGAGCGACTTTGCCGCGCTGCGCATTTCGTTCCGGATCGATCTCGATACCGAAGCCCTGGAGATTCGCGAGCGCATCCGCTCGGACCTGCGACGCGTTCTCGCCCACGCCTGCGGTGAAGGTGATGACGTCGAGGTGCCCGAGGTCGACCATGTAGGCACCGATGTATTTGCGTAACCGGTGGATGTAGACGTCGTAGGCCAGGGCCGCGTCGCCGTCCCCGTCGTCGATACGCTGTTGCAGTGCACGGAAGTCGTTGATGCCGGACATCCCCTTGAGCCCGGACCTGCGGTTCAGCAGTTCGTCGATGGCGTCGACGTCCATGTCGGCGCTGCGGCGCAGGTGCATCACGATTCCGGGATCGATGTCGCCGCTGCGTGTCCCCATGACGAGCCCTTCGAGCGGCGTCAGCCCCATCGACGTGTCGATCGGCTCCCCTGCCCTGATCGCCGACGCGGACGCCCCGTTGCCGAGGTGCAGGACGATCTGGTCGAGCCCCTCCCTGCCGAGAAACTTCTCGACCTGCTGCGACACGTATTCGTGCGACGTTCCGTGGAAGCCGTAGCGCCGAATTCCATACTGGCGAGCGGTGTCTCGATCGATCGCATAGGTCGACGCGGCTGCGGGCAGCCCGTGGAAGAACGCCGTGTCGAACACTGCGACGTGCGGTACGTCGGGCAACTGACGCCTGGCGACCGCGATGCCGAGCACGTTCGGCGGATTGTGTAGCGGCGCCAGGCTGCTCAGCTCGTCGATCTGCTTCAGGACCGCGTCGTCGACGACCGTCGGCCGGTAGAACACTTCGCCGCCGTGTACGACGCGATGCCCGACGGCAGTGACGCTGTCATGGAGGTCGACGCCCGCGTCGGCCAGCATGTCGAACGCGATCTGCAGACCCTTGGCGTGATCCGGGATCTCGAGGCGCTTCTCGGACTTGTCGCCGGAAAGATCGAGTACGACGCGGCCCTCGGTCTCACCGATCTGCTCGACGAGACCGGTTGCGACGGCGGTTCCGTCCTCCGGTTTCACGAGCTGGAACTTGATGGACGAGGAGCCGGAGTTGACGACGAGAACGGTCATGCTTCTTCCGACCCCTGGGCTTGGATGGCGGTGATGGCGACGGTGTTGACGATGTCCTCGACGAGTGCGCCGCGCGAGAGGTCGTTGACGGGTTTCGCCAGACCCTGCAGCACCGGCCCGACGGCGACGGCTCCCGCGCTACGCTGTACCGCCTTGTACGTGTTGTTGCCGGTGTTGAGGTCCGGGAAGATGAACACCGTTGCGCGTCCGGCCACCTCGGAGTCGGGGAGCTTGGACTTCGCGACCGACGGCTCGATGGCCGCGTCGTACTGAATGGGTCCTTCCACCAACAGTTCCGGGCTGCGTTCGCGGACGAGCTTCGTCGCCTCGCGCACCTTGTCCACGTCGGCGCCCGATCCGGAGTCACCGGTCGAGTACGACAGCATCGCGACGCGCGGGTCGATGCCGAACTGCGCCGACGTCTGCGCCGACGAGATCGCGATGTCGGCCAGCTGCTCCGCCGTCGGATCCGGGACGATCGCGCAATCGCCGTATGCGAGAACACGATCGGACAGGCACATCAGGAAGATGCTGGACACGGTGTTCACGCCGGCTGCGGTCTTGATGATCTCGAACGACGGCCGAATGGTGTGCGCCGTCGTGTGCGCGGCGCCGGACACCATGCCGTCGGCAATTCCCTTGTGCACCATCATGGTTCCGAAGTACGAGATGTCGGTCATGATCTCGCGAGCACGTTCGATCGTCATGCCCTTGTGCTTACGAATCTCGGTGTAGTCGGCGGCGAACTGCTCGGCGTGATCGGAGGTTTTCGGGTCGAGGACGGCGACGCCGTCGAGCGAGACGCCGAGTTCGGCTGCGCGCCTGCGGATCGGCCCCTCTTCGCCGAGGATCGTCAGTTCCGCGACCTGGCGCTGCAGCAGTCGACCGGCCGCACGCAGGATTCGGTCGTCGTTGCCCTCCGGGAGCACGATGTGTTTGCGGTCCGCTCTGGCACGTTGAATGAGCTGGTACTCGAACATCTGCGGCGTCATGATCGACGGGATGCTGAGCTCGAGGCTGTCGAGCAGTGCCTGGGCGTCGACGCGCTGTTCCATCAGACTGAGGGCGGTGTCCACCTTGCGCTGCGAGCCGACGGCGACGCGTCCACGTGCTTTCGCGGCTGCCGACGCGGTGTCGAACGTGCCGAGGTCCGTGGTCAGGATCGGCAGACGCGGCCCGAGGCCTGCGACGAGTCGCCCGATAGCCGGGTGCGGTTCGATTCCTCCGTTCATGATGATCCCGGCGAGGGACGGAAAGCCCTCTGCCTCATGCGCATTGACGAGCGCGAGCAACACGTCCGATCGGTCGCCGGGCGCGATGACGACGACGCCTTCGGTGAGTCGTTCGAGGATGTGCTCCGCCGTCATACCGCCGACCATGACGCGGAGTGCCTCACGCTGCATCAATTCGGAGTCGCCGCTGTAGAGCGTGCCGTCGACGGCGTCGAGAAGTTCGGCCATGGTCGGTGCGACGAGCAAGGGAATCTCCGGCAGACTCCACGCAGGCACGCCGAGCGGTTCGAGTGCGGCGGTGACGTCGTCGAGGCGGTCGGGGTCGCATCGGTTCGCGACGATGGCGACCAGATGCGCGTGATTGGCGCGAAGCTCGGACTGGCTCAGCTGCGCCAGCTGCACGATCTCGTCCGGCGACCTCTCCGATCCGCGCAGCGACAACAGCACGGGCGCACCGAGATTCGCGGCGATACGAGCATTGAAGCTCAGTTCGCTCGGGCTGCCGACGTCGGTGTAGTCGCTGCCGACGATCACGACCGCGTCGCACTGCGCGGCGACGTCGTGGAAGCGCGAGACGATCTCGCCGAGGGCCGCGTCGGGATCGGCATGTACTTCCTCGTACGTGACGCCGAGAGACTGCTCGTACGAGAGATCCGCCGTCGTGTGATCGACGAGCAGTTCGAGAATGTAGTCGGGCTCGTCCGTCGAACGCGCAATAGGGCGGAAGACGCCGACGCGGGCCGCCGACGCGCACAACATCTGCAGCACGCCCAGCGCGATGGTCGATTTACCGGTGTCGCCCTCCGGAGAGGCGATGTAGATGCTCGATGCTCGCTCGGCCATGCCAGCCAGAGTAGCGGGTGAGTAGTTGACAGAAGGTGACCTGCCGTAGTCGGATCTGTCATGGCCGAATCACCGTTTCCCGACGTCCGCTGGGGCAGCGAGAACAGCATCATTCGTAAGCCTGCGATCGCGTTCGCCGCGACGAAGCCCGGGTCATGGGTCATCCGGAACCTCGCAGGCATCGACCGGAGACTTCTCGAGCGCACCGACGGGAAGTACACGATCCTCGGGCCCATCGCCGCGCCCGTCGTCTTGCTGACGACGACAGGTCGAAAGTCGGGGGCGCCGCGGACCTCACCGCTGCTGTACTACCGGGAGGGCGACACGCTGTACGTCGTCGGCAGCAACTTCGGGCAACAGCATCACCCGGCCTGGACGTCGAACCTGCTCGCCGATCCGCATGCGTCCGTCGCGATCGGGGGCAAGAGAATTCCCGTCACGGCCACACCCGTTCTCGGGGACGAGAAAGTGCGGATCTACGACGCGTTCAACGACATGGTCCGGGTGTACGGCGAATACAAGACCCGGACCGATCGGGAAATGCGGATGTTTGCGTTGACTGCGGACTGACCGCCATCGCTTGCCCCCGGATCGGCATCGATGGTCCGCGGCAACTGTCTATCGGATGCCGTGGACCATCGATGCCGACAGGAGAGCCGTCGAAAGCTCGCAAAAACTACCCCAGCTTGCGCAACCGCGGCGCCAGGTCGCGCTCGAACAACTCCAGGAACCGCTTCTGGTCGTGACCCGGCGCGTGGAACACGAGGTGGTTGAGCCCGGCGTCGGTGTACTGCTTGACCTTCTCGACCGCCTCGTCCGGATCCGACGCCACGATCCACCGCTTCGCCACCTGCTCGATCGGCAATTCGTCGGCCGCCTTCTCCATCTCGATCGGGTCGTCGATCGAATGCTTCTGCTCCGGCGTCAGCGACAACGGCGCCCAGAAGCGGGTGTTCTCCAAAGCCAGATCCGGATCGGTGTCGTACGAAATCTTGATCTCGATCATCTTGTCGATCTCACCGGCGTCGCGCTCGGCCTTGCCCGCACCCTCTTCGACGGCAGGCAGCAGCTTGTCGGTGTAGAGCTCCATGCCCTTGCCCGACGTGCAGATGAACCCGTCTCCTGCGCGGCCTGCGTACCGTGCCACCACCGGACCACCCGCGGCGATGTACACCGGAATGCCGCCCTCGGGCACGTCGTAGATCGATGCACCCTTCGTCGTGTAGTACTCGCCCTCGAAGTCGACGCGGTCGCCGAGCCACAGCTCGCGCATCAACCGCACCGACTCCCGCAGCCGGGCGAAGCGCTCCTTGAACTCCGGCCACTCGCCGGTGAACCCGGTCGCGATCTCGTTGAGCGCCTCACCGGTACCGACACCGAGCATGATGCGCCCCGGGTACAGGCAGCCCATCGTCGCGAAAGCCTGCGCGATCACCGACGGGTTGTACCGGAACGTCGGGGTCAGCACCGATGTGCCCAACTGAATCCGCTCGGTGCGCTCACCGACCGCCGTCATCCACGCCAACGAGAACGGCGCATGCCCACCCTCGTGACGCCACGGCTGGAAATGATCGCTGACGGTCGCCGAGTCCATTCCGTGCTGCTCGGCCAACACACCGAGTTCGACGAGCTCCCGCGGACCGAACTGCTCCGCCGACGCCTTGTACCCGAGCTTCAACGCCTGTGCCACGCTCTACTCCCTCGTCATTAGTCATCAGTCACTTCGATTGTGCACGCCGAGTCCGCCGAGTCCTCTGCTTACTCGATTCCGAGCACCGTGATGACGGCCGCGAGGATCGCGATTCCACCGATCCCGACGGCGAACAGCCACAGTTCCTTCGCCTCGGGCATCGGCGCGCCCTCTTCCAGCGCCTTGCGCACCTGCAGCCAGCGACGCAGGCCGACCATGGCCGCCGACGCAGCCATGAGGATGAGGACGAGTCCCAATCCGGTGCGCACCCAGCCAGTGCTGAAGTCCGGGACCAGGTGCACGATGGCGATGCCACCGGCCATCAGACCCAGTGACGTGCGCATCCACGCGAGGAACGTGCGTTCGCTGGCGAGGGTGAAACGTTCGTCCGGACGGGTCGACGGATCATCGGTCACGGAACCAACAATAACGATCAGGCCGATTCGAACCATGGTCACTACTGCCGCGACGCTTCACACTCGAATCGGATGTAAACCCCGAGACGAAAGAAGCAGCCCATGTCCGACTCTCCGCGCACCCAAATCGATATCGGCGTCGGGATCTTGGTCGGACTGTGTGGCTATACGCCCGACCAGGCGTTCGCCGAACTCACCGCATTCGCCCACCGTCACAAGGTCGGATTGATCTCGACGACCAAAGCACTGACGTTGTTGGCTCAGGCCGCACCCGCGTCGGCAGGCATCGACGACGCCGCCACCGAAGCAGCTCGACAGAGCTGGCAGTCGATTCTCCGACGCGCCGACCCGGAAATCACCGCACAAGCGGCCTGAGCCTGCCTCCGAACAGACCGAATGTGGCTTTCCGGTCACTCTGAGTGACCGGAAAGCCACATTCGGTCCTCATCCATGTCCCCACGGTCGCGCCACGCCGACAAAGAAAGTATTCGATGACCTCCACACTCACGTCCATGCCCGCACCGGCGTCCGCCGAATTGGCGTCGTTGGTCGCCCTGATCGCAGCCGACGCCCGCAGGCGCCGCGCCGACGGCGGACACGAACCACCCACTGTGGCAATCGCTCTGGTCAAGGAGCACCGTCTCGGTGCGGTCCGAGTGCCGACCGAACTCGGCGGCGGCGGTTACACACTCGCTCAGTTCTTCGACCTGGTGGTCGACCTCGCCGAGGCTGATCCGGATGTGCCGCACATCCTGCGTGTTCACTTCTCGTTCGTCGAGGACATCCTGCGCGTACCGTCGTCGGACAACAAGCTGAAGTGGCTCCCACACGTACTGGAGGGAAAGCTGTTCGGCGGTGCCAACTCCGAACTCAGCTCGCACAACGCCGGCGGCAAAACGTACGACAGCATACTGACGCCCACAGCCACCGGATACCTCGTCGACGGCGTCAAGTTCTACAGCACCGGATCGTTGTATTCGGACTACATCCGTGTGTCGGGCAATCTGCCCGACGGTGAAGTCCTGTCGGCTATCGTGCCTGCCCACGCCGACGGCGTCGAGCATCGGGACGACTGGGACGGAATCGGTCAGCGCCATACCGGTAGCGGTACGACGGTGTTCACTGCGGTGCACGTCGACGCCGAGGACACGTTACCGTTCCGAAACGAGCCGATCGAGCGTCGTCCCCGCAGTTCTCTCGTTCAGTTGACCCTGCACGCCATCGCGGCGGGAATTCTACGTTCGGTCACGGCCGACGCGGCCGAGTTGCTGCGCACCAGGAAGCGAACGTTCACGTTCGCCGCCGCCGAGACCCCTCGCGAGGACCCGCAACTTCTCGAGATCATCGGACGCCTGACGTCGGCGGCGTTCGTCGCAGAAGCGGCCGTTGCCAAAGCTGCGGCGGCACAGGACATCGCGACGGACGCGGCGCGTACGACCGGCGTCGACAGGGCACTCGAGGAGCGCGCATCCATCGCGGCGGCGAAGACCAAGGTGGCCGTCGAAGATCTGGCCCTGAGCGCTGCAGGTCGTCTGTTCGAGGTGGGCGGTGCGTCGGCGACGAGGCAGGGACAGTCTCTCGACATCCACTGGCGGAATCTCCGTACCCTGTTCTCGCACAACCCGACAGCGTACAAGGCCCGGGTGCTCGGCGACATCGTCGTGAACGACGCCGAGCTGCCCGAGACCGGCTTCTTCTGACCGTCAGCCTGCGCGATCGAGGCTGCTCACCGACGAGAACCGTTCACGCAGAGTGGATTCTGCATACTCGCGTCGGAACAGCCCTCGATCGCGCAGGATGGGCACCACGTGATCGACGAAATCCTCCAGCCCGGACGGAAATACGTCCGGCATCAAATTGAATCCGTCCGCCGCACCGCCGCGGAACCATTCCTCGATGGTATCGGCGATGTCTTCCGGGGAACCCACCGCTATACGGTGACCGCCACCACTGAACTGCTGCACGGCTTCTCGGACGGTCGCTCGGCTTTCTCGAATCGACCGCACGATCGACTCCCGAAATCCCATCGATGCAGTGAACGCGTCGGGCGAGATGTCGGCGAGCGCGTCGTCCGGGACGCGGTCGTCGGGATCGAGACCTCGCAGGTCGTACGCCAGCACCGTCGACAGGCGGTCGAGGGAATAAGACTCGGGCAGAGAGCTTTCCAGACTTTCGAAGCGTCGGTGTGCCTCCTCGCGAGTCTTCGCCAGCACGGTGATCAATCCGGGCAGTATCGCGACGTCGTCGCGTGACCGGCCGTGCCGGCGCGCATCGTCCTTCACCTGCCGGTAGTGCTGAACGCCTGCATCGAGCGTCATCTCCGCACTGAATACCGCGTTCGCGGTTCGCGCTGCGAGCTCCCGGCCCTGGGGAGACCCGCCTGCCTGCACGATCAGAGGGTGTCCCTGGGGTGACGGGCCGAGCGGCAATAGTCCGTCGACATCGAAGAACTCGCCGTGGTGTGACACGGATTCTCGTGATCCGGCACTACGCCACAGAGCCAGAACCACGTCGACGAACTCGGAGGCACGCCGGTACCGGACACTGCGCTCGGGGTAGTCTTCCACACCGAAATTCTGCCCCGCCTGCGGCGAATAGGTCGTGACGACGTTCCATGCTGCACGGCCCTCGCTCAGGTGATCCAGCGTCAGGAGGCGATGGGCGAGTTCGACCGGATCGTTGAACGTCGTCGACAGTGTTCCGATAACTCCGAGATGTGTTGTCTCGGCAGCGACGAGCGACAGAATCGCCGATGGCTCGAGAGCTCGCGAGGGCTTCAGACGTGGATCTTCGCGCAGGGCGGGTCCGTCGGCGAGGAACAGCGCATCGAGGGTGCCGTGTTCGGCCAGACGAGCCATGTCGGCGAAGTACCCCGGCTCTACGAACGCCGTCGGAGACAGGCCTGAGTTCTGCCAGGCTGCCGCGTGGATCCCGATGTCGAGAACGTTGATGTTCAGTACGACGTGCTCGGATGACATGTAAGTCCCTTCTCGATCAGATGAACGCGGGCCTGCGAGTCGACAGGTCCGGCTCTGCCGGTAGGTCGACGCCGAGGTATTGCCGCAAGGTGGTCTTGTCGGTACGAGCTTTGACGACGCCACGCGCCACGAGGTTCGGCAGGACGCGGATCCAGAGGTCGACATCGTCGATCTCGACTACCAGTCCCGCGACACCGGATGCGATCGCGTCGTCTATCCCGTCGACGGCGACCACAGCAACTCCGTCGGCCCCGACGCGAACGTCGGAGCTGCCCGGACCGAACACGACGGGTTCACCCTGCGGGGTCGTCGGAACAGTGAGCGGGCCTGCGGTGGTGAAAATTCCGTCGTGATCGGCGTGCCGAATTCTCTCGGCGCGAGTGAAGACGTTCGACTCGACGTCACCGACCACAGCGTCCGCAGGCCATGTGCGCCACAGTGCGCGTACCGCGATCACCGCGTCCTCGGTGCGGTCCCGGGGTGGCGCCGAGGTCCACGAACTTGCCTCTCCGAGCCCGAGTTCCGTTTCGTCGTCGTGTTCGCGAACCCACCACCCGACGCGCCCCTGCGTCAGATGGTCGAGCGACGCTGTGCGTCGCGCGATGTTGTACGGGTGGTCACGCTGCACGGCAGCCTCGACGACGAGTCCAAGTCCCGAAGTGCGTCGTGCCAGAAAGCCCGCGATCGTACTGGGTTCGTACCCGAGGCTTTTCGTCCCGAGCACGACGAAACCTGTTGCGGAACGATCGAGTCTTTCTGCGGCGTGGACGAGGCCCCGAATCGTCAGCGAGGACCCGCGTCCGAGACGCACGCCGACGGGTACGGGATTTCGGTTCGACATTGTGCGTCCTCTCCGTAGGTTGCACTCGTGAGGCTACGGAGTGAGCGGTCGACGAAACACCCTTGCGATCACCGAGATTCGAGGTGTCAGAGGGTGTTCATCGAGGTCCACGCGTCGAACATCGACGCGTACCGGCCCCCCCGACGCCACCAGTTCGGCGTGCGTGCCCTGTTCGGCGAGTTTCCCGCCGTCGAACAGCAGAATTCTGTCGGCGTTCTCGGCCGTGATCATGCGATGCGCGATGGTCACCGTCGTCCGCCCCTTCGTCAGGCGTAGCAGTGCACGTTGCACGCGAACGTCGGTCGCGGGATCGACCCCGCTCGTGGCTTCGTCGAGTACTAGTAGATCCGGCTCGACGAGCGCAGTCCTTGCCAACGCGACGAGCTGCCGCTCCCCCGCCGACAGTGCCGCACCGTGCGCACCCACTCGCGTGTCCAACCCGGCGGGCAGGCTGCTGATCCAGTCGTCGAGCCCGAGGTCTCGCACGGTGTCCATGACGTCGGAAGGCCCGGCATCCGGGCGGGCGACCGCGATGTTCTCTGCGATCGTCCGGTCGAACAGGAATGCGTCCCGCGGCACGATCGCGACCCGCCGCGCCAACGACGCCGGTGCGACGCGTGAGAGGTTCACCGACGCGAGGGACACGACGCCTTCGGTCGGCGACAACTGTCGGGTCAGCAGTTTCGCGAACGTCGACTTGCCGGACCCTGTATGTCCCACGACGGCAACATGCTCGTGGGCGTCGATGTGGAGCTCCGGAACCTCGAGCGCTGTCGTTCGTGCGTCGTACCCGAAACGGACGCCGGACAGATGTATTCCGATGCCACCTTCCGGCAGTGCGACGCCGTCGTCGTCGGAGACCGTGTCGACAGACTCGGCCAGCAGCTCCCGGACCCGACGCCACCCCGCGACGGCACTCTGCGCCTCGCCCAGCATGGACACGGTGAACTGCATCGGCCGGACGAAGAACGTGATCAAGAACAGGAATGCGACCAACTGGCCCGCGGTGAGATCGATCCAGCCCAGTATGCCCGCGCCGGCGGCAGCACCTGCGACCACGACGGCGCTGGTGATCACTCCGCTGGCTGCCTCGCCGAGCGACGCGTTGACGTTCAACGGAAGTTGCGTGTTCATCTGTGCGGCGCGGGTTCGTTCGACGAGGGTCCCCACGCGGGCTTCGTAGTTGTCACCCGCCCCGAATGCGCGGATCATCTCGGCGCCGTTCACGAGGTCGGACATTCCGTCGTACAGCGCACCGACCTCGATTCGCACCACGTCGAATCGTCGTGCGACGACGCGTTGGATCGACCGCATGAGTACGACGGCGACGCCCGTGACAGCGATGACGAGTACCGCAAGCGGCCAGCTGAAGACGAACATGACGGTTGCCGCGACGACCATCTGAGATACGTTGATCACCAGCGTGATTCCACCTGCCCGCGTGAACTGCGAGATGGTGTCGATGTCACCGGTCAGTCTGGCGACGAGGGTGCCGGTGCCGATCCTGCCGACCGACGCAGGTGACAGCCGGAACATGTGCTCGAAGGCGCGCTCACGCTGTGCGGCAAGAGCCGTCTCGACGGATCTGACGAGCCTGCGGTTGAGCAGGCACGATGACGTGCCCGCGACCGCCACTGCCGCTGCACCCACGAGCACGGAATGGACGAGAACGCTGGTGCGGTCCTGCGCCGACGCGTCGAGCAGCGCGTGGTCGAGCGCGTACTGGACCGTGAGCGGCACGACGATTCGCCCGCTCGCCGCGACGACCGCGAGCACGGACGTCAGCCACCACCGACTCACAGCCACCACCGGCTCACAACGGATCCACGTACGCGTCGACGATGTCGCGGTAGCGCCTGCTCCGCGCGTTCAGTTCGTCGGGAGTGCCGACGTCGGCGATCACACCGTCGTCGAGCAGAACGACCCGCTCTGCCAGTGCGACGGTGGTCTTACGCGACGCGCTCATGACGAGGGTCGACGCCCTCTGCCCTGGCTGTCCGGTCAGCAGTTCGCGGCGGATGTTCCCCAGAACCGCAGCTTCGACCGTCGGGTCCAGCGCGCTGGTGGCGTCGTCGAGCACGATGAGCGACGGCCGTCCCACGAGGGCTCTCGCCAGCGCGATGCGCTGACGTTGTCCCCCGCTGAGGCTGCGGCCTGCGCGCCCGACCCGCTCGTCGAGACCGTCCGCCTGGGCGCTCACGAATTCATCTGCAGCACAGATCTTCAGCGCCCACCAGATGCGGTCGTCGTCGATGTCTCGTCCCATCGCGATGTTGTCGCGGATACTGGCGTCGAACAGAAAGGCGGTCTGCTGGGCGATGGCGACGCGGCGGTCGGTCTCCGATCCGTGCAGATCGCCGACGTTCGTTCCGTCGTATCGGACATGCCCGTCATCGAGGTCAGCGAGACGCGCGACGACGTTCAACAGCGTCGTCTTGCCCGACCCGGTTGCGCCGACGACGGCTACGACGTCACCTGCCGAGAAATCCAGGTCGACAGGGCCCAATGTCGGTCTCGCGCACCCACTCTCGTACGAGTACGAGCCGCCGTGGATACTGACCGGAATCGCGCCGTCGGTCGACAGCACCGCGTCGCCCTGCGTCGGATACTCGGCGGCATCCAGAACGTCTCGTACACGGTCGTGGCCGACGACACCGAGCGGCAACAGGCCGAGGAACCGCCCGATCAGGCTCAGTGGCAGCGCCATCGTCAGGAACAGGTAGATGACCTCGACGAGCACTCCGACGGTGAGCGCTCCGGAGTCGACGCGTGCGGCACCCACGACGAGTACGACGAGAACCGTTGCGGTGGGGGCGAGTTCGATGACGGGATCGAACACCGCGTTGACATCGGCCATGCGAATGTTGCTGTGCTGTAGCGCCTTCGAGGCATTCCGGAACCGACTCGTCTCCGCCTGCGCGATCCCGAGCGTGCGAATGACCTGCTCACCGCGCACGCTCTCGTCGGCAACGGTACTGACATCTGCCCGTGCGCGCTGTGCGTCGCGAGCCCGCGGCGCAGTGACACGCTGATACATGACATTCGCGGCGACCACGAACGCCATCAACGCAACCGCCGCGACCGCGAGGTACAGGTCCGAACGGGCGATGTTCATCAGCGCGAACACCAACATCGACACGGAACCCATCGCGAAGGCGAAGAACTGCATCGGCTGCCACAGAGCATCGACGTCGGACACCGCGTTCGACAGCAACTGGCCCGTCGAATGTGTGCGATGCCACGGCACTCCGAGCCGGGTGTACTGCCGGACCAAGTCCCGACGGGTGGTTGCCTGGTTCCCGAACTGCACGACGGCCGCCGCGTACGAGCGCACGATGATCGTCGTGACACGCAGCAGCGACACACCGGATACGAACCCGACTGCGAGCAACCACGTTGCCGCGCTCGGTGATTGCCCGTCGAACGCAGGCAGGATCAGATGATCGGTCGCCCAGCCGATGGCGACGGCACTGAGGACCATCGTGGCGCCGTTGACGACGCCGGCCAGGATCGAGACGGGCGTCGCGATCGGGTAGCCGCGACTTCCACGCATCATCGCCGACAGCCCGGTGCGGAAGATACGTGGATTGTCCGCCGCCCCGAGGTCGGCGGCGCGCGCGGCCAGAGGAGAACCCATGCGCCGCTATTTCTTCGGCCGCAGTGCCGTCCCGTGAATTCCGTACTCGTCGATGCGTGCGAGATCGTCGTCGGTCAGTTCCGGGAATTCGGTGGCGGCAAGGTTGTGCTCGAGCTGCGTGGTCGAACTCGCGCCGATGAGAGCCGTCGTCACCTCGGGTCGGCGCAATACCCACTGAAGTGCCAATTGCGGCAGCGACTGTCCACGAGATTCGGCGATCTTGTTCAGAAATCCGGCGCGGGTGATGTACTCGTCGGAGATGTCGTCGGCGGAGAGGAACGCGCTCGACGCGGCCCGCGAATCCTTCGGCACCTGCCCATTCAGATACTTGTCTGTCAGCAGGCCCTGCGCGAGTGGCGAGAACGCGACGACGCCTGTGCCGTCCTGAGTTGCGATGTCCAGCTGCCCGTCTCGCTCGACGGTGCGATCGAAGATCGAGTAGCGGGACTGATGGACGAGCAGCGGAGTGCCGAGTCGTTCCGCGATGACGGCCGCGTCGTGCGCACGTTCGGCGGTGTAGTTGGAAATGCCGATGTAGTGCGCTTTGCCCTGCTGTACCGCCGACGCAAGCGCGGCGATCGTTTCCTCGAGAGGGGTATCGAGGTCGGGGCTGTGCGAGTAGAAGATGTCGACGTGATCGACACCCAGGTCACGCAGGCTGATGTCCAGAGAGTCGAGCAGTGTCTTGCGTGAACCGCCCTTCAGGTATGGGCTCTTGCCGATCGGGTTGCCTGCCTTCGACGCAATCAGGATTTCGTCGCGGTAGCGGCCGAGATCAGTCGCGAGAACGCGGCCGAACACCTTCTCGGCCGCGCGGAACGGCGGGCCGTAGCGATTCGCGAGGTCGAAGTGCGTGATGCCGAGATCGAATGCGCGCAGGATGATCTCGCGCTGCGTCTCGAAGCTCCTGTTGTCACCGAAGTTCTGCCAGAGCCCGAGCGAGAACTGAGGCAGTTGCAACCCGCTCTTCCCGCTTCTGCGGAACTGCGCGTCGTCGTATCGGGTGTCTGCTGCTGAGTAGGTCATGATGCTTTCTCTTTGGCTGTGGTCTGTTCCTCCAGACCGAGGTGTCCGCGCAGTGTCGTCGCCGTGTATTCGGTGCGGTAGACGCCGCGTTCCTGCAGTGCCGGAACGAGCTTGTCGACCAGGTCGTTCACGGAGTCACGCACGTGGTACGGGTTGATGTTGAAGCCGTCGACCACGCGGTGGCGGACCAGATCGGCCCACCTGTCGACGACGGCAGCGGGTGTGCCCGAGTGGAAACGCGACGCAGGCGATACCTCGAGGACGAGTTCGCGGATGGACAAGCTCTTGTCCTCGGCCAACTTTCGCCACTGCGCGATTTGCTCGAGCTTGCCGGTCCTCGCCGAGATGGCGAGCGTGCCGCGAGACGGGTCGAGTTCCTCGTCAACAGGATCGATGTCCGGCAGCGGACCTTCGGGATCGTACGACGACAGGTCCTTGCCCCAGTAATGCTCGAGGAAGGCGATGGCGCGCACGCCGTTGTGCGCGTTGCCGCGTAACCAGCGCACCTTCTCCTCGGCCTCGCCGGCAGTGTCGCCCAGTACGACGGTCACGCCCGGCAGAATCTTGACGGCATCTGCAGCGCGGCCGTATGCGGCGGTGCGTGCGCGCAGATCGCGTGCGTAGGCGACGGCGTCGTCGAACGCGTGATTGGCGGAGAACACGACGTCGGCGTGACGGGCCGCGAGGTCGCGGCCACCCGACGAGTCCCCGGCCTGGAACAGCACCGGCCTCCCCTGTGCACTCTGCGGAAGACTGTTCTGCGAGGCGGCTTCGACGAGATCGGTATGCGACGCCACCGGCTCACCCGACCAGTACTGCTTGGCAAGTGCGACGACCTGCGTCGCACGTTCGTAGCGTCGCTCGTGTTCGAGCCATCCGCCCCGGCGGAAGTTCTCACCGGTCCAGGCGTTGTCGGTGGTCACGATGTTCCAGCCGGCCCGCCCCTCCGAGAGAGCGTCGAGACTGGCCAGGCGACGCGCGAGCTCGACCGGAAGGTTGTACGTCGCGTTCTGAGTGGCGACGAGCCCGATACGGTCGGTCACCGCGGCGAGCGCCGACAGCTGCACGATCGCATCCGGGCGACCGGCGATGTCCGTCGACAGAATCGCGCCTCGGTTCTCGCGTACGCGCTGACCGTCACCGAGGAAGAACGCGTCGAACAAGCCTCGTTCGAGGGTCTGCGCGACCTCGACGAAAGTGTCTGTCGCAACCTGGTCCGGTGCGTTGGGGTCTTCCCACACCGTCTGCGCGCCGATGCCCGGATAGAAAACACCCAGGTGAATCTGCGCGTTCTCGTCGTAGGCAGCACCCGTGTCGGGGTGACGGTCGATCGTCGCCATATCAGTTGTTCTCCTTCGCTGCCGCATACCGGCTGACGGGCCGGGGCAGGCCGAGGTTCTCTCGCAGGGTGCGCCCCACGGTGGGCGCGCGCAGCAGACCTGCGTCGGCGAGTTTCGGAACGGTGCCGTCCAGCAACCGGCGAAGAGCCTCCGCACCGGTCGGACGGAAGAGCAACCCGTCGACGATGTCGACGACAGGCGCGACGTTCACATCCGCGTCGACATCCAGGAAGACGAGAGGCGCTCCGTCGGTTCTGGCGTCGTCGATCTGATCGACGTCCCCGACCACGGCGACATCGAGCAGGTCGGTCACACCGAGTGCGACGTCGCCCACGACGACGAGCTGGCCCTGCGGAGGACGCGGCGTGATCAACGGACCGACGATGTCGAAGAACTCGCCCTCGAAGCGGACGTGGTGCACCTTGTCGGGATCGAGATATCTGCCCGACGCGGCGTCGCGAATCACCGCATCGTCCTCCCACGAATCCCACAGGCGGCGAGAGACGTCGATGACGTCGCGAATCTCCTGTCGGATCGAATCCGGTTTGCGTACAACAGATCCCACGGCCTCGTGTGCCGCTGCACTGTTGTCGGCGCCGACGACCCACGCGCCGCGACCGTGCGATGTATGGTCCATGCTCGCGAGTTGTGTTGCGAGGAAGAACGGTTCGGTGGTCAGCGTGTGCACCGTCGGTGCAAGACCGATCGTGTTCGTGCTGCTCGACACGAACGCCGCGCGCGTTCCTGCGTCGAGCGTATCGCCCGGATTCTCGGTGAACGTGACGAGGGTGAACCCGGCAACTTCCGCCGCGGCCACCGAATCCCGCAGTACGCGAGACGAGTGGTCCCGGCCGTCCAGCTCCAGCGCGAGGAACAGTCCGGGGTGGTCGTCCGACTCAGCGGTGGTCGACAAGATGGTTCAGCCTTTCGTGCGTCGAATTGACCGAATGTGGCTTTTCGGTCACTCAGAGTGACCGGAGGAGGCATTCGCTCCGGTCCCGTCCGCGGCCGGCCCCGAACGAGGGTGACAATCAGTCACTCTGAGTGACCGGAGGAAAAATTGGGTAACTACCGACGATCAGGACACCGTCGGCAGACCCTGCTCCTTCCAGGCCGGGAAGCCACCGTCGATGTGGGAGACGTTGGTGTAGCCGAGCTCCTTCAGCTCGTCGACGACCGGCCCCGAGCCCTTGACCGAACCGCAGAACACGACGATCGGCTCGCTACGGTCGGAATTCTCATCACCGAACTGGGCCTGAACATCGGCCTTGTCGACGACGATCGCGCCGGCGATGGTGCCGAACTCGATGCGCGACTTCTCACTGCGCACGTCGATCAGCTTCGCGTCGGCTGCGGCCGCGTCGGCCGGACTGATCAACGACGCTTCGTTCGAGCTCATGGAGGCACTCCCACTTTCGATAGACCGATTCGGTCCCCAACCTTTCCCTATCGACGAGATAGGGAAAAGAGATCGGATCAGCGTGAATCGAAGGGAATACGTCAGGCGGGAGTGCGCACGAGGGTCAGCTGGGATTCCTGGCGTAGCTCGAATCCGATCGACAGGTACAGCCGAATCGCGTTCGTATTCGCTGCCGACGCGTGCAGAAACGGCTTCTCGCCGCGTTCGCGGATCACGTGCCCGACGGCTCGGACCAGGTCGGTCGCGAGACCTCGCCCACGGTAAGCGGGGTCGGTGCACACGGCGCTGATCTCGGTCCAGCCCGCCGGATGCATCCGCTCCCCGGCCATTGCAACAAGAACAGACCCGTCGCGCACGCCCAGATAGGTGCCGAGTTCGAACGTCCGCGGGAGGAACGGTCCCGGCTTGGTGCGTTCGACGAGGTCGAGCATGTCCGGCACGTCGTCGGCACCCAGCACGATCGCACCCGGATACGGCCGCGTCTCGAGGTGTGTACCGACGAGCTGCACCAGACCGAACTGGTCGATCACATCCCAGCCGGCAGGAACCTGATGGCCGACGCCTCGCAGCGACACGATTTCGCCGCGCCCGAACAGGGCGACGATGTCGTCCCAGTCCCCTGCCTCGATGACAGGCGGGTGGCCGAGGAACGGCGCAACCTCCGGATCGAATCGAAAGACCCGCCCCGATCCCGACACCCGTGCGAACCGCGCATGTGCGCCCAACAGGGATCCCCTGATCGGGTCGTCCAGCGGATGGATGTCGTCGACGTACTGCGTGCTCACTGCTCTACTCCGTTCGTTCCTCCAGCACATCCAACACCTGCCGCACCAACTCGTCGATGTCGGCACCCGTGGTGTCGATGGTGAGGTCCGGGTTCTCCGGGGGCTCGTAGGGCGCGTCGACGCCGGTCAGGCCTTTGAGCTCCCCGGCCCTGGCGCGGGCGTACAGGCCTTTGGGGTCGCGACGCTCGCACTCGGCGAGCGGGGTACTGACGGCGACCTCGACGAACGTCAGGCCGGCAGCATCGTTCAGAGCACGGGCAATCGCTCGATCCGATTCGAGCGGCGACACCAGCGACGCGATCGCGACGACGCCTGCATCGGCGAGCAACCGTGTCAGATGCCCGACGCGTCGGATGTTCTCGGCTCGGTCGCCTGGCGTGAAGCCGAGGTCGTCGGACAGTCCGTGACGCACATTGTCACCGTCCAGAAGGTATGCGGCACGGCCCGATTCGACCAGCGCACGCTCCAGCGCCACGGCGACGGTCGATTTCCCGGACGCGGGCAGCCCGGTGAACCACACCGTCGCACCGCTCTGGCCCGTCGAACTCCACCGGTGCGCGCGGTCCAGCGCCGACGGATGCCATTTGATGTCGTTGCGAGTCTGTGCACCGGGTTTGACCTCGCGCGCCTCACCGATCGTGCCCGCGCCGACGGTGTCGTTGGACGTCTCGTCGATCAAGATGAACGCTCCGGCGTCGCGGTTGCCGAAATACGGGTCGGCGACGATCACCGACGACGTCCGCAGCGTCACCTTGCCGATGTCGTTGAGCGTCAGCTCGACCGGTGCGTCCTGTTCGTCGAGCGTCTCCGGATCCAGCCTGGTGTGCAACGCCTGCACGGTCGCGCGCACGTTCGACGCAGTGTGCTTCAACGCGACTCGATCCCCCGCACGCAGCGGCGTCTCGCCGAACCAGCAGACCGTCGCGTCGACTTCACGCGCCAGAACCGGCACATGTGCGCGGTCGTCACCGCTGACGAGAACGTCACCTCGTCCGATGTCGATGTCATCGGCCAGCGACAGCGAAACCGACAGTGGTGCAACGGCTATCGACCGCGAGTCGTCGAGTGTGTCCAGTGCGGTCACGGTACTGCGCGATCCCGACGGCAATGCGACCACGGTGTCACCGACCTGCAACGTTCCTGCCGACAGTCGGCCCGTGTAGCGTCGCCGCTCCTCTCCCGACGGACGCGACACCCACTGAATCGGAAGTCGGATCTCCTCGGGAACCGCTGCAGGCGCGGACAACTCGATGTTCTCGAGGTGCTCGAGCAGAGTCGGCCCGGTGTACCACGGCGTGTTCTCGGAGCGATGCACGACGTTGTCGCCGTCTTTCGCCGCGAGCGGAACGACGGTCAATTCGACGCCACCGAGTCGGTGTGCGAGCTTCTGCAGCTCGGCCTCGACTTCGCGGAATCTATCCTCGTCGTAGTCGATCAGGTCGATTTTGTTGACCGCAGCCACCAGATGTTCGACGCCCAGCAGCGTCGAGATTCGCGCATGTCGCCGCGTCTGCCGCAGGACGCCCGCCCGCGCGTCGACGAGCAGTACCGCCACATCCGCGGTGGACGCGCCGGTGAACATGTTGCGGGTGTACCGCTCGTGACCTGGCGTGTCGGCCAGGATGTAGCTGCGCGACTGCGTCGAGAAGAATCGGTATGCGACGTCGATCGTGATGCCCTGCTCCTGCTCGGCGCGCAGGCCGTCGGACAGCGCAGCGAGGTCCGGGACGCCGTCGCGCATGACGGCCTCGAGGTGGTCGAGCGGCAAGCTGTCGGTGTCGAACATCAAACGCCCGATCAGTGTGCTCTTGCCGTCGTCGACGGATCCTGCGGTTGCGAGCCTCAGTAGCTGCCGTGCCATCAGAAGTACCCCTCGCGTTTGCGATCTTCCATCGCGGCCACCGAAGTCCGGTCGTCGGCACGCGTCTCTCCTCGTTCGGACACGGTGGCGGCCGAAAGCTCGCCGATGACGCCCGTGATGTCCACCGCCCGCGACCGCACGGCGCCGGTGATCGTCAGGTCGCCGACGGTCCGGTAGCGCACCCATTCCCTCGACGCCTTCTCGGCCTCGGACGGCGCAGTGAACTCCGACGTCGCGAGCAGGATTCCGTCGCGCTCGAACACCTCGCGCTCGTGCGCGAAGTAGATGGTGGGCAGTTCGAGCTGTTCGAGTTCGATGTAGCGCCAGATGTCGAGTTCGGTCCAGTTGCTGAGCGGGAACACACGGACCTGCTCGCCGCGTCGGATACGCCCGTTGTACAACGACCACGGTTCGGCCCGCTGCACTCGAGGATCCCACTGCCCGAACGCATCTCGGAAGCTCAGCACGCGCTCTTTCGCACGCGCACGTTCCTCGTCCCGACGCGCTCCACCGAACGCGGCATCGAACCGGCCCGCTTCCAGCGCGTCGAGCAACGTACGCGTCTGCAACCGGTTTCGCGACGCGTTGGGTCCGCCGATCTCGGTCGCCCGCCCACGGTCGATCGATTCCTGAACCGAGGCCACGATGAGCTTGTGCCCTGCGGAGGAGATCCTGCGATCACGGAACGAGATGACCTCGGGGAAATTGTGGCCGGTGTCGACATGCATCACCGGGAACGGCAGCGGTGACGGTCGAAACGCCTTCTCCGCCAATCGAAGCAGAACGATCGAGTCCTTGCCTGCGGAAAACAGCAGTACGGGCCGTTCCAGTTCGGCGACGACCTCGCGAATGATGTGCACCGCTTCGGCCTCGAGAATCCGCAGTTCGTCGACCTGTGTGACGTCGGTGCTCATACCGCCACCCTCTCGTCACGGAATCGCTGAACCCAGTCGTTCGACCGTCCGTTGCTCTGACGCTCCAACGCAGGAGGCGGGGCGAGCGACGGATCGAGCCCGAGGGCGGTCAGCACCCTGGCGACCTCGACCGAGGTGTCGGCCGCGAGCTGGTGGTAGTCGATCTCGAGTGGCGTCACGCCTGCGTCGGCGAACCATGTCTGCCACTGCTGTTCCTGCTCCTCGAGAATCGCATACAAATGAGCGATGCCGTCGGCGTTGTATTCGGCCCGCTCGTCGATTTCGGGAGCGGCATGTCCGCGCCACACCTGGGTCTGCACGGCGCGCCACATCGACACAGCCTGGGCGACGCGATCCTGGCGCGACACGTGCACGAACAGCACGTCCTCACCGACGACGTCACCGATCGCGGACAGCAGATCAGTTCCGGACCTGCCGGTCAATCCGTCGGCACGGTCGATCAGCAGCGGCGTCTGATTCCACATCAGCTTCCCACCCCAGACGCCGTTCGCGGAGCGACCCGCATCGAGAATGCGGCGACGCCACTGCTCGCTCGTCTCGGTCGACGGCGTCCCGGGCGTCAGCGGCGCGAGCAGCCGGAGCACGTTCTCGTCGGTGACACCCTCGAACCACTGACGTGGTTGCGGCGCCAGCGATGTGCTCGGTAGGTACTGGAAGAACTCCTCGGGTTCGCCTGCCTGGCCCGTGGCGCGCAACGATTCGACGAGCAGCGTGCTCCCGCTGCGTTGCGTTGCCAGGACCAGATAGGACCGGCTCCTCCCCTGCACATGATCGCTCATGGTGCAGATACTAGACACACGTCAATAGCTCTGCACACCAGGCTTTTTCGATCTCGATGCGTCGAACTATTGCGTTTTCGGTTGCTCTATGTATCCCGGTCGAGCGCAACTCCGCGTTCGGCGCTCAACGGCGACCGCGACGTCGGTTTCAGACCGTGCGTGACGATGTAGTCGTGGGTGTACCGGTCCGAGATGCGCGATCCCACGAAATCCGATGGAATCACATCCCCCGTCTCCTCCCGCCAGGTGTGCAGCCGGAGCGCCAGATCCTCGGCGATGGAACGATATTCGTCGTCGTCGTAAAGGTTCACCGTTTCACCGGGATCGGTGCGCAGATCGTACAGTTCGTACCTCGGACGCGGGCCTCGAACGGATTCCGCGACGGCCTGGCCCGACGGACTTTCCTCTATGTCCCACGGCAGATCCAGCGCAGGCCGGTCCGTGTAGTTCTCGATATAGCTGAAATCCTTGGTTCGCACCGCGCGTATCGGGTCGAACGAATCGTGATAGGTCTTCGACGTGAAGACCTCGTCCCGCGCCGGGCTGCGCTCACCCACCAGGTTCTTGGCGTGCGACATCCCCTCGACATCCTCCGGCACCGGCACACCGAGCAACTCGAGCAGCGTCGGGACCAGGTCGACGCCGCTGAACAGGTCGTCGTAGACGCGGGGCGCTATAGAGCGTCCAGCAGGCGGGCGCACGATCAGCGCGATACCGGTGCCCGGCTCGTACAGGGTCGACTTCGCCCGTGGAAACGCAGGCCCGTGGTCGGTCATGAACACGACCCACGTCGTGCGATCGAGGCCGGTTTCCGTCAGCGTGTCGAGCAGTTCGCCGACAGCCGCGTCGGCGACAGTGATCGATCCGTGGAACTCTGCGAGGTCGTCACGCACCTCGGGCGTATCGGGGAGATAGTCGGGAATGTCGATGGCCGACGCGTCGTCGGGCGCGTAACGGTCGGCCGGGTACGGCCGGTGCGTCTCGAAGAACCCCGCGGTCAGGAAGAACGGTTCGCTGCGATCCTCTCGTAGCCACGCGTCGGACTTCTGCACGACGTACTCGCAGAACGAGTTGGAGACGTCGAAATGATCGAAGCCAAGTCGCGTCGGAAACGATGTCTCGTGCTGCATTCCGAACAATGTTGTCTGCCATCCGGATTCGCCGAGCAACGACGGCAGCGTGCGCACGTCCGGTCGGTATTCCCATCCGTGGTGGGCCAATCCGACGAGGCCGTTGCTGTGGGGGTAGCGGCCAGTGAACAACGATCCTCGCGACGGGGAACACAGCGGCGCCGTCGCATGCGCATGGGTGAAAAGAATGCCTTCCGACGCCAACGCATCGAGTCGCGGACTCGTCACGGACCGATGCCCGTAGGCGCCCAGATGACGACCCAGATCGTGCCAGTGAATCAGAAGGACGTTCTCTTTCGTCATTCCTATTGCCTAGCACATAGGTAGGAATGGCAGCATGAACACATGGCAGGAGGATGTTGCACACCGGATCGGGGCGGTTCCTGCGATCGTCGCGTCACTGTTCGATCCGATGGCCCGACACCCACGCTCGTTCGGATTCCTGCAGGCACGTTCCTGATGGGATCCGAGGATCCGACGGCCTACGCGCTGGATCTCGAAGGCCCGGTACGCGAAGTCGACGTCGATGCGTTCTCCATCTCGGCCACCACCGTGACGGTCGCCGGGTGGGCCGACTTCGTTCGCGCGACGGGCTACGTCTCGGACGCCGAGCGGTACGGAGACTCCCTGGTCTTCGCGGGGGCCTTGCCCACAGACGACGACTCCCCTGCGGTCCCGGCGACGCCGTGGTGGCGCGTCGTCACCGGCGCGTCGTGGCGCAGGCCCGCAGGTCCGGCGTCGGCAGTGGACGCCGTCCGAGACCTCCCGGACCATCCCGTAACGCACGTGTCCAGGCGTGACGCCGAGGCCTACTGCACGTGGACCGGAACTGCACTGCCGTCCGAGGAACAGTGGGAGTACGCGGCCCGCGGCGGCCTCGTCCAGCAGCCGTTTCCGTGGGGTGGTGACGAGGACTTCAGTCGCATGAACACCTGGCACGGCAATTTTCCCGGTAACCACAGCGACTCGATCTTCACCGAGCCTGCGCAGTCGTACGAGCCCAATGCCTACGGGTTGTACCACTGCACCGGCAACGTCTGGGAATGGACAACCGGGATGTTCGACGCGGCCCGCCGCGACCACCGCGCCGTGATACGCGGCGGTTCGCACCTCTGTCACGAGAGTTACTGCCGTCGATACCGCACGTCGGCGCGCTCGGGCGCCAGCGAGGACACGTCGAGCAGCCACACAGGATTTCGAGTTATCCGGTGACCTCGAGGATGTCCAGGACGAAGACGAGGCTGTCGCCTGCTTCGATTCCGGCACGCGGCTGCCCGTCGGGGTAACCGTCGGCCGACGTCATCGCGACGGCGACCTTCGACCCGACGGTCTGGCCTGCGATGGCTTTCTGGAAGCCGGTGACGACACCGGTCAGCGGAAACTCGGCGGGTGCGCCACGCTCGTAACTGCTGTCGAAGACGGACCCGTCGCGGCCGTTGACGCCCATGTAGCAGACCGAGACCTGGGCGGTGTCCTCCACCACGGGGCCCGATCCTTCGCTCAGGGTGTGCACCTGCGTTTCGGACACCGAGAAGGGCGCCTCGACTTGCACCGATGGCGTCGCCGAGTCCGTCGAACCGATCACGGCGATGCTGCCGGTGTCACCATCCAGAGTCCACTGGGGATCACCCGCGTCGTCCGGTGCGGCTGTCGGGCAGGACGTGGTGGAGAGTGCCGAACCGGCGTCGGCGGGCTCGGACGACTCCGAACCGCAGGCCGTGAGCACAAGGGCGAGTGCGGCCCCGGCGACGATTCCGGACAACGACAGGCGAGAGGTATTCACGCCAGAAAGGCTACAGCGGCCGGCTTCATGCCCTGAATGCCTCCGCGAACCGGTTCGCCCCCGTCACCAGGTTCTCGACGCTCTGATTGCTGAAGCCGAGGCGCGCGCTACCGAGGTACCCGACGGGTCCGGTCGGATCGAAGTAGCGGCCGAGCGAGAAGTCGACACCCAGCGCCCGTGCACGCGTCTGGACGTCGGCGAGATCGACGTCCGGGTCGGCGGCCGTGAGCCACAGGAAGATTCCACCCTCCGGGCGGACGATCCGAAGCTGACCGGGCAGGGCCGATTCCAGCGTGTCCACGAGCACAGACGAACGCTCTCGGTACAGATCTCGGCCGCCTGCCACGATGCGGTCGAACGTGCCGTCGGAATGCAGCAGGTTCGCGACGGCCGTCTGCGTCACGAGCGACGTGTGCTGGTCCTGGGTGCTCCTGATCCTCGACAGCGCGGGAAGCAGCCACTCGGGCGAGGCAATCCACCCGAGACGCAGGCCGGGTCCGAGCGTCTTGGAGAACGTGTTCGCGCGAATCACGTTGTCGCTGCCGAGATCGAAGTCGTCCACAGCCGTACCGCCGAACCGCAGTTCCTTGTACGGGTTGTCCGAGACGATGAGGAAGCCGTACTGCTCGGCCAGGGCGACGAGTCGTGTGCGTGCCTGCGCCGACAGCGTGCTGCCGGTCGGGTTCTGGAAGTCGGGGATGACGTAGAAGAGCTTCGGACGAGCTCCTGCACGCAGTTGTTCCTCGAAACCGTCCAGATCCAGGCCGTTCTCGGAGGTCTGCACGGGGAGGAACGTCGCACCGTAGTAGCTGGCCTCACGGAGTGCGAGCGGGAACGTGGGGCTCTCGACTGCGACGACGTCGCCGGGTTCGAGGATGGCGTCGAAGATCAGATTCAGCGCGTGCAGCGCACCGTTGGTGACCAGAATGCGGTCGGGGTCGACGCCTTCGCGTGCGCCGATCCACTCACGGAGCGGAGCGATTCCAGGCAGCACCGAATAGTGCAGTGCTGCGGGAGACTTCAACGCACCGGCGAATGCGTCCGCGAGCTCGGTGGTCGGCAGCGCCTCGTCGGCGGGAACTCCCCCGAGCAAACGAACGGTGTTCTCCGCCAACCCCGTAGGAGCGGGTCCGAATCCTCCCGCCAGCTGGCGGTCGGTGCCCCGCGCAGAGAGCAGGGAGTGCAGGTCGGTCCGGACAGCTTCGATGGTCATCTGTGTTCCTCTCGATGTGTGTGAGTTCTGGCGTCGCCAGTGATGTCAGGCGAACACGGTCGGCAACGCCGCACCCGATCCGGGAATGGAGTCGAGGAGGGCCTTGGTGTAGTCGTGCCGCGGATTCGTGTAGACCTCGTCGGTAGCACCTTGTTCGACGATCGTGCCGTGCCGGAGCACCACGACGTCGTCGCACAGATATCTCACCACGGCCAGGTCGTGCGAGATCAGCACGAGCGTCAATCCCCGCTCCGCCCGAAGTCGTTGCAGCAGGCGGAGAATGCGCGCCTGCACCGACAGGTCGAGTGCGGACACCGGTTCGTCCGCGACGATCAGCGACGGCTCGTTGGCGAGTGCGCGCGCAATGCCGACTCTCTGACGCTGCCCGCCCGACAGCTCGTATGGTCGCCTCGTGCGGAACGACGTCGGTAGTTCGACCTCGTCGAGCAGTGAGCGCACCCGTGCGTCGATCGTCGCACCCGTCAGGTCGACGCCGTTGTGGCGCAGTGGTTCCGAGATCGACTGTTCGACGGTGAATCTCGGGTTCAACGACCCGTACGGGTCCTGGAACACGTACTGGACTTCCCGACGCCACCGCGAGTGCTCCGCCGATCCGAGGCCTCGGATCTCCCTGCCGTCGTACGAGATCGAACCCGAATCGGGCCGGTCCAACCCCACGATCTGCCGCGCGAGTGTGGTCTTGCCCGAACCCGATTCGCCGACGATGCCGAGTGCTTGGCCGCGAAACACGTTCAGCGTCACACCATCGAGGGCGACGTGCGAGACCCTCCGCAACTTTCCGGGCTGAGAAACCGAGAACGCCCTGCGCAGGTCACGGGCCTCGACGAGGGGCCGCTCCCGATCGGCTACGACGGTCTGAACCGGTCGCACCAACTGTCCTGGCGTCGCCGACAGCAACGTCCGTGTGTAGGTTTCGCGCGGCGTAGACAGCACCTCGCGCGTGACGCCCGACTCGACGACGACGCCGTTGTTCATCACGTTGACTCGCGCCGTGCGGTCTGCGATGACCCCGATGTCGTGGCTCACCAACAGCACGGCGAGACCGAATTCGATCTTCAACCGATCGATCAGATCCAGGACCTGCGCCTGGACGCTGGCGTCGAGAGCAGTCGTCGGTTCGTCCGCGATCAGCAGTTTCGGAGATCTCGCCAACGCCGCCGCGATGACGACGCGTTGGTTCAAACCTCCGGACAATTCGTGCGGGAACGCCGAAAGCGTCTTGCCCACATGGGCAATGCCGACGGCGTCGAGCAGTTCCGCGGCACGGGCGCGTCGGGCACGTGCCGACCCCACCGTCTTCGGAACCGCCTCGACGATCTGGGTGGAGATGGTCAGCCGCGGGTTCAGCGATGCCGTCGGGTTCTGGAACACGACACCGACGTCGGCGCTCGTGACGCGCCGCCGCGAACGCGCATCCAGCTCCGTGATGTCCGTACCCGCGACCACCACGCGGCCGGACTCGATCCGCGCTGCGCGAGGGAGAAGATCCACGACTCCAAGGGCCGTCATGGTCTTACCGGATCCGGATTCACCGACGAGGCCGACGGTTTCGCCTGCGTGGACGTCGAGCGACACACCCCGTACGACGGTGGTGCGGCCGTCGTCGTTCCCGACCGACACGTGAAGATCGTCGACGGTCAGCACTGCCTGCGTCATGTGCGCGCTCCGAATCTGTCGGCCAAGGCGTCGCCGATGAGCTGGAAGCTCACCACCGCCAGAATGAGGACTGCGCCGGGGAACAACGCGACCCACGGGGCCGAGTCGAGACGTGCCTGCCCCTGCGCCACCATGGCTCCCCAGTCGGCCGTGGGAGGTTGCACGCCGAGCCCGAGAAATCCGAGGCTGGACTCGAGCAGCAGAATGGCCGACGCGTTCAGTGTGAAGGCCACGACAAACAGCGGAAGAACGCTCGGGAGCAGATGCCTCAACGCGATCTGCAGCCTACCGAGGCCCGAAAGCCGTGCGGCTTCGATGTACGGCTGCCCCACCACCGACTGCGCGTGACCCCGGATGACTCGGAACGTGAGTACCCATGAACCCGCCACGAGCACGATGAGCAACGGCCCGATCGAGTTGCCGACGAACGACAAAATCACGAGAGCGAGCACGATCGTCGGAATTGCGAGTTGAATGTCGGCCAACCCACCCGCGACGACGTCGGTCCAGCCCCCGAACAACGCGCCGGCCAGTCCGAGCGCGACGCCGACCGACGCGGCTATGACGCTGGCGATCAAGGTGACCGACAACGCCGTTCTACCTCCGTACAGGACGCGGCTCAGCTGGTCACGACCCAGATCGTCGGTGCCGAACCAGTGTGATCCGCTGGGAGGCTGGAGCACAGCGCTCAAATCCTGTTCGAGCGGTGAGTACGCGACGAGTACCGGCGCGAGCAAGGACGCCACGACGAGTACCCCCAGGATCACCACTCCGACAATCCCTGTGCCGGAGAACTTTCGACGCGAACGACGCGAGACGGAGTCACCGGGCAGGTCCAGCTCGAGTGCAGATGCGGTCATGACGAGATCCTTGGATCGAAGACGACGGAGAGGACGTCGACCAGAAGGTTGATGACGACGAACCCGATGGCGATGACCAGAACGCACGCGATGACGAGCGGGTAGTCCCGATTCTGTACCGCGTTGATGGACAACTGCCCGACGCCTGGCCACGAGAAAATCGACTCCGTGATGACTGCACCGCCCAGCAGTACCCCCGCTTGGATACCCAGAACGTTGAAGGTGGAGCCGAGTGAATTGCCGACGATGTGGCGCAGTGTCAACCTCACCTGCCCGATCCCCTTCGATCGGGCCGTTCTGACATGGTCGGATTCCAGCACGTCCACGACGGCTGTGCGGAAGACACGAGCGATCGTCGGGACGAAGTAGATTCCCAGCGTCACGGCAGGAAGGACGAGGTGCGCCAGGGAACCGGAACCTCTCGGCGGCAGGATGTTCCACGTCACCGAGAACAACAGGACCAGGAGCAGAGCCAGGAAGAAGCCTGGGATGGCGTCCAATGCAGTCGCCACACTGACTGGCAGCTTCCGCAGCAGCGGTGACGAACTCGTCGCCGACACGTAGCCGATCGCACCGCCGATGACGATGCCGAACAACAATGCGGCCACCCCGAGTGTGATACTCGGGGCCAATCGGGACACGACGATTCCCATCGGATCGCTCTCGTAGCGAATCGATTCCGGGAAGTTTCCGGACAGCACTGCGCCGAAAAAGCGCACGTACTGCTCGTAGATCGGTCGGTCGAAACCGTACAGCCTGGTCACACGTTCGAGTTCACCTGCGGGCGCATCCGGCGCGATCAGCATGACAGCCGGATTTCCGGTCGAGTACAACGCGAAGAAGACCAGAGTGATTGCGCCCCATATCGCAACCAGACCGGTGGCAGCGCGGCGGAGCACGTAACGACCGCCGACGGGAACCCGTACGACTCGACGCGACAGCGCCGCCGACGCCGGTGTCTGCGCCTCGACGGCAGTCATCGTCGTCCGTCCGTCCATTTCGTACCTGTGATGTTGCCGCGGAGCGTCGTGTCGCTGTACTCCGTTCGAAAGACCCCGCGTCGCTGCAGTTCGGGGACCACGGCACGTGCGAAGTCGTCGAACGCTCCGGGAAAGTGCGTCGGCGACAGCACATACCCGTCGACCGCTTCCGCCTCGAACAGATGAATCAGCTGATCGGCGATTTCCGAGGGATTGCCGACGATCTGCGGCGTGAATTCGCTGGCGGAGAAAGTCTTCGCGACGTCACCGAGCGTCAAGCCGCCGTCGAGCGACTCACCGGAACCCGCCGCAAGCTTACGGAGGTTGTACAGCAACCGAACTCCAGCGTTCTCGTCGGTGCTGCGCGCACTGACGGCTTCGGTGAACGTGGTATCGGGAGACAGCCCTGTGAAGTCGGTCCGAACGAAGTGACTCAGGAAAGTGATCGCCGCGTCGGTGTCCAACAGCGACGTCAGATACTTCTGGCGGGCCCGTGCGATCTCGGTGGTTTCTCCGACGATCGGCTGAACCGCCGCGATCAGTTTGATGCTGTCGGGATCGCGGCCTGCCTCGGCTGCCAACCGACGCAGATCGTTGCGCTTGGCTCGGAGATCTTCCTCGTTGTTCTCGATCGCGAACACGAGTTCCGCCCACTTGCCACCGAACTGTCTGCCTCGCGGCGAATCGCCTGCTTGGATCAGGACGGGCTTCCCCTGCGGGGACGGTGGTAGCGTGAGCGGCCCTTTCACCTGGACGTACTTACCCTGGTAGTCGGGGGTCTCGACTTTGTCCGGATCGACGAATACACCGGATTCCTTGTCGACGACCAACGCGTCGTTCTGCCACGAATCCCATAGTGCAACAGTTGCTTCGACGACCTCGTCGCCCCGGTCGTACAGTTCTTCCCGTTCCAGTTCCTCGACGAAAGGGAAATTGGCATACGTGGGGGCCCCGCGACTCATGATGATGTTCCACGCCACGCGTCCGCCGCTGAACTGATCGAGGCTGCCGAGAGTGCGCGCCAGATGGTAGGGAGCAGTGAACGACGCAGACAGCGTCACGCCGATGCCGAGATGACGTGTCGCTCCTGCGATGACCGACGCCAACTGCGTCGGATCGTGTTTGATCGCGTTGCTGAGTCCGTACCGCGCGAATGCCGGGTTGTAGGCGAGGGTCTCCGGAATGAACGCCATGTCGAACTTCGCACGCTCCAACGTGCGCGCGGCGTCTTCGAACAGCGCCCGGTCGTTGAAGTCTCGCTCCGAGTACGGGTGACGCCATGCGCCGGCGAAGTGATTGCCGGGGAACAGGATGTAACCGGCCAGGAAGATCTGTCGGTCGCTGCTCACTTCTTCGTCACCTGCTGCGCGTAGAGGTATCGAGTCGTTCGCGAGGGCCACTCGATATCACTCGCGATGACCGACGTGAACGTGCCAGGCCACAGGAACACCGTGTGAGCGCGGTCGTGGTAGAGCTGTGCTGCCTGATCCGCCAACTGCCGCGCGGATTGTTCGTCGGTGGCGGCCTGCAGGCGATTGACGACGTCGTCGAACTCCGGGTCGGTGATGTTGCTCTGCTTGTACCGGGATTTGCTGGTGAAAGGGTCGAAGACGGCCCAGGAATCCTTGTACTGTCCACCCCAGCCGATGTACACGAGATCAGCAGCCGCCGCGCTCTCCTGGTTCTGGCGAGAAAGCCATGCGGGGAACGGAGTTTCGGTGATGTTGATCGTGATCCCGACGTCTGCCGCCTGTTGTGCCACGGCCTGACCGATCGCAGCGCCTGCCGCGTACGTCCCCGCGGGAACATCCAACTCCAGCACGACGCCGGACGCGTACCCCGCCTCCGCGAGCAACTGGCGTGCCTTGTCCGGGTCGTACGGGTATTCGCGAACAGCCGGGTTCGTCTCGTAGAACGGCGGTGCGATTACTTGACCCTGCGATGGTTCGACTGCTCCACCGAGCAGGCCGTCGATGATCGATTGCTTGTCGACGGCGTAGTTCAGTGCCTGACGTACGCGGACATCCGCAAGCGGTCCGCCCTTGTTCTCGTTGATCGAAATGACCTGCACCCAGGACGAATCGGACAACGTGGTGTCGTAGTCGGGGTTCGATTCGAACTGGCCGATGCTGAGGGGATCGAGGTTCAGCGCAATGTCCACCTCGCCAGCCTGCACCGCGGACACACGCGCGGATTCGGCTGCGAGAACCTTGTATTCGGCGTTCTCGAACGACGGCTGCTCACCCCAGTAGTTCGGGTTCGCCGTCAGCTTCGCGCCGTTCTCCAGGTCGATCGAGGTCAACGTGTACGGGCCGGTGCCCAACGCCTCGGTGTTCAGGTTCCCAGTCTGCCAGAACTGCGGCGTCGTCAGGTAGATGTTCCACAGCCGCGACGGCAGATCGATTGCGGGTGACTTCAGATCGAACGTGACGACCCCAGGCTCGTCCGTGCTGACGGATGCCACGTAGATCTTGAACTGCGCACCCAGCTGGCTCTTCGTCTCCGGGTCCAACAGCTCCTGGAAGTTCCAGACGACGTCCTCCGCCGTCAACGGTGTGCCGTCGGAGAACTCGACGCCGTCGCGGATGTCGAACTTCCACTGCAAGGGGCCTGTGTTCTCCCAGCTCTCGGCGAGTCTCGGGTGTACCGAGCCATCCGGATCGAGGTACGTGAGCGCTTCGTAGACCGTGCCCTTCACGGAGCCGTCGCTGTCCGGCGAACCACCGTTGTGCGGGTTCAGCCCTGTCAGCTGCCGGGAGAGAGCAAGAGTCAGCGTCCGATCACTGCTGTCACCACCGGAGGTCGTCTCGGATCCGCCGAGAGCCGAGCCGCACGAACTGAGCGTCAGAGCGGCCGTCAGCACGACCGCAGGGATCGCCCATCGCCGTAGTGTGCGTGTCATCGAAAGTCTTTCTGTTCTGGCCGTACCCGTCGACGGGCAGGACTCGAAGGATCATCCTCGACGCATCGGTGCGGGATGGATATGGTTCGAATCATCGTGATGCCAATAGCTTTCGTTGCGCCAGCAGACGAGTGGCCCCTCCCACGCAAATGCATATGCATTTGCGTACGGGCGGTACCGATTCAGGCCGTGACAGTCCTGCGCAACGCGGGGTTCGCGATGGCATCACGAATGATCCCGGTGTCCCGCTCGGTGAACACCGTTCCCGGAGGGATGATCTCGTCGATCTTGTCGAGGATGTCCGACGACAGCACTACATCTGCTGCACCCAGCTGACTCTCCAGATGCTCCAGCGTCCGCGGCCCGATGATCGCCGACGATACGTCGGGGTGACTCAGCACGAAACCGAGTGCGAGGTGGATCAGGCTGAGTCCGCTCTCCTCGGCGAGGACGGCCAGCGCGTCGGCAGCCCGCAGCTTGTCGGCGTTGTGCGGTGCATCCACGTCGAAGCGACCCGGAATCAGATCCGCTCGTCGCGATTCCGGCTGCCCGGCGCCGAGCCGGTACTTCCCTGACAACCATCCCGCAGCCAGCGGTCCGTAAGTCAGCACACCGAGCCCGTAGCTGCGGGCGATCGGGAGCGTCTCACGTTCGATACCGCGGATGAGCAGCGAGTACGGAACCTGTTCACTGACAGGGCGTTCCAGCTTGTGCTTCTCTGCCGACCACTGCGCCTCGATAAGTTCGCCCGGTGAGAAGACCGAGGTGCCGTAGTACCGGATCTTGCCCTGGTGTACCAAATCGTCGAGGGCACCGACGGTTTCATCGATATCGGTCTGGGCTTCCGGGCGGTGCACCTGATAGAGATCGAGGTGATCGGTACCCAGACGACGCAGGCTGTCCTCCACCGCGCGGGTGATCCACCACCGAGAGTTGCCCTGGTGCAAGGGGTTTCCGTCGACGTTGCCGTGGAACTTGCTCGCCAGGATGACGTCGTCACGCCTGTTCTTCGATCCGAGGCCTTTGAGTGCCTTTCCGACGATCTCCTCGGACTCACCCTTCGAATAGACGTCCGCGGTGTCGACGGTGTTGATGCCCGCGTCGAGCGCACGGTGAATGATCCGAATGCTGTCCTCGTGCGAGCTGTTGCCCCGGGCTCCGAAATTCATGGTGCCGAGCGTGAACGGGCTGACCTTCAGGCCGGTACGGCCGAACAGTCGGAGGTCGGTCAGAGACATCAGTTGGTCCTCACGAATCGCCGGGTGGAGGCGTCGGTCAACGACGGCGGCAGGTAACCCTCGTCGGCCGGGCTGATGGTGCGGCCGGGTGCGACGATCTCGTCGATGCGATCGAGAATGTCGCTGCTCAGCGTCACGTCGACGGCACCGAGCTGGCCTTCGAGGTGCTCCAGAGTGCGCGGGCCGATGATGACCGAGCTGACGGCTGGATGCTGCAGAACGAACGCGAGAGACAGATGCACGAGCGACAGGCCCGCGTCGTCGGCGAGCTTGACCAGTTCCTCCGCGGCCGCCCGCTTGATCTTGTTGGCCTCCAGAGCGGGATCGTGCCGGTGCGCCTGCCGCTCGATGCGCGACGACACGACCGCGTCGTTCTCGCCCGGGCGGTAGCGTCCGGACAGCCATCCGCCGGCGAGCGGGCTCCAGGTCAGAACGCCGAGACCGTACTTCTGGGCAATGGGGAGCGTCGATCGCTCCGCACCGCGCGCGAGGATCGAGTACGGCGGCTGCTCGGACACGGGCCGCTGCAGGCCACGCCGCTCGGCCACCCACTGCGCCTCGACGAGCTGATGCGGCTCGAACGTCGTCGTGCCGAAGTAGCGAATCTTGCCGTGCCGCACCAGATCTGTCAGCGCGCTGAGCGTCTCGTCGATGTCGGTGTTCGGATCCGGTCGGTGCACCTGATACAGATCGAGGTGGTCGGTTCCCAAGCGACGCAGGCTGTCCTCGACGGCACGCGTGATCCATCGTCGCGAGTTGCCGCTTCGGTTCGGCCCTTGCCCGATCTGCGCGTGAAATTTGCTCGCCAGGAACACCTCGTCGCGGCGGCCCTTCAACGCCTTTCCGACGATCTCCTCGTTCTCGCCCTGTGAGTAGACGTCGGCGGTGTCGACGACGTTGATGCCCGCGTCGAGCGCGCGGTGGATGATGCGTGCCGCGTCGTCGTGGTCCTGATTGGCCCAGGCCCCGAAGTTCATGGCGCCGAGCGTCAAGGGGCTGACCTGCACTCCGGTGCGGCCGAGATAACGGTAGGTCACTTCTCTCTCTTTCTATCGGGTGGCAAAGGTATTCGCAGGCTCGGCGAGTCCGAGGTGGCCACGCAACGTGGTGGAGTCGTACTCGGTGCGGAACAGTCCACGGCGCTGCAGCACAGGAACGACCTCGTCGACGAAGTTCTCGAGCGACGTCGGCAGCACGGCAGGAACGATCGTGAAACCGTCGACGTGCCCTGTGGCCGACCAGGTCTCGATGTGGTCGGCGACGGATTCGGGCGTGCCGGTGACCACGCGGTGGCCACCCAGGAACTGCGACAACAATTCTCGTACCGTCGCGCCGGTGGTCGCTGCATAGCGTGTGAGCGTGTCGAAGAACCCCTGCGGACCGTTGCGGTCCGCAGGCAGCTTCAGATGCCGTTCGTCAAGCGGTGCGTCGATGTCCAGGTCGTCCGGTTCGAATCCGAGCCAGCGTGCGAACGTAACGAATGCGTCGTGCTCGGGGTGCAAGCGTGCCTGCAGGTCGTCGAACTTACCGCGCGCTTCCGCCTCGGTGGATCCGACGATCGGAACCAGGCCCGGCAGGATCTTGACGTCGGAGCGGTCACGACCTGCCAGCGACGCCGCACGACCGACCGCGTCGGAGAACGTCGCGGCACCCTCCAATCCGAACTGCGTCCCATAGATGACCTCGGCGTACCTGGCTGCGAACTCGATACCTTGCGGAGACGACCCTGCTTGTACGAGAACAGGTCTGCCCTGTGGAGATCGGACGACGTTCAACGGTCCGTGCACGGAGTAGAACTCGCCGTCGTGGCCGAGCGGGTGAACCTTGTCGTGATCGGCGAACCAGCCCGCACCTTGATCACCGACAAGAGCGTCGCCCTCCCAGCTGTCCCACAAGCCGAGGACGATATCGACGAATTCCGCTGCGCGTCGGTACCTTTCGCCCCGGCCCGGCAGATGGTCGATTCCGAAGTTCCGACCTGCCCTGTGCTCGAACGTCGTGACCGCGTTCCACGCGGCCCGTCCACCGCTGACATGATCGAGCGACAGGATGCGGCGAGCGAGGTTGTAGGGCTTGTTCAACGACGTCGAAGCCGTGGGAATCAAGCCGATGCGCGACGTGGACACCGCGATGGCAGTGGTCAGCAACGTCGGGTCCAGTGTGGCCGTCGGTGCACGGAGAATCCCTGGCTGTTGGACGGGTATGTCCGGAAACAACAAGCCGTCGAGCAGACCTCGTTCGGCGACGGCGGCCGCACGCACGTAGTGGTCCAGGTCGACGAAGGCGTCGGGGGCAAGCGACGGATCGAGCCAGGCCGCGGGGTGGTAGCCCGTTCCCCCGATGTTGACCAGAAAGTGCAGACTCACGACGCCACCCGCCGTGCACCCCGCGCGAAGGACGGTACCGACAGGCCCAGGTTCTCGCGCAGTGTGGAACCGGTGTATTCCGTGCGAAAGCGCCTACGTCGCTGCAGTTCCGGCACGACGTGGTCAGCGAAGTCGTCGAACCCGCTCGGGAGCACGTCGGGCATCAGGTTGAATCCGTCGGCGATACCGACGTCGACCCATTCGAGGATCGAATCGGCGATCTGTTCCGGAGTTCCGACCACGATGCGGTGTCCGGCGCCACCACCCAAGCGCCGCAACAACTGTCGCACGGTCAGATTCTCGCGCCGTGCGAGTCCGAGCGCGATGCGATAGAAGGTCTGCGACCCACCGGCGGAGTCCGGGTCACGCAGCAGATCCCACGGCAACGGACCGTCGAGCTTCAACGCCTCGGCAGGCACGCCCAGTTGTCCGGCCAGACGATCGAGTGCGTACTGGGGCGGCACGAGTTCGTCGAGCAGCTCCCGTCGCTCCTTCGCCTCCTTCTCGGTGCTGCCGATCACCGTCGACAGACCGGGAAGTATCACCACCTGACTCGGATCGCGGCCCAACGCGGCAGCTCGGCGCTTCACGTCCTGGTAGTACTCCCGAGCCTCGTCGATCGTCTGCGCGGCACTGAACACGACCTCGCCGACGCGTGCAGCCAGGGCACGGCCGTCCTTCGACGCACCTGCCTGCACGACGACCGGTTCCCCCTGCGGCGACCGAGGCACGTTCAGAGCGCCCGCGACCTGAAAGTGCTCGCCGACGAAATCGGCGTCGTGAATCTTCGAGGTGTCGACGAACGTGTGCGACGACCTGTCGCCGACGAGCGCGTCCGGCTCCCAGCTGTTCCACAGCGTCCGCACGACCTCGACGAACTCTGCCGCCCGTCGATAGCGGTCACCGTGATCCGGCTCCTCGGTCAGCCCGAAATTGCGTGCCGCGGCGACACCTGCCGTCGTCACGACGTTGAATCCCGAACGCCCCCTGCTGAGTACGTCGAGCGTGGCGAGTCTGCGAGCCACGTCGTAGGGATCGTTGTACGACGACGACAGCGTGCCGATCAGACCGATCTTCGACGTCGAGGCCGCGATCGCCGCGAGAACGACCGTCGGTTCCAGACTGTTGAACGGCCGGTGCCGAATGTCCTCGCCGAGGACAGGACCGTCGGCGAGAAACACCGCGTCGAGCTTGGCCTCCTCTGCCTTGCGAGCGATGTTCACGTAGTGCGAAATGCCGAACGACGCGAGCGGATCCGTGCCGGGGAACCGCCAACTGCCGCCGAACACACCGAGATTGAGGATGTTGACGTTCAGATGCACCTGCCGCGTCATGCCGAGGCTCCTGCATCGAGAGCCGCCCGGCCCAACGCCGCGAGAACGAAATCGCTCTGCGGAAAGTGCACACGCCCGACCATCGCGTTGCGGTGATGGCGCTCCAGTGGATTCGACCGCGACAGACCGGGATTGCCCGTCAGATCCAGCGCCGACTCGGTGATTCGGATGGCCGTCGTCGTCGCGACATGCTTCGCGAGACCCGGCAACGACGTGTCGCCGTCGTCCAGCGCTTCGACCGCCTGACGCAGCAGCGCCCGTGACGTCTGCAGCGATGCTTCGATCTCTCCGACTCGGTCGTGGAAGCGCGGAACGGTGGCCAGCGACGCGCCCAACGCCGTCGGAACCCGGGTGTGCAGGTACCGCACCAGCCAGTCGCGGGTCGCGATCGACACCCCGTTGTAGTTGGCCGCGAGCAACAGTGGCAGCGCCTGTCGTCCCGCACCCCGCAGTTTCGCCGTCCCGTCCCGCGGATCTCGGATGTCGACGAGGCGACTACCGGGCACGCGAGTGCCCTCGAACAGCACGCTCTGGGTGTCCGACCCGCGTAAACCGAGGTGGTCCCACGTCGGCAGCACCGTCCACCCGGGTGTGTCGTTGTCCAGTAGGAACGTCGCGACGCGGGGGTTCTCCTCGGTGGTGCTGGCCGTGACGGTAATCCAGCGCAGCCCGGAGATGCCAGTTCCGTACGCCTTCTCCCCGGTGATGACCCAGGAACCGTCGTCCTGCAACTCGGCTGTCGTGGCCGGGATGCCGCCACGTGACAGGCTCCCGAGGTCGCGTTCGACGGCGAGCCCGTTGATGAGTGCGCCGTCGGACACTGCGGTACGGAACACGGCCTCCTTCAGCTCGGCCGGCCACGGGCTGTCGTCGCGCTGGAGTGCCAGGTGGTTCGTGTAGTTCCACTGCAGGATCAGGCCGACGGAAGGGTCTGCGGCACCGACTCTTTCGATGACCTCGACGGCGTCGGCGACAGATGCGCCCAGCCCGCCGTATCGGGTGGGGACCGTCAGTGCCTGGGCGCCGATCTCATGCAGGCGAGCGAACGCCTCGTGCGGGAATTCACCGGTGCGATCATGCAGTTCGGCGCGCGATGCGATGAAACCCAGCACGTCGGTGAATCGATCCTCGTCCAGCAGCGTTCCCGACGAGCGGCGTACTTCCGTCTCGATACTCATCAATTCTCCTTCACTGATCACGATGCGAGGCCCGCAAGGCCCACACCGGGTCGTACGTGCTGCTGAAATTCGCGCACGGCAGCCGCGACGGCCGGACGCTCCACCGAGGCTTGCCGATAGGTGACTCCGATACGCCTGGCCCCGTCGACGATCGGCGCGACGACGAGATGACGCAGCCGGTCCGGAACCGAGATCTGAGGAACGATCGTGGCCCCGAAGCCTCGATCGACCATCTCGGCCATCATCGAGAAACTGCCCGTACGATGGCCGATCCGCGGCGTGAATCCTGCTTGGCGACAGGAGAACATGACCGACGAGATCGACGGTGCTCCGTCGTGAGCTGCGATCCAGTCCGCGTCGGCGAGTGCGGCGAGTCCCTCTATCGCGACCCGGTCGCGCCACGCAGGCGGGGCGAGCAACACCAGGGGGTCGCTGAACAGGTAGTCCGACGTCATTCCCGAGGGCAGGTCCGTCGCACCAAACGAGTAGGTATAAGTGACCGCCAGGTCGACGTCCTGCTGACGCACCGCGGGCACCGAATCCACCGGCATGGATTCGACGAGACGTACCCGTAGTTCGGGGTGGTCGACGCCCAATTTCGCCGCCACCGGCAGCGCCAACTCCGACATGGCTGTGTGGAAGCACGCGATCGTCAGCACACCGGTGATCGTGTCTCCTGTTGCGGCGACCGCACTTTCGGCCTCCTCCAGTGCCGCCAGGATCCGTGCCGTGTGGTCGACGAGCACACGACCCGCACCGGTCAGCCGCAGCACACGGCCGTCCCGCCGCGTCAACGCCGAACCCACCTCCTCTTCCAGGATTCGAAGTTGCTGCGACACAGCCGATGTCGTGATCCCGTGCTGCTCGGACACGGCGGTCATGGTGCCGCGATCGGCGAGATCGCGGAGCAGCACGAGCCTGCGCACGTCGTACACGTCAGGTCACCACCGCGGCAGTAGCACTGTGCCCGCCCGGGACTGCATCGAGAAGCGATCGTGTGTACGCGTCCGCCGGAGCCGAGAAGACGTCGGCGACGGTGCCCGCTTCGACGACCCGCCCCGACCGCATCACCGTCACGTCGTCGGCGACGAGGCGTACGACGCTCAGATCGTGCGTGATGAACAGATACGCCAATCCGAGCTCGGCCTGGAGATCGACGAGCAGCTGCAGGATTTGCGCCTGCACCGACACGTCGAGCGCCGACACCGCCTCGTCGAGCACGAGCAACCTCGGATCGGCCGCGAGTGCCCGGGCGATCGCGACGCGCTGACGTTGCCCACCGGACAGTTCGGCGGCCCTTCGGTGCAGATACGACCCGTCGAGTGCGACCGACGCCAACAACTGTTCGACGCGTTCGCGCCGCGCGGCCTTGTCTTTCACCGTTCCGAACGCGATGAGCGGCTCGGCAACGATCTGTTCGACGCTGAACTTCGGGTCCAGCGACGAGAACGGGTTCTGGTAGACGAGCTGGATCTCGCGGCGATACGGCCGCAGCGCGCGGTGCCGCAATCCGGTGAGAACCCCGTCGACGTCGCGGCCGTGGAAGGTGACGATGCCTTCATCTGGCGCGGCCAACCCGACGGCAATGCGTGCCAGCGTCGACTTGCCTGCCCCCGATTCACCGACGATGGCATGTGTCGTGCCCGCCCGAACCGTCAGGGACGCGTCGTCGACTGCTGTGAACGCGGACCCTCTCCCGGCGTCGAACGTCTTCGTGACGTGATCGATCTCGAGGACACTGGCGCTGCGGTCGACCGCGACGGCGTCCCGTGTGGCGTCGAGTCGCGCTGTTCTGAACGTCGGCGCGGCCGCGAACAGCCGCTGTGTGTACTCGTTCGTCGGCGCACCCAGCACCGTCGCCGTCGGACCGTGCTCGACGATCGCACCGTCCTTCATGACGACGACACGGTCGGCTCGGTCCGCCGCAACACCCAGATCGTGTGTGACGAGCAGGATTCCGAGCCCGAGTGTGTCGCGCAGATGTGCGAGGTGGTCGAGAATGAGCTTCTGGACGGTGACGTCGAGCGCCGACGTCGGTTCGTCCGCGATCAGCAATTTCGGGTCGCTCGCCAACGCGACGGCGATGAGCACACGCTGCTTCATTCCACCCGACAGTTCGTGTGGGTACTGCTCGTAGATGCGCGCGACGTCCTTCAATCCTGCCAGTCGCAGCTTCTCGAGCACGAGCTCTCTGGCCTGTGCGGATTCGACCCTGCGGTGCAACCGAATTGCCTCGAGCACCTGCGCCCCTACGCGTTTGACGGGGTTCAGCGATGTGCCTGGATCCTGTGGTACGAAGCCGACGAACGGGCCGCGCAACTGCGCCAGGCGCTTGTCCCGCCATCCGGTGGTGTCGAGGCCACCGAGGAGAATGCGACCCGATTCGATCGTCGCCGACGACGGCAACAGCCGAAGTGCCGCGTGCACCGTCGTACTCTTTCCGGATCCCGATTCCCCCACGACAGCAACGAATTCGCCGTGGTGAACGGTGAGATCGAGCCCGCGTACGGCCTGCTTGGTGCGCCGACCGGTGTACGCGACCTTCAGATTCTCGATCTCGAGCAGCGGCGCGGTGGCGTCGACGACGACATCTCTTTTCCCCGCCATGGTCACTCTCCCCACGTCTTGCTGATCCGGTTGGTCGCGAGAACAACTGCGGCGATGACGATTCCGGGGAAGATCGCAATCCACGGGTAGGTCGCGAGGTAGTCGCGTCCTTCCGACACCGCAAGTCCCCACTCGGGTTGCGGCGGCGGCGCGCCGTAGCCGAGGAATCCGAGTGCCGCGACTGCGAGGATGGCGGAACCGCATTCGAGTGCGGCGAGCGAGAACACCGCGGCTCTCGAGTTCGGCAGAACGTGACGGAACACTACGCGTCCGAAGCCCGCGCCTGACCCGTATGCCGCCTCGACGTACTCGCTGCGGGCGACCTTCAGGACTTCGGACCTCATGACGCGCGCGAACGCGGCGATCGCGGTGATGCCGACCGCGAACGCGACCTCGAGAGTGCCGTACCCCAAGGCCGTGACGACGGTCATCGCGAGCAGCAGCCCCGGAATGGCAAGCAGCACATCGACGAAGCGCATGACGATCGCATCCGTGCGGCCACCGATGAATCCACTGAGCAGTCCGATCACCGACCCGACGATCAGGCCGACGAGTACCGCGAGCAGTGTCGCGGACAACGTGGTCGACGTCCCGTGGATGACGCGCGCAAGCAGGTCACGTCCTAGGCGATCGGCACCGAACGGGTGGGCGAGGCTCGGTGGGGCGAAGCTGGCGTCGATGTCGCTGTCGTACGGGCTCTTCGACGTGAACAATCCCGGCACGAACGCCCAGGCGATCACGGTGCCGACGACGATCCACGACAGCACCAACCCCGGTGCGGCCAGCGCCCTGCGCAACAATGAATCTCGAGCCCGCTCCGGTGCGACCGGTGATGCCTGCGGTTTCTCGAGTGTGGCGTCGTCGAGCACACGTACGTCGAGTGTGGTCACAGCGCTGCCTCCTTGACATGGACGGGCCTGGTCTCGATTCCGGCTTGGGCCTTCAGCCGCGGATCGAGCAGAGGGTAGATCACGTCTACGACGAAATTGACGACGACGAACACCAGCGCTGCGAACACGACGATGGCTTGCACCAACGGCACATCCTGTGTGCGCACGGCACTTTCGGCGAGCCTGCCGAGGCCGGACCTGGAGAAGATGGTCTCGACGATCACCGCACCCGCAAGAAGATTTCCGACGACAACACCCGCGATCGTCAGAGCAGGCAGGCTCGCGTTCTTGAGGACCTCACGGGTCAGGAGCCAGAACCTGGTGCCACCCTTGGCTGCGGACACCGTCACGTACGGAGCCTGCAGTCCGAGCGTGATGTTCTTCAGCAACAGTTGTGCGATGGGTGCCGACACCGGAATCGCCAGGGTGACAGCCGGAAGCACGAGGGACACGAGTCCGCTGTTGCCCATCGGAGGGAACCATCGCAGTTGGAACGAGAAGATCTGCAACAGAACGAGTCCGACGAGGAACACCGGAACGGACACACCGGCGGCGGGCACGACCGCGATCAGATTCGCGAGCCACCGATGCCGTGTGTACGACGCGGTCAGCGCCACCACGAACGCGATGACGATCGCTATCGCGAGTGCTGCACCTGCAAGGACGACGGTCTGCGGCAGCACCGCCATGATCATCGACCACGCGCTCTCACCGGTGCGCACGGACTGACCGAAGTCACCGTGCGCGGCGGCGAGCAGGCGATCGAAGTACTGGACGATCAGCGGATCGTTCAGCCCGAGCGACTGCCGCACCGCCTCTTGCTGTTCCAGCGAAATCGACGCGGTGTCGTTCGGATCGAACATCACGTCGACCGTGTCGTAGGGCAAGACCCATAACAGCACGAACGTGATCGAGTACGCCGCCCAGATGACGAAGACGGACTGCCCGAGCTTCGCGAGAACGTAGCGCGTCATGTCATCCTCACTTCGGGTCGATCCACGTGTCGTAGAAGACGTTGCGCGACTGTGCCTCGTACTCGACGTTGTGGACGCTCGGGCTGGCCGCGGTGACTTGCGCCGGGTTGTACACGGGCACGCTGAGCACGTACTTGTTCAGCAGGAAGTCCTGAGCGGTCGCGGCGGCGTCGGCCCGCTTCTGCGGATCGAGCGTGGCGCTGACTGCGGCGAGCGTGTCGACGGACTCCTGATAGATCGGGTTGTCCTTCTGGATACGCGAGGTGTTCGTGTACAGCGGCGAGTACAGCTGTTCGAGGACCGAAACGTCACCGCGACTGGTGTTGGCCGCAACTATGTTCCACGTGTTCTGCTGCTTGGACGCGGCCGTGTAGTCCGGAATAGGGAGCAGGTTGAGCTCCAGGTCGATCCCGATCTCTTTTAGATTCTGCTGAATCAGTTCATACGCGGGCTTGTTGATGACGAGGTTGTTGATCCCGAGAAGCTTGACGGTCAGCTTCTGCCCGTCCTTCTCGCGGACGCCGTCGGAGCCTTCCTTCCACCCCGCGTCGTCGAGAATCTGCTCGGCCTTCTCCTGATCCTCGGTCAGATCCGAGCTGAAGTCCTTCCACCCGGGAACACGCTCGGACAGAACGGACGTCGAGATCTTGTAGCTATCCGTCAGGACCGTCTTCTGCAGTGCGTCGCGGCTCCAACCGAGCTTGATCGCTTCACGTACGGCCTGGTCGTTCGTCGGGAACTGATCGGTCTTGAAGTCGAATGCGATGTCGCGCCCCGGAATCGCCTGCGGAACGATGCGGAACCCGGCCGCGGCCAACGGCTGCTCGTCGGTGGAGTTGACGTCGAGAATCGCGTCGACGTCGCCCGACTGCAACGCACCCGTGCGCACACTCGCCTCCGGGATGACGTCGATCTCGACCTTGTCGAGGTAGGCATCACCGTTGTGCTTCCGGCTGGCAGGCGCCCAGTTGTAACCCTCGCGCTTGGTCAACACGGTCTTCTGCTGGTACACGTGCTCGGTCACCGTGAACGGGCCCGTCGTGACGATGTTCTGCGGGAGCGCGCGGTCGGCCTTGTTCAGCTGCAGCGTCGAATGGCCGACGATGCCGGAGAAGTAGTGCGAAAGAGCCTGCAGGAAACCGGCGCTCGGACGGTCGAACGTCACCTTCGCCGTGTACGGATCGAGTGCAACGGTGTTCTGGTACCCGACCCAATACGCGGTGACGGCCGGAATGCTCAACGCTTCGTTGCCGCGTCCGAGAATGTCGAAGTTCTCGACCACCGAATTCGCGTCGAACTTGGTTCCGTCGTTGAACGTGACGTCGTCACGCAGATGGAACGTGAATTGCGTCAGGTCGTCGTTGATCTCCCATGACGTCGCGAGCCACGGCTCGATCGCGCCGGTCTCCGGATTTTGGTAGGTCAATTTGTCTGCGGTGTTGCTCGTGATCAGCGACTCGGGATACGAACTGCCCGAATGAGGATCGAGGTTAGCGGGAGCGTCCAGCAGTGCGAACTTCAGAGTTCCACCGGAGACGGGGTCGCCGGCGTCGTCGGTCGGGCTCGCGACCGTGGATGCGGCGCAGCCGACAAGCAGCAGAGACGCTGCGGTGAGGGCAGTGATCAGCGGGGCAACGCGCCGTGAACGGGGCGGCCTGGACAGGGACGAGCGAACGCGCCGAAGCGACATCGTGACAGCACTCCTCGGGAAAGAACGGGAAAGGGATTGCGAAGACGGAGAACTCAGGCCTGACGACAGGAGAGCGCCCGACAACAAGCACGACACACCGTCATCGAACGCTCCTTCCTCGTCGCCGGCTCGACATCTGCAGTAGCGCTTCATGATTCGTCAAGAAAATCTGAACCGTCGCGCCGATGTCGTCATTGTTCACTTCACGCTGATGCACGAGTGTGCTCTGCGCGCCGCGGTTCGACCACCATTCGAATCACGATGATTCTTCGAATCGGTTTCGAAATGCTGCGGAAGGGAGAACCATCGAGGCGGACGAAGAACTACACCGAATTCGAGCAAAGGAGACTCAGTGAGCGACAACATCTACCGGGTGACGGAGATCGTCGGAACGTCGACGGAGGGCACGGACGACGCGGTCCGCAAGGCAATTGCTCGCGCGAACGAAACGTTGACGAACCTCGACTGGTTCGAGGTCGTGGAGACGCGAGGTCACATCGAGAACGGGGCAGTTGCCCACTACCAGGTGACCCTCAAGGTCGGTTTCAAGCTCGAGGGGTAGGAGCTTCGCCCATGTGCACGAAAATACATAGCCCGCTATGTATTTTCGTGCACATGCGGCGTCAGCCGAACACCTTCTCGAAGCAGTTCGAGAACGGCATGGCTTCGTACGGCGAAAAGATAGGGATTCGCGTGTAACCGCTCTTCTCGTACAGGCGCACCGCGTCGGGCTGCCGGTCGCCCGTCTGCAGGATCAGCCGCGGCAGCCCCTGCTCACGGGCGGCGTCCTCGACGGCTCGCAGCAACGCCGACGACACCCCCGATCCGCGGTGATCGGCGCGGACGAACATGCGCTTGAGCTCGAGGTCCGGCCCGTTCCATCGCACGGCCGCGTGCCCGACTGCCTGGGAGTCGCGGTAGACGACGAACGTGCGAAACACCGTCTCGGGTGCGACGGCGTTGGCCTGTGTGCGAGCCAGGTCGGCAGCGCGATCGGCGTAGCGTGGGCCGACTTCGGCGACCATCGCGGCCCGCAGAGACTCTGCATCGGGATGATCCCAGTCCACGACGACGGTGGTGAGAGGGCCTGTCGAGGTCACTTCGGTCAAGAGTTCCAGCGCTTTCCGTGTTCGGCGTGTGTTCGTAAGTACGCGCCGGGGGCGAAATGGGTGTCGTAGAAATCGAGGTCGATGTTCTGCGCCTGCAAATACATCAGCACGTGCACGGTCGGCACCGTACCCGGTAGTTTCCCGAACGTATCGTAGATGTACGACGCTTCGATCGTGATGAGCTCCTGCACGGCCGATGCCGGGAGCGCCGCCGAACGCACGGCCCGAGTGTCCGTCCACGGCCCCGGTGTGTCGGGGTGAAAAGGCCCGCCGGGGCCGTACTTTCGCACAATGTACTTCTCGACGCCGTCAGCCACGGTTGCGACGTGTGGCGGCGTGAGCGTCTCGAAGTAGCCGTCGAGTCCGGTGGCGTTGGGGAACGGCCATCGTGGGTCGGCGTCGGATCTGAATCCCAGCCCTGGTGCCCTCGGATCACCCGAGCCGCCGAGCACCGACAAGCGGTCGAGGCCGTCGAACATCCAGCCGCCCAGGCCGAGCGCTTGCAACAGCAGGACGCCGTTGTGTGTCGCCGTCGCCAGTTCGGCACTGGCCTCGGTCAACGTGTACTGCTCGACGAACGACAACGGCACCGGGTCGTCGAAATGCGCCAGGTGGGAGAAGGCGTCGACACCCGGTATCGGTCGGTCGTTCACGTCGTCGAACACGACGTATCCGTTTGCCGCGAAGAACGACAAGTTGGCGACGAGATGCTCGGAGAGATCGGCGACGGGAAAGGCGAGCAAGCTGCCCGGATGGTTCGCGATCCAGGTGTTGTGGCCTTCCATGTACGGTTCCTCACGCGGCAGTTCGAGTCGCGAATCAGACAGCCGGACATAGTGATTCGCCGTGTGGTTCAGCCACTCCTCGAGATCGAAGTCTTCTTCGAGCGGCGGTAGATCGCGTGTCGGCAACAGGTAGGTTCCCGAGTCGTCGGTGAAGAACAGCTGGCTCGTGTGGAAGCCCGCAGCCGACGGGAACGTGCGCCCGACCGCGCTGCCCGAGTAGTTCGGAAACTTCGGCGCGTACCCGCCGTGCCTCGTGATGCCGTAGTGCCAGCCGGTCACTCCACCGACGACCGACAGGACGAGGGCGCGTTCCACCTCGGTCAGCGGTGTGACCGGATGCTTGCTCGTGAATGCCAGCGGTCCGTCGGGAATCTTCCCACCCAGCGGGAAGCGTCGGGACCGGCGGCCGGCAATGGCGTCGAGCAGTGGGAACGACGCCGCGTCGGCCAGTGCTTCGCGTTGCGCGTCCGTGATGCTGAGCCGGGCCATGACCTCCCCCCTCCTCGCAGTCTCGCCCGAGTCCATCACCGGTATCGCCGGTAAGTCAACGGTTGGAATCAGGACGCGGAAAACCCTGGTCGGACGGCACATCTCGAGGTTCGATGTGCCATGCCCACCGAACCGACTGTCGTACTGCACATCTCGGATTTGGGCACCGGCTCGCTCGACGGGGTCGGCGCCGAGAGTCTGCATCAGTTGGCGGAGACGCTCAGGCACGTGACGCGGTCGTACGCCCCCGACGCCGGTGTTCTGGCGCGATTCGACATCGAGGTGTCCGACGTGGATTGCCCGCTGGTCGTCGATCTCCCGGCGCGCGACGTCGTGTTGTCGGGGCGCAGCATCGGCCTCAGCCATACCGAGTTCGAAATTTTCGCGCAGCTCGTGTCCTATCCCCGGGTGGTCGTCGGTCGTCGCGAATTCGCTGTCACCGGGTCGGGCCGGAGCGTCGACGTACATCTGTCACGCATACGCACCAAGCTGGGCAGCTTCGGATCGACGATCGCCACAGTGCGTGGCGCCGGCTACCGCTTCGACCCGACCGAGGCCATACGCGTCGTCGACGACCCGGTGAGGTTGCGGTCGGCCTGAGTCGGGGTAGTTATGTCACCAAGATCGACTTCGTGGAACGATGGACGTTCCCCGTCGGACATGGTGACGTAGGAGGTAATGATGGCACCGGCCACCAGCCATACCGGGATTACTGCGGCGAATGGTGCAGTCTCCATCGAGCCGAATGCGAGACGTGTCCGTGCCTACTTCGCGGGCGAGGTCATCGCCGACACAACCGAGTCGATCTACCTCTTCGAGCAGGGGCATCTGCCCGCGTACTACATCCCGTGGACGGACGTACGCAACAAATTCCTCGAGGCTTCCCGCACCTCGACAGTGTGCCCACGGAAGGGCACCGCCGAGTACCGCACCATCGTTGTCGGTGACCGACGTTCCGAGGACGCCTTGTGGACGTACCCCGAACCGCTGGACGACGCCCTCGATCTGAGCGACTACGTGTCGTTCTACTGGGATCGCGTCGACGCCTGGTTCGAGGAGGACGAGGAAGTCTTCGTTCATCCGCGCGACCCGTACGTGCGGGTGGATGTGTTGCCGTCATCGCGGCACATCGAGGTGTACATCGGTGACGTGCTGGTCGCGAAAAGTCATAGGCCCAAGATCCTGTTCGAGACCGGTTTGCCGCCTCGGTACTACATCCCACGGATCGACGTGAAGAACTGGCTTTTCACGTCGTCCCCGACGACGACGGCTTGCCCGTACAAGGGCACCGCGTCGTACGTGTCGGTTCCGGACGGGCCGGCAGACGTCGCCTGGTTCTATCCACAGACGACGCCCGCCGCGTCCGGCATCGAGAACCATCTGTCGTTCTATGTCGACAGGGGTGCTCGCCTGGTGGTCGACGGGGTGGTGATCGGGAGCTGACTGTCAGACAGCCACTGCATTCTTGTTCGCCTCCTCGGTGAGGTGATCAGCGGATTCGGTGTCGCGGTCCTGTAGGTACGCCCTCAACGAGTAGGCGAAGCACCCGGCCCACGCGAGAACGATGACACCGTAGGCGACGGTCTGCAGGGTGCCGCCGATTTCGAACCAGCCGCTGCGGAACAGGCTGCGGGTGTTGGTCAGGACGATGATGCCGCCGACCGAGGCACCGAGCAGTCTGGGCGGAACGTGGCGGACGAGCCAGGCGGCGAGCGGCGCGGCAATCACACCACCGGCGAGAATGGCCAACACCCATCCGACGTTGATTCCCTGCGACCCGAGGCTGAACAGGAAGCCGAGGCTTGCCGCCAGGGCGATGACGAATTCACTCGTATCGATCGACCCGATGACCTTGCGTGGCTCCAACCGGCCGCTCGCGAGGATGGCCGGCGTGCCGACCGGCCCCCAGCCTCCACCGCCTGTGGCGTCGACGAAGCCCGCAAGCAATCCGAGCGGCGCGAGGAAGCGCTTACGCAGCGGCTTGCCCAGGTGGCCACGCGGAATGCCCTGAAAGGTGAACCGAGTGAGAATGTAGATGCCGAGCGCCAGCAGGATGATCGCCATGATCGGAGCCGCGCTCTCGGTGGACAGGTTCGACAACACCGTCGCTCCGACGAAGGCGCCGACCGCACCCGGGAGCGCAATACGACGCACGACCTTCCAATCGACGTTGCCGAATTTCCAGTGCGAGATCCCGGATATGAGCGTCGTGCCGATCTCGGCCAGATGCACCGTCGCCGACGCGGTGGCCGGGTTGGTGCCGATGGCGAGCAGAAGCGTCGTCGTCGTGACTCCGTATGCCATGCCGAGTGCACCGTCGACCAGTTGGGCCGCGAGCCCGACCAATCCGATGAGGATGATTGTTTTCACGCAAGTTCTCCGCTGTGTGAGATCCGATTCTGGGGGCGGGTCAGATCGAGCCCGGACACGACTGGCGGTTCATGTGCACCCGATCAATGGAAGACAACGCCGGCATGTTCGTCAAGGGTTGAAATCAGCGAATCAAGTGAAGATTTACTCCGCTATTTGGAATTCGAACCCACTGCAGGGGGTTCGAATTCCAATCAGGGGAGTCGATTGTTGTAAAACGCCCCGCCGGGCGCGGCATGTCTGGCCGCACGACCGAACGCGGCTTCTATGCGCGCCCGCAGAATCTGATGTGCCTCGAGTTCATCCCAGTCCCAGCGCACGACTGTCCAACCGAGGTCGATGAGGCGGTTCTCACGATTCTTCTCTGCGATAACCTCTTTGGCGACCCTCGACCGATACTTGACTTTGCCGTCGAACTCACCGACAACACCTTTCTCGGGCCACAGAAAGTCCACGCGAGCGACGAACCTGCCGTTGTCGTCGTATACCCATTGGTTCGACAACGGGGGCGAGATGCCTATATCACCGAGTAGTAGACGACTCCGCGACTCGCCGATGCTCTCGCTTTGCGCCGACATCAATCCGACTGCACGTCGCGCCCGTCCGATGCCAGTCCTGCCCAGCGCGGACTTCAAAGCAGCATCGAGTTCGGCTGTGGTGGTCAAGCGGTGGTGCAATGCGTAATCTCCGACGCATATCGACTGCTCCAACGGCGATGACCGCGCCACATCGATGATCGTCCGCGCGGGTTTCGTAACCCGCAATCCATCGACAGTCGTGCACTCGTCGGGCGTGACTGCCGTTCCGTGCAATACTCGCCGACGCCCCTTCTTGCTGGCATAACTTCGACCGATTGTCAGATTGACCTTGTCCAAGGGTAGTTTCCACACATCCATCCCGTGCAGCACTGCTGCCGAGACGTGACTCAGAACAGCCTGAGCACCGGAGTCCTGGTACACAGCCCGTGCCAGCATCGAATGTTGCTCAGTAGCTGTCATTTTCGCATACAGATCGGCGCGGATGTAATATCCGCGCCGGATAGCGATGATCTGGCGCGCGGCACGCCCTCGACGTAGATCGTCGTCGGTGTAGCCGGCGGCGAGTGCCTCTGCGCGTGTGAACATACCTGGCTGGTCGAAGTCCATGTCGTCTTGGACGCACCAGACTGTTGAATGGATCCCCCATTCACCGAAAAAACTCCCCCATTCGGAATTCGAACCCTCTGCAGGGCGTTCGAATCCCGAATTGGGGAGCAAAATCGGCTCAGACAGTGACCTCCGGAGAAGCCGCCAACACCTTCCGATACCGACGCGGCCCGACGCCGTAGTCGTCGATCGCGTAGTGCCACGTCGCGAGGTTGTTCCACAGAACGAAATCACCTGCATTCCAACCGAACCGGATGGTGTAGTTCGGCGACGACGCATGCTCGAGCAGGAATGCCAACAGCGCTGCGCTCTCCCCTGCCGTCACGCCCTCGAGGTGACGCGCTCCGGTACTGATGAACAACCCCTTGCGTCCGTTGCGGTCCTGCCGCACGACGGGATGCGCGATGGTCTGCTTCACCTCACCGCGCTCTGCCCCCTGCGCATAGTGCACGGCGTTGGAGTCGTACACGGCGCTGACATTCTCGAGCAGGACCTTCACCGGCTCGGACAAGCCGTCGTACGCGGCTTGAAGATCCGCCCACAACGTATGCCCGCCGAGTTCCGAGACCTCCTCGTAGACAAGCGATTCGATCGAGAACGGAGGATTCCGCCAAACGCCGCCGATGTGCCAGTGACTGGCCTTGCCTGTGCTCTGCACGTTGTACGGGTAGACGAGCGGGTGCTCGTCGTGACGAATTGCCGTCGGGTGATCGAACGGCTCGTCGAATATGCGTACCGCTTCTACCTGCTCTGCGGGTGTCAAATTCGCACCCCGGAACACGAGGACCTTGTGCTCGTCGAACTCTCGCCGTAGCGCGACCCTCGTGTCGTCGTCGATCGGGTTCTTCAGGTCGATATCGGAAATTTCCGCGCCGAACAGTGGGCCGGCGCGACGGACTCGGTAGCTCAGTGTGGCTGTCATTCCCTGACGCTAGAACCGGCGTTCATGGGCCGAAAGAGTTGGAATCAGCGTGGTTGCAACTGAACACCTCACGCCGGGCCGCTGTGTCGCTTTCGGTATGTCGCGGAGCTGGCCTTCTCGCCGCACGCAGCCATCGAGCACCACCGCCGCACACCTTGGCGCGACCTGTCGACGAAGTACAACGAGCAGTCGTGACCCAGGCACCGGCGGATTCGGTCGTGATACTTGCCCGAGAACAACTCGACGGCGTCGCGCGCGACGATCGCCAACACCTGATCCACCGGAACCGGCGCCGACGGGTGCACGGAAAGCCCGTCGTAGTCGAGCTTCGGGAACGGAACACCCCGTTGGGCGGCCTCGTTCAGAATTTCCACGTCCGTGGGGACCGGCCTCGTCTCGTCCACCCTGGCCCGCGTCAAGCGGTTTATGGCCTCACGTAGAACACGCGCTCGCTCTACAGCTGACTCGTCGATGGGGTCCTTCGCAGCCGGGAGTCCCGAGACCCACAGCCACGTCTGCAGACTCTCACCGTCGGTGATCATCTCGCGGTCGTTCATGTCTCGCTTGGCGACGGTAGCCACGAAATCGAGGCTGATTCTGCCGGAACGGAACGGGAAGCCCAGTCTGCGCTGATCCTTGGTCTCGGTGACCGGCGGCCGCGACATCGTGCCCTCCTGTTTCCTCGAAGTTCTCCGATCACCGTAGACCAGTACGCCGACGCTCCGAATTAAAATCATGTTGAGCAGAACACACCTGAGTGAGGGCCTTGACAGGTCACGCGCCGACCGCGTTGGGTGATGGGCATGACATCAACCGGGTGGGCTCTCACCCGCCGACGCGTCGTGGACTTCATGACGCTCGTCGGCGCGTGTTGTCGCTGACGGCACCCGGCCCCGACCCGGCCCTCATCCCCGCCGCCTGACAGCAAGCCACGCAGGACATAGGCACGCCGTCGACTCCCGGTCCGTCGAACTCCGCTCCTCCGCGCCGCTTCGCCCGTGCGAAGCACTCTTCATGCACCCCCACCCCGAAGGATCAGCCATGCCTGTCGAATTCATCAGCGCCAGCTACGTCAACGATTCGACCGAACTGAACCCGACGTCGAGCAAGGGCATCGACCCGAAGTTCCTCGTCCGCTACGCACGCGCGCTCGACGACGCAGGGTTCGACTACACCCTGCTGCCGTACGGCTCATCGGGATGGGACCCGTTCAGCGTCGCCGCGGCGGTCAGCCAGCACACCGAGCGCGTGCGGCCGATCGTCGCCCTGCGCCCGAACACGATGTACCCCACCGTCGCCGCGAAAGCGCTCGCCACGCTCGACCAATTGAGCGGCGGCCGGGCCACCGTGCACATCATCTCGGGCGGCAACACCATCGAACAGGCACGTGAGGGTGACCGCCTGGACAAGGTGGCACGCTACGAGCGGTCGGCCGAATACATCGAGATCATGCGACGCGCGTGGGCGTCGGAAAAGCCGTTCGATCACGCAGGCACCCACTACAGCTTCGAGAACTTTCACTCCGAGATCCGTCCGCTGGCCGGGACCATCCCGGTTTCGGTAGGCGGCTCGTCGGAGGACGCGTACCGCGTCGGCGGTGCGCTCGGCGACATCTTCGGCCTGTGGGGCGAGCCTCTCGCGGAGACGAAGCAGCAGATGGACGCCGTCTTCGAGCAGGCACGCCTCGCCGGCCGCACCGACCGACCCCGCATCTGGGTGACGTTCCGACCGATCATCGCTCCCACCGAGGAACTCGCGTGGGAGCGAGCCCACCGCACACTCGCGAAGCTCGACGGAAATGGTTCCGCCGCAGCGGTTGCCGCCGACGGCGGCGTGCAGAACGTCGGATCCCAGCGCCTCCTCGACATCGCGGCACGCGGCGAACTGCACGACCGTGCTCTGTGGACGCCCGTCGCCACCGCGACCGGTGGCCGCGGCGCCTCGACGGCCCTCGTCGGAACGCCGGAGACCGTCGCCGCTGCGATCCTCGATTACATCGACCTCGGCGCCGAACTCATCTCCATCCGTGGCTACGACAACCTCAACGACGCCATCGACTACGGCCGTTACGTCCTCCCGATCGTCCGCCAGGAGCTTGCCAGCCGCGAGCGTGCCGCGTGACGCGTTACATCGTGATCGGCGGAGGCGCGGTCGGGGCCTCTCTCGCAGCACAATTCGACGCTGCCGGTATCGACTACGTCCTCGTCGCCCGCGGCGAGAGCTACCACAAACTATCGTCCGACGGCCTGCGGTACATCCGACCCGCCGGCGAGAAGACCCTGCACCTGAACGTCGTCGCAGGGCCTGACGACGTGGCCTTACGCCCGGACGACGTCCTCGTCCTCGCAGTCAAGGCTCAGCAAGCCGAACGTGCGATCACCGACTGGGCCTGGCGACCGATCGGCAGCGAAACCGGAACGAACGGTATTGCAGCACATACGCTTCCGATCCTCACCTTCCAGAACGGTATCGACACCGAGCGAATCGCATTGCGCCGCTTCGCCACCGTGTACGGTGTGTCGATCTGGATCCCCGGCACCCACGTCGAACCGGGAACCGTCATCGCAGCCGGAACACCGGCCGTCGGCCTCGTATGGGTAGGCCGGTATCCGACGGGCACCGACGAGCTCGCGAGCGAAATCGCATCCGATCTGACACGCGCCGGGTTCCCGACCCAGGTCGTGCCCGACGTGATGCGATGGAAGACAACCAAACTCATCACCAACCTGCTCAATGCCGTCGACCTCTTCGAGGCAACCGACGACGAGGTGAAACAGGCACAGGCAGTCCTGGAGCGCGAAGCGTTCGCTGCGCTCGACGCAGCCGGACTCACCCGCGCCGATCCGTCGACCGAGTCCACCAACGACCGCACGCAGCTCCAGATCGCGCCACTGCCCGGACAGAGTTCCGCGCACAAGTCGACATGGCAGAGCGTCGCACGCGGTTCCGGCTCCGTCGAAACCGATTATCTCAACGGCGAGATCTCCCTCCTCGGCCGCTTGCACGGCATCCCGACCCCGGCCAACGACCAACTGCAGGCCGCGCTCGGACAACTGATCTCGGGCGGCGACGCTCCCGGTTCCCGCCGCCTCGCCGACGTCCTGCCCGCACTGAGCAACTCGTTCCTGCAGGCTCCACTCCCAGCCACCGGGTCGTTCCCGCAGGCTCCACTCCCACCTACCCACTGATCGTTCGACCCGCACTCGAAAGGCACCCCCGATGACCCCCAGAATGTCGCGACGCCGCGCGTCCGCGTTCGCTGCGATTCCTGCTCTCTCGATCGCACTCGCCGCTTGTAGTGGCACCGGCACCACTGCAGCCGAGGGTGAAGCCCAGACGGGCGGCGAGTTGAACGTCGGACTCAACTCGTCCATCGCATGCCTCGACCCGCACCAGAACGCCACCAACGTCACGATCTTCGTCGCGCGCAACATCACCGACAGCCTCATCGACCAAGATCCGGAGACCGGCGACTTCTCGCCGTGGCTCGCGTCGGCATGGACGATCAACGACGACGCCACCGCGTTCACGTTCGACTTGAAGCCCGACATCACGTTCAGCGACGGAACCCCTCTGACGCCCGAGGTCGTCAAGGCGAACTTCGACAGCATCGTCGCCGACGGCCCTGCAATCTCGCCGCTCGCGAACAACTACCTTGCCGGGTACGCGGGCAGCACCGTAGTCGACGAGGACACCGTCGAGGTAACCTTCTCTGCACCCAACATCCAATTCCTGCAAGGCGCGTCGACGGTCACGCTCGGCATCCTGTCCCCCGCGACTCTCGAGGTCGCACCCGGCGATCGCTGCCAGGGCAACCTGGCGGGTCTCGGCCCGTTCGACATCTCGTCGTTCAACGCACAGCAGGAAGTCGTGTTGTCCAAGCGTTCCGGATACAACTGGGGCTCGGATCTGCGTGAACACACCGGCGAAGCGCACCTCGACACCATCAACTTCCGCGTCGTTCCCGAGGCGAGCGTCCGCTCCGGCCAGCTCCGTTCGGGCGAACTCGACATCGACACGATCCCGCTGACGGAGAACGTTCCGACGTTCGAGGACAACGGTTTCTACGTCGTCGGCCGCCCCTACCCCGGCCTCGGTGTCACGCTGATCCCAAACCTGCAACGCCCGCTGATGCAGGACATCAACGTTCGCAAGGCAGTTCTGCAAGGCATCGACCGCGAGGAGATTGTCTCCGGCGTCATGACCGAGTACGACAAGGTTCCCGAGGGTCTCATTACGTCGGTTACCCCTCTGTTCGAGCCTGTCGACGGCGTCGCCTACGACCCGGAAGGCACGAAATCCATTCTGGAACAGTCGGGTTGGTCCCTGGGCGCCGACGGTATCCGCGTCAAGGACGGTCAACGCCTGACCATCGTCGCGCCGTTCCAGTTGGCGTCGCGCCAGTCGGCTCCCGCAATGGAACTCGTGCAATCGCAACTTGCCGAGATCGGCATCGACCTGCAGATCCGTCCGCTCGACGCCGGAGAGTTGACCGCGACGCAAACCACCGGCGACTACGACCTCTGGTACACCCCGTTCCACCGCAGCGAGCCCGACGCGATGCGCTCGATCCTCGGACAGTCGGCGCAGAACGTCGGACGCGCACCCGAACCGCGCCCCGTCGACGCACTGTTGAACGCGCAATTCGGCGACCCTAATCAGGATTCGCGCAAGCAGACCGTGACCGAAGCGGATCAGGAGCTCATCGACCAGGCCTACGGCATCCCGCTGTTCGAACTGGCCGGAGTGATGACGCTGTCGGACCGCGTCGGCGGCTTCGCATTCGAGGCGTCGTCACGACTCAACCTGTACGACACCTGGGTCGCGAGCAGCTGACATGGCCGGTTACGTACGGAAACGACTGCTCCAGGCCGTCCTGGTGCTGTGGGGAGCGTTCACCCTGTCGTTCTTCCTGCTCTACTTTCTTCCCAGTGACGCGATCTCGATCAAACTGACTGCAGGCGGCGACAACTCGTTGTCGCCCGAGCAGATCGCCGAGATCAGGGCCGAGTACGGCTACGACCGCCCTGCGGTCCTGCAGTACCTCGACCAGCTGTGGAAGACGGTGACCGGAGATCTCGGCCGTTCGCTCGACAGCGGCGCGACGGTGACGTCGCTGATCGCGTCCGCGCTCCCGCAGACGCTTCTGCTGTCGGGTATCGCGTTGGTGGTCGGCGTCGCTGTCGGGCTCGTGCTCGGCAGCATCGCCTCCCACCTGCCCAGCGAGCGGTGGCGTGAGGCCCTCCTCGCGTTACCGCCGCTCGGTATCTCGATTCCGACGTTCGCTGTCGGCCTCATCCTGATCCAGGTGGTGTCGTTCCAGTGGCGGCTCGTGCCGTCGGGCGGTAACAAGACGTGGGATTCGCTCGTATTGCCGGCGATCACGTTGTCGCTTCCCGTCATCGCGATCGTCACGCAGGTGTTCGCGAAAAGCCTCGACGACGTACTGCGTCAGGGCTACATCGACACCGCGCGCGGTATCGGTGCAGGCCCAGCCCGCATTCACTTCCACCACGCGATCCGCAACGCAATCGGCCCCACCCTCAGCATGGCCGGGGTCATCGGCGGCGGATTGCTCGCAGGCACGGTCGTCGTCGAAACCGTTTTCTCTCGTGAAGGCATCGGCCGCTTGACGGTCGACGCCGTGACCGGTCAGGACCTGCCCGTGGTGCAAGCAGTGGTGCTGTTGTCCGCGGCGACGTTCGTCGTCATCAATCTCGTCGTCGATCTCCTCGGCCCCGTCCTCGACCGTCGCGTCGTGTTCACCAGGATGTCCCGATGACCGCCGGTGTGGCAGACGAGGTGCTCGTCGGATCGACAGTCGCGACGCCGAAGTCGCGGTCGCGGTCGCAGTGGACCCGGCCGACCGTCGTCGTCGCTCTGCTGATCGCGCTGGCCGCCGTCGTCGCGGCGTTCTTCCCTCAGCTGTTCACCAGCCAGCTCCCCAACGTCGGCGAGATCACCGACAAGCTGCAAGGTCCGAGCGCCGCACACTGGTTCGGCACCGACCACCTCGGCCGCGACGTCTACACCCGTGTGATCTATGGATCCGAACTGTCGCTGAAGGCGACGGTCGTTGCAGTGTCGATCGCCTTCGGCGTCGGGTCGATCCTCGGCATCACCGCCGGTTACCTCGGCGGCTGGGTCGACGACGTCGTCATGCGCGTCGTCGACGTCCTCCTCGCAATCCCGACGCTTCTGCTCGCGCTCGCGATCGTCGCGAGCCTCGGTTTCGGCATCATGAACGTTGCCGTCGCCGTCGGATTCGCCAGCGTCGCATCGTTCGCACGAATCACCCGCGGGGAGGCTGCGAGGGTACGCACATCTCCTTACGTCGAAGCCTCCAGGCTGTCCGGCGGACGTCCCGTGTGGGTTCTCGGTAGGCACGTCCTGCCGAACAGCATCGGACCGGCGCTCGTGTTGTCGACGCTCGAACTCGGCAGCGCAGTACTGGCAGTGTCGGCGTTGAGTTTCCTCGGCTACGGCGAGCCACCTCCGACGCCGGAGTGGGGCAAGATCGTCGCCGAAGGACGCGACTACCTGTCCACGGCATGGTGGATCGTCGTGATCCCCAGTGCCGTCATCGCCGCGGTCGTGCTGTCGACGAACCGTCTGTCGCGCGCACTCGACGCGGCATCGAAGGGAGACCGATGACCCCGCTTCTCGACGTGCGCTCACTGAGCGTCGAATACAAGTCTCGTGGTGTCTGGCAACCCGCGGTCTCGGACGTCTCGTTCGCCGTCGACGAGGGAGAGACGGTCGCGATCGTCGGCGAATCCGGCTCGGGCAAATCGACGACGGCGTCGGCCGTGCTTGGAATGCTCGCATCGAACGCGCGCATCACAGCGGGCGAGGTGCTCTACCGCGGCCGGTCGATCACCGCGATGTCCGAGCGCGAGCGACGCGGTTTGCGCGGCAGGGGAATCGGCTACGTACCGCAGGATCCGGGTAGCTCGCTGGACCCGACGATGCGGATCGGCAACCAGGTCGCCGAGTCGCTGGTCTTGCATAAGCTCGCCGACAAGAGGACGGCGGCCGCGTCGGCCATCGATCTGCTCGACAAGGTGGGCATCGACCGACCCTACGTGCGTGCGCGCCAATTCCCGCACGAACTGTCCGGCGGCATGCGCCAACGCGTCCTCATCGCGATCGCCCTCATCGGCGGCGCAGACCTGCTGATCGCCGACGAACCGACGAGCGCACTCGACGCGACCGTGAGCCGACGCGTCCTCGACCACGTCGCGAGCCTGGCTGCGGAGCGCAACCTGGCCACGGTGCTGATCACGCACGACCTGGCACTCGCCGTCGAACGCGCGGACCGGGTCGTCGTCATGCAGGGCGGCCGTATCGTCGAAGTCTCACGCGCACAGGATGTTCTCGACAACCCGACCGACGACTACACCCGCATGCTGGTGTCGAAGGCTCCCAGCCTCAGCACGCATCCGCTGGTCGAACCCCGGCGGCCCGCCACCGACACTCTGCTGACGGTCGAGAACGTAACCCGTTCGTTCGGCGCCGTCACCGCGGTCGCGGACGTGTCGGTCACCCTGGACCGCGGCCGCACACTCGGACTGCTGGGCGAATCCGGATCCGGCAAGTCCACGACGGCTCGCATCGTCGTGGGCGTGGAGAAGCCGGACAGCGGTCGCGTCGTCGTCGCCGGCGTGGACATCTCGACGCTGCGTGGGGCAGCACTGCGCGCGGCACGTAAAGACATCGCGATGGTGTACCAAAATCCGTTCACCTCGCTCGACCCCCGCATGCGCGTCGAGCAGATCATCGCCGAACCGTTGCGGGTGTTCCGCGAAGGTTCGTCCGCCGATCGAAAGGCTCGCGCCCGCGAACTCGCCGACCAAGTAGCGTTGCACCCGGAGTTGTTGGCGCGCAAGCCTCGTGAGCTGTCGGGCGGTCAACGGCAACGCGTCGCGATCGCCCGCGCACTAGCTCTCGACCCCAAGCTCGTCATTCTCGACGAGGCGGTCTCCGCGTTGGACGTCAGCGTCCAAGCACAGATTCTCGAACTCCTCGTGCGACTGCAGAACGAGCGAAACATCGCTTATCTCTTCATTTCGCACGACCTCGCCGTCGTCCGGCAGATCTGCGACGACGTCGCAGTCATGCGCGGCGGCCAGGTTCTCGAATCCGGTTCCACGGCAGCGGTATTCGACAACCCCACAACCGACTACACCCGTGATCTGCTCGGATCCGTTCCGAGCAACCGACAGGAAGCGACCGCCCAGTGACTTTTCAGACCCAGTTCGACGAACCCGCAGGCCTAGGCCCCCGTGGCACTCTCGTGGTACTGCCGGGTCGCGGCGACTCGGGCGCGTTGTACGAGCGATTCGGCGCCCGCATCGCCGCCGACGCGTACCGGGTCCGAATCGCCGACACCATCGATGTTGCAACGGCTTTCGTGAACGACGAGGACATCGTTCATCCTGTCGTGCTGGTCGGCGTCGACACCGGCGCACTCCAGGCGGTACAGCTGGCGAACGGAACGGTCGACGCTCTCGTTCTGGCCGGCGTCCCCGTTGCCGGCCACGATGTCACGTTGGACGACGAGGTCGACGCCAAAGTCAGCTGCCCGACCACCCAGGGCAGACTCCGCGACGACGCGTCTCTGTCCGAACGCGGCGCGCTGACGACGGATCACATCGCGGCCGACCTGCAGCAGACAACTCTCGACGTCACGATCCCGGTGCTGGCCTTGCACGGGCGCGACGACGTGGTGAGCCCACTCGATGCGGCTCGGGAACGGTACGCGGCTGCGAAGAATCTGCAGCTGGCCGTCGTCGAGCAGGGCAGGCACGATCCACTGAACTCGTTGAACCACCGTAGCGTCGCGGCTACGGTCGTGGTGTTCCTCGAAACACTGAAGAGCGGTGCGAAGCAAATCACGGAAGAGGTACTGAAATGACGGTCGCGATCGACGTCAGCGAACTGAAAGAACAACTGGCAGGCAATAATCCGCCTGTTCTCCTCGACGTAAGGTGGTCACTCGGCGACAGTGAGGGCCGCAGGCACTACCGCGAAGCACACATCCCGGGCGCCGTCTTCGTCGACCTCGACACAGAGCTCGCGTCGCACGGCGAACCGTCGGACGGCCGTCATCCTCTTCCCGACGTCGCGGACCTGCAGAACGCCGCGCGGAGCTGGGGTATCGGCGCGGACTCACGCGTCGTCGCCTACGACAACTCCGGCAACCTCGCTGCAGCACGCGCGTGGTGGCTCCTGAAGTGGGCGGGGCTGACCGACGTCGTCCTCCTCGACGGCGGGCTCGCAGCCTGGACCGCCGCCGGCTTCGACACCGCGCCGGGCGACGAAATTCCCGCACCCGGCGACGTCGAGCTGACGGCCGGACACCTGCCCACTCTGACTGCCGACGACGTCGAGAACTACTCCGGCACATTGCTCGATGCCCGTGCGCCCGAGAGGTATTCGGGAGAGACGGAACCGATCGATCCGAAAGCCGGCCATATCCCCGGCGCTGTCAGCGCACCGACCGGGGCCAATATCGATGCCGACGGCCGATTCCTGGCTGCCGATGCGTTGCGTGAGCGATTCGCGTTCGCAGGCGAGGATGTGGCGGTCTACTGCGGTTCGGGAGTGACTGCCGCGCATCAGATCGCCGCCCTGGCCATCGCCGGTGTCGACGCAACCCTCTACCCGGGTTCGTGGTCGCAGTGGTCGAATCAACCGAACAGGCCCGTCGCGACAGGCCCCTCACCTCGATGACACCATCCGTGACGGACTTCGTGGCGGAACTCGACCGTGCATTCGGAACCAACGCCGTGACGGATCCGACGACCTTGGCTGCCTACAGCATCGACCGATCCGGATGGGAGCCCGAGGGCTCGCCGTCGGCAGTGGTGTTTGCGGACTCCACCAAGGATGTTTCTCGGTTACTTTCTGTTGCAACACAGTTCGAGATGCCTGTCGTTGCTCGCGGGGCAGGGACCGGACTGTCCGGCGGCGCGGTCGCTCGTGACGGCGAAGTAATTCTGAGCCTGGAGCGGATGACTCGAATCCCCGAGGTGTCCGAGGTCGATCAAGTGGCTCGCGTTCAGGCCGGCGTGCTGACGGCCGACGTCGACGCCGCTGCGTCGCGGGTCGGTCTGCGGTACGCGCCGGACCCGGGCAGCGTCGCGATCTCGACGATCGGCGGCAACATCGCGACCAACGCAGGAGGCCTGCGTTGCGCGAAGTACGGCGTGACGAAAGATTCCGTGCTGGGCCTCGAAGTCGTGCTCGCCGACGGCCGCGTCGTACGCACCGGCGGCCGCACGGTGAAAGGTGTTGCCGGATACGACCTCACGTCGCTGATCGTCGGTTCCGAGGGCACACTGGGCGTCGTCACCGAAGCGACACTGCGCTTGCGTCCCGCGCCTGCATCGACGGACACGGTCGTGGCGTTCTTCGACACCGTCGGCTCGGCGGCCGCTGCGGCATCGGCTATCACGGCGTCGGGCGTGCAGCCGTCGGTGTGCGAGCTGCTCGACGCCGCCTGCCTTCGCGCGATCGACGACGCGGAGGGCACCGACCTGTCCCGGCAGGGGGACGCATTCCTGCTCGTCCAGGCGGACGGGCCGGGGTCGGCGAACGAGATCGACGCCATCGAACGTGTGCTGAATCCGCTGGCTCAGTCGGTGTCCCGCAGTGTCGACCCGGGCGAGGCCGACGCGCTGGTGCAGATTCGACGCAACGCTCTGCCTGCGTTGGAGCGCCGCGGACGCGTCCTGATCGAGGATGTCGCGGTCCCGAGGTCGAAGATCGGCGAGATGGCCGACGCAGCCGCACGGATCGCCCGCGAACACGGCGTCGATGTGGCCACGATGGCGCACGCAGGCGACGGCAATCTGCATCCGATCTTCGTCGTCCCGCACAACAACTCAGTCGGAGACGCGGTGTGGGCGGCGGCGGGCGAGGTATTCCAGACCGCGCTTCGGCTGGGAGGAACGCTTACCGGCGAGCACGGCGTCGGCGTCCTGAAGAAGCAGTGGCTGGGCAACGAGACCGGACCTGATGTCGGCGAACTGTCGCGCGGCATCAAGGCCGTGTTCGACCCTCTGGGGATCCTGAATCCAGGTAAGGCAATCTGAATCGGCGCGATTTGCTCCCCTATTCGGAATTCGAACCCTCTACAAGGGGTTCGAATTCCGACACGGGGAGTGAATTGCGACCACTGCCGTCGGCTCAGCCGTGGACGGACAAATCCTCCGCGGCGCGTGCACACCCCGCGCCGCACTCGGCGTGATCGTCGAACCAGCTCAAATCGAGAATCCTCTTCAGCCATGCCATACCCAGCAAGCTAGCCCCGGGACAGCGTCGACGACACCCTTCGAATCACGCTGATTCTTACCCCCGCATCACTACCCCAACCACGTGTCGAAGAACTACAGTCGAGCCGACGCCTCGAATTCGAGGTCATGGACCTTCGGGCCCGCGCCGATCGCCTGTGACAGCTCGATCGTCGGGATCAGCAGACCGTTGTCCAGTACCAACTGCTGGGCCTCGGCCAGGATGGCCTTGCGCTCCGCCTCGTCGGTGGTGGTCAGCTGGCGTTGCAGCACATCGTCCAGTTCGGGGATCGGACCGCGACGATTGTTGTTGCGGCCCTCCAACGCATAGGACGTCCGCAGGATGTCCCCGTCAGCACGAGTGCTGTTGCCGTAGGTCGCGTCGTAATCTCCACTGGCCTGACGGGCCAAAGCCTCAGGCGTGGACACCAGGTCGAGAACCAGCTCCACCCCCACCTCGGCCAGCTGCTGTTGCACCAACTCCAGAACAGCCTGATTGCCCGCGAACACAGCACTGAACGTGACCGAGAACGACAATCGCCGTCCATCCTTTTCGCGAACACCGTCCGGCCCCTCGACCCAACCGGCGGCGTCGAGAATCTCACGCGAACGCTCGGGCTCGTACGTGACCTCATCCAGCGCGACGTACTGCGGTGTCTTGCTCGCCAGCGTGCTCGTCGCGGGACGGAAGTCGGGACCCAGAACCGTGTCGACGAGTTCCTGACGGTTCAGCGCCGGGATCAATGCGCGCCGTACTTCTAGATCGCCCAGAACCGGTCGTTCGAAGTTCGGCGTGAACCCGAACGGCGTGCCAGGGTTCGACGTCGTCAGCACCCGCCCGCCTGCCGCTTCGATCTGCGGGGCATCCTGAGGCAGCGCATCGGAAATCGCGTCGACCTGGTCCGACGCCAGACTCCCGGTCCGCACACCCGACTCGGGCACGATCGTGAACTCGATCGCGTCGAGGTAGGCCTCACCGTCGTGCGAGAACACCTCCGAGCCCCAGTCGTAGCCGGATCGCTTCTCGACGGTGATCGCCCGATCCTGCTGATACGACGCGTACACGAACGGCCCGCTTCCGATGTTGTCCCCGAGGCAGCGCTGGTCGGCAGGCTTGTCGGTGGTCGCCTTGGCCTGCAGCCCCAGTTGTGGAGTCGACGTCGCCTGCAGGAACTGCGCGTTCGGCGCATCGAAATCGACGCGCGCGGTCAGCGGGTCGACGACCGTCGTACCCACATAGCCCGCGAGGTAACTGGCCCCGAGCTGTGCTTTCGCCGCGCCGAGGGTGTTCACGATCGAGTCGAAGTTCGCCTTGACCGATTCGGCGTCGACAGGAGTGCCATCGCTGAACGTGACACCGTCCTTCAACTCGAACGTGAACGATGTGGCGTCGTCGTTCACGTTCCAACCCCGAGCAAGCCACGGCGTGATCGCACCGGTCACGGGATCCTGGTCCGTCAGCGAATCGACGATCTGTCTTGCCACGTAGATCGTCTGATTGGTCCCGGACTGCGCAGGATCCGAGCACGTCGGTGCCTGCGACAACGCGTACCTCAGCGTGCCACCGGCCTGCGGCTCACCACCGTCGGCCTGCGATACGTTCGCGCCTCCGCACGCCGACACGACCGTCGTCACGGCAGCCGCCAGCGCCACCGGAACCCACCTACGCATGCTCGTCCCCCTGTCGAACGTCCTCAGACCAGTTCGAGATTCTCTCTGAATGTGCTTCCTACATAATCTTTTCCGACGATGCCTCGACGCCGCAGCTCAGGTAGCAACCCGTTCAGTGCAAAGTCCCGAGTCCGCGGATCTGCGAGGCCGCCGATCGAGATGACGTCGAGAACGCCGGCGTCGTAGCGCTGCTCGATCGCGTCGGCAAGCTGATCGGGCGTGCCCGCCTCGGCCCAGTGACCGGTGTCCTTCGACGCGATGATCAACTCGCGCAGCGTCTTTCCTTCCGCAGCGAGCTTGCCGAAGATCTCGACGCGGCCGCGTCGGCGATTCACGGTCTTCGGGTCGGGCAGCAGATGGACCGGAATCGGCTTGTCCAGTGGCAGTTCCGACAGATCGATCTCCCCGCCGAGCATGTCGGCGAGCCGAGCGCGCCCGGCGTCGAAGTCGGTCGACTCCTCCCGCTCCTTCACCAGTTGTCGCACCTCCGCCTCGGAAGCGCCGTAGGTGGCATGGAACGACGAGAAGATAAGCGGGAGCTCTTCCCCGCGACCCAATTCTGCTGCGCGAGAACGAATAGTTTTCGTGTACGTGACCGCATCTTCGAGCGTCGCGAGCGACGTGAAGACCACTTCGGCGAACCGAGCACCGAGTTCGATCCCTCCCGCGGACTGACCGGCCTGGAACTGTACCGGCCGTCCCTGCGGCAGCGACGGAATGTTGAGCGGCCCCTGCACGGTGTAGTACTTCCCGCGGTAGTCGATCGGCTGCACGAGCGACGCGTCGAGCACGGCACCGTCCGGGCCCGGCGTCAGAGCGCCGGGTTTCCAGCTGTCGTACAGCGCGTGAACAACCTCGAGGGATTCGGTGGCGCGGGCATACCGCTCCTCCGGGCTCGGGAGATCCTGATCGCCGTAGTTCTCCTCACCGAGTGACGACGTCACCGCGTTCCACGCGGCTCGACCGTTGCTGACGTGGTCGAGAGTCCCGAACAGCCGGGCCAGATTGTATGGGTGGTGGAACGTCGTGGTCACCGTCGCGATCAGTCCGACGTGTTTCGTCACCGCAGCAAGCGCCGCCAGGTAGATCAACGGTTCCTGTGCACCGATCGCACCCTGTGCACCGAAGCTCAAGAGGTCGGCGGCGAACAACGCGTCGATCCTGTTGTCCTCGGCGATCTTTGCGACCTCCAACGACGTCGCCAGAGTGGACTGCGTCGGATCGACGGCCAGATCGTAGATGTCCTGACCGCCGCTGACACCGGTCACCGTCTTCAACGTGCGACGGCGACCGGCAGAGAACGCTCTGGTCACCGCGCGATCACGTCCTTGATCGCAGCCAGGAAACCGTCGCGGTCGTCGAGATGCACAACGTGCCCGGTACCCGGTACGACGCGAACCTCGAAGCCTGCGACCTCGAGTTCGGCTGCTCGATGCGGCGGAATCAGCGCGCTGGGGTCTGCCAGCACGAGAGTCGACGGCACGGCAGCAGTCGAGACATCCGCGGCGGGGAGCGTCGCGAGCGCATCCAGGATCGCGGGATCCCATTGCCGAAGCGCCTCGAGCTTCAGTTCGTGACTGCGTGAGCTCCACCGCGGGAAGGCCGTCTCGACGTCCGACAGCGTCCAGTCCTTCTGCGCGCGGAACGAGCCGACGATCGCCTGATCGGCAGACACACGAAACGCCGGGTCCACGTACACCGCATGACCCGGCTGCAGGGTCGTGACGGCATGCGCGAGCACGAGACCACCCAACGAATGACCCACCGCCACGGCAGGTTTCGACGGAACGGCGGACACCACGGCATCGACGAGTGCCTGCACCGTGTACTCCGATGCCGGTGCACTGGCACCGTGACCAGGTAGGTCGACGGCGTACACGTGGAAGCCCCGTTCGGCGAATTCGGGCCCGACCTCCCACCATGACGTCGACGAGTTCCCGAGACCGTGGATCAGAACCGCAGCCCGGTCCCCCGACCCCCACTCACGTACGTTGATGCCCGCCATTCCCTACTCCTCCCCCGCACTGCCCGGTTCGTAGAACCACTCGTTCAGGTCGAAGTCTTCCCTGATGTTGCCTTTGTCCACCAGAAACTGCTTGGTTCCGGTCAACAATTCGACGGCCTTGGCCGGGAACGGTTCCTCTGCAATGGAATCCGGATTCGCTGCTCCGCGCACGACGTCGGGCGGGAAGTTGGACTGACCGATCTCGTACGCCAGGTAGTCGTCCCAGTGCTGCTTCGCGTACGTCGCCGACGACGACAGAAGCTGCTGCCACGCGGCACCGAACTCGGGGTTGGTGTCCAGAAATTCCTCACTGCTGACCGACGCGCTCGTGCCTGCGAGGTCACGGTGGTTGTCGTACACCGAGTCGACCTGATGGAAACCCTTGGCGAGAAACGCATGCAGCGACGCCGACGGATTCACGTCGGGAAGCGCCGCCGCGTCGATCTCGCCCGAGTTCAGCGGTGCTTCTTGATCGGCCGGGTAGAGGTGGATCAATTCGGCGGTGATGCCCTCCTCCTGCAGTGCGCCCTGCAGATACCGATCGATGTACGAGCCCGATGGGACGCCGATCTTCTTGCCGCTCAGGTCACGCAACGACGTGATCGCCGGATCCTTCGCGACGACGCCCGCGTTGTTGTCGAAAGCCGTCACCGCGAGAAGACGCGTGTCGAGTCCACTGCCCTTCGCGACCAGCGCAGGTGTGTCTCCGTAGTTGGCGACGTCGAGTTCACCGGCGACGAGCGCCTGGTTGAGGTCCGGGCCGTTGGGAAAGCTGAAGATCTCGACGTTCTCGACACCGAGGTCGGCAAGCGCGGGCACCAGCTTGTTCTGCGACTGCGCGAAGCCGAGCGGGCCGGACAGCGTGTTACCCGAACCGATCGTGCCGATGCGCAGCGTCTTGATCTCGGCGCGCGACGCGGACCCGGCCTCGTCGGAGCTGCAGCCGGACACGACGAGCGCAAGGGCGGCTGATGCGGCGACCAGGGCCGCACCGAAGGTGGTTTTCACTTCTGGAGAGTCTTTCTGTTCGTGGCCAATCGTGGTGGTGGATCACCGTGCGGTAGTGGAGGTCCCACTGCCGTCAGCGTCCCTGCGGCGCGCCCTTTACCCCATCCGAGCTTCTCTCGGTACCGACCGATGTGGTCGCTCGACACGTCGTGATCGTCGGCCGACGGAATCGACTGCGGGTCGACATACAACGCGTCGACCGGGCAGTACGCCTCGCACATGAAGCACGTCTGGCAATCGGATTGCCGCGCGATCTCCGGCACACCGGACTCCGTCCGGTCGAACACGTTGGTCGGGCACACGTCGACGCACTTGTCGCAGCCGATGCAGGCGTCGGCGATGACCAGTTCGATCACGATGCTTCCCGAACCGTCTCGTGATCAGCTGATTTCAAGGCACCGGGTCGAGTCCACACGTGATCGAGTCCACCGGTCAGGATGTGATGGTGCTGCGAATCGTCGAGGTTCGGGTAATCCTCACGCTTGCTCATCCCGCGCGACTCGGTCCGCGCCAGCGTCGAGTGATACATCCATCGCCCGACCGCGGTGATCGCCGCCGACTGCCGCGACCGCAGGCGTGATTCACCATCGTCGCCGCGCAATCCGGAAACACCGTCGTACCAGAGGCTTTCGAGATTGCTCAACGCCTCACGCACACGCTCTCCCTCGCGCAGGAAATTCTTCTCGTAAGGCACCAGTTCCGACTGTGCAATCCTCAGCACCTCGGAGTGGCCTAGCGCGTGTCCCCGCGTCGGACGCAGGCCCGCACCCCCGGCCCCGCGCAGTGCCGTCACCGGCGCGACACCTGCGCTGCGCGCGAACTGTGCGGCACCCGTGCCTGCCCAGGTTCCCGACGACATCGCCCACGCCGAATTATGGCTGCCCCCACCGGTGAAGCCACCACAGATGCGCTCGCGCGTCGCTGCGTCGCCGGCGGCGAAGAGCCCGGGCACACTCGTCGCACAGGTGTCGTCGGCGACTTCGATGCCGCCGGTGCCTCGCACGGTCCCCTCGGCGAGCAGGGTGATCGGAAAACGGTCCGTGAACGGGTTGATTCCGCGACGATCGAACTGCAGGAAGAAGTTAGGCTGCCCCAGACGCATCTGCCGTTGCACTTGCTCGTCGGCGCGATCCAGTTGCGCGAAGACTTTCTCCTGCAACAGGGTTCGCGCGATGACCGAGCGTCCCTTCGTCGACCCGGCGCCCTCGATGACGGATCCGTCCCCGCGGAAGAAGGTCGCGTAGCCGTAGTACGCCGTCTTCGTGATCGTCGAGTTCTCCGGCACGATCGCGTACGCGTTCGAGAACTCCATGCCCGAGAATTCTGCACCGACCTCGGCCGCCATCAGAGCGCCGTCACCGGTATCGACGTTGGTGCCGAGCGCCTTCGACAGGAAGGCACAACCACCACTCGCGACGACGACGGCACCTGCGGACACGCGGTAGTCACGATTCTCCTGACGCTGCCAGCCCGCGACACCCCTGACCTGGCCGCCGCTATCGACGAGCAGTTCCAGCGCCGGTGAGTGGTCGAGAATGCGGACGCCGCGTCGAGAGATCCACGCCCGCATTCGACGCATGTATTCGGGTCCTTGTAGACCTGTCCGAATTTGCCGTCCGGTCGTGTCGTCGACCGGGAACGGGTAGCGGCCCTCGGTGGCAAGCAAATTCATGTTCTCGTACGTCTGATCGAGAACGCGGTCCATCCATCGATGGTCGGCCAGATGCCCACCCAGCGTCTCGCGGCTTGCCTTCGCTTTTTCCCGCTGGCTTCGAGTGGGATCCACGTACCAGACGCCGGTACCCGACGGCGCCGTTGCGCCGGAGGTTCCGCAGTAGCCCTTGTCGACGAGCACCACGTCGGCACCGGCTTGCGCCGCACGCAGTGCCGCCCACGTTCCCGCCGGGCCGCCTCCGATCACGAGCACATCTGCGGTCAGGTCGAGTACATCGGACTTGTGAAGTACATCGGTCACAGCAAGCTCCCCTGGGTCGGTGAATCGGTCGCAGTCGGCGCGTCGGCGTCGACACCGAGACCAGTCAGCAGCCTCTTGCGCAACGCAGCGTGTTCAGGTGTGAGGACGGATCTCGGGCGCGGCGCGTCGACGACGATCTCCTCTGCGATTCGGCCGTCGCGCAACAGCAATGCGCGGTCGGCCAGGAGTAACGCCTCCTCGACGTCGTGCGTGACGAGCAGCACGGCGGGCCGGTGGCGCTGCCACAGATCGGCGACGAGTGCCTGCGCCTTGAGCCTCGTCAACGCGTCGAGCGCACCGAACGGTTCGTCGAGGAGCAGCACGTCCGGAGTCCGCACCAGCGCACGAGCGAGCGCGACACGCTGCGACTCCCCTCCCGACAGAGTCGACGGCCACACGTCGGCCTTCGATTCGAGACCGACCTCGGCCAGAGCCGAGCACGCGCGGGCGCGAAGGTCACTCCCCTTCACGCCCAGAACGACGTTCCGCCAAACGTTCAGCCACGGCATCAACCGGTGTTCCTGGAACACGATCGCCCGCGACGGTGCGACGTCCAACGTCCCGGTGAAGCCTGCGTCGAGACCGCCGATGGCACGCAGCAGCGTGCTCTTGCCGGACCCGCTCGCCCCGAGAAGGGCAACGAATTCGCCGGGGGCGATGTCGAGGTCAACGCCGTCGAGAACCACTTTGCCGTCGAACGCCCGGCCTGCATCCTCCACATGAACGCCACGGTGCGTTCGGGTCACAGATGTACTCACGGACGTACTCATTGGCCCTCGAATCCGGTTCGCCAGGAGAGGAATCGATGTTCGAGCACGCGCACGAACACGTCGGTCAGCAGTCCGAGAATCGCGTAGATGACCAGCACCAGGAAGATTTGATCGGTACGCAGAAACTCCTTGGCGTCGTTCATCAGGAATCCGAGGCCCACCGGGGTCGTCTGCATCTCGGCGACGACCAGTGCGAGCCAACCGATTCCGAGCGCCTGTCGCAGTCCGACGAAAATCTGCGGGAGCGCTGCAGGCAACACGATGCGTCGCACGAGTTCCACTCGTCCGAGCCCCAGCGACTGTGCCGCCTCGACGAGCTTTCGGTCGACACCCCGGATGCCGGCCAAGACGTTGAGGTAGATGGGGAAAATCGGCGCGACGATGATCAGCGCGATCTTGAACGAGTCGCCGATACCGAACCAGATGATGAACACCGGCACGAGCGCCAGCGCAGGCATCATGCGCAGCACCTGAATCGGCGCGTTGACCAGGTCTTCGGCGACACGCAGCAGGCCGGCCGCCGCGCCCAGTACGAGACCGATCGCGATGCCGATGGACAGCCCGATCACGACGCGTCGCGTCGATGCGAGAAGGTGCTGCCACAGCTCACCGGTTCGGATCAGATCCCACCCGGCTTCGAGAACCTCGGACGGCGCAGGTGTCGTCGCGCCGAGCCATCCACGTGCGCCGAGCTGCCACAGAACGAGTATCAACACCAGACCCGACGACTGCCGGAGCAATTTCACCCACCGCCGAGCGGTGTGTCTACGCGGTGCAGTCGGCGGCGCCGACGAGTCGGGTGGTTCGGCGGTCGGACGGACGTTCTCCGCCCTGTCCAGCTGAAGGGTCATCTGGTTCGAATCCTCGTGTGCGCGCGAAAGACGCACCGCGACCTGGGCTGTTCACGGATGCGACATGGTGGTTGCTGGCAGCGTACGAATATTCGGGCTCGTCGAACAGAAATAGAATCACCGTGATTCTGTGTTGACCGTTGGTGTCGACCAGCCGCTGCACCCGACGCCGTCTGGAGTCCGTTCCAGACTTGGTCGATGGGAAATGCCGGTTTATGGTTCGTGACGACTCTCGGGCGTCGACGAACGGCAGGGACGAAGAGCAGGGACGGGCGGCAGGCACCTCGAGAGGAAGCACACGATGAGCATCACAGCAGGCCATCGCATCGCGATAGTCGGCGCAGGCCCTCGCGGTACCGGTGTACTCGAGCGTCTGCTCGCCCATCTCGCGGACATCGACGCGGCCGACACCACGTCGATTCATATCGTCGATCCCTTCCCCGCAGGCGCGGGCCGAATCTGGCGCGGCAGCCAGCCCCCGTTACTCTGGATGAACTCGGTCGCCGCAGACGTCACGATGTTCACCGACGAGACAACGACCGTCGACGGCCCGATCAAGCCCGGCCCGACGTTGGCCGAGTGGGTCCTGTCGAACATCGGGACACTGAAGTCGGATCCCGAAGTCGCGCCGGAGCTCGAGACGTTCACGGCCCAGTCCTTCGCGTCGCGGACACTGCAGAGCCGATATCTGGAGTGGGTGTTCGCGCAGGCCGTCACCGATGCACCGGCCACGGTCGAAGTCCACCGCAGCACCGTCGTCGACATCGCGGACTCACCGGACGGCTCGCAGACACTGACTCTCGACGACGGTTCGACACTCGAGGTGGACACGGTCCTGCTCGCCCAGGGCCATCCGGACGCCCTTCCGTCGTCGGCCGAGACCTACCTGCAGAAGTTCGCCGATTCGCACGACCTGACGTACGTGGGTCCCGGGTACACCGCGGACCTCGATCCCGACGTCGTGCCGTCGGACGAGCCGATCCTCGTCGCCGGTCTCGGACTCGCGTTCATCGACTGGATGGTTCTGCTCGCCGAGAGCCGCGGCGGTGTGTTCTCTCGTGGCATCGACGGCGACCTGATCTACGAGCCTTCCGGACGCGAACCGATCGTCTACGCGGGCTCGCGACGCGGCGTCCCGTATCACTCGAAGATCGGATACGACATCGCCGCCGCCCGACCTCCGCTGCCGAAGTACTTCACCGCCGACGCATTTCCCGGCGACGGGTGGCTCGATTTCCGACGCGACGTCTGGCCACTGGCCGCGAAAGAGCTTGCGGGAGCACATTTTCACGAGTTGTTCGCCTCCCATCCCGAACGCACCACCGGTGAGTGGGCGGATTTCGACGCGCGGTTCGCTGCCCTCGAGTGGGGATCGGCCGAGGCACGCCGACTCGTGGAGGCGTTCGTGCCCAAGGACGACGACCGGATCGATCTCGACCTGATCGACCGACCGTTGACGGGTGAGTCCTACAGCGGTGTCGACGACGTCACGGCGCGCATCATCGGATACATCGACGACGATCTCGCACGCCGTGCCGATTATCACTACAGCAGCGACGCCGCAGTGTTCAGCGCTTTGCTGTCGGTCTACATGACCACCGGAGAACTGTTGCGCCGCGGGCGCATTCCGGCCGCGTCGGTCGCCATGGACATCGAAGGCTGGCTGCACTCCTTCTTCAGTTTCGTCGCCAGCGGTCCACCTCCGCAACGGCTCGAGCAACTGCGCGCCCTGGCGTCATGCGGCATCGTCAGGTTCCTCGGCCCCGACACGACGTTCAGTGCCGACACCACGGACGGGCTGTTCGTCGCGCAGAGCGCAGCTCATCCCGAAACCGTCACGGCGAGAACACTTGTCGACGCCCGCCTTCCGGTCGCGTCGATCCAGTCCAGTGGCGATGTGCTGCTGCGTACCCTGCATGCCCGCGGCGAGATGGTGGAGATCCGAGCGAACGAGCGCAGCGCCGCGAAGATCTCGGTCGACGGCAGATCTCGAATCATCAAGTCCGACGGCTCGGTTCACGAGCGCCGCTACGCCGTCGGACCATGGGTGGCAGGACACAACTGGTCGTCGGCCTTTCCCCGGCCACGGACGAACGCGGGCTTCTTCCGTCACAACGACGCATTGGCACTCGAGTTGCTTCCGTAGGACTTCGAATCACGGCGAATCGAACTGTTGTCGACCCCGCCCGGCCCGGGGTTTGCTGGGAAGATGCGTACATTCCTGGCAAGCCGAAGACCGACTCGCAATGCAGTCACCGCACTCACGGCTCTGGCCCTCGGCGTTGCTGCGCTGACCGGCTGCGCCAACGACGACACCCCGGAGAACGCGCTCGCGTCCGATGCCCCGCTCCCCACCGAAATCCCTGCGGGCACGAAGTTGGTCATCGCGGATCAGTCGGAGTTCCAGCAGTCCGTGCTGCGTGCATCCGGCGAGCTGGACAAGCTTCCGTTCGACTACGAGTTCGCGAATTTCGTCGGTGGCCCGGCGATTCTCGAAGCATTCCGTGCAGGCGCGGCCGACGTCGCACGCGTCGGTGACACCCCGCCGATTCAGGCCCTCATCGCAGGCCAGGACGTGCCGATCATTCTCGGTACACAATCGGATCCGGACAACACCAGACTCGCTGTCGCCGCAGATCGCGGCATCACGACCCTCGCGGATCTGAAGGGCAAGAAGATCGCCTACGCCGAAGGGACGGCACAGCAGGCAATCGTCCTGCGCGCATTGACGAAAGCAGGATTGAGCACCGACGATGTCGAACTGGTGCGTCTGCAACTCGCCGAGTTCCCCGACGCGATACGCACCGGTCAGGTCGACGTCGCACCGTTGAACGAACCGAATCTGACGCGCTTTTTGAACAATCCGGGCACGTCGCTGATCGACACGTCCGAATCCGGAGGTACGTCCACCGGCTTGTCGTACCTCTACGCACGACGTGAAGCCATTCAAGACCCAGCGAAAGCTGCTGCGCTGCAAGCCTATACAGCAAGCTTCATCCGAGCAGTGCAGTGGGCCAACGACAATCCCGAACAGTGGCTGCAGAGCTACTACGTCGAGAACCAGGGTCTGACGCCGGAGGACGGCCGGCGCATCGTGGAGTCGCTCGGACCCTACGTGTTCCCGAAGCTCGACGACGCACTGGTCCAGCGACAGCAGGACACGATCGACGTGATCGACGACGCGGGCGAGCTGCCGAAGTCGGTCGAGGCATCCGATGGCTTCGATCTTCGGTTCGCCGACGTCGCGAGCAGGACCGTCGAGGAAGTCGGTGGCGCGTTCACCAGGAGCGACAGCTGATGGCCATCTCGTTCCAGACCAAACCAGCGAAGACGAATGCGTCGTCCGCCGAACTGTTGAAGTCCCGAAAGACCACACGCCGCAGGCTCGGACCTGGCAAGGCGATTCCGTACGGCCTTGCGATCGGCCCGGCACTGCTGCTCGTTGCATGGGTCGCGCTGTCGGCGGCCGGACTCCTCGACGAACAGACGCTCCCGGCGCCGTGGACCATCATCGAGACAGCCATCGACCTCGTCGACGACGGGCGACTGCAGAGCAATCTCCTGACATCGCTCCAGCGCGCGGCCATCTCGCTCGTGCTCGGTGTCGCCATCGGCGTCGTACTCGCGTTGGTCTCCGGTCTTTCCCGCATCGGGGAATCCCTCGTCGACGGCCCCGTCCAGATCAAGCGCGCCATTCCGACGCTCGCACTCATTCCCTTGTTCATCGTCTGGTTCGGCATCGGCGAGTCGATGAAGGTCATCGTCATCACGACGTCGGTACTGATCCCGGTCTACATCAACACGCATGCCCAACTGCGCAGCGTCGACAATCGATACGTCGAACTCGCCGAGACCGTCGGGCTGTCACGGTGGCAGTTCGTTCGGCTCATCGCGCTGCCGGGTGCCCTGCCGGGCTTCTTCACGGGTCTTCGTATGGCCGTGACGATTTCGTGGTTGGCGCTCGTCGTCGTCGAGCAGGTCAACGCGACCAGCGGCATCGGTTACCTGATGACGCAGGCACGTACGTACGGGCAGATCGACATCATCGTCGTCGGCCTCGTCGTCTACGCGCTGTTCGGTCTCGTCGGCGACGTCCTTGTCCGTCGTGTGGAAAGGAGGGCCCTGTCATGGCGCCAGACACTGGGCGGGTAGGAGCTGGGCGGGTAGGAGCTGGGCGGGTAAACACTGGGCGGGTAGTTCGCGCAAGCGGACTGTCCAGAGGGTTCGGCGACCGCGTCGTCCTGAATTCGATCGATCTCGACATTGCGCGCGGCGAGTTCGTCGCCCTGTTGGGCCGCAGTGGTTCCGGCAAGAGCACTCTCCTGCGAGCGTTGGCCGAGTTGGACGACAACGTGCTCGGCTCCGGTGAGCTGACGGTCCCCAGGAACCGGGCGGTGGTGTTCCAGGATTCACGACTCTTGCCGTGGGCGCGTGTCCTGGACAACGTCGTTCTGGGTCTGCCCGGCCGCGACGCTCTGGACCGCGGCCGGGCAGCACTCGCCGAGGTCGGTCTCGCGGGGCGCGAGAAAGCGTGGCCGAAGGAACTGTCTGGAGGTGAGCAGCAGCGCGTAGCGCTGGCACGTTCTCTCGTCCGCGAACCAGAACTACTTCTCGCAGACGAGCCGTTCGGTGCACTCGACGCGTTGACACGCATCCGCATGCACGCGTTACTGCGGGAGTTGTGCGCCAAGCACACGCCCGCGGTTTTGTTCATCACGCACGACGTCGACGAGGCTCTGCTGCTTGCCGATCGTGTGTTGGTTCTCGACGACGGCCGCATCGCCTCCGACCGGCGCGTCGAGCTCGATTCCCCACGTAGACACAGTGATCCGAAATTCACGACGCACCGCGACGAGCTCCTTCACGCGCTCGGCGTCTTCGAGGAAGTGACCGCATGACCAGAACGCTCCACTTCAATGCCTTCTTGATGACGACCGGACACCACGAATCTTCTTGGCGTCTACCGCAATCCGATCCGCGATCTGGAACGAACATCAAGCATTACCAACGGCTGGCTCAGATCGCCGAACGCGGGAAGTTCGATTCCATCTTCTTCGCCGACAGCCCGCAACTCGTCGCCGATGTCGGTCGGCGGCCGTCGGGGTACCTCGAACCGCTGCAGATCCTGACGGCGGTGTCGACCGTGACCGACAGAATCGGCCTCGTCGCGACGGCAACGACCAGCTACAACGAGCCGTTCAACCTCGCGCGGGCGTTTGCGTCCCTCGATCACATCTCCGGTGGACGCGCCGGATGGAACATCGTCACCACTGCGGGTCTCGATGCCGCACAGAACTTCAATCTCGACACGCTGCCCGCGCACGGTGACCGCTATGCACGTGCCGCCGAATTCGTCGACGTCGCGCAGAAGCTGTGGGACAGCTGGGACGACGACGCAATTCTGGCCGACAAGGAAGCGGGGATCTGGGGCTCGAACGAACGAGTCCGCACCGTCGAGCACAAGGGCCACTACTTCAGCGTCCGCGGCCCACTGAATGTGCCACGGCCGATCCAGGGCTATCCGCTTCTCGTTCAGGCCGGTTCGTCGGAGGACGGCAAGGTGCTCGCGTCGAAGTACGCCGAAGCCGTGTTCACCGCGCAGCAGACCATCGAGGATGCCCGCGCGTTCTACTCCGATCTGAAAGCTCGCACGATCGCCGAGGGCCGAGGTCCCGACCACATCAAGATTCTGCCCGGCATCGTTCCCGTCATCGGGTCGACCGACGCGGAAGCCCGAGAACTGGAGGCCGAACTCGACCGCCTCATCGTGCCCGAATACGCGCTCGCACAACTTGCCAAGACGCTGAAGGTCGATCCGTCGGTCCTGTCGCTCGACGAACAACTCCCCGCCGACCTGCTCGCCGAGGAAGACATCGAGGAAGCCAAGAGTCGCTACACGCTGATCGTCGAACTCGCGCGTCGCGAATCCCTGACGGTGCGCGAATTGATCGGGCGGCTCGGCGGCGGACGTGGGCACCGTACGTTCACCGGGACACCGCTGCAGGTGGCCGACGCGATCGAGGAATGGTTCGTGGGCGGAGCTGCCGACGGATTCAACATCATGCCGCCCGCCTTGCCGTCGGGGCTCGAGATCTTCGTCGACGAGGTCGTGCCGATTCTGCAGGCACGAGGGCTGTTCCGCACCGAGTACTCGGGCACGACGCTGCGCGAGCACTACGGTCTGCCGCGGCCGGTCAATCGCAACGCAGCGTTGCTGGCCTGAGCTATCCCGTCTCGATCAACAGCACGCCCCCGATGATCAGGGCGATGCCCGCGGACATGACGGCCGTCAACGGCTCTTTGAACAGGAACTTGCCTGCGACGGCCGTCAGCGCGACCCCGGAAGCCGCCCATACGCCGTAGGCGACGCCGATGGCCATGCCCGCGGACAGCGCCAGCGCGAGGAACGTGAACGCGGCACCATAGCCGACCACGACCGGGACGAGCCAGATCTTCTTGCGGCCACCTTCGGACGCACGCAGTGACAGCGTCGCAACGACTTCGGTGACGATCGCGCCGAGCAGCAGAAACCACATCAGGCGCGCACCGCCCGTCCCGCGCCGAACTCGACGAGAACCACGCCCGCGATGACCAGCACGATGCCGGCGACCATCGGCACGGACAGGGGTTCGCCGAACACCAGGAACCCGAAGATCGCCGTCAACGCGATGCCCGCCGCAGCCCAGATGCCGTAGGTCTTTCCGATCGGTGCGCCGCCCCGCAGAATCAACGACAGGAACACGAAGGACGCACCATAACCTGCGACGACGACTGCATACCAGGCCGGCGCGTTCACGGCAGCTTTCATCGACAGGGACGCGGTCACTTCCACGGTGATCGCCGACGCGAGTAGCGCCCAGTACTTGTTGCTCACGCTTTCGAGCAACACGTCCACGCCTCGATGGATTCCTACCGGTCGGGTGAGCGCCACCCGTCGAACGAGAAAGTGCGGGTCGACGGACCACCTGGGTCGTCGTCCCGGCGGTTCCCCCGGCTCGCGACGCGGTGGGCGATACGCCAGCCGTCGTCGGTGCGCCTCAGCGTGTCCTGGTAGTCGCCGCTGCCGACCGAGCCGTCGGTTCGCACGATGAAGAACTTGCTCCACGCCCGCACCGAACCGTCGCGCAGAGCCGTCAGGATCGTGTTGCAAGTGTGGTGCGGGTGGTACGGCCGCACGGACTCGACCATCCGTCGTATCTCGGATATTCCGGTGGATGCCGACGACCCAGCGCCGAACACCACGTCGTCGGTGAACACCGTGTGCGCATCGTCCCAATCCCGGTTGTCGATGACCTGCGCATACCTCGCGAGCACGTCCAGGATCTCAGCGGCGACGTCGGCGGGGACGCGGACTTCCGACGTCATCGTCGGCCCCAGGTCTCGAAAGACTCGACCCTGCCCTGCTCGTCCGCCGGCCTGTTGCGAGTACTGATTCGGCGCTTGCCGATTCGCGGACCATCCGCGGTGTCCACGATCTCGTCTACGTAATCACCGGTCAACGAAGTCGCATCGAACTCGACGACCAGGAAGCGGCTCCAGGCGTGCACGATGCCGTCTGCGTCGACCTCAAGGATGGTGTTCAGCGTGTGGTGCGACCGACGGGAGTCGAATCCCTCGAGGAATTCTCGTAGTCGGTCGAGGCCGGTCACGACGCGGAATTCGCCGTCGGCAAATTCTGCGTCGAGTCGGACGTCGGCCGTGAACACCGACGGCAGCTCGTCCCACGCCTGGTTGTCGACGACGTGCCCGTAGCGGGCCAGGAGTTCGTGTACTGCCCAGCTGTCGTGGCTCACGGGATCAGCACGAACTTGCCGCGAGGGTGCTCGGCCTTCAGCTCCTCGTGCGCTTTCGCTGTCTCGTCGAGCGAGAACCTCTTCGCGATAGTCACACCGAAGTCCCCTGCTCCAGCGGATTTCACGAGATCGAGTCGCGCCTTCTTGCGTCGTTCTGCGCTCTCCGGGTTTCCTCCGCCGACCGACTGGAAGCCGTCCTTGCCCGCCCGCTCGAACGCCGCGATCGTCACGAAGCGCCGCTTGTCGACGACGAGTGCGAGCGAGACGTCCACGGCCTCGTCGGTTCCGACCGTGTCGATCGCGACGTCGACGCCGTCGGGAGCGAGATTCTTCACCCGTCCGAGCAGACCGTCGCCGTATTCGACGGGTTCGGCTCCGAGTGCACGCAGATCGTCGTGGTTGACTTCACGTGCTGTCCCGATGACCCGCGCGCCCTTCGCCTTCGCCAACTGCACCACGACGGAACCGACGCCGCCTGCTGCGCCGTGTACGAGGACGGTGTCACCCTCGCTCACATTCGTCACCGCGAGTGTGTCGTATGCCGTGCCCGCCACGAGAAGCAGGCCGGCCGCTTCCTCCCAGCTCAGCGATTCCGGCTTCGGCAACACCGCGTCGGCAGGCACGAGCAGCTTCTCCGCGTACGCGCCCTGCGCTCCCGACACGATGACCTCGTCGCCCACCGAGATCGGGCCTGCGGGCCCGGTCGCCGAATTACCGACCTCGAGAACGACGCCACTCGCTTCGCTGCCGAGGTGACGCGGAAGTGTCGACTCGTCGCTGCCGAACGCACCGCTGTACAGCTTGTAGTCGATCGGGTTCACACCGATGGCCTTGACCTCGACGAGCACCTGCCCCGCCGACGGTTTCACAAGCGCCTCGTCGACGATGCGCACTACCTCGGGTCCACCGAATGCTGTTGCTACCGCTACACGTGTCATGTCTCGATCCCCTTTCAGTGCTGCATCGTTGGTCCGTTGTACCTGTCCATCGAATGTCGCGGTCCATCGATGCGGAACTCAGACCCGCAACCGCGGCAAGCCCCACTCTTTGCCGAGCAGTTCGTAGGACCGAAGCCGGTCCGCGTGATCGTGAGTGATCGTCGTGACCACCAGTTCGTCTGCGCCCGTCGCCTTCTGCAGACCGTCCAACTTCTCTGCGACAGTCGCAGCGGACCCGACGAATTGCGTCGCGACCCGATCTGCCACCAAAACCTGCTGCTCGTCTGTCAGCGGCTCTGCGGTCTTCGGGTCCGGATACGGGATGGCACCGTGGCCACTGCGAATGCTGTGCACCCACTGCCCGAACGACGACGCGAGATACTCGGCTTCCGAATCGGATTCGGCGGCCACGACATCTGCGGACACGACGACGTACGGTTCGTCGAGCGTCGCCGACGGCACGAACGCCGCACGATACGCCTCGACCGCCTCGAGCGTCGTTCCCGGACTGACGTGGTAGTTCGCGACGAACGGCAGCCCGCGCGCGCCCGCGACCTGCGCACTCTGTCCACCGCTGCTTCCGAACAACCACAGTTCGACGTCGGCGCCCGTACCTGGCGTGGCGGTCAACTGCACACCCGACGGCGTGCTGAAGTCACCGCGTAGGAAGTCGACGATGTCGCTCAGCTGGTCCTCGAAGTCGGGCGCTTCGGCATGAGGTTGCTGCAGTACATCGCCGGACGCACGCAGTCGCTCCGACAGGATCAACTTGCCGGATTGGAACGGCTTCGGGAACAGAGTCCCCTCGACGACTTTCTCCTCGTGCTCGGGCTCCGGCCTGTCTTTGCCTGCCAACGCTTCCGCGCGGCGTTGACCGGACCGGCCGATCCCCAGATCGATACGGCCCGGGTACAGCGCGTCGACGGTTCCGAAGGACTCGACCACCGACGCGGCCGTGTGATGGCCGATCTGCACGGCGGCGGATCCGACGCGAATCCTGTTGGTAGCAGCAGCGATCAGACCGACGAGAACGGCGGGTGACGAACTCGCCGCAGCCACGAAATGATGCTCCGCCACCCAATACCGTGCGTAACCCCACTCCTCGGTCTGCCGCGCCAGATCGAGAGTATTGCGCAGAGCCTGCTGAACAGTGGATCCCTCGCTGATCGGCGACAGGTCGAGTACGTTCAGCGGCACTCGCGTCACGCAGGGACCTCGAATTCCGGTGTTTTCTCCCCCGCTTCGACGGCCACGGTCAGCTTGTTCTCGGCAGGAGCGACCGGGCACGTCGCGTAATCGGTGAACGCGCACGGCAGATTCGACGCCCGGTTGAAATCGAGGGTGACGCGACCATCGGCGTCCGGATCCGCGACCGCGAGCGAACGGGACGCCGCGTAGGTCGTCACACCACTCGTGGCATCGGTGAACAAAATCTGCAACCCACCTCGTTTACCGCCGAATGCGACGAACTGCTGACGCTCACCACCCAACTCGAAATCGATGGTTCCGACGGCGGTGTGATGATGCTCCAAGCCTTCGACGACGGCTCCCGTCGTCACGATCTTCGCTTCCGGGTACGGGGTGAACGTGCCTGTGACAGTCCATCGTTCGGAGGGTGCGTAGGTCGGAATGCCCTGGAACGACCGTAGGTGAGGCGATTTCGGATCGTGCACACGCAACGCCACCGCCCCGGTCCGACGAATGACCTCGATGCGTCGGTCACCGTCCTCGACGAGAATGCCGGGTGCGCCTTCGACGGGCTCGAGCCGCTCGACGTCCAGACCCTCGATGTAGACGGCATCCGCGTCGGCCTTCCACCGACCGGGCAGGTCGGCGACTGTCTCGAATTCGTCCGTCAGCCAATACAATCCGGTCAGCGCGACCCAGCCGAGCGGGTCACGATAGTAGCTCTCCCGGTCGGTGTGCCAGGTGTTCCACTGAGTTTCGAAGCTGTCGGCAGGAGCGGAGCCTGCGGAACGACCCGGTTTGACCGTACTGGTCATGATGCTCGTACTCCTTCACGCTCGTCGGTGTCGTGCGGGTGGGCGAGGTTCAAGTGCTCGCGCAGCGTGGTGCCGCTGTACCCGGTGCGAAAGCTGCCACGTTCCTGCAGCAGCGGAACCACCCTGTCGACGAATTCGTCGAGGCCGGCGGGGGTGATGTGCGGGACGAGGATGAACCCGTCGCACGCGTCGTTCTGCACGTAGCTGTCGATCTCGGCTGCCACCTGCGCGGGAGTACCGACGAACTGCTGACGCGTCGTGACCTCGATGATCAATTCGCGAATACTGAGGTTCTTCGCCTCGGCGCGCTCACGCCAGTCGCGTGCGACCGCGGCGGGATCGGCATGACGGACCCGGCCCCGCGTGATGTTCACATCGTCGGTCGGGTCCTGTTTCGGCAGCGGTCCGTCGGGGTCGTATTCGGACAGGTCACGCCCCCACACTTGCTCGAGGAACGAGATGGCCGTCTGCGGCCCGACCTGCTGGTGACGGATGATGTCGGCACGCTCGTGCGCCTCGGCTTCGGTGTCGCCGAGAACGAACGTGGCCGCGGGAAGCACCTTGAGATCGTCCTGCGCTCGGCCGTACTTCGCCAGCCTGCCCTTCACGTCGGAGTAGAACGCCTGCCCGGCCTCGAGTGTTCCGTGCACGGTGAAGATCGCGTCGGCCTCGGCTGCGCCGAACTCGCGGCCTTCGTCGGAGTCTCCTGCTTGCAGCAGGACCGGATGGCCCTGCGGACTGCGCGGGACGGTGAACGCAGCGTCGATGTCGAACTGCTGCCCACTGTGCCGGACACGACCGACCGCGTCGCTGCGTCCGAAGATCCCGCTCTCACGGTCGACGACGAGGTCGTCCTCGCCCCAGCTGTCCCACAGTTTCCGTGCGACGTCGATGATCTCGCGGGCGCGGACGTACCGATCCTTACGGTCCAGGTAGCCGCCGCGGCGGAAGTTCTCACCGGTGAACGCGTCGGACGACGTCACCATGTTCCATGCAGCGCGACCGTTCGACAGGTGATCGAGCGTCGCGAACTGCTTGGCCAGTTCGAACGGTTCGTTGAACGTCGTGTTGATCGTGCCTGCGAGTCCGAGATGCGTCGTGACGGCGGCGAGGGCGTTCAACACGATCAGCGTATCGGGGCGCCCGACGACGTCGAGATCGTGGATTCTGCCCCGGTGCTCACGCAGCCTGAGGCCTTCGGCGAGGAAGAAGAAGTCGAACAGACCGCGTTCGGCCGTCTTCGCGAGATGCACGAAGGAGTCGAACTCTATCTGGCTCTTCGATGCCGGATCGCTCCACACCGTCGTGTTGTTGACGCCGGGAAAATGCGCACCGAGGTGAATCTGTTTTTTACGCTCGACCATCACAACGCTCCTTCTGCATAGCGGTTCACCGGACGAGACAGGCCGAGACGTTCCCTCAGTAGTCCGGACGCACGGTTCTCCCGCGGCGGCAATGCGGCGACCCCCGACGCCAGTGCAAGCGGGCGGAACGTGATGCCGTCGACGATTCTCGACTCGTCCACCTCGTTCAGCAGGTCGACGAGGCCGGCCGAATCCCCTACGTAGCGCACGGTGTCCGAGACGTACGGCTCCCACCTGTCGAGTTGGTCGACGTCCGCGGCAGCGGTGTCGGACACGAGTACGTCGACATCCAACAGCACTGCGACATTCTGTGGGTCCCGGCCCGCCGCGACGACGGCTCGCCGCACCCGCGCCGCGACGACGGCCGCCTCCGCTGTCGTCGGGGCGATGATGCGGACGACGTCCGCGCGGGCGGCTGCCACCGGCAGAGAGTGCTCACCTGTGAACCGAACGGTCACGACGGGCTGCCCCTGCGGGGACCTGGGTGTGATCGAGGGACCCTTCACCGAGAAGTAGTCACCCTCGAAGTCGATGTAGTGCAGCTTGTCTCGATCGATGAACCGCCCGGTGCTCTGGTCGCGGATCTCCGCGTCGTCCTCCCAGCTGTCCCACAGCCGCGTCACGACCTCGACCGCGTCGTCGGCTTCACGCCACAGATCGGCCGCATCCTGAACACCTTTGCGGCCGAACGCCTTCGCGTCGTCGACGCCGGGTGACACAGCGACCTCCCAGCCGGCGCGGCCGTGCGATGCGAAGTCGATGCTCGCGATCTGCTTCGAGACATGAAACGGCTCGGTGTGCGTGACGGTGACCGTCGGGATCAGTCCGATCGACGAGGTGGCTGCCGCGGCACGTGCTGCGATCGATGCGGCGTCGAGCTGGCCGAACGACGCGGTCGTGTGCGCCCCGCGTGCGAACGAATCCGAGATGAACGCGAAGTCGACGCCCGCACGCTCGGCGCGTTCGAGCAGTTCGGTCCAGTAAGCCGCGGTGAACAGGTCCTCTGCGCGAGAATCCGCTCGCCGCCAGGACGCCGGATGCCTGCCGGTGCCCTGCAATTCGACAGCAGTGAGGAAAGCTCTGTCAGGCATGAAGTGTCTCCTTGTGGGTGCCCGGTATCGCTGCCAGCAGTTCGCGCGTGTACTCACGCTGGGGTGAATCGAAAATTGCTGCGGTCGTGCCGTATTCGACGATCGACCCGGACTGCATGACCGCGACGGTGTCACTGATCTGGCGGACCACCGCGAGATCGTGCGAAATGAACAGGTAGCTGAGCCCCAGTTCGTCCTGCAGATTCGAGAGCAACGTCAGAATCTGCGCCTGCACGGATACGTCCAACGCCGACACCGGCTCGTCGAGAACGAGCAGTTCCGGATGCAGCGCCAACGCGCGGGCGATCGCGACGCGTTGGCGCTGGCCGCCGGACAGTTCGGCAGGTCTACGGCGCAGATAGTCGGACCCGAGCGCGACATGGTCGAGCAGTTCGGCTGCGCGCGTTGTTCTTTCCGCCGACGAACCGACCTTGAATGCGTCGAGCGGTTCACGCACGATCTGCTCGACGCTCAACTTGGGGTTCAGTGACGCGTACGGGTTCTGGTAGACGATCTGCACGCGGCGACGCAGCGCACGCAGCGAGGAGCCTTTCAGGGTGGACACCTCGGTACCGTCGAACTGCACGGAACCCGACGTGGGCGTCTCGAGACCGATGGAGATGCGCGCGAGAGTCGACTTGCCGGAACCAGATTCGCCGACGATGGACAGCGTCCGGCCACGTTCGACGGTGATCGACGCCGACTTCACGGCGTCGAGCGACACACCGCGGCCGATGCGGAACGTCTTGGACACATCGCTGACGGTCAGAATCGGATCTGACGACGGGCGAGCCTGCCGCACCTCGGTGCTCAGACTCGGCGCCGCGGCAAGCAACGACTTCGTGTACTCGTGCTTCGGGTTCGCGAGAACATCTGCGGTGCGGCCGGTTTCGACTATCTCGCCCTTGCTCATGACGACGAGCCGATCCGAACGGTCCGCGGCGACACCGAGATCGTGCGTGATGAGCAGAACGGCAGCGCCCGTCTCCGCGATCCGCGCATCGAGGTGGTCGAGTATGCGGCGCTGGACAGTGACGTCGAGCGCGCTGGTCGGCTCGTCGGCGATGACCAGTTCCGGCCTGCACGCCAGGGCAATTCCGATGAGTACACGCTGGCGTTGACCACCGGACAGGTCCTGCGGGTACTGCCGAGCGCGGACCTCCGGGTTGTCGATGCCCGCTTCGGTGAGGATACGGATCGCGTCGACCTTCGCGGATCGCTTGGTCGCAAGACCGTGCACGCGAAGCACTTCGGCGACCTGGTCGCCGATGCGGATGACCGGATTCAGCGACGTCGTCGGATCCTGCGGGACCAGTCCGATGTGCGCGCCGCGCAGACGATCGAGCGTCTTCTCCGACGCGTCGTCGATGCGGTCGCCGTCGAACGTGACCGTGCCTCCGGTGACATGTCCGGAGCCGGCGAGCAGACCGATGATGGCGTGCGCCGTCGTCGACTTGCCCGAACCGGATTCACCGACGACTGCGACGACCTCGCCCTTCTCGACGGACAGGCTGACGCCGCGCACCGCCGTCGACTCACCGTAGGAAACCTGGAGGCCCCGGACCTCGAGGATCGGGCTCATCGCTTTCCTCCTTCGATGGCGTGTCCGACGCGGTGGGCGGACAGCACGACGGCGACGATGACGAGGCCGGGAAGCGTCGTCATCCACCACGCCGTGGCGAGGAAGTTACGTCCCTCGGAGATCAACGATCCCCATTCGGGAGTGGGTGGCACCGCTCCGAATCCGAGGAAGCTGAGTGACGACACGGCCAGCACGGCCATACCGAATTCGACTGCGGCCAAAGCGATCACAGGCGCATAGCTGTTCCGCAGGATGTGGCGTCGGAACACGTCGTACCACCGCACGCCCGACGCGTATGCTGCCTCGACGTAGAGCGAACGCCTCACCCTGAGCACTTCGGACCGCATGACGCGGGCGAAATTCGCCACGAGCGAGACACCGACCGCGATGGCGACGTTGGTGGTGCCGAAGCCGAGCGCGGTCACCAGGGCGAGCGACAGTAGCAATGCCGGAATCGACAGCAGGACGTCGACAATGCGCATCAGTACGGCGTCGAGCACACCGCCGACGGCACCGGACAGCAATCCCATGAGAGAGCCCGCGACGAGGGCTATTCCTACGGCCAGCAGCGTCGCCGTCAGCGACAGTCCCGCGCCGTGCACGACGCGGGTGTACACGTCGCGACCGATGTTGTCGGTGCCGAACCAGTGGGCGGCGCTCGGGCCCTGCAGCTTGTCGGCGGGTACGCCCTTCAACGGATCGCCGCTCGCGAACACCGACGGGAACAGGGCGAACCCGACGGCGAGGAGCAGTACGACCGTCGACACCACGAGCCAGACGTTCTTCAGCCAAGACCGCGGCGAGCGGCGCCGTCGCGGGGAAGGAACCGGTGCCGTCGCCTCAGGTTCGGTCTCCTGGACCTCGCGAATCAAGATGTCAGACATCGGCTTTCTCCTTCACCGGCGACTCGGAGTTCACGGCGTCGGCCTTCGCTGCCGGCTTCTTGTACTCCGCGACGATGCGCGGGTCGATCAGCGGGTAGAGCACGTCGACGAGCAGATTGATCGCCACGAACACCAACGACGTCAGGACGACGATGCCCTGCACGACGGGAATGTCCTGCGCCATCACCGAGGTCTGCGTCAATCGTCCGACGCCTGCCCGGGAGAAAACTGTTTCGACGACCACCGATCCTGCGAGGAGGTTGCCGACGAGGACGCCCGCGATCGTGAACGCCGGAATCGACGACAGCCGGGCGACATGCTTGGTCTGCACGCGCAGCCGCGAGACGCCCTTGGCGCGAGCCGATTCGACGAACGGCTGCTTCCACGTGGTCGTCATGGACGTCGCGAGGACCTGAGCGATGACCGCGCCCGTCGGCAATGCCAGCGTGATCGCGGGCAGCACCAGCGACGAGAACCCCTGGTCGCCGAACGCCGGGAACAGTCGCATTTGGAACGAGAACAGTTGCAGCAGGAGCAGCCCGACCCAGAACGTCGGGACGGCGACCCCGAGTGGCGGGATCGACAACAGGATATTGCGCAACCATCCAGCGCGGGTGTAGGTCGCGAGAAACGCGACCGTGCCGCCGAAGATCACGGCCAACACCAGGGCGCTGAAGGCGAGCGCCAGCGTGCTGGGCAGCGCGTCGAAGATCGCCGTCGTCACCTTCTGCCCTGTGGCAATCGAGTACCCGAAGTCACCTCGGACAGCGCCGCTGAGCGAGTTCCAATACTGAACCCACACCGGCTGATCGAGGCCGTACCGCGCCTGCAACTCCGCGATCGCGGCCGCGTCGACCGGGGTGCCTGCTCCCCCGCCGTCGGCCGCGATGCTGACCGGATCGGACGGGAGCAGGAACAGGACGACGAACGAGATCGTGAACGCCGCCCACAGGACGACAACCGCCTGCAGTACACGCTGTGCGAGGTACCGGGTCATGACTACTGTCCGCTCAGCCAGGTGTCGAAGAACTGAAGACGGGCCGACGCCTCGAATTTCAGGTCCTGCACGGTCGAGCCTGCGCCGATTGCCTGCGACAACTCGATGGTCGGGATCCACAGGCCGTTGTCGAGCACCTGCTGCTGAGCGCGACCGATGATCTCGTTGCGCTCTGCGGTATCGGTGGTGGCCAGTTCCTCGGTCAGCGACGCGTCGAGATCGGGAATCGGGCCGCGTGCGTTCAGGTTTCGGCCGTCGACGGCGAACGACGTGCGCAGGATGTCACCGTCGGCACGCGTGCTGTTGTAGTACGTGGAGTCGTAGTCCTTGGTGCCCTGACGCGCGGTGGCCTCGGCATTCGAAACCAGTTCGAGCTGCAGATCGACGCCGACCTCACGCAACTGCTGCTGGGTGAGCTCGAGGATTGCCTGGTTACCGGCGAACACGGCACTGAACATGACCTTGAAACTCAGCTTCTGGCCGTCCTTTTCACGGATGCCGTCGGCTCCCGGGACCCAGCCTGCCGCGTCGAGTATGGATTTCGCCTTCTCGGGGTCGTAGGTGACGTCCGCGAGTTCGGTGTAGCCGGGAGTCCTGCTGGCCAGCGTGCTGGTTGCAGTCTTGAAGTCCGGGCCGAGAATGGTGTCGACGAGTTCCTGACGGTCGATCGCCGGAACGAGGGCCTTGCGCACCTCGGGATCCTGCAGCGCACCCCGAGTCACGTTGGGCTGGATGCCGAACGGCGTGCCCGGATTCGACGTCGTCAGGATCCGTCCGCCGGTGGCCTCGATCTGCGGGGCATCCTGTGGAAGCGCGTCGCTGATCGCGTCGAGCTGATTCGACGACAGGCTGCCGGTACGGACACCCGATTCGGGGACGACTGTGAATTCGATGGTGTCGAGGTATGCCTCACCGTCGTGGCCGAACACGTCCGAGCCCCAGTCGTATCCGGTGCGCTTGGCGAGCGTCACCGATTTGTCCTGCTGGTAGTCGGCGTACGTGAACGGACCGCTACCGATATTGCTGCCGTCGCACCGCGCCTCCGCCGGCTTCGCGACGGTGGCGAGCGACTGAATTCCGAGCTGCGGCGTCGACGTCGCCTGCAGGAACTGCGCATTCGGACCGTTGAACTCGATCTTCGCGGTGAGCGGGTCGACGACGGTGGTGCCGACGTAGCCGGACAGGTAGCTGCCGCCGAGCGGAGACTTCGCTGTGGTCAGGGTGTTCACGATCGAGTCGAAGTTGGCCTTGACCGCCTCGGCATCGACCGGCGTGCCGTCACTGAACGTGACACCGTCCTTCAGCGTGAACGTGAACGACGACGCGTCAGGGGCCACTTCCCAGCTGTCCGCGAGCCACGGCGTGATCTCACCGGTCTCGGGATCCTGGTCGGTGAGCGAATCGACGATCTGACGAATGACGTAGATCGTCTGATTCGTGCCCGACTGCGCGGGATCGGAGCAGGTCGGCGCACCGGACAGGCCGTAACGCAGCGTTCCGCCCGCCTGGGGCTCACCCGCGTCGGCGGTGCTGGACGACGAACCGCCACCGCACGCGGTCAAAAGGACACTGGCGGCAGCGATGGTGCCGATTCCCACCAGAACGGAACGTGAGGACACGTGGATACTCCGGATCTCGAGATGCGAGGACACCGCAGACATGGGTGTCCTGAATTAGGGAGGGGTGAAGATGCTCAGCCGTCGAGGCTCAGCGACAACAGCTGGAACCGCACAGACGACACAGGTCGACGTGAATGCGGCCCCAAGCAGTCGTGAACCCCGCGCTGATCGACCCAGCGTCGTGAGTGGCGTGCATCGTTCCTCCATCGTTCCCGGCGGTAGCACCCGCTCCCGACTTGTTCGGGGGGTTGCTGCGACGTCGTAGAGCCAGGTCTCTCGGTCGCTCTGGATGGTGTTGCGCTGGCAAGTGTACGACTACGTACGACACTTATGCCAATTGGGGCATTCCCTACGGAGTATTGGGGGATTCGAACAGCGGTAGCACTCCCCTCCCGAAATGCTCGGCTTCTTCGACGTGGGGGTAGCCCGAAAAGATGAACTCGTCGATGCCCACCGCCTGATATTCGCGAATCCGGTCGGCCACCTCGGCGTGACTGCCGACCAGCGCGGTACCGGCTCCCCCGCGCACCAGACCGTACCCCGCCCACAGATTCGGCCCGACCAGCAGGTTGTTTCGATCACCACCGTGCAGATCGAGCATGCGTCGCTGCCCCTCGGACGCGATGCCGCGCAATGCTTTCTGCCTGCGTGCGATGATCTCGTCGTCGAGCCCGGAGATCAGGTTCTCGGCAACCGCCCACGCCTCGTCGGCGGTGTCACGCGCAATGACGTGCAGCCTGATCCCGCCTCGGATGTCCCTGCCTCGGTCGTGTGCGGCCTTCTTGACGTGCGCGATCTTGTCGGCGACCTGACTGGGCGGTTCACCCCAGGTCAGGAACACGTCGGCCTGCGCGGCCGCGACATCGACGGCAGCCGCGGACGATCCACCGAGGTACACGTCGGGAAGCGGGACCGGCGGGTAGCCACTGAAACCGGCGCCGCTCGGCCGCTCGACGGTGTAGAACTCGGACGACGTCGAGACAGGCTTGCCGTCGCCGACGGCACGGGCGATTTCGAGGAATTCGAGCGCTCGACGGTAGCGGTCGTCCTTGCCGCGTGTGTCGCCGTACGCGCGCTGTTCGACGTCGTCACCTCCCACGACGACGTTCAGCAGTGCACGTCCACCCGAAAGTCGTTGGAACGTACTGACCATCTGCGCCGACAGGACCGGCTCTACGGCACCGGGTCGGAACGCGACGAGGAATTTCAGACGCGTCGTCGCCGCGATCAGCGCCGACGTGACCAACCACGCGTCCTCGCAGTGAGCACCCGTCGGCGTCAGCACCGCATGGAAACCGAGCCGGTCGACGGTCTGCGCCAGACGGGTCAGGTAGTCGAGCGACGCGTCGCGATGGCCGGAATCAACCACTGCTGCAGCGTTTTCTGCAATGCGCACTCCGTGCGACGTACCACCGAGGCGTTCGTCGTCGCCACCGGTAGGAAGAAACCACGAAAACTTCGGTGCCGTCCTTGTCACTGCCCACTCCGTCTCTTGCTGTCCGTCACTGCACACGCCAACGATCCGAGCAACATCAGCGCGCAGACCCCGAGCCCCAGAACGGCTGCCCGCCCGAAGTTCTCGCTGTCCGCAGCGAGAACGCCCAAGTAGATTCCGGGCACCGCGGCGAGCGAGATCGTCGCCGACAATCGTTGCGACAGTTGGAGAAAACCTGCCGCCACACCGTTCGCGCCGGAAGGTGAATACTCCAGCGTCATACCGCGATTGGGCGCGTCGACGAATCCGCTTGCGAGACCGGACAGTGCGGCGAGGACGACGAACGCCGGCACGGTGAATTCCCTGGGAAACAGAGCGATGACCATGATGTACCCGGCTACGACGAACAGCTCGAGCACGATGGCACCGACGACCGCGTTGCGTCCGAACCGCGCCACCACCCGCCACCCGAACGCCGAGGTGATCGCCATCAGCAACGAACTGCCGACCATGATCAGCGCCGCCTGCAAAGCCGGATAGTTCAACCCCTCGATGAGATACAGACTGAGCACCGCTTGCAGCGCGAGCACGGCGCCGAACCAGAACATCGCCACCGCGGTGCCGAGTGTGTAACCACGCGCAGAAAGCAGTTCCGGTAGCAGGACCGGGACGCCGCCCGATGTCGAGAAACTCCTCTCCCAGAACCAGAACCCGACGAGCGTGCCGACGGATGCGAGAACGAGCACCGTAGACACCACAGCCCCCAGTGACGACACCATCGGCAGCAACAGCAACAGCGTCGCTACCCCGAGAGCGAGCAGTCCGACGACATCGATGCTCGCCCCCGACCGACGCACCTGATCCTTGCGAAGTGCGAACAGCGCGGCAGTGAGAGTCACCACCGCGAACGGCACGTTGAGCACCAGCAACAAGCGCCATCCGATGTCGGCGTCGGCGACCCCGAGAACGATTCCGCCGAGGATCGGACCGAACAGGCCCGCAAGTCCGCCAGCAGTGCTGTACGCGCCCAACGCCTTCGCACGTTCATGCCCGCTGTACCGATCGGTGATGATCCCGAGCACCTGCGAACTGACGGTGCCTGCGCCGATCCCCTGACCGAGGCGCGCGGCCACGATCATCCACGGCTCGGCAGCGAACGCACCCAGCAATCCCATCACCGAGAACAGGCTCAGCCCGAACAGGAACAGCCGCCGTCGCCCGATCACGTCCCCGAGGCGACCCGCGGGAACGAGCGCCAGTCCGAACGTCAGCGAGTAGCTGGCGAGGATCCACTGCACCTCGGAGGTCCCGGCATCGAGCGACGACCGAATCGCCGGGACGCCGATGCTCAGAACAGCCGAGTCGAGAAGCGTCGTGAAACCCGCTGCAGCGCAAACGAAGACATCTTTGCCAGTTGCTACCCGGTCGGCTGGATCAGCCCGCAGCGCTGTTATCGGTCTCACCGGACGTCCTGCGGGACAGCGGCTCACGCAGCCCGAGATGGCCGCGCAGCGTCGTCGACGTGTATTCAGTCCGGTAGGACCCGCGTTCCTGCAACTCGGGCACGAGCCAGTCGACGATCTCGTCGAGACCACCCGGCACGATGTACGGCGAGATGTTGAATCCATCCGTTGCGCCTTCGCGTACCCACCGCGTGAGCTCGTCGGCGACCTGACCCGGTGTACCTGCGAAGCCGGACCTGGCCGTCGTCTCGATGGCGACCTGACGCAACGACAGGTTCTTCGCCTCGGCCAAAGCGCGCCACTCCCTTGCCAATTCGATCGGATCCTTGCCGTCGCGGAAAGCACCACGCGTCGCCGAGATGGGAGCCGGCACCGGATCGTCCGCGGGGAGCGGACCGTCGGGATCGAGATCGGACAGGTCGCGCCCCCACACGAGCCCGATGAGCGACAACGCCGTCGGCCCGGTGAACTGGCCCTCGCGGACCCACCGTTCCTTCTCTTCTACCTCGTTCGCGTTCTCCGCCAACACTATCTGGGTACCGGGAAGGATCTTGATGTCGTCCTCGGGACGACCTGCCTTGCGGAGGCGAGACCGAATGTCGTTCGCGAACGTCAACGCTTCGTCGAAATGCGTTCCGTGACGGGAGAAGATGACGTCGGCGTTGGCAGCGGCGAAGTCACGGCCCTGCGGCGAGTCTCCGGCCTGGAAGATGACGGGATGTCCTTGCGCACTCCGCGGGAGGGTGGCGTCGAGCTCGATGTCGAATTGCGACGTGCTCTGCTGCACCCGAGTCGGTTCACCGTTCTCCCAGGAATCCCAGATCGCACGCGCCGCCTGGATGAACTGGCCTGCCCGCTCGTAGCGGAGCTCGTGGTCGAGAAACCCTCCCCGGCGGAAGTTCTCACCGGTCCACGCGTTGTCGGTCGTGACGGCATTCCACCCTGCCCTGCCGTCGGACAGGATGTCGAGACCTGCAAGGCGACGCGCGAGGTCGCCCGGCTCGTTGTACGTCGTGTTCTGGGTCGCGACCAATCCGATGTGTTCGGTGATGCCTGCGAGCGCCGCGAGCTGCGCGATGGCGTCGGGACGCCCGGCGATGTCCAGGTCGAGGATCTTGCCCTGCTGCTCGCGCAGGCGCAGACCCTCACCGAGAAAGAACGCGTCGAACAGGCCCCGCTCGGCCGTCGCGATGATCTTGCGGAACGTCTCGAAGTCGATTTGCGAACCGCTCTGCGGGTCGGACCAGATGGTCGTGTGGTTGACGCCTTGGAAGAAGACACCGAAGTGCACCTGGGCGTCCGGTCGAAGGACACTCATGTTCAGACCCTCTCGTAACGATTGACCGGCCGGGCAAGACCGAGGTTGTCGCGGAACGTCGATCCTGGAACCGGGCGATGCGCGACGCCTGTCTGGAACAGCTCGGGCAGGACGTAGCGGATCAGCACCGGTAGGTCCTCGTCGACGACCGTCGGGAACAGCCGAACCCCGTCTGCTGTGGAAGCTAGATCGGTGAGCAGTTCCGTCAGGCCGGCTGCAGGACCGGAGTAGCTCGTTCGACCCGCTGCCGTTGCGGCACCGAGTGATTCGAGTCGCTCGGCCGCAGTTGCGTCCGCGGTGTCGAGCGCGACGTCGATTTCGACGACGGTGAGCGCGTCCGTCCGCGACGAGGGTGTCTCGCGGACGAGGACGACGTCGACGAGGTCGCGCTCGTCCTCCGTGCCGAACACGACGAGCTGTCCCTGCGGTGGGCGCGGCACGATCGCCGGGCCTTTCACCGAGAACGACTCGCCCTGGAAGTCGACGTAGTGCAGCTTGTCGCGGTCGAGGAAACGCCCGCTCGCGACGTGGCGGATGACAGCGTCGTCCTCCCACGAATCCCACAGTCGTCGAGCGACGGTGATCGAGTCTCGTTGCTCGCGAGTGCGATCCGCGTCGGACGTCATTTCGGGTCGGCCCCACGCGCGGGCCGCCGCCGGGTCGGTCACACGAATCGGGATCCATCCGGCACGTCCGCGCGACGAGTAGTCGAGCGTCGCAAGCTGCGACGACGTGTGGAACGGCTCGGCGTACGTCGTGCCGACGACCGGGACGAGTCCGATCGTGGACGTGGTCGCCGCGACGAACGAGGCGCGGGCGACGGCGTCGACCCTCGCGCGTACGTCGCCGGACGGCGGGAGGATCGAGTCGTCGAACGTGGCGAACGTGAAACCCGCATTCTCGGCGGCCGCGACGCGACGCGATAGCGTCTTCCCGCTGATCGTCCCGCTCGACGGCTGGTTCGCACGCCGCGCCGCGCGTGGATGAGCACCCTCTCCGTCCAACTCGATTCCGACGGCGAAAATACTCATACGAGAACCTCTTTCAGGGCCTTGGCTGCGGCGAGTGGTCGGCTCGGAATCCGCTCGCGTATCACGGGTGCGACGTCGGACTGGAACAACTCCAGGCTACGACGCTGCTGACGCGCGGGGATACCGTCGGCATCCGCGCTGAGATGGATGATCTCGTGACCGAACTGTTCGTGGTACCGACCGATCTTGTCGACCACCTGCTCGGGGCTGCCGATCAGCGCGGAACTGCGCTCGACGAGGTCTTCGAGGGAGTCGAAGACGACCGGGAGTCCAGCGCTGCGTTGCGCCGCCAGCCGTGCCTCGAACGTGAAACGGTATGCGGCAACGGCCTCCTGCGACGTCGCGGCGACATGGAAGCCTGCAGTGCCGGCGCCCACGAGTGCGTCCTCGGGACGACGACCGTAGTGCGCCCAGCGCTCACGGTAATGGCGAATCAGTTCGGCGTACGGCTCGGGCGGATTGGTGACGTTGGCGGAGAAGATCGGATCTCCGTGCCGTGCAGCCAGATCCACGGATTCCCTGCTTGTCGCACTGCCGTGCCAGATGCGAATCCTGGACTGCAACGGGCGAGGTAGAGCTTTCGCGTCGACGAGCGGAGGCCGGAAACGACCGGACCACGTGACGCTGTCGCTGTCCCACAACGCGCGAAACAGTTCGTAGCCTTCACGATTACGATCCCATTGATCCTCGGGTGTCACGTGAAACAATGCGGCCTGGGCACTTCCGTTGCCCTTGCCGATGATCATTTCGAGTCGGCCATCGGACAGGTTGTCGAGCGTCGAATAGTCCTCGAAGGCGCGCACCGGATCGAGAAGGCTCAACGTGGTTACGGCCGTGAACAATCCGATGGTCGACGTGCGAGCAGCGATGTTGCTCAACACCACCGGTGGCGACGCCGAGATGAACGGATCTTCGTGACGCTCCCCCACGGCGAACCCGTCGTACCCCAGCTCTTCGGCGAGTACCGCGGTGTCGATGACTTTCCGGAATCGCTCCGCCGGGCTCTTCTTCTCACCGGAAACAGGGTCCGGCCGATGCGACACGAGGCTCATCAGCAGAAACTTCATGCGACACCCTCGCAGACGAGAAGCTTTTCGAACGGGTGTGGGCCGACGTCCTCGGCCGGGATCGACCGGTCGTACAGCGGCGTGTATCCGGCGGACAGATACAACGCGACAGCTTCCGGTTGCCGCCACCCCGTCGTCAGGTAGATGCGGGAGTATCCACGCTGTGTGGCGATGCGCTCGAGTTCTGCGACGACGAGTTTGCCGAGACCACGTTTGCGGTGTGTCGAGGCGGTCCAGATCCGCTTCAGCTCGGCGGTCGTGGCGTCGTACTGCCGGAACGCACCTCCTGCGACGGGTTGGCCACCCGAGATGGCGACGACGAGAGAGCCGCCCGGTGGGGCGAATTCCTCCGCCGGATAAGAGCGAAGTTCGCTGTACTGCTCACCGGGAGTGCGGCCGTAGCGCGTCGCATATTCGAGCGCGAGTTCCTCGATCAGCGGTGCGGCGAGCGGGTCGTTCTGGTGCACGGCCACGAATTGCAAGGCGAGCTGATCTTCCGACGTCGTCAAGTGCGGTTCCTTCCATCGATCCTGGCAGGAGCACCCCCACGCGCACGGCGTGATGGTTGCTGCGACGTCGTCGAGCCAAGGTCTCTCGGTCGCTCTGGATGGTTGTGTTCAGTTGTACGAACCGGGCACGACTGTATTTCATTCCCGATCGCTAGGAAACATCGCCGCCGTAACGCACGCCCAGACGGAACAGCTCCGGCGTCGATCCTCCGTCGACCAGATCGGCAACCAACTCACCGATTGCAGGCGCGAATTTGAACCCGTGGCCGGAGAAGCCGGCGGCAACCGTGAGATGTCCGACGCGATCGACGACGAAGTTCGAATCGGGAGTGGTCGTGTACAGGCACGTCAGAGCGTCGGCGGAGTCTGCGTCCACGCCCGGCAGCCAGCTTCTGGCGTACGCCTTCAGCCGTTCGATCCCTTCGAGGCCTGGGGTGAAGTCCCTGTCGTCGGGGTCCACCACCGGACCGGTTCCGTGTTCGCCGATCTTGATCCCTTCGACGCCCTGCAGCCCGTAGATTCCTTCGGTGCGGAGTTCTGCACCAGGATGGTGGATGAAGCTCGGCCAGTCGGCGTCGACAGTAGGCAGAAAATGTGCAGGTTGTTCCTGCGTGGTGACGAGCGTGGGAAGGTCCACCCGGCTGCCGAGAACTTTCGACGACCATGCGCCTGCTGCCACGACGACGTGGTCGGCTTTGTAGGTCCGAGAGTTCGTGGACACGTCCGACGCGGTGATCTCCCGCACCGGGCTTCCGTAATGCACAGCGGCACCGGCATTCCGGGCCGCGACGACGAAGGCGTCGACACTTCCGTCCGCATCCAACCGTCCGGCATCGGGATGATGCAGGACGGTCGTGTCGAACGCCAACCCGGGCCAACGCCGCCGCGCCTCGTGCGGGTGCAGAACTTCGGCAGCAAGCCCAGCGCGCGCCAAGGCATCTGCCCGGGGCGACACGGTAGCGGGCAAGCCATGGTCAACGGCACCCGTCAGTGTGAGAAGTTCGGTGCCGGTACTGTTCTCGAGTTCACGCCACAGCGTGTGAGCGCGTGACGCGAGCGATACGTAGAAGTCGTCGGCGTAGGCGTGTCGAAAGATACGCGAACTGCCGTGTGACGCACCGTTCTTGTGGCCGGGCTCGAACTGCTCGAGCAGGGTGACCTGGTGGCCTCGGCGCGCGAGAATCCACGCCGATGCTGTTCCGATCACGCCACCGCCGACGACTACTACTTTCATGCCTGGGTCTAGCCAGCCTTACGGGGCAGGCCCTGCGGGTTGATCACGGACTCGGTGACAACCTCGTCCTTCAGCCCCCAGCGGTCGATGACCTTCTGGTAATCGCCGTCCTCGATGGCGTGGTTGATCGCCTCCTGGATCGCGACGATCAGACCGTTGTCCTTCTTGGTGGTCACGGCGATTTCGCCTTGCAGGGCGTCGCCCGCACCGGACACCGTGCCGATGATCTTGCTGTCACCGCTGGTGGCCGCGTGGTAGACGGCGGACGGGTTGGGTCCGACGTAGCCGTCGATGCGCTTGGACGACAGCGCAAGGTAGTAGTCGGAGGTGTTCTGGTAGTAGGCGATCTCGGCCGGCGCGAGACCCTCGGCGATGTTGGCTTCGTTCCACCCGACCAGAAGTTGTTCCTGGTTGGTACCGGATCCGACACCGATTTTCTTGCCTGCGATGTCCTGACGGCCGTTCACGACCCAGTCCGTGTCCTTCTGAGTCTCGAAGGCGAGGTTGTCGAGACGGTACGTCGCGAAGTCGTACTTGTCCTTGCGCTCCTCGGTGACGGTGACGTTGGAGATGAAGACGTCGTTCTCACCGGAGTCGATCTTGACGAAGTTCTGCGCCCAGTCGGCGACGGTGATCTCTGGCTTCAGACCCAGAATGTCGGCGATGAGGATGCCGAAATCCACTTCGGAGCCGACGACGGTCTTGTCGTCGGTCGCGTAGAAGCGCAGCGGCGGAGCGGTACCGGCAGTTCCAGCAATCGTCAGGACGCCCGAATCACGAATGGACTGGGGAACTTTCGCCGCGATCTCGTCGACCTTGTCGGCGTGAACGCGGGTGGACTGCTCCGGTGAGAGGTCGAAGGTCTGACCGTCCTCGGTCACCACCTCCGACTCGGCGGTGGGTTCACTGCACGCGGTGAGCGTCAGTGCAGCAGCGGAGAGGGCAGACGCGAGGACGAGGAGTCCCCGGTTGAATCTGGGCATGGCTTTTCCTCGAGTTCAGAGAACGTGGGCGAGGAACGCTTTGGTGCGCTCCTCTCGGGTGTTGTCGAAAAGTTCCGTGGGCGTGCCGCTCTCGACGATCTGTCCGCCGTCCATGAAGACGACCGTGTCAGCGATCTCCTTGGCGAAACCGACCTCGTGCGTGACGATGACGAGTGTCGCGCCTTCACGAGCGAGCCCCCGAATGACTTCGAGAACCTCGCCGACGAGTTCGGGGTCGAGCGCCGATGTGGGCTCGTCGAACAGAATCACTTTGGGGCGCAACGCGAGTGCCCGGGCGATGGCGACGCGCTGCTGTTGGCCGCCGGACAATCTGCGCGGGTAGTCGTGCGCCTTCTCTTTCAAGCCAACGCGTTCGAGCAGAGCCAGAGCTTCGGGCTCGACGTCGGCGCGCCTCCGCTTCTGCGCCGCGATCGGTGCTTCGATCACGTTCTCGAGCACGGTGAGGTGCGGGAACAGATTGAAGTTCTGGAAGACGAAGCCGATTTGCGAACGCTGCTTCAGGATGTCCTTGTTGCTGAGCTCGTGCAGTTTGTTGCCCTTGCGGCGGTAGCCGACGAGATTGCCGTCGACCCTGACCGTGCCCTGATCCACCTTTTCGAGGTGGTTGAGGGTGCGCAGCAGCGTGGACTTACCGGATCCGGACGGGCCGATGATGACGGTGACCTCGCCCGGGCGAACGACGAGGTCGACACCCCTCAGCACTTCGAGCGGTCCGAACGACTTGTGTATGCCGCGGACTTCGACGGCGTACTTCGAGTTCTCCGGTGCGGCGGTCATCGGGTTGCTCCCCGAGGCGCGAGGGTGATCTCGGCGAGCCGCTTGCGTATCTTCTGGACCGGTGTCAGAGGGATGGTGCGCACCGCACCCTTGGCGTAGTGCCGTTCTACGTAGAACTGGACGACCGACAGGATCGACGTGAGGATGATGTACCAGATGGTCGCGACCATGAGCAGCGGAACGACCCGCCCGTTGCGGCCGTAGATGACCTGAACCTGGTAGAACAGCTCGGCGATGGCCATGACGGACACGATCGAGGTGCCCTTGAACAGGCTGATGACCTCGTTGGCGGCGTTCGGGAGGATCCCTCTCATCGCTTGTGGCAGGACGATCTTGAAGAATTCGCGACGCTTCGGAATGCCCAGTGCAGCAGCCGCTTCCAACTGGCCTTGGTCGACGGAGATGATGCCCGCCCTGACGATCTCGGCCGAGTACGCAGCCTGGTGCAGCGCGAGACCGATGATGGCGGCCGTCGAACCGCTGATCACGTTGTTCACGTCGAACTCGAAGAACGCGGGACCGAACGGAATTCCGAGCGTGAGAGTTTGGTACAGGTAGGCGATGTTGAACCAGAACAGCAACTGCACAATGAGAGGAATCGACCTGAACGCCCAGATGTAGAACCAGGAGATGACCTGCAGCACAGGGTTGTTCGACAGGCGAGCCACGGCGAGCGCGATGCCGATCGCGATCCCGATGAGTGTGCCCCAGAACGTCAGCTGAATGGTCAGCCACAGCGCGGACATGACGGACGCCGCCGTGAAGTACTGAGCGAACGTTCCCCAATCCCATCCCGGGTTGGTCGCGAGGCCGTGGAGGAACTGCGCGACCAGCACGAGGACCGCGATGCTGACGACCCAGCGCCACGGGTGCCACTTCTTGGCGACGACGAGGTCTTCGTCGTCTATCTGCGGTTCGGCCGACGCGGGCCGAGCTTGCAATTGAGTCACCGAAACAAGCTTTCTGGTGGAGGTGTGGTGTGTGGCGGGACTATCTGCAGGTACAGCTACAGGCGCCCACGCGGCACAGGTCGACGTGCAGGCGTCGCCGCATTGCCCGTCGCTGACACAGTGCGCTACTCATACTCATGTTCGTCCTCCATCGGTCCTGGCGGTAGCACCCACACCTTCCGTGAGGAAGGGGGTTGCTGCGACGTCGACGAGCCAGGTCTCTTGGTCGCTCTGGATGGTGACAGGAATGTATTCGGTACCTAGTACAGCCGTCAAGTCTCCGGTTTTCGATTGCATTGCGGCGCTTGAGCTTCGACTTCGAATCACGGTGATTCGAACTCTTGCGGGTTTCGACCGTTCGCGTCCGGCCGCGCACCTTCCAGCAAGCGCGCAGGTTGCAACGTGCGCGTGCGCTGCAACCTGCGCGGGCGACGTAGTGGGCGGCCTCCCTTGTATTCGAACGCATGTTCGATTATCGTAGTGGGCATGGGAATGCCGGGGGGCGTTGATAATTCAGGCGAGGCGGACGCGATCCGTCGTGCCGCCGACGCGGAGGCGTCGGAACTGTTGGCGACGCTCGCCAGCAATCGCCGCGCCGAGAACATCGCCGCCGCAACGATGGTCCACAACCTGCACGCCCTGTTCGAGCTCCGCTTCTGCACCGAAGCCGACATCCACGAATCCGGCGACGGCGAACCCGACATCGCACTCGCCAAACGTACCGTCCAGTGCGAGGCGTCGGTCGCCTTGTCCTTGTCGCGCACCGTCACCAGCGACATGATGACCATCGGCGAACAGCTCGCCTGGCGACTGCCCGCAGTCGACGGCGCTTTCACCGCAGGCGATATCGACTACCCTAGGGTCCGCACCATCGCCCTGGTGCTCGAGAAGGCATCCGACGATACCGTCCACGCGATCGAGGACGACGTCCTCGCCACCGCACTGCACACCACCGTCGGCCCCCTCCGCGACCGCATCTGGAGCCTGTGGATCGAACACGACCCCGACGAGGCCGCAGCAGCGCGTAAGAAAGTCGAATCCGAAGAACGACGCGCCGACGTCATTCGAGGCGACGACGGCATGGCCACCCTCCGCGCCAGAATGAGCAGTCTCGAGGGCGCCGAAATCAACGCCGTGCTCGACGAACTCGCAGGCACCGTCTGCTCCCGCGACCCACGAACGAAGAAGCAACTCCGTGGCTACGCCGTCATGGCTCTCGTCTACCGCCAGGACTTCATCGCCTGCATGTGCGAAACCGACGTATGCCCGGTCAACGGACAGCAGGAGCATCACTCCAAGCGACGTCCACACCTGTTGCAAGTCACCGTAGACATCGAAACCCTCCTCGGACTCACCGACCGACCCGCAACCCTCAGCGACGGCACCATCCTCGACCCCGACACAGCCCGACGGCTCGCTGGCGACTCCCGACTGCAGATGATTCTCACCGAACTCATCGAGGACATCCGCGCGGAAGAAGGACACGGCAACAAGGCGGACGAGTCTGCAGACGACACGGCCGAGGATGTCGACTCCGCGGTGGCGCAGGAAGAACATTCGGGCAGCGAGCGTGCGGGAAGCGAGAATGCTTGCGGTACAGACGAACCCGATGACACCGCGGCCGCCGACCACGAAAACCCTAGCGCAGCTGAAGATGTCGCCGAACAGACAGCTCACCACTCGACCGACCACCGACCCATTGCCTACCGCCCGATCAAACGCGGCCGAATCCATCCGGTCGGGCCTCTGAGCGCAGCGCTGATCCCCTGCACCACCTCCATTTCCCGCTCACTCCCGCGTGCGGTACGCCGGCGCCTACGCCCAGGCCGCGATGTCGCTCTTTCCGAGATGATTTCGCGGTTTCTCGATGCCGCAGCCGCAGACCCCGCACTCGCGAAGGGCATTCACCCCGACGGCCACGGTGGACACACCGAACCGCCACCGGGAGCACTGACCTACCGACCCACGGCAGAACTCGTCGCACTCACACGCGCGACGTTCTCCACCTGCACATTCCCTGGGTGCAGTGTGCCCGCAGCAGCCTGCGAGATCGACCACATCGTTCCCTTCGACCACACCAACCCCCGAGCAGGCGGCTGGACCATCCGCGCCAACGTCCAGCCGCTGTGCCACTTCCATCACCAAGCCAAGACCCTGAAGCTCTGGGCCGCAGCACGACTCGCCGGCGACGCCATCATCTGGACTTCGACCTCAGGACTGCAACGCATCACCCCGTCGAACTACGGCACCGTCCTGGTCCCGGACACCTTCGTACACAATCGGAAACCACGCCCACTGCCGGCCACTATCGAAGACGAGCGCTCTGCGGCAGTTCTTGTCGTCGATGAGGAGAGACCGACGGAACCACCACCGGACGACGAACCCTCCGACGAACTTTACGAACCCACCTGGTGGGAACAGAACATCACCGACACCGACACCGACTGGGGCCGGCTGTTGAACCCCGAGACGGTGACGAACGTGCCGACACTCGGCGACATCGCACGCGCCCGCACTTCACAGGAACGCGACGACGCCGTCTACCTCCGCGAACGATTCCTCGAACACCGCGCCATCGTTACCGCCCGCGAGAATTACCGACCACCACCGTTCTGATTCGCGTGCCGGGTCAACGTCCACGCGACAACGCCGCACAGCAGGATCGTCACGACCGCTGCGAGAGCCTGCTCGTCGTAAGCGGGGGCGTCGCCCACGAACGAGCTCACCGTCCGGTTGTCGGCAGCCGTGATCGCCGTCCACCCGTAGTGCTCAGCGAACGGCACGAACAACAGAAGCGGCCCGAGCACCGCTCAGCCAGCGTCGACCCGACCAGTACGCCACCCGAGATCATGGCAATTCGACCGCTCCAAAAGTTCACGAAACAATTAGACGCTGGATGATTGCAAACCTTCTCGCCGGTCTTCTCACGCGACATCATCGCTACATGGCACCCACAACAGAAGCGTGGCAGTGGCAGCTCGACGCGGTCTGCCGCGGCGCCGATTCGGAAATCTTCTTCTCACCGTCGGGTGAGGGCCGCACGGCTCGTCGGCAACGAGAGGATGCCGCGAAGGTCGTGTGCAGGACATGCCCGGTCATCTCGCAGTGCCGCCAGTTCGCTCTGGCCGCGGGCGAACCGTTCGGAGTGTGGGGTGGCATGACCGCCCGTGAGCGCTCACTGCAGCGCGCGCAGTCGAAGAAAGCCGGATAGCGCACAATGGTGAGGTGAGCTCACCGGACGAACCGCAGCGTTGGACCTACCTGATGGACATGGACGGCGTTCTCGTCCACGAAGATCACCTCATCCCCGGCGCCGACGCGTTCGTCGCCGAGCTGGAGGCGAACGACATCCCGTTCATCGTGCTGACGAACAACTCGATCCGAACTCCGCGCGACCTGCAGGCCAGGCTCGAACGGACCGGCCTGAAGATTCCGGAGTCGGCGATCTGGACGTCCGCCCTGGCCACGGCCAATTTCCTCGGCAACCAGCGTCCCCGCGGCAGCGCCTATGTCGTCGGCGAATCCGGTCTGACGACGGCCCTGCACGACATCGGCTACGTACTCACCGATTCCAACCCCGATTACGTCGTGCTCGGCGAGACACGAACGTACTCCTTCGAAGCCATCACGACGGCCATTCGACTCGTCGAGAAGGGCGCACGCTTCATCGCGACCAACCCCGACGCCACCGGCCCGTCCCGTGACGGATCGCTACCCGCGACCGGGTCCGTCGCCGCACTGATCACCAAGGCCACCGGCCGCGAGCCCTACTACGTCGGCAAGCCGAATGCATTGATGATGCGTTCCGCGCTACGCGCGATCGGCGGTCACTCCGAAAGCACACTGATGATCGGCGACCGGATGGACACCGACGTCGTCTCCGGTCTCGAAGCTGGCCTGCAGACCATCCTCGTGCTGACCGGCATCTCGACCACCGCATCGGTCGAGCACTACCCGTACCGGCCGACGAAAGTCATCAACTCGGTCGCAGACCTCGTCGGACGCACCCAGTCGCCGTTCTGATGTCGGCTCTACCGCACTTCGTGCTGTCCCGACGCGACTGCACCGTCGAGGCAACCGGCGTCGAGCACCGGTTCTCGACGCTGCCGGAGGCCATGCAGTCCGGCCGTGCCGTCGTCGGCGCGATCCCGTTCGACATCGGTGATCCTGCCGCGCTCGTTCAGCCCGTCGGCCTGACCAGGACCGACGGGCCGTGGGCTTCCCGTGTCTCCTTGCCACCGCTACCCCACGTGCATGTCGGACGGCAGCAGCCCGCGTCGGACGTGCATGTCGAACGCGTGCGGGAGGTCGTGAACGCGCTCCGGCAGGGCGCAGCACAGAAAGTGGTGCTCGCGCGTGCTCTCGAGCTCCTCGCCGATTCGCCGATCGACCCACTGTCGCTGCTCGACGCGCTCGTTCGGGCCGATCCATTGGGCAACGGTTACAGCGTCGACCTCTCTTCTGCCGGAACCGATTACCAGGGAAAGCACCTCGTCGGCTCGAGTCCGGAACTTCTCGTACGACGACGCGGCACCACGGTCAGCTGCCACCCGTTCGCCGGTACAGCGGCGCGCAGCGACGACCCCGACACCGATGCAGCAATCGCCGAACGTCTGGCCGCGAGCGCGAAAGATCAAGCGGAACACCGATTCGTCGTCGACGAAATTCGCGCGGCACTCGAACCACTGTGCGCGACAATCGAAGTGCCAGAAACACCACAACTCAGTTCGACGCCTCAGCTGTGGCATCTGAGCTCGCCGATCACCGGCACTCTGCGCGACTCGTCCACGACGGCACTGGATCTCGCGCTCGCACTGCATCCGACCGCTGCCGTCGCGGGCGTTCCGCGCGACGCAGCCATGCAGACGATCGCAGACATCGAGGGCCCGCGCGGCTTCTACGCGGGCGCTGTCGGATGGACGGACTCCACGGGCGACGGCGAATGGATGGTGGCCATCCGATGCCTCGAACTCGCGGCGGACGGCCTGTCAGCGGTCGCGACGGCGGGCGGAGGCATCGTCGAAGCCTCCGACCCCGACGCCGAACTCGCCGAGACGACAGCGAAATTCAGGACTGTTCTGGAGGCGCTCCGCGCCTCGTGAGCGCCAATGTACAGCCGGCTGTACATTCGCGCTCACGTGCGCTGAGCGCTAGCGAAGCGCCTGTTGCAGATCCGCGATGAGATCCTCGACGTCCTCGAGGCCGACGGAGATGCGCACGACACCGTCCGAAAGCCCCACTGCCGCACGACCTTCCGGGCCCATCGCGCGGTGCGTCGTCGTCGCGGGGTGGGTGATGAGCGTCTTCGCGTCACCCAGATTGTTCGAGATGTCGACGATTCGGAGCGCGTCGAGCAGTTCGAACGCACGCTTCTTGCCTTCGCCTTCCGGCGCGTCCAGTTCGAACGTGACGACGGTGCCGCCGCCCTTCATCTGCTTCTTCGCGAGCTCGTGCTGCGGGTGCGATTCGAGGTAGGGGTACTTGACCCACGACACCCCTGGATGCCCTTCGAGGAACCGCGCGATCTCGAGTGCGCTCTGCGTCGAATGTCGAACGCGCACAGGCATCGTCTCGAGACCCTTCAGCAGAGTCCACGCATTGAACGGACTCAACGCCGGACCGGTGTGGCGCATGAGCGTCTGCACCGGACCGTCGATGTACTCCTTGCTCCCGAGAATCGCCCCGCCGAGGACACGGCCCTGGCCGTCGATGTGCTTGGTACCCGAGTAGACGACGACGTCCGCTCCCAGGGCCAGACTGTTCTGCAGCAACGGAGTCGCAAAGACGTTGTCCAACACCACGGTTGCGCCGGCCGCGTGCGCCAGCTCGGAGACCCGCTCGACGTCGACGAGCGACTGCATCGGGTTCGACGGCGTCTCGAAGAACACCGCCGTCGTCGGAACCGACAGCGCCTCTTCCCACTGCGCGTTGTCCTCACCGTCGACGAAGACGGTCTCGACACCCCAGCGCGGCAGGATCTCGTTGCAAACGACGAAACACGAACCGAACAGGCTGCGTGCCGCGACCAACCGGTCGCCGGCTTTCAGCAGTGCACCGAGCGCAACGAACACCGCGGACATGCCGCTCGACGTGCCGAAGCACGCCTCGGCACCCTCGATCAGTCGCAGACGCTCCTCGAACATCCGGACCGTCGGATTGCCGTAGCGGGAGTAGACGAAGTGGTCGATCTCGCCGGTGAACGCCTGTTCGGCCGCACCCGCGCTCTCGTAGACGAATCCGGACGACAGGTAGAGCGCCTCGGCGTTCTCGTCGAACCCGGACCGCATCAGTCCGCCGCGAACACCCAACGTGCCCTGGCCGACGCCCTCGGGCAACGGCTTGGAGAATCCACCACCAGTTGGGTTGCTCATGACTGCCTCCACGGAAGTCCGACCGCACGCCAACCCACAGCACCGCGGTGGCCCTCTGCGTCCGTCGCACCTTCGAACCCGTCGAGAACGTTGTACGACGGCCCGATGCCCGCCGCCGTCGCGGCTTCGGCAGCACCGATCGACCGCTGGCCGGACCGGCACAGGAACACCACGGGACGTTCGCCGTCGACTCCGGCTTCCTTCAGCTGTTCGACGAAGTTCACGTTGCGCGCACCGTTCGGGTAGCTGACCCACTCGATGAGATGCGTCGGGCGCTCGATCGACGACGTGTCGGGGACGCCGACGTACTGCCACTCGGCGTGAGTTCGGACGTCCACCAGGACGGCTTCCGGGTTCTCGCGAAGCAGCTCCCACGCTGCCTGCGGGGTTATGTCACCTGCATAAGTCACGGATTCAGCCTTTCATGAATTCAACCCGAGTACACATTGCAGACCAGCCACTTGTCGTCCACGCGCACGAATTTCCACTCGTCGTTCGTCGTCGTTCCCGACTTCTCGAGCTTCGTCGGAACAGTAGCGACTCCGCGGTCGCCGTTCACCTCGTAATCGGTGGGGGCACCGTCCACGACGAGTTTGCCGTTCTGCTCGACGTCGGCTGCCCTGGCAGCGCTGTAGTCGGCGTCGGAACCGGTGATCAGGTTGTCCACCTGCTGCGAACACGTCGTCTCGCGCAGGGCGGCCGCGTCACCGGTGTTCTGCGCGTCGACGAACTCGGTGATCGCATCGGTCATCAGCTGCGCCTGCGTGACGTTGTTCTCGGCGGGGGCGAACCGTGCAGCGATGAAGATGCCGGCGAGAATCACGACGACGATGCCGACCGCGATCAGAAGCGGCCAGGCCGTGGGTGCGCGTCGTTCACCCGCGTCGGCAGCTGCTGCCGACGCGTTGTTCTGCGCTTCCTCACGGCTGTCGACCCACTGTTGCCTACGTTCACGCCACGACGCCATGTGCCAATCTTCCCCGCCCGGCGAACTCCGGTTACTGCTGGGGTCCGACAGGTATGTCGCCGCGCAACGTGATGCGGTGCATCTTGCGGTGCGCTGTCCCGTAGTCGCGGTTCGCGTAATGCGAGGTGCTGCGGTTGTCCCACAGCACCAGGTCGCCGAGACGCCAGCGATGACGCACCACGTGCTCGGGTTTCGTCAGATGGGCGTACAGGAAGTCGAGGATGCCGCGGCTCTCGGCTTCGGACACTCCGACGATGTGCGACGTGAATCCCGGGTTGACGAAGATGCCCTTGCGTCCCGTCTCCGGGTGCACCCGAACCACCGGATGTTCGACGGGTACCAGCGACGTCACCTCGGCGCCGTCCCATACGTTGCCCTTGCCGCCGCGCTTGTGCGCGAGGTAGTAGCCGAATTCGCGATTGCCGTCGTGCACCGCGGTGAGCTGGTCGATCATCTGGCGCACCGGCGCGGCCAGCGACTCGTACGCGAGCTGACTGTCCGCCCAGTTCGTGTCGCCGCCGTGCGGAGGGAGTACGACGGGGCGCAGAATCGACCCCATCGGCGGACGCTGCATGAACGTCACGTCGGTGTGCCAGACGTCGGCGAACCCGTTGTCCTGCGAGTCGAGCGCGTAGACCTCGGCCGCGACGTCACCGCTGTGATGCACCGGATGCCCGGCCGTCAGCTCGCCGAGGCGTCGACCGAATTCGATCTGCCCCGCATCGTCGAGCGACTGTCCGCGCAGCACGAGAACCTTGTGTTCGACAAGAGCAGTGCGGATCGCGAGTATTTCGGCATCGGACGCAGACGCCACGTCGAGACCGATCACCTCGGCACCGAAACTCGGGCCGAACTTGTCGACGGTCAGAATTACCGGGGTTTCGAGAGTGGTCATCATTCCTCCATTTCTAGGCTGCTGCAGCGGCTTTCACGGCATGCCCGACTTCGGCACGCAATGCTGCGAATTCGGGCGAGCCTCGGAGCTCGTCCGCGTCGACCCCGCTGCGAGGCAGGTCGACGGGAATATCGAGGGCCACGCGGCCCGGACGCTGAGTGAGTACGACGATCCTCGATCCGAGGAACGCCGCCTCGTCAGCACTGTGGGTGACGAACACGGACGTGCGTCCCGACTCGGCGCTGACCTGGCGCAGATCCTCCTGCAGGCGCTCCCGTGTCAGGGCGTCGAGCGCGGCGAAGGGCTCGTCCAGCAACAACAGCGACGTTTCAGCAGCAAGTGCCCGCGCGATCGCGACGCGCTGCTGCTGACCACCCGAGATTTCCCAGATCTTGCGATCCGCCGTCCCGTCGAGTCCGACGCGAGCCAACAGCTCGTCCCGTCGGACAGCGCGCTCGCTCTTGCTCACACCCGCGTACTTCAACGCCAGTTCGACGTTGCCTCCCACGCTCTTCCAAGGGAAAAGACGCGGCTGCTGGAAGACGACGCCCGACGTCGAGCCCGGGGTCGGATCGGTACCGGAGACGAGAACGCTTCCGTCCGTTGCCGATTCGAAACCTGCGATCAACCTGAGCAGCGTACTTTTACCGCATCCCGACGCGCCGACGAGGACGAGAAACTCGCCCGGCGGCACCGTCAGATCCACGGGCCCGAGGGCCGTGACCGCGTCGCTGCCGCTGCCGTAGATGTGCGAGACGTTGTCGATACGAATCGAGCCGTCCGTGCTCGCCGCTTTTCCGACCTTGGAAGCTGCATCAGTCTTGAAGGACACCGGGTAGTCCCTTCGTGTAGATCGCGTCCTGGAAGGTCTGCAGCGGCGCAGCCTCGGGAATCTGGTTCTGCGACGCCAGGAATTCGGACGCACTCTGCAGGTTGACAGCGATATTTCCGACGGCCCCGTCGGTGCCGAGCCACTCCGAGGAGGTCAGTTCCTCGGGCGTCAGGAACACACCCTGGCTGAGCTGGTTTGCCGCCTCGTCCTGGGTGATGCCGATCTCGGCGGCGATGGCTTTGGCTGCCGCGTCGGGATCGTCGGCGATCGTGTTCAGTGCGCGGGTCTCGACCTGACGCCAGGCATCGACGGCGTCGGAGTGCTCGTTCGCGAAAGCGGTGGATACGACGCCGAGGTCGAGCGTCGGCTTGCCCGCAGTGGCCAGTTCTCGACTGGCGATGAGCGTCGTCCCCGTCTTGCGCAGCTCGTCGAGCGTCGGCAGCCACGTGTAGACGGCGTCGACGTCGCCTCGTTCCCATGCGGCCAGCGACGCTTGCGGCTGCAGGTCCACCAAGTTCACATCCGACGCGCCGAGGCCGGCCTGCTCGAGCGCGGCGAGGAGGCTGTAGTGCGCGGTCGACGCGAACGCGGTGCCGATGCGTTTACCGCGCAGGTCGGCCACGTTCGCAATGCCCGTGTCGTTGCGCGCGACGAGCGCTTCGTTGTCACCCGCGACATCCAGAACGAACGCCACCTGGTACGGAATATTCAGTGGCGCCGACAATCCGCGCGCCACGGGGCTGGAGCCGATCGCACCGAAGTCGAGCTCGCCGGCGATGAACGCGGTATTGATGTCGGCGCCGGAGTCGAACTTGGTCCACTCGATGTTGTAGTCCGGCAACGCCTCTTCGAGCCAACCGCTGTTCTTCACGACGAGGTCGCCACTCGGAAACGATTGGTACGCAATCCGAATGGTGGGCTTGCTGTCGTCCGAACTCGAGTTGTCGACGGCGCAACCCGAGAGCGCGAGCGCTCCCACGGCCAGCGCGATGACAGCCTTGGTGATTCTCATATCTTTCCCCTCCAGGGAACTACGCGGCGCTCCAGCGCTCGCAACAAGCCGTCGATGATCAGCCCCGAGATGCCGATGGCGAAGATGCCGACGAGCACCACCGGGGTGTTGTTGTAATTACTGGCATCCTTGACTGCGCCTCCGATGCCGGGAAGACCGTTGAACAGTTCGGCCGCAACGACCGAGGAATACGCGATACCGACCGAAAGCCTTATGCCGGTGAATGTTTCGGGAAGCGCCGACGGGATGACGACGTCGCGAATCACGTCTTTCCTGCCGGCTCCGAGAGCACGTGCCGCCTCGACGAGGCCGACGGGGGCAGCGAGCACTGCTGCCGTCGTTGCCACCGCCGCCGGAGGCAACGCTGCCAACGCGAGCAACGTGACCTTCGGCGCCTCGTCGATACCCAGCCAGATGACGAGAAGGAAGAAGTAGGCCAGGGGCGGCAACGCGCGCAGAAACGTCAGCCAGGGTTCGAGAACTGCACGCACCCACTTGACGGTTCCCATGGCCAGGCCGAGGGCGACCCCGAGCGCGATACCGATCAGGACGCCGGCGAACACGCGCCGCAACGTCATGTACAGGTGTTCCCACAGGAGATATCCCTGATAGCCCCGAACGCCGTCGTGCGTCGTCGAGAAATCGACGAACGCTTTCCAGACGGTGCTCGGGTACGGGACGAACGTCTCGTTCCACACGCCGCTCGACGCGGCAATCTGCCAAACGCCGATGAATACGACGAGCGACACGAGCGGGAGGCCGATGGTGGTGAGGTAGCCGCGTCCCGCACGCGTCTTGGCGCGGGACGGCGGGAGCGAGGATCGGACGGGATCGTCGGGGACGACCTCGACGGAAGTGGACATGGCGTCACTTTCGGGGCAAGGGATGCAGCCCGGCGCACGGCGCGGCGGAGCTGTACAGATGCAGAGATGGGCCTGAGTCAGGCCAGGAGCGCGTGGGGTTCGGTCACCGACAGCACGCGTTGGTGCAGGTACGGCAGAAGTCGACGGCGAGTCGCCGGACCAGGAATGTCGTATGCACGATGCAATTCCTACCCGAATAAGGGGAATACCTCAACCCCCGAGGTTGTGGAGACTGCGGATCGCGCGACGTAGCCTGGAACGAGGACCAGCAGCCCAGAGAAGGTAATGCTTAATTTATGCTGGGCTGTCCGTACGTTTCGTCGACGAAGGTAGTTCGCTGCACATGACTGATCAGACTCGTCCACTCCGCGTCGCCATTGTGGGCGCTGGACCAGCCGGCATCTATGCCGCCGACGCTCTCATGAAGTCCGACACCGATGTCAGTATCGACCTGTTCGAACGCATGCCCGCGCCCTTCGGCCTGATCCGCTACGGCGTCGCACCCGACCACCCACGCATCAAAGGCATCATCACCGCCCTGCACAAAGTCCTCGACAAACCACAGGTCCGCCTCCTCGGCAACATCGACTACGGCACCGACATCACCCTCGCCGACCTACGCCGCTTCTACGACGCCGTCATCTTCTCCACCGGCGCCAACGCCGACCGCGCCCTGAACATCCCCGGCATCGACCTCGACGGCAGCTACGGCGCCGCCGACTTCGTCTCCTGGTACGACGGCCACCCCGACGTCCCCCGCACCTGGCCCCTCGACGCCGAAAAAGTCGCCGTCCTCGGCGTCGGCAACGTCGCCCTCGACGTCGCCCGCGTCCTCGCCAAAACCGGCGACGAACTCCTCCCCACCGAAATCCCCGCCAACGTCTACGAAGGCCTCAAAGCCAACAAAGCCATCGAAGTCCACGTCTTCGGCCGCCGCGGCCCCGCACAAGCCAAATTCACCCCGCTCGAACTACGCGAACTCGACCACTCACCGAACATCGAAGTCATCGTCGCCCCCGAAGACATCGACTACGACGAAGGCTCCGAAGCCGCACGCCGCGGCTCCAAACAGGTCGACATGGTCGCCAACACCCTGCAGGACTGGGCCATCCGCGACGTCGGCGACCGCCCCCACAAACTGTTCCTCCACTTCTTCGAATCCCCCACCGAAATCCTCGGCGACAACGGCAAAGTCGTCGGCCTACGCACCGAACGCACCGAACTCGACGGCACCGGCAACGTCCGCGGCACCGGAAAATACAACGAATGGGACGTCCAAGCGGTCTACCGCGCCGTCGGCTACCTCTCCCAGAACATCACATCCCTGCCCTTCGACGAACAAGCAGGCACCATCCCCAACGAAGCAGGACGCGTCCAGGACGAAGGCAAGCACGTACCCGCCACCTACGTCACCGGCTGGATCAAACGCGGACCCGTCGGCCTCATCGGCCACACCAAAGGCGACGCCAACGAAACCGTCGCCTGCCTACTCGAAGACGCACCCAACTTCGACGGCGCCACCGACCCGTCCGAACAAGCCGTCATCGACTTCCTCGAAGACAAGCAGGTCCCCTTCACCACCTGGGACGGCTGGTACCGCCTCGACGCCCACGAACGCTCCCTCGGCGAACCCGAAGGCCGCGAACGCGTCAAAGTCGTCGAGCGCCACGACATGCTGAAGGCCTCCGAGCCCGACAAGGCATAACCTCGTGCGTGCGAATGTATAGCGGGCTATACATTCGCACGCACGGCACGGGCACGGGCAATAGCGAAGCGCCTCCCGGATCAAAGCCGCGGCGAAAGCCGCGGCTTTTCCTTTCGGCGCGAGCCTTGCCAGTTCGTCCCGATCCGTCGGGAGGCCGAGCTTCTTTGCCTCGGCGAGAGTCTTCTCGTCGAAGTACGGCCCGACCCACGGCCACACGTCCTGTACCTCGCGCAGGAAGATGTCCGACCCGGTCGGGCCGATGCCCTCGAATTCCTGGATCAGTTTCTTCGCGGTTCCGACGTCGCCGTCGGCCTTCTCGGCCAGACCCCTGAGGTCACCGCCGTACTCGTCGCCGACGCGCGCGCCGAGCTTCTGCAGCCGCGTCGCCGTACTTTCGTCGTACCGCTTGTAGTGCCCGCGGCCCAACGCGTCGACGAGATCCTGCCAGCCGGCGTCGGCCATCTTCTTCGGTGTTCGGTATCCCGATGCCCACAGCTCACGCGCCGCCGCCACCGCGATGCTCGCCGAGATGCGGGTACTGAGCAGCAGCGACAACACGAGCAGCTCGAACAGCGGTGACGGCTTGTCGTGCAGCGTGATGTCCGCTTCCTCGGCGTAGGTGGTGCTGTCGGCCATCAGCTGGTCGACGGTGTCTCGATGGGAAGTCATACGAGACGACTACCCGCGACCCCCGACGCTCTACACGCGCACCGCGAGGAGTTTCCCTTCCGTCTCGACCTTTCGTTGATGCTCGTTGAAATCGGGTGCGGCACAGACGAACAGCGTGCGTCCATCGTCGCCGCCGAATCCGCAGGCGAAGACGCCGGTGTCGAATTCGAGCTGGTCGACGATGCCCCTCCCTGGTTCGATGTGCACGATCCGCTGACCGAGCGCATCCGCGGCCCACAACGATCCGTCGGTGTCTATGGCACATCCGTCCGCGGCGACGACCAGCTGGCCGAGCGCGGTCGTCATGTCGGTCATGTCGGGAAGTTCGGCGAACTTCGCCCAGTCCCGACGCTCTCCGAGCGAACCGTCCGGGTGCACCGAGAACACACTCACCCGGTTGCCGACGGTCTCGTCGACCAACAGTTCGCCGTCGGGCGTCAGTGCCATCCCGTTCGGGAAATACAGATCCTTCGCGACGACGTGTGCCGACCCGTCCGGATCGACGCGGATCAGATCGGCGGTCGACGGCTGGGCCAGATTCATCAGATCGAACCCGAAATTGCCGACGTAGGCACGGCCGCGGTCGTCGACCAGCATGTCGTTGAGGTTCGCATCCACGTACGACGACAGATCGGCATGCACGACGAGAGACCCGTCGTCTTCCCGTCGGAGAATGGTGTGGTCCTTCATGGACACGACCAGTAGACGGCCGTCGGGAAGCCACCCGAGTCCCGACGGCTGCTGCGGAACCTCGGCTTCGACGGTCGCGTCGGAACCGTCCGCATTCGCCGAAAGCACGCGCCCGCTGTAGAAGTCGGAGACCCAGATGCGGCTGTCGTGCCAGCGCGGACACTCGAAGTAGGTGTAGCCCTCGAGAACTACGGAGAAGTCGGGTTTCATGACTCGCATTCAAACACCGCTGCAGGCCCCGGGAAGTCGGAATTACCGAGCTGGCATGCTATTGGTGTGTTCGACGCCCACCGTTACATCCTCGATCCGCAGTTTCCGCTGTTCGAGAATCAGGGCGCACGGGCAGAGCCGTACACGATCACCGACTACGAACGCGACACCGACGGGCTCGGCATCACCGGAGGCGCCGTCATCAGTGCGTCGTTCCACGGCACCGATCAGAGCTTCCTCGTCTCGTCTCTCGAGACGCTCGGATACGGCTGGGTCGGCGTCGCGAGTCTTCCTCCCGACGCCACCGACGAGGACATCCTCGACCTCGACAAGGCTGGCGTGCGAGCCCTTCGCCTCAACCTCAAGCGCGGCGCCACCGACGTCCAGACGCTGACGTCGCAGGCCCGACGGGCTCACGATCTCGTCGGCTGGCACGCCGAGCTGTACGTCGAAGCGTCGATGCTGATGTCGCTCGAACCGATCCTGTCGAAACTGCCCGCCGTCAGCGTCGACCACCTCGGCATGTCGAGACAGGGTCTGCCGTACCTTCTCGATCTTGTCGACCGCGGCGTGCGCGTCAAGGCATCGGGATTCGGCCGCGTCGACATGGACGTCGTCGACACGATGAAGCAGATCCACCGGGTGAACCCAGCGGCATTGATGTTCGGAACCGACCTCCCGGGCGCCCGCGCTCCCCGGCGGTTCCGCGAATCGGACCTCGACCTCGTCGCCGAAGCCGTCGGCGGCGACCTGCCCGCCGTCCTCGGCGGCAATGCGCGAGCCTGGTACCGGGTCAAGTAGTTCCGGTCAGGTGAACAGCACTGCCGCGAGCCACACTCCGCTCGCGACGAGCGCGCCGAACAGTTCGACGAGAATCGACAGGCCTGCCGCCTTCGTGGCATGAATGGTGGATTGCCAAGCGCCGCTGCGAATTCGGATCAGTTCCGCGACGTAGGTTCCCGCGACGAAGCCGACGAACAGACCGACGACCGGGATGACGAAGAACCCGACGATACCGACCAGCCCGCCGACGATCAGAGACCGCGTCGGGATACCGGCGTCGCGCATCCGGCGACCCGGCCACGTGTATTTCACGACACCACTCGCCACGAGCAACAGCGTCGCGACCGCGAACGTCGTCCACGCCACCGAACCACCGGTCACGAACGCCCACACCGCGATTGCGGCGAAGATCAATATCGTCCCCGGAAGGATCGGCACGACGATTCCGGCCAGCCCGACGACAATCGCCAGACCGACCAGAACTTCACCGAGGGCGCTCACCTGACAGGTCGAACCTTGCCCGCGGCCTCGGTGGCGCGGGAACGGGCGGTGTCGACGTCACCTGCAGTCGACACCGCGACACCCATGCGTCGACGCACGAAGCTCTCGGGCTTGCCGAACAGCCGAAGATCGGTCTCGGGCACGGCCAACGCGTCGGCGACGCCCTCGAAGGCGATGCCTTCCGCGTCGACACCTCCGTAGATCACCGCGGACGCACCCGGAGAAATCAGCGAAACATCGACGGGCAGGCCGAGAATCGCCCGAGCGTGCAGCTCGAATTCGGAGAACCGTTGCGTACGGAGTGTGACCAGGCCGGTGTCGTGCGGGCGAGGGCTGACCTCGGAGAAGTAGACGTCGTCACCCTTGACGAACAGTTCGACACCGAACAGGCCGCGGCCGCCGAGGGCCGTCGTGATCTTCTCCGCGACCTCGCGCGCTGCGGAGATGGCGGCGTCGCTCATCGGCTGCGGCTGCCACGACTCGACGTAGTCTCCCGACTCCTGCAGGTGCCCGATCGGCTCGCAGAAATCGGTTCCCGACGCCGATCGAACCGTGAGAAGCGTTATCTCGTAATCGAAATCGACGAATCCTTCGACGATCACCCGACCGAGGTCGACGCGACCCCCTGCCAACGCGTAGTCCCACGCCTTTTCGACGTCCTCGGGGCCGCGGACGACGGACTGCCCCTTGCCCGACGACGACATGACCGGCTTGACGACGGCTGGGAACCCGATCGTCGCGAGTGCGCTCTCGACCTCGGCGAGCGAATCCGCGAACGCATACGGCGACGTCGGCAAGTTCAATTCCTCGGCCGCCAGACGGCGGATGCCCTCACGGTTCATCGTCAGCTGCGTCGCACGAGCCGTCGGAATGACGGTGCTGCGGCCGCGTCGCTCGACCTCGGCGAGGGCGTCGGTCGCGATCGCCTCGATCTCCGGCACGACGAAATCGGGCTGTTGCGCGTCGATCAGCTTCTCGAGCTCTTCTCCGTCGCTCATGTCGATCGTGAACGCGTGATGCGCGACCTGGTGGCCCGGCGCGTTGTCGTAGCGGTCCACGGCGATCACCTCGACGCCCAAGCGCTGGAACGCGATGATCACTTCCTTGCCGAGTTCACCCGATCCCAGCAGCATCACCCGGGTAGCGCCGGGGGTAAGGGGGGTTCCGATACGGGCAGGCACGTCGCGTTCGCTCACCCGCTCATTATCCATGCCGCTATCGCTTTGACGTCCAATCATAAGTTAACCTCGATTCACCCTGCTCCCCTGCTCTGGAACGAGGATGCGTGTCGAACAAGGATTCATCCAAGAACGGCCCCCTGACGGGGCTTCGTGTCGTCGAGCTCGCCGGCATCGGCCCTGGCCCCCACGCTGCGCTTCTGCTCGCAGACCTGGGCGCCGACGTCGTGCGCGTGCAGCGCGGCGGACAGATCGCCGAGCACGACCAGCAGTTGCGTAGTCGCACACTCGTCGAGGCGAACCTCAAGGACCCCGCCGACATCGAGAAGGTTCTCGGGCTCATCGAACGCGCGGACGTGCTCATCGAAGGTTTCCGCCCCGGGGTGACGGAACGGTTGGGCCTCGGCCCGGACGTCGCTCTGGAACGAAATCCGCGCCTGGTCTACGGACGTATGACCGGATGGGGCCAGGACGGCCCGTGGGCGTCGTCCGCCGGCCACGACATCAATTACATCTCCGTCACCGGCGTCCTGCACGCCATCGGCCGTCAGGGTGAACGCCCCGTGCCGCCGCTGAACATGGTCGGCGACTTCGGCGGCGGATCGATGTTCCTCGTCTTCGGCATTCTCGCTGCACTGTTCGAACGTCAGACGTCCGGCGAAGGCCAGGTCGTCGACGCCGCGATGGTCGACGGCACTGCCGCACTCTCGCACATGATCTGGGGCATGCGAGGCGTCGGCGCCTGGTCCGACGAGCGCGGCGTCAACATGCTCGACACCGGCTGGCCCTACTACGACACCTACGAGACCGCCGACGGCAAGCACATGGCCGTCGGCGCGCTCGAGCCACAGTTCTTCGCCGAACTGCTGCGGATTCTCGAACTCGATCCGGCCACGACACCCGGCCAGGGCGACCGTGCACGCTGGCCCGAGATGCGTGAAATCTTCACCGCCACGTTCAAATCAAAGACCCGCGACGAGTGGGCGGCGATCTTCGACGGCACGGACGCGTGCGTCTCCCCGATCCTGACCTTCGGCGAGGCGTCCGAGCAGCCGCACCTGAAGGCACGGGAAACGCTCATCGAGGTCGACGGCGTCACCCAGCACCGGCCTGCACCGCGATTCTCCCGCACTCCCAACGGGATTCCGACGCCGCCGCCATCGGTGGCAACGGATGCGGACAGCGTCTGGCGCTGACGCACACGTGCGCGCGAATGTATAGCGGGCTATACATTCGCGCGCACGTCAGAAGACGAGAGCCGGTTCGCGCGCGTCCGTGTTCGGGGCGAGCGCACGGTAGGCGCCGGCGGTCGCGCTCACCGCGGCCGCCAGCTCCACCGGTTCGCGGGTGTACGGCAAGCGGATGAACCGCTCGAACGCGCCCTCGACACCGAAACGCGGGCCCGCGGCCAGCACCGCACCGAACGACGGCGCCGTCGCCGCCAGTGCACTGGACACCGGCGTCGGCAGTTCGAGCCACAGCGACATCCCACCCGTCGACCGACGGTAACGCCAGTCCGGAAGATGTTCGGCCAGAGCAGTTTCCAGCGCTTCCCGACGCTCACGCAACTGGTCGCGTCGCACCTCGAGGATGCTGTCCGCGTCGTCGAGCAGAATCCCGGCGGCGAGTTGATCCATGATGGACGTGCCGAGGTCGTGCGCGGCACGTGAGCCGGCAAGACGGCTGATCAACGACGGGTGCGCCCGGATCCATCCGATCCGCAGTCCACCCCAGTACGACTTCGACGCCGACCCGATCGTCACGATGTCCGTGCCGGACACCCGGCCGAACGACGCGACCGGAGGCGGCGGCGGTGCGTCGAGCCACAGGTCGACCATCGTCTCGTCGACGATGAGCGTCATCGACACCTCACGCGCGATCCGGGCGAGTTCCGCGCGACTCTCCGAACTCATGACCCGACCTGTCGGATTGTGGAAGTCGGGAATCATGTACGCGACTTTCGACGCGGTTTGCCGTGCGGCGCTGCGTACTCCATCGAGATCCCAGCCGTCACCTTCGGGTCCGATCGGCACCGGGACCGCCCGGGCGCCGACTCGTCGCACCGCCTCCACCGCATTGGGATACGTCGGATGATCGATCAGCACGCGGTCACCGGGAGCGGTCAGCGTTCCGAGCAACAGCCGAACTGCTTGCTGCGCACCGGAAGTCACCATGATCTGGTCCGCCGTCGTCGGCAATCCTCGTTCGACGAACCGACGCGCGATCGATTCGCGCAGAACCGCGAGCCCGATCGGCTCCATGCCGTGCGTCGACAGGTACGTCGGAAGCGCTTGCAGCGCAGAGGCGTACGCGTCGGTCATCGCCTCCGTCGGCGCCGACATCGCCGCATGACTCATGTCCACGACCGGCCCGGCTACTTCCCTGGCCTGCAGCAGCAGTCCGTTCGGCCGCGCCATGTCCGGCAGCGTGACCGTGCTGCGCGCGCCCTGCTTGCTGACGAGATAGCCCTCTTCACGCAGGACCGCGTACGACGACGTGATGGTCGTGCGACTGAGGTCGAGTGCCGCCGACAGATCTCGCTCACTCGGAAGGCCGACTCCGAGTGGGATACGGCCGTCGTGCACGAGCAGTCGAATGCCGTCGGCGAGGGCACGGTAGGTGGGACGCGAGGTGCGTCGCCGTCCGGGCGCGCCGTCCGTGTCCGTGCGCCATCGACCTAGATCGCGCGCCAATGACGTTGCGTTGAGTACCCGGGTGGCCATGCCAGCCAGTATTCGCTCGACCGGCCTCGTGAATCAAGTCCAATTACGGATACAGTGGACTGGTGCCGTTCGCGCTGTTCGATACCGCCCTTGGTCGCTGCGGCCTCGCCTGGACCGACCACGGGATCACCGCCGTCGCGCTCCCCGAACCCGACGAGCGACTGGTCGAGTACCTGCGGCCGTTGTGTGTCCCTAGGCGAGCTCGACGGCACGGCCGCACGGGCCGCCACGCAGATCGTCCTCCTGCTCGACGGTTCGCCCGCGGACTTCTCCGCGATACCCGTCGTGCCGGGTGTGTCCGAATTCGATCGTGCTGTGTACGACGTGACCAGTGGCATCCCCCGGGGCGCGACGCTCACCTACGGTGCGGTAGCAGCGCGGCTGGGCCGGCCTCGGGCCGCTCAGGCCGTCGGCCGAGCGCTGGGCCGCAACCCGGTGCCGATCATCGTCCCGTGCCACCGTGTCCTCGGTGGCGGGCGCGAGGTCGGCGGCTTCTCCGCGCCGGGTGGACCGTCGACGAAAGAGAAGATCTTGGCGATCGAGCGCGTCGCAGGTTTCGGTGAACCGACGCTGTTCTGAGATTTACTGCAGACGGATCGGCGTCGGACGGCACTTGCACTTCGATTTCGATTATCTGCGGTCGGATATTCGATCGATAACAAACCGCAATTCTTATTCGAAGCTTTCTTCAAGTACGTGCGGTATTTCAAGCCGAAATCGACACAGCGGAAGACGAGAGATCGATCGACTCCGTTTCGTCCGCCTCGGATGCGGAATTCATCGAGTCGTCCTCGGGCGTACCGATCGCAAACGCACCGGTTTCCGGCAGCCACCCGATCGATCCTCGCTCGAACAAGCTGTACCTTCCATAGCCCGTCGGGGTCGGTTTCTCGTTGCTGATGGGGTAACCGAGAGGTCCGTACGGTCCTCCGTGGGCCATGTACCAGTCGAGAATCTCGCCGTGGACCTCGTGCGCGCCACCGTCGGGGAGAGCGAAGACCGTAGCCTTGGCGAACTCCATCATCCCGCCACCGTTCGGTCCGAGCATGAATTCGCCGGTCGGTTCACCGATCCACGGGTGCTCGTAACCGAATCGATCAAATTGAAACTCGAACACGTCCAGACCGTTGTAAGAATTTGACATCGCCGCCCCTCCCTAGCATCGCCTGGCGACCATTGTCCGCCCAATTCTGCGACAAAGCCCGCGAATTACCCAGATTGCGTGGAGGACTTCGAGATCAATTCACTCGCGAAGCAATTTCCGCGGGTATGTCCGGTGAGGTCGGATCCACGATGGTCCTCGTCCACCCCGATGCCCCGCCGTCGAGCCGGACCAACTGGCTCGGTCCGAGGATCCACAACTGGTCGCCCGACGCCCAGGCCACCCCGTAGCCGTATTCGGCGGACGACGTGATCGGTCCGCTGTACTGAACCTCGCCGGACGAGTCGGTGATCTGCAGCGTCGGCGAACCGTCTACGCTCACCACCTTCGCCACCGCCGAGCCCGACGGGGAGGTCTGGGGTGCAATCAGGTCCGCGGGAGCCGGTGACGGGGTGGTCGTGGTTGTCGTCGTGACGGGTGGTGTCGTCGTCGTAGGCGGGGTTGTCGTCGTAGGCGGGGTTGTCGGCGCAGGCGTAGGCGTCGTCGTAGTGGGGTCTTGCGTTGTGGACGAAGGCGACGGGGTCGTCGTGGTCGATTGGGCGGCTTGCGGTGCCAGGCGGGCGGCAGCTCCGGCTGCACCACATTCAGCCGACGGCAGCAGAACGATCGCTACACCGAAGACAATGGTGTACGAGGGCCCGAACGCAGATACACGTGTCCCGGACACCGACTGCACACGTGCTGTGTAAGTGCCACTCAAAGCGCTGAGGCTCAGGATTGCACCGTTGGTGATCTCATGCGTCACAGTCGTATTAAGGGCTGCGGTTGTGCTCACCGGAATTTCGACGTTCGCCGAGCCCGTTCGCGACAGAGTTATCCGGTACGTATTGGCAGGGCCGGTCGACGGCCACGAGAGCCGAACGTATTTCTGCAATCCAATCCCCAACACGGATCGCGTCAGGTTCGTGCAACCCAGCGAAGTCGGAGCAGGCACCGGAGCCAAAGTCGTGAATGTCCCGCTCGTCACGGTCGAGGTGTCGGTCAGAGGTGCGGCCAATGCAACTGGAGGGTTGGAGGACGACAAGCCGACCGCACCGATCGTAGCCAGCACCGCGAATACCGACATCGGCATCTTGCTGTGACGACCGAAGGATTCCGGTTCGTCGTCGGACGACGTCCGTTCACCGTCCCGGGGCCTGAACGCGATCATCAGCAGAACCCCGACGAATACCCCACCCGCGAACACTGCAACAGGCCCACTCAGCCAGGTCACGGCGTAGCCCAGCTTCGGCACGCTGAACAGGACCCTGCCTGCTTCCGAGACGACGTACGGCTGCGCATCGGGATCTGCGTTCGCATCACCCTTCAGGAACAGTTCGACGCTGTCGCTTCCGACCGCCCCGATCTCGACGACGCGGTGAGTGATGCCGTTTCCCGCGGCATCGGTGACGTTCACGATGTCGCCCACACGCACGTCGCCGGCAGGCGTCTTCTTGCTCAATGCCAGCGCGCCCGTCTCGATGGCCGGTGACATCGACCCAGACCTGAACACCAGCGGGGTCACACCGAACACGAACGCAGACAACGCCACCAGAACGCACAGCAGGCCTGCCAGAGCTCCGATGGTGAGCGCGGTCTCGCGTAACCATCGTCGCGGCCTTCGGTCGTGCGCATCGACTCGCACTGTGTCGGTACTCATCTACGACGACGTCGCCACGAGCGAGTAGGTCAAAGTTCCGGACGCAGGCGTTGCCGGCGCTGTAGCAGTCGACGGCATCGTCACGCTGATGCACAGCGGATCGGTGGCGTTGCGCGCGAGAGGCCTGCTCAAATTACCCGCTGGGGATGCCTGTTGGAAGAACTTCGACGGAGACAGACCCGACACCGTGCTCAATGCCGTTCCCGTACAAGCTGATCCGGCGTACACCGAGGTGTTCAGCAAGGCACCCAGCGTCGCATTGCTCGCGACGACCGAGATCGTGTACGTGAACGGCACGGAATTGTTGTTGCGGACCGTCAACGGAGCAGACACCGTATTGCCCGGAGCGATGCCCGTGCTCGACAACGACGTCAGCGTGACGTTGTCCGCACCCGGCGCCGTGTCACCGATCGTGATGTCGATCGTTCCTGTCGTGAAGGTACCCGACGTCGCCGTCGACGTATCCGACCACGCCGCAAGGGTTCCCACCGCACCCAGGCCGAGAACGATGCCGATCGACATGATGGCTCGGGCACGGGCGCTGATCACTGCCGCCCCCACCCGGGACACCACACTGCGCTTCTCCGTATGACGCGCCATCACGAGTACGCACCTTCCCGTTCACCCGAGGCCATCGCACACTCGACGTCGTCCTCGTTGTCCCAGCGCACCATCAATTCCACGACCGACAGCGCATTCTGCGTTGCATTTCCTGCATTCACAGCCATATCGACCGTGGCCCCGATACGACGCTTCTCGTGCGCGCCCACCAACACAGCTCCACACCCCGACGAGTACTGAGTTCCGTCGATCGACACCGTCAAGGATTCGCCGAATTCTCGGTTGTCGGTCCGAACCTGCACCTGAATACGTCCATCGTCGTCCGTGTCGTTGAAGACATGAAAGGCCACGTCGCGCCGATCACCGGGAACCCATCGAATCTTCTTGTCCAATAAAGGAGTAGGGAGTGCATGCTCCCACGTCACGCCGTCGTAGCTGTAACCGACCGCTTGCACCGGCCGAGCCGAGCCGGTCCCGAGCAAGACCACGATCGCCAATGCCGTGACCACAATTGCGCAGGGAACGGCAACGTCCTTGTTCACGACGCCGCCCTCCGCTTCTTCCGGTGATCCAGTCCAGCTCCGACGAACATGAACAACGCGTACCCTGCGAGGCCGATCACTATGACTGTCACCGTGACTCGGCGCTGTTCGCCGTTCAGCCAGTTGTTGACGTAACCCATGTACGGCACCGCATACCAGACCTTGCCGCGAACCTGACCGATCTGCACTGGGTTCTCGTCGTCGGATCCATTATTGTCGCCGCGTGTGACGTACGTCGTGACGCCGCCGCCGGACTGTTGCGTCGCGACGATTCGGTGCGTCACCACATCGGGCTTGCCCGACTCGATCTGGTACGTGATCGGGGTGCCTACGGTCAGCTCCGAGCGATCGGCAGGCTTGACGACGACGAGAGTCCCGGGTGGGTAGGTGGGCTTCATCGAAGACGTCAGGATCGTGTACGGCGTCGAACCCGACACGCGCGGAACGACAACCGTCACAGCAAGCACGAAAAGCATTGCGGCGAGCAAGGTATACGAGACGACGCGACTGACCCACCACCACACACCCGTGCGCTCGTCGGCTGGCTTCTCAGCCCGAACCACGGGGATGACGTCGGTGTCTTCGGTACTCATGTCTGGTCCGCCCGGAACGAGAACTTCACGGTCGACGACTGGTTCTTCGGCGGATCGACCCCGACCGCGAGACGAAAGCACCAGACCTCACCGGCTCCGGGTGCAAGCGCCCTGGACCCCGGTGCAAGCGGAGCCTGCGCGCCGGCTGCATTGCCGGTGTACAACTGCGTCGCCCCGGTCGGGTCGACCGTCGACGGGCAGTTCGCGGTCGCGGCAACGATACTCGCGGTCAGCGTCAATGGAACCGTCCCCGTCACCGTTGTCGTCTGCAAGCGATAGCCGAACGGCACCGTGCCCGCGTTCTTCACGGACAGCGGCGCCTGAGAGAACCCGTTGGGTCCGAGGTTCGTCGAGCCCAACGCAGCAAGCACGTAGTCGTTCACCTCGGCTCCCGAGGGTCCGACCTTGATGTCCAAGGTGCCGGAGTTGATGGTGCCTCCACTCACCGCGGCATCGTCACGCCACAACGCGCCCGTCGTCTGTGCTGATCCGAAGACCACCACGACGACGGACGCGGCTGCGAGGGCCCAGTACCGGCCGTGCTTGATCACAGGTCAGCGGTCAGGGACGTACCTGATCGAGCGTCAGGGTGAAATCGTTCAGGTTCACCGACTGATTCTGAGCGATCAGATCCGGAGTCGTCTCGTCGAAGGTGATGGTGACCGTTACCTCGATCGTCTGGGTGGGAGATGTCAACGGGAGCGGTACAGCCGACCCGCTGGCCAGTGCAGGACCGCCGTCGACGGAAACCTGCGGGTTCAACCTGGCGGCGAGTTCGTTTCCACCACCGATGCCCGTGAAGTCCGCGGTGATCGTCGCCGCGATGTTCTCACCGGCCGAATTGACCGTGTACGTCGTGTCGTACGTGAGAACATCGCCCGGCACGATGAGGTATCCCGACGGATCGGCACCGATGACGACGTTCGGCGTGACGGAGATGTCCGTCCAGACGCCCGGCGCCCCGCTCGGCTCGAAATTCAGCTCACCCGAGTTGATTTCGCCGCCACCGACGGTTTCGGTGTCCTGCCACAGAGCGAAGGACCCGAGACCACCGAGCAGCAGTACGGCCGCCGCACCCGCTGCTACGGCGCCTTTTGTTGCCTTGTTCATACGATTCTCTCTTCGTGTGGGCCCGAGCTTTCTCAGGCCGATGAGGAGACCCAGCTTCTTCGGGTCGGGTGGCCGATGCCGGCCCGCGCACCTGGTGCGTCGTCCATTGTTTCGCAGGTACCGAGGGGTCTGTTAGCGACGCAAAGGAAAAAGGCAAAAGATATTTTTAACTGCTTTTTACCAACCGGACGTTACATGCTGCGACGGTGTGTAAAGCTGACCGTTCGTTCGAATGCAGTAACGCGAAAACCTCACGATGCCCGACGCTCCGCCCCGCAGGCGCACACCTACACGACCAGATCAGCTGAAACCGACCACGAGGTTTATCCAATTCGTTACCTGCCGATACGCGGTCCAGAACGAGAAAGGCCCCGCAGCATGAATGCTGCGGGGCCAAGGGCGCGGCGGATCAGGAACCGAGAATGTCCCGACGCACGATGGTTTGGTCGCGGCCAGGACCCACACCGATGCACGAAATGTGGGCACCTGAAAGCTCTTCCAGACGCAGCACGTAGTTCTGCGCGTTCTGGGGCAGGTCTTCGAACGTGCGCGCACCGGAGATGTCCTCCCACCAACCGGGCATCTCTTCGTAGATCGGCTTTGCGTGATGGAAACCGGTCTGCGTCATCGGCATCTCGTCGTGGCGAACCCCGTCGACGTCGTAGGCCACGCAGATCGGAATGGTGTCGAGGCTGGACAGGACGTCGAGCTTCGTCAAGAAGTAGTCGGTAATGCCGTTGACACGCGTTGCGTAACGAGCGATGACGGCGTCGAACCATCCGGTGCGTCGCGCGCGACCGGTCGTCACGCCGACCTCTCCACCCTGTTTCGCGAGGTACTCGCCGTGATTGTCGAACAGTTCGGTCGGGAACGGGCCGGACCCGACGCGCGTCGTGTAGGCCTTCAGGATGCCCAGGACGGTCGAGATCTTGTTCGGGCCGATACCGGAACCGACCGCGGCACCACCGGACGTCGGGTTGGACGACGTGACGTAGGGATAGGTGCCGTGATCGACGTCGAGCAACGTGCCCTGCGATCCTTCGAGCAGAACCGTCTCACCACGCTCGAGTGCCAGGTTGAGTTCGAGGCGAGTGTCCGAGATGCGGTGCTTGAAGCTCTCCGCCTGTTCGAGCACCTCGTCGACGACCTGCTGAGGATCGAGAGCCTTGCGGTTGTAGATCTTGGACAGCACCTGGTTCTTGAACTCCAGCGCCGCCTCGACCTTCTGCGTCAGGATCTTCTCGTCGAGAACGTCCGCGGCACGCACCCCGACACGGGCGAGTTTGTCCTGGTAGCAGGGGCCGATGCCGCGTCCCGTCGTACCGATCTTCTTCGCGCCGAGGAAGCGCTCGGTCACTTTGTCGATGGCCACGTGGTACGGCATGATCAGGTGCGCGTCGGCGCTGAGCAGCAGGCCGGAGGTGTCGACGTCGCGCGATTCGAGGCCGGCGAGCTCGTCGAGCAACACACCCGGGTCGACGACGACGCCGTTGCCGATGATGTTCTTGACGCCAGGAGTCAGGATGCCGGACGGAATCAGGTGCAACGCGAACTTGTCACCGTTGGGGAGAACAACCGTGTGGCCGGCGTTGTTGCCGCCCTGGTAGCGGACGACCCACTGCAGCCGCTCGCCGAACAGATCTGTCGCTTTGCCTTTGCCCTCGTCGCCCCACTGGGCGCCGATCAGGACTATCGCCGGCATGTGCTCTCCTGGTGTGTTTCGCGTGCTGTGTCTCGGGGCGATGGTTGCTGCCAGACGCAAGGGCAGGCCGGGGGGTCAGTCTAGCCGAGTCCGTGTGTCGTTCCGGCTCCGCACCGGCCCGGACACCACTTGACGCTACGGTGGACGTCGAACAACGGCCTCTAGGAGCACAGTGAGAAACATGCGCGCACGTTCTCGTCCGATCTGGCGGGCACCGTCGGTAGGGCAAGCACTGTGACGCCGTTCGTCTTCCAGTGCGGTACTCCGCCTGTGCCCATTTCACTGACCGACGTGCCCCTCACCTCCGCATCTCCGATCCCGACCGTCGAGGAGTGCGATGCACTGTTCTCGGCCATCGGGACGGTCGTCGATGCCCGGGTCATCGTTCTCGGCGACGACGCGGCACTGGCGGCCGTGTTGACCAGGCTGATGCGGACCGAGCGTCTGCACGTCGAACTCGCCTACGTTCCCGACTCGGCCACCGCGGCATGCCACATCTACCGCCTCGGGACGGGCGCACGCGCTGCCAAGGTGGCGATGACCGGAACCGCGACGCCCACGCCGCTCATTCGCGACGACGCAGGCAAGGCCGTGGTGGGCCGGGCCGTCGTCCACGGTTCCGGTGAGCGGCTCGAAGGTGAGGCGTACGTCGACGACACGCAACTGTTCTCCGGTACCGCACCCGGAGTCGAGGTGGTACCCACACCGGAGATGCCGGGACTGAAGGCGCGTGTGACGGGTCGACGTCGCCTCTTCCGGTATCGCTGGGTGGCCGGACGCGCGATGCAGTTGGGCGCGATGGCAGCTCAGCTGATTCGCGACGGCGTCCCGGGCGACCGGGAGGTCAAGCGGTCGACGTTCTACCGCCACGATCAGGAGTGGTTGCTGGTCCGGTGAGCATCTCGCCGATTCGACGCTCGGTCCGACCGAGCCCGGTCTTCCTCGCGGTGGTCGTCGCCGCTGTCGCGGGTGGTGTCGTCGCGTGGACCGCATCGTCGCCGACGGCCGTCTCGGCGCGCGTCGGTGTGTTCGTGCTCGTTCTCGCCGGCTGGATCGTGACGGTCTGCCTGCACGAGTTCGGCCACGCGTACACCGCGTATCGCGCGGGTGACCGTGAAGTCGAGCTGCGCGGGTATCTGACGCTGAATCCCGTCAAGTACAGCCACCCGCTGCTGTCGATCGTGCTGCCCGTGGTGTTCATCGCGATCGGTGGAATCGGACTTCCCGGCGGGGCAGTGTACCTGCGTCAGGGGATGTTCGCGCCGAAAGTGCAGCGCCGCATTTCGCTGGCCGGTCCCGCCGCCAATGCGATCGTTGCCGTGGTTCTCCTGGTCGTCATCCGCCTGTTCGGAACGGACGGCAACCACCTCGCTTTCTGGTGGGGCCTGAGCTTCCTCGCGTTCCTGCAGGTCATGGCAACCGTGCTGAACCTGCTGCCGGTCCCCGGTCTCGACGGGTATGCCGCACTCGAACCCTCCCTTTCCTACGAGACGCGACGCGCTCTGGCGAACTTCAAGGCCTACGGCATTCTGATTCTTGTTGCGTTCCTGTTCGTCCCGCAGATCAACGCGGCCTTCTTCGGCGCGATCTACTGGCTGTTCGGGCTCTCGGGGGTTCCGGAAATCTACGCGCAGTACGGCAACTATCTGATGCGGTTCTGGCTGTGACGTCAGGCGTTCCGGTCTGCCATTTCGAGCGCGACCGCACGCAGAGCCCGACGTAGCCGGGCAGGGGCGAGCACTTCCACACCCACGCCGAGAGCGGTCACCTGACTCAGCGCGACGTCGAACGTCTCGAGCCGCAGATCCGTCGTCGTCCAGCCGTCGGCGCCGGGAGCAGGCATCGGATCAGGCGTCGCCTCTCGCCCGATCACACCCCGCAGCATGTGGACCGCAGCAGGAGACAGCCTGACGCGGCAGTCGAATCTCAGCAACGCGCGGTCGAATTTTGCCGTGGACTCGGCCCACCACGTCGCAAGATGGAAGCCGTCGGGACGCTCGACCTCGCCGTCCTGAAGTTCGACGCTCGAGGTGCGGTCCACTCGGTACGACAGAACCGTCGACTCGCGACGTGCGACGAGGTACCAGACTCCAGCCTTCGCCACGAGGCCCAACGGGTCGACCCGCCTGGTCGATCCGCGGTAACCGAGCTCGACCGGTCGTCCGGTGAGTACGGCCGTGCTGATCGTCGGCAGGTGCTCGTTCGCCGCCGGCTCGGTGAACCAGCCTGGAGCGTCGACATACAGACGCTCGCGCCACACCTGCGCGCCTGCCCGAAGAGGCATCGGCAACGCGCCGAGAAGCTTGTTCTCGGCCGCCGCGGTGGCGTCGGAAAGCCCGAGGTCTGCCGCGATCGACGGGACCCCGAGCAACATCAGCGCCGACGTCTCGACGCCGGTCATGCCGGTCAATTTCGACTGCCAACCGTCGAGAAGTCGAACGCCGCCGCCCGGTCCGGACTCCGTCCACAGCGGCACTCCGGCCGCGCCGAGTGCTGCGATGTCGCGGTAGATCGTGCGCACGGACACTCCTGCCTCGTCGGCGAGAGCCTGTGCGGTCGTCGCGCTGCCGTGCTGCAGCGTCAGCATGAGCTGCAGAAGTCTGGACGAACGCACCACGCGAATATTACTGACACACGATGTCAGTGACCAGGCTGCACAATTTCGTCATGGCTTCCTGGAGACAATTCGAGACCGATGCACCCGACCTGGCCAACGCGGTAGCCGCACGCCTCACCGCTCACAAACATCACGTCCTCGCGACACTTCGTAAGGACGGATCGCCACGAGTGAGCGGCACCGAGGTGGAGATCGGCGAGAAGACCCTGCGACTCGGTTCCATGCTGAACGCGCTGAAAGTACAAGATCTGCGCAGAGATTCGCGGTATGCGATTCACAGCAACCCCGGTCATCATTCGATGGACGGGGGCGACGCGAAGATTTCCGGCACTGCCGTCGAGTTGACGGACCCGGTCGAACTTCAAAAGATCTTCGACGCCGCACCGCCGGAGTTGACTCCGTACAACGTGTTCGACCTGGACATCACCGAAGTGGTGCTGACATCACTCGTCGACGATCACATGCAGATCGACCTGTGGCGACCGGGTCTCGGGGTGAAAACGTTCACCAAGTGAGTTCGTCTTTGCACGTCGACCCGTGCGCAGTGGGTTCGACCTGAACGGTCGCGTGGTCGAGACCGTACGTCGCGAGTACGGTCTTCGCGCGCTGGAGCAGCACCGAACCGGACCCGTCGCACTCGAGATGCACGGTCGCGACGTCCATGCCGGTGGTGAGCGTCCAGACGTGCAGGTCGTGCACCCCGACCACTCCGGGCAGCGCTGCGAGATCCGCTTCGACGGCCTCGACGTCGACGTGTCCCGGGCTCGCCTGCGTGAGGATGCGCAGCGCCGCGCCTGCGAGCTTCACCGCGCGCGGGATGACCCACAGCGAGATCAGAACACCGACGACGATGTCCGCCCATGTCCACCCGAACACGAGCAGCAGGAAGCCGGCGACGAGCACTCCGACACTGCCGACGGCGTCGGCGAGCACTTCCATGTAGGCGCCGCGCACTGCGATGCTGTCCTTCGCATCGCCTCGAATGAGCAGCATGACGACGAGGTTCGCCGCCAGACCCGCCGCTGCGGTGAGGATCATCGCGAGGCCGGGAATGTCCGGCGCGTCGCCGATCCGGTCGATTGCCTCGTACATGATGAACGCGGCGACGCCGAGCAACAGCACCGCGTTCGCGACGGCCGTCAGCACCTCGGCGCGATGCCACCCGAACGTGCGAGCCGCGACGGCGCTGCCCTTCCTGGCGAGTAGGAGCGCGACGAGACCCATCGACATTCCGAGGACGTCGGTCAGCATGTGTCCGGCGTCGGCGAGCAGACCGAGGGAGTCGATGATCAGCGCGACGGTGGCTTCGAGGATCAGAAAGGCCACGAGGATCGCCAGTGCGATCACCATGTTGCGTATCCGCTTGGTCGACGGCGCCGCCGACTCGCCTGCGCCCGTGATGCCATGACCGTGCCCGTGTCCGGCGCCCATGTCTCCCCTTGGTCGAAGTAGTTGCCGGGCTCACCATATGCGTATATGCGCATGTGTGCAATGGGCTCATGTCACCAGGGGTCGGGCTTCACCTCCGGGTTCTCGACGGTCGGTGGCAACGTCGCCAGAGCGGAGATCCGCTTCAGGCCGGCGACCTGCAACAGGTCGACGATGATCGACCGCAGCTGCGCGAGCACGACCGTCGCCGACAATCCTGCGTTCCTGATCAGTTCCGGCTTCGCTCCGGCCGCAACGGTCCGCAGCACCCGAGCAGCCTCGGCCGCGTCGGGCTGCTGGCCGGGATCGGCGAGGATCATCTTGCGGAGGACATCGACGGCATGAGCCAACTTCTCGACCTCGTCGACGAGACGCGGGTCGAGGATCTCGTCGTCACGCACGAGCGTCAGCGACCGACGCGCGAGCACGCGGATGTTGCGGATGGCGTTGTCGATGGGGTCGGCCGTTCTCGCGAGCTCGCCCAACCGATTTCGGTGACCCCAGTACAACGGCGAGAGTCGCGCGATCTCGCGACCGCCCTTGATGTTCGTCCGCAGCGCGTCGATGTCGGACTGCGTCGCGCGCGCCTTCTTCAGCGCTTCCTCGATCGGCTTCGGATCGTTGGCGACGAGACCGTCGGCGACCTTCTGCAGCACGTCACCTGCGGTGCCGAGGACCTTGGCCGCATCCTTGCGCGCACGCCACACCGGATGCGTCGGAATGAGGGCGACGATCGCGATGCCGACGAGACCACCGGTCAACGCGTCGACCATGCGGTCGATTCCGCCGGAATTTCCCGGCGGAATGAGCGTCGCGACGAGTACCGCGGACGAGCCGGCCTGCATCGCGATGATGGGACCGCCGTCGAGAAATACGGCCGTCGACATCGCCAACGCGACGACGAGGGCGATCTGCCACGGGCCACTGCCGATGGCCGAGATGATCAGATCGCCGACGCCGATTCCGACGGTGACTCCGGCGACGAGCTCGGCCGACCGGCGCAAGCGAGCGCCGAGCGAGATTCCGAGAGAGACGACGGCCGCGATAGGCGCGAAGAACGGATGCGTGTGCCCCACGATGTCCGTTGCCACGAACCACGCGACGCCTGCCGCGAGCGCGCACTGAACGATCGGAAGCAACGACAGCTGCAACCGGGTGCGCCCGGCCCTGATGCGCGCCCGACCTCGCCTGGCGTTCGGGCGCAGCCGATCAGCCGAGACCGAGAGCTTCGGCTGCCTTCGGGTCGCTGTCTTCGAGGAGGTCGAGGCACCGCGCGTACTCGTCGTTCTCTTCGATGTCGCGGGCGGCTTTGGCGAGGACGGCGACGCAGCGGAGGAATCCTCGGTTGGGTTCATGGCTGTACGGGACCGGCCCGAATCCCTTCCATCCGTTGCGACGCAGCTGATCCAGGCCGCGGTGATAGCCGGTCCGCGCATACGCGTACGCGGTGATGGTCTGGCCGGACTCCAGCGCGGCTTCCGCGAGGTACGCCCATGCGATCGACGCCGTCGGGTGGGTCGCCGCGACCGAAGCCGGGTCCTCGTGATTCAGGAGCGCGGACTCAGCCTCGTCGTCCCCTGGGAGCAGCGTCGGCTGCGGTCCGAGCAAGTCACCGAATGAAGTCATGGGGTCCATTGTGCCCCTTCACCCCGCGCGGCTTCCGGGCCACCACCGGCTTGCTCGTTAAGATCTGGCGATGCAGATGTGGCGGTCGATCGGGAGCAGGCGTGTCGGACGATGAAAACGGAGCGGAGGCACGGGCGGACGAGCCCGTGACCGAGGCGATTCCGAAATCGAGGAAACCGTCACCGAAGGTGCCGCCGCGCAAGATACCGCCACGGCTCGACACGCTGCCGCCACAGGCGAGGCCGCAGAGGATCGAACCGAGTCAGCCAAAACGTGTGAAACGCAGCTCTTCCGGGCGCCGTTGGGTAGTGGCGTTCGTCGGTGCACTCGTCGTGATCGTGGCTGCGGGCGCCGTCGCGTTCGCGTACATGTCCCGAGACCGGGGATCCTCGGAGGAGGCGCAGATCCGGTCGTCGATCGAGACGTTCACACAGGCCTTGACGACGGGCGATCTGGCGACGCTGCGGTCGTCGACGTGCGGAGATCTGGCGATGTTCTATCAGGACATTCCCGACGCCGAATTCGCGGACGTGCACCGCGTCGCCGTCGAGCAGGGCAGCATCCCGGTGGTCCAGAGCATCGACGCGGTCCAGATCACGGATGACACCGCGATCGCCCAGGTCACCGCGTACACGGCCGCGAACGCCGCCGATCGTTCTCCACGGACCTTCGATCTGCGCCTCAAGGGCGAGAGTTGGAAGATGTGCGGCTGACGCCGCATGTGAGTGGGAATGTGCAGCGGGCTACACATTCCCACTCACGAGCCGGCTAGCCGGCCGAAACGCTGCGACCTGCGGACTTGAGGTCGTTGCACGCCTCGACGACGCGGGCGGTCATACCGGCCTCGGCCTTCTTGAGGTAGCTGCGCGGGTCGTAGGCCTTCTTGTTGCCGACCTCGCCGTCGACCTTCAACACACCGTCGTAGTTGGTGAAGAAGTGGCCGGCGATGGGACGGCTGAACGCGTACTGGGTGTCGGTGTCGACGTTCATCTTCACGACGCCGTACTCCAGGGCCTCGTCGATCTCGCTCTTCAGCGATCCCGATCCGCCGTGGAACACGAAGTCGAACGGCTTCGAACCGGCGGCCAGGCCGAGCTTCTCGGAGGCGACCTTCTGGCCGTCGGCGAGCACGGACGGCTTCAACTTGACGTTGCCCGGCTTGTAGACGCCGTGGACGTTGCCGAACGTCGCAGCGAGCAGGTAGCGCGAGCCCGCATCTCCTGCACCGAGAGCCTCGACGGTCTTGAGGAAGTCCTCGTTCGACGTGTATAGCTTGTCGTTGATCTCGGCCTCGACGCCGTCCTCTTCACCACCGACGACACCGATTTCGATCTCCAGGATGATGCGCGCAGCTGCCGCCTTGGCGAGCAGGTCCTTGGCGATCTCGAGGTTCTCGTCGATCGGTACCGCGGAACCGTCCCACATGTGCGACTGGAACAGCGGGTTCTTGCCTGCGTCGACGCGCTCCTGCGAGATGGCGAGCAGCGGGCGGACGTAGGTGTCCAGCTTGTCCTTCGGGCAGTGGTCGGTGTGCAGCGCGATGGTGACGTCGTACTTGGCGGCGACCACGTGCGCGAACTCGGCGAGTGCTACCGCGCCGGTGACCATGTCCTTGACGCCGAGGCCGGAGCCGAACTCGGCACCACCGGTCGAGAACTGAATGATGCCGTCACTTCCCGCGTCGGCAAAGCCCTTGATTGCGGCGTTGATGGACTCGGATCCCACGCAGTTGATCGCCGGGAATGCGAACTGGTGTTCCTTCGCCCGGCCAAGCATCTCTGCGTAGACCTCGGGAGTTGCGATCGGCACGGCGTCATTCCTCCAATGTGAAGCAGATGATTGTCTCCTGCAGTATGGCAAGCCCTGGCCCGGGCTGTCGCGCTACCCACCCGGAGGCGTCCAGTCCCGATCAGGACGAAACGGACAGCCGTCGCGAAGGAAATCGACACCTGTCGTTCAGGTTCTCCCAGGTTCGGCCGGTAAGGTGGTCGCGGTGAGTCTTCTTGCTGCCTCGGAATCCGTGACGACGAACCTGGCTTTGTTGCCCGGCTTTCTCGATCCAGTCAACCTGCTGAACTCGTTCGGCACCTGGGTGCTCGTCGGACTGCTCCTCGTGGTCTTCATCGAGTCGGGTTTGCTGTTTCCTCTCCTTCCCGGTGATTCTCTGCTGTTCACGGCAGGCCTGATCGCCGCGTCGAAGTCCACCGAGGTCGAACCGTTCGCCTCCATCTGGACCCTGATCATCCTGATCCCCATCGCGGCTATCGCAGGTGACCAGGTGGGTTACTTCATCGGCCGCAAGGGCGGAACGGCGCTCTTCAAGTCGGACGACGCCAAGTTCTTCAAGAAGAAGTACATCGACGAGTCGCACGCGTTCTTCGAGAAGCACGGTCCGATCACGATCATCCTGGCCCGCTTCGTGCCGATCGTGCGCACCTTCGCCCCCGTCGTCGCAGGCGCGTCGAAGATGAAGTACTCGATCTTCGTCACCTACAACATCGTCGGTGGTGTCGTGTGGGGTGCAGGCGTCACCCTGCTCGGTTACTTCCTCGGCCAGATCGCGTTCATCCGCGACAACGTCGACATCATCTTCATCATCATCGTTCTCGTCTCGGTGCTGCCCATCGCGATCGAGGTCGGCAAGCGATTCGTCAAGGCTCGCAAGACGCCGCTGTCGGAGGCCACGGACGCCATCGACGCGCAGCAGGACAACCCCAACTCCTAGATCGCGAATGCAAGAACAGTGATTCAGTCGATGGGCCAGTTCGGTCCTCTTGAAACCGCAGGGCCACTCGTGGTCTGGATCGTGGTGGTCACGTTCGTCTTTCTCGAGTGCGCGGTCATCATCGGCTTGTTCCTGCCCGGCGATTCCATGCTCATCACTGCAGGCATCGTCATGGCGACGCACGCGTCGGGCACCGGGCACATCTGGGCGCTGTCGGCGGGCGCGATGATCGCCGCCATCGCAGGAAACCAGGTCGGCTACGTCATCGGCCGCAGAACGGGATCCAAACTCGTCGCGCGCAAGAACGGCAAGTACCTCAACACCAAGAACCTGCACAAGGTGAACGTGTTGCTCGAGAAGCACGGCTTCTGGGCCGTCCTGGTCGCGCGGTGGATCCCGTGGGTGCGCACGTTGTGCCCGATGGTCGCGGGCGCGGCCAACATGAATCACCGTCGCTACACGATCGCGAGCACGTTGGGCGCCATCATCTGGGCACCGGTTCTTCTGCTCGTCGGATTCTATTTCGGCAGTTTCCTGGAGAAGGTGCCGTGGCTGCTGCCTGCCGTCCTCATCGCGATGATCGTGCTTCTCGTCGTCGGCACGTGCGTCGGAATCTGGCAGTACCGAAAAGAAATGGCACGACCGGAAGAAGTCGTCGAGGTCGAGGAAGTCCTCGAGTAGTTCAGTTCTTCTCGGCGACGACGAACACCCGCCGGAAAGGGAAGAGCGTCCCCGTCGGAGTCGACGGGTAGGCCTCCCGCAGCAACTCCGCGTACTGCGCCTCGAAACGCGGCTGCTGTTCGTCGTCGAGCGCGTCCAGCACCGGCCGCAACCCGGTACCGCGCACCCAGTTCAGTACCGGATCGGCCCCGGGCAGCACATGCACGTACGACGTCTCCCACGCATCGACGGCGAGGCCCGCACCCATCAGCGCCGACGCGTACTGCTCGGCGCGGTCGACGCTGTCGGTCCCGCGAAGCACCCCCGAGAGCACCGGCGCCCACTCGTCCGACTCGGCGAGGCGACGCATCAGCACGTGTGACGGCGCGTCGAAGTTGGCGGGAACCTGGAAGGCCACGGTGCCGCCTGGATTCAGCTGCTCGGCCCAACGGGTGATCAGTTCGCGATGCTCGGGCACCCACTGCAGTGCCGCATTGGACACCACGACGTCGATGTTCGACGCGTCGAAATCGGAGATGTCTCCTTCGATCACCGTCACGTTCGACGGCAGATCGGCAGGCTGCCCGGCAACCATGTCCGGGGACGAATCGATCCCGGTGATGCGAGCGTCGGGCCACCGCTGCGTCAACGTCGCGGTCAGCACGCCGGTACCGCACCCCAGGTCGACGACCTCGACCGGCGATGCGTGCTGCACCCGCTGCACCAGATCGTGGAAGGGCCGCGAGCGTTCGTCGGCGTACCGGTGGTACACCGTCGGGTCCCAGGACGTCCGCGGCCCGGTTCCTGTCATGACGAAAGCTCCTATCGGTATCCCGCAGCGGACACCGTGTACGCCGCTTCCATGAGCATCCAACCGCTGAGCTGGACCGACAAGTCGCGCTCCGGCACGGCCGACGAGCGCACGGTCCCACCCGAAAACGTGGCCACCGTGTGCCCGGGACCGGGTAGCCGCGCTTCGGTCTCCCACGATGCACCGAACAGCGGGTGATCCTCGACCTCCAGCCGGTTCTCCCACGCAGCCTCGGCCGACCGCAGCACGATCGACGCGGCCAGCATGCGGGCCCTCTCGTCCTCGTCGGTATCACCCGGCAGGGACGTCGCGACGAGAGCGAGATAGCGGGCGAGGATGCCGTCGAACAGGCCGCCGTCTCCCCCGCCACCGCCGACGATCACGCACTCGCGACACAGATGCGTGTCGACCGAGTTCACCAACGCATGGACACGCTCGCGGTGCCGAGGTGCCCCGACCCGGACTGCGAGTTCCGTCTCGACGCCGAGCACGACGCCCTGGCAATAGCTGTACACAGCTCGGTCCAGACCCGGTCCCCCCTTCTGGGTCATTCCGCGGGCTCCACTCCCGCCGCCCCTGATGCCGTCGAGAATCAGGCCCGTCGCGGGGTCACGCAGAGTGGCGTCCATCCAATCCGCCATGGCCTGCGCGCGCCACAACCGGCCTCCGCGCGCAAGCAGGATCGACGCAGGCCCGTTCGCGGGTGCGTTGAAGAACGTGTCACCCTTCCGCCACGGAATTCCGCCACCGGATTCCGGTGACCACGCGTCGAACAGCTCCATCTCGAGAGCCTGGATACCGCCGCGATTGTCGACGGCGTGCAGCCGCTGCGCCCGTTCGAGCGCGAGACCGAGCCACGCCATGTCGTCGTAATAGTCGTTGGTCCACCCACTGATGTTCCGAATGCGGTGTGCACGCGCGATTTTGGCGAGTCGACGACGCCGCTTCGCGGTGGGTTCACGGCTGGCCGCGTCGACGGCGCAATCCAACAGATGCGCCTGCCACCAGTAGTGCCAGCGGAAGAACATGCGTTCGCGTCGAACCGGCGGCCAGGCCACGACCGCGAGCGCAGTGCCGGGCAATGCCCACAGCCGACGCACATGCCGCGCAACGACGGCCCCCTCCGCAGCGTCTGCCCGCTGCGACCACTGCTCCTGCATGTCTCGATCCTGCCATCACCGCACGGGAAGGGTCACGAAGGTGTCACGTCCAGGCATCGGACAGGTCCGCATGCTGCCGAATCCAGGCATGCATCGCGATCCCGGCTGCCACTCCTGCGTTGATGCTGCGCGTCGATCCGAACTGCGCGATCGACACCGTCATCGACGCCCCACCGCGCGCCTCGTCGGTGACGCCCGGGCCCTCCTGCCCGAACAGCAGGAGGCATTCCCGCGGCAGTTCGGCGGTTTCGATGGGCACCGAGCCGGGTGTGTTGTCCACGGCGACGACGGTCAGCCCGCGCTCGGCGGCGAACTCGAGCAAGTCGGCGACGGTCGCGTGATGATGGAGATGCTGGTACCGATCGGTCACCATTGCGCCGCGACGGTTCCACCGGCGCCGGCCCACGATGTGAACCGCTTGTGCCGCAAAGGCATTCGCGGTCCGGACGACGGTGCCGATGTTGGCGTCGTTGGCGAAGTTCTCGATCGCGACATGCAACGGGTGCCGACGACGGTCGATGTCGGCGACGATCGCCTCACGCGTCCAGTAGCGATACGCGTCGACGACGTTGCGGCGGTCCCCCGACTCCAGCAGTTCGGGGTCGAAGCGAGGGTCGGTCGGGCGCGGTTCGTCGTGTTCGGTCTCCCACGGTCCGACTCCGTTCGGGTTGTCACCCCACTCCGTCGGACCGATCGCTACATCGTCGAAACCGTTGCTGCTCAATAGACTTCGTTGCTGTCGGGAGCGATACGGAAGCCATGTCCGGTCTCGTCGTTGGTGCAGGAGATGCCGTCGGCGGAAGAAGTGCACGTGTAACCGTCGGCGGCGATGGTCTGCCCGACGCCCAGCGGCGGATCGATGGCCTCCCCGCCCGAGGTGTACACCGCGCCGCCCGCGCACATGAACGACGCCGCGCCCTCGTTGGTGACACGAATTCCGTTGCCCCAGCTGATCATGCAGTCCTCCGGACGCGGGGGAACCGGATCGGTCGTGCCCTGACATCCCGCCTCGGTGCGCGAGGACAGCGTGACGATGCCGCACTGGAACTGCCCGTCCGGCGAGCTGAAGTAATACGCCCCGTCGAGCGCCGCGTACGTGGTCTGCGGCGTCGGCGCGGGGGCGGGCTCGGTCGTCGTGGGGAGCGGTGCTTCGGTCGTCGGGACGGGGGCTTCCGTCGTCGTGGTGGGGGCCGCTGTCGTGGTGGTCGTCGTCGGCGGGGCCGACGACGGAGCGGCGACGTCGGCGCCCGATTCGCTGCCACACCCGGCAAGCACGGCCGCTGCCGCACAGAGACCGGCCACTGCCAGACGCTTGTTCACCATGTTCGACCCCGACCCCACTTTCGCTTCACGCTTTCTCGCTCAGCGACCATACCGGCGAAGGCCGACGGTCGCCGTCGGGGTGCGGGTTGTTCAGCTCCGGTCGACCATGTAGATCTAGGTGTGGCTCAGGCGACGGTTCACCTCGCGCGTCAGCCAGGCAGGCGAGAAGCGCGAACCGAGCGACAGAGCCTTCGACTGCAGACCGACCGGGAAGTGCACCTTGTGCAACAACGGCCTCTGTCGCAACCCTTTCGCCGGTCTCGTGGCGTCGAAGATGGCCTGCGAGACGTCGTCGGCGGTGAGCTTGATTCCGAGCGTGCTCGTCGTTCCCGTGCTGACATCCTTGGTCATGGCGGTCTGGACGAACAGCGGCCACATGGCCTTGACCGAGATGTCGTACTTCTTCCATTCGAGGTCGAGCGCCTCGGTGACACCGCGTACCGCGAACTTCGTCGCGCCGTAGGTCACGAGCTCGGGCTGGCCGTAGATCGCCGACGCCGAACACAGGTTGACGACCTGAGCACCTCGCGTCACCTTCAGATACGGGAACGCCGCGAGCGTTCCGTAGACGACACCGTTGAAGTTGATGTCGATCTGCTTCTTGTGCACCTCGAGCGGCATCTCTTCGAACGGTCCGGCAACGAGAATGCCCGCGTTGTTGATCAACACGTCGAGACGTCCGTCCGCCTCGGCGTCGAATTCCTTCAGACGCTTCTCCCACTGCTGCGGGTCGGTCACGTCGAGGACGCCGGTGACGATGCGTCCGCCCCTCGAGGTCACCTCTTTGCTCAGCGAAGCAAGGCCGGTCTCGTCGATGTCGTACGCGCCGACGAGGTAACCCGAGCGAGCGAACTTGAGCGCAGTGGAACGTCCGATCCCGGCTGCGGCGCCGGTGATGAAGACGGAAGGCGTAGGCATTCCGACAGAATAGGCGTTACGACGGTTATCGGTAAGTCCCTCGGGGATATTTCAGGACTACGCTGAAGTTCTCGTCGAGGAGATGTGGGTGAATCACGAACGGATATTGCGGGCCGTCGCGGCTGTGGCGGTGGTCTATGTGATCGTGCTGGTGATCTGGGCCGGGTGGCTCAGGCCACGAGCAGAGCCCGGCACCCTTCCCTACCAGCTCATGTTCCTGGTGGCGGGGTTCGCCGTCGCGCTCGGGATCGCCATGCTCGTCGCGAACCGTCGCACCGCGGAGCAGCGACGCCTCGCCAAGAACGGCGTCGAAGGCTGGGCCACGGTGGAGGCGTCGCGCAGGATCGACGACGATTCCACCGAACTCGACCTCGCGTTCACCGTTCCCGGTTCTGCCCCGTTCGCCGGTCGCATCGTCTATTCCATTCCGCCGGACGAAGCCTCGAGGTTCGAGCCAGGCCGCACCCTGCCGGTCATGGTCGACCCGTTGGACCACCACAAAGTGCTTCTACTCCCCGGAAAGACCCCGGACGAGTAGGTATTGAGCGAGCGCATAGGTGGACAGGACGGCCCCTTCAGCGATCCGCCTCACGCGCTCGCTCGACGGCACGAGCCGACGGAACACGATGAGGGCGTCGGAGATCGTGAACAGGACACCGCCCGCGGCGAGCCACGACCTGGTGTCGCCGGTCGGCACGACGACTCCAGCGCGAACCGTCGCACCCGGCGCGAGCGTCGGGTCGGCAGACAACGTCGACATCGTCGCCAGCAGGACGCCGTAGCCGGCGAGACCCGGTGCCACGTCCGGTGAGCGTTTCCTCAACGCAACCGCAGCGATGCCCCAGCCCGCCAGCCGCGGAAGCGCGGCCGCCGTCGTGATCCGGGCACCTCGCGACGCAAGCAGCACCGAGTAGCAGGTCTGCATGACGGCGAACGCTCCGGCACCGCCCAGAATGCGCGCATCGTCGTCGGGATCGAGCATCAGGACGTCCCCGAGCGTCGCGGCCGCGAGTGCGGATCCGAGAACAGCAGACGGACGTTCCACGCTCGCCGCGAGAGCCGGCATCATCAACGGCTTCGCGACGCGATGTACACGCTCGCATCCCGTGGCTGCCCCGATCACCGTCGCAGCCGCCGACCCGGCGAAGAAGATCCTGGCCACGGACGTTCGTTTCATCGGGCACCCCTCATGCTTCGCAAAACTAATTAGTTGTGTGATGCTGGCCCCTATCGCTTGATCGGAACCGTGCAGCTTGTCATCGTTGAAAGGTAAACACGCGACACGACACGTAGGGACTACTATGCGCCGGAAACACACTGACCACGCTCGTAACTCCGGTGTCGGCTACCCCGCGTTGCACAACCCCCTGTTCCGACGCTCCGACCGCATCCAAGCCCGCGTCAAGAACGTCGTCGTCACGCTCGTCATCCTGATGGTGCCGATCGCTGCATGGCTCGGAATGTCCACCCTCGAAACGCAGCAGGCGCGGATGGTCGCGCAGGAGACGTCGCTCCACCAGGTAACGGCGACCACCACCGCGGAAGCGCAAGCGATGCCCCTGGCCACAGGCGATGGCGGGTCGTCCACCACCGCATCCGTCGACGCGACCTGGACGTTCGACGGCGCCCAGCACAACGGGTCCGTGTCGGTCGCGTCCGGTTCGCCCGCGGGCACCGAGTCCGAGATCTGGGTCGACGCCGCGGGCGAGCGTTCGGCGCAGCCGACGACCGGTGCCGACGCCGTCGCAGCAGCCCTGTTCGTCGGCATCGGAAGCTTGTTCGCGGTTGCCATGATCCTGTCCGGCGTCTACACCGTCGTGCGTTACCGCCTCGACCAGCAGCGCGACTCGGAATGGGACGTCGCAATCAAGAACTTCCTGAACGAGAACAGCCCGAGCTGAGCCCCACCTCCCGACGAAGTTCGGGAGGCGTCCGGCTCGCTTGATATACATAATTAGCTTATGTAACATAATTGAAGTGACGCACCCCGACTCCTCGACGCGCGACCTACTCGTCGAACTGGTGACCACGTCGTCCAGGTTCGCCCGTCTTGCTGCGCAACTCGGCAGTGACGACCACCCACGTGCGTGGATGCGCGCCCTGTCATTGCTCGAGGAGTACCAACCGCTCCGCATCAGCGAGTTCGCTCGTCTGGATCGGTGCTCCCAGCCGTCGGCGACGGCCTTGCTCGGCAAACTCGCCGACCGAGGACTCGTCGCACGCACGGCGGACCCGTCGGATTCCCGAGCGGTTCTCGTCGAGATGACCGACGACGGTGTTGCCTGGCTGAACGACGGCCGCACACACATCGGCGACGGGTTGATCCCCTACCTTTCCGACTTCGAGCCGGATCAATTGAAGAAACTGACCGCCGGCTTGAGCGAACTGCGCACGATGCTCAAGACGTCGATCTCCGAGTAGAACGCGACATATTCGCAAGGAGAGAAGAAGAAGTGAGTACATCCTCGGAAAGCTTGTCGAAGCAACCGAAAGCTGTTTGGGCCGTTGCGTTCGCGAGCGTCATCGCGTTCATGGGCATCGGACTCGTCGATCCGATTCTGAAGCCGATCGGTGAACAACTGCACGCGTCCCCGTCGCAGGTGTCGTTGCTGTTCACCAGTTACATGCTCGTCACAGGCGTCGCGATGCTCATCACGGGTGTGGTGTCCAGTAGGTTCGGGCCCAAGAAGACTCTACTGGCCGGTCTGGCGATCATCGTCGTGTTCGCCGCTCTCGCAGGACTTTCCGGAACCGTCGGCGAGATCATCGGTTTCCGTGCAGGCTGGGGACTCGGCAACGCATTGTTCATCGCGACCGCCCTGTCGACGATCGTCGGCGCCGCGTCGGGCGGTGTCGCTCGCGCGATCATCCTGTACGAGGCCGCGCTCGGAATCGGTATCGCCACCGGCCCGCTCGTCGGAGGAGTGCTCGGCGGAATCTCCTGGCGCGGACCGTTCTTCGGCGTTGCGACGCTCATGGCCGTGGCGTTCATCCTGCTGATCGTCATGCTCCCCGAGACCCCGAAGCCGGCGCACACGACGTCGATCCTCGACCCGTTCCGCGCTCTGCGTCACCGCGGCCTGCTGACCGTCGGCATCACTGCGTTGCTGTACAACTACGGCTTCTTCACGCTGCTCGCCTACACGCCGTTCCCACTCGACATGGGTACGTACAGCATCGGTTTCATCTTCTTCGGCTGGGGACTGTGCCTGGCGATCGCGTCGGTGTTTCTCGCTCCTCGGCTGCAGCGCGCATACGGCACGCTGAACATGATGATGGCGTCGCTGCTGCTGTTCGCGGTCGACCTCGGCGTCATGGCTCTGTTCACCGAAGACAAGATCGTTCTGATCGTCGGAACGGTGCTCGCCGGGTTGTTCCTGGGCGTCAACAACACTCTGATCACGGAGACCGTGATGATCTCGGCGCCCGTCGAGCGTTCGACGGCGTCCGCCGCGTACAGCTTCGTCCGCTTCGTCGGAGGTGCCGCGGCGCCGTACCTCGCAGGCAAACTCGGCGAGAGCAACACTCATGTTCCGTTCTGGGTCGGCGCGGTGTGCACGCTGTTGGCGATCGTCGTATTGTCCACCGGCCGTAAGGTTCTGGCGCACGTCGACGAACACGACCCGGCCCCGCACAGCGTGGACGAGGCTCAGGCCGTCACCGTCGGGGACTGAGCGGCTGCGCCGCATGTGAGTCAAAATGTATAGAGGGCTATACATTTTCACTCACGAGGGCTACAGGCCCAGGTCCCCCAGCCCGAGGAGCGAGCGGTATTCGAGCCCCTCGGCGGCGATGACGTCGTCGGCCCCGGTTGCACGGTCGACGACGGTCGCGACTCCGACGACGGTTGCCCCGACGTCGCGCAGCGCCTTGACGGCGGTCAGCGGCGAGTTACCCGTGGTCGTGGTGTCCTCGACGACCAGAACGCGCTTTCCGACGACGTCCGGCCCCTCGATCTGTCGCTGCATCCCGTGCGCCTTGGCGGCCTTGCGAACGACGAACGCGTCGATGGGACGGCCCTGCGCATGCATGATCGACAGCGCAACCGGGTCGGCTCCCATTGTCAACCCGCCGACGGCGTCGAAGTCCCAGTCGGCAACCAACTCACGCATCAGCGATCCGATCAGCTCGCTCGCGCGGTGGTGCAGCGTCGCACGACGAAGGTCGACGTAGTAATCGGCTTCCTTGCCCGACGACAACGTCACCTTGCCGTGTACGACGGCGAGTTCACGAACGAGCTCGGCCAGTTCGGCGCGGTCGGCACTGTCGGACATGAGAGATCCCTTCGATCGAATTCCTGCCCGATGAATCTACCGACCTAGGCTGCGACGCTCGTAGGCTGGTCGTCGCCGGCGAGATCGACGTGCTCGACGAACGGCTCCGGCGCGTCGACCTTCAGCGCCTTCGCGACGAACTTCGACGGGAACGACGTCCGCAGCAGCGAGAGCCGGTACGCGTTGTCGTTGTAGACACGGACCGCGCCCGCGATGCGCTTCTCGGTGGTCTCCAGATCACCGGCCGGCCCCTGGAACGCCCAGTTGGACTTGAGTTTCGGATGCCGATCCGACTCGGCGAGCACGGTGTGCACCGCCGCGGACAACGCGTTCTCGGCGGCGGCCTGCGACGTCAGTCCGAGCCCACGCTCACGCACTGCCTTCGACCACGACCGCGCTCCGACGAGTTGGCGGACGGCGTCCTGATCCATGCCCGACGACTCGATCGCCGCGATGAGCGGTTCCAGCTGCGTGTACCTGCGGTCGAGTTCGACCGTGACCAGTTGTCGACTTGCCGCGGTGTGCGAGCGGAAGCGCCGGATCCGTCGCTCGACGCTCACCGTGTAGGCAAGAACCAGGACTACGACAATCGCCACGATCACGAAAACAGTCACGAGGTACGAATTTAACGGGGTTCTCCGCGACACGCCCGCAGGCACGCCAGGACCGTTCGGACTATGTTCGCCCGCGACCGCGTCCGACGACGTTGGTTAGCTTGCGCACGACGCTCTTCGGCACCTTCGTACCGATCGCGGTCAGCACCTTGTACTGGGCACCCGGCACGCTGATGACCTTGCCCTTGTCGAGGTCGTTCATCGACGTCTGTACGACCTGATCGACGTTCAGCCACATGAACTTCGGAATAGTCGACATCTCGATGCCTGCCCGCTGATGGAATTCGGTCTTGATGAATCCCGGGCACAGCGCCTGCACCTGCACACCGGTTCCCGCGAGACCACCGGACAACCCCTCGGAGAACGAGATGACGTACGCCTTCGACGCCGAGTAGGTCGACCCACGCCCGGACAGCAGACCTGCCACACTCGCGACGTTGACGACGGTTCCCTTCGCCGCCGCGACCATCGACGGCAGTGCGGCGCGCGTCAGCTGCATGACCGCGGTGACGTTGACGTCGAGCTGCGCCTGCAACAACTCGGGCGACGCGGTCCAGAACTCGCCCGACGTACCGAAACCTGCGTTGTTGACGAGGAATTCGACGCCGCGTTCGAGCCGTTCGATCACCTGATCCCGACCCTGCTGAGACGCGAGATCCGCCGCGAGGATTTCCGAGTCGGTGCCGAATCCGAGGCGCAGCTCGTCGGCGAGCGAACGCAACTTCAGCTCGTTCCGCGCCACGAGCACCAGATCGTAGCCGCGGGCGGCGAGGTGCCGGGCGTACCCGGCCCCGAGACCCGACGTCGGGCCGGTGACGAGCGCAACAGGGCGAAGCTTCCGAGAGATCTCCGGTTCGATCGGATCAGCGGTCATGCGAGAAGGTTATAGCGTTCTCAGGAGTCCGTGGGACGACCTTCGGACGAGTCCGCCGAACGACGGCCGGCCGCACGATTGATCGGCGTCGGCCGCGCCCCCGACGGTTCCGGGCGCCTGGGCTCCTGCACGCGGGGAGCAGGTGCCGGACGCTGCTGAGGTGTCGGCGCCGGACGCTGCTGCGCCGCACGTGGCGTGGGGCTTGCTCGGCGGGACACCGGTGGTAGAACGTGCAGCATTCCGGACAGGCGTGCGACGGAGTCGATCGCGGCATCCCACTCACGGCCACTGCTGCCGAGCGGCATCGATCCGAGGGTCCAGTCGTTCTCGCTCCACAGCAGGTTCAGGTGCGGCGGCACCGATTCCGTGAAGGCCGCCATCCGCTGATCGCAGACGCGTCGCGCGATCTCGACGTCGGTGGCGAACACGACGCGCGGCCCGATCGAGCCGAGCAGTTCGAGGTCCTGGTCCTTCGGCGGCGGCGTCGACTTCAGTCGTAGATCGATGTCGACGTCGGACCCCACGGGCCGCTGAACCGCGACGATGGTCGTCTCTTCCTCGACGTCGAACAGAACGAAGTTCTCACCGCGGCGCACACCCCGAACGACGTCGAGGGCAATGTCGTGTTCCGGCTTGGCGAGTGCGGCTCGGCGGAAGCGCCGCACGAGGGCGTCGCTGTCGGCCTCGTAGGTGTAACCCTGCGCCTTCGCCCACATCTGGCGAACGCGTCCGAGCTGGTCGCGGCGCGACCTGTCGATGTAGAGAAGTGCGACAGCACCCACGAGTGCGATCGCTGCAAGTCCGAACCACATAGCCGTCATCGCCCGTCAGCCTATCGCTTCCACGATGTCGCCCATCTGCCGACTTACGGCGTTTCGACGATGATGTCGGCCGTGATGGCACCGTCGGCGGCCGGACTGCCGTTGACGACGACACGCGACCCGACCTTCAGAGCCGACAGGTCGAATCCGGACAGCGACAACACCTGGGTCGCGGGCGTCGTCAACACCGTCACCGGGGCACCGTCGATCCCCTGCAAGGTCAAGTTCGACCCGTCGATCGCCGTGACGGTACCGATCGCGGCGCCCGAGTTACCGAGGATCTCGGGGATACCACCGGGCACCAGACCACCGGGGGTGGACGGCGGCGCCGAGGGCTGCAGGCTGGGAGTCGGGAGAGGCGCGAGCGTCGTCGGCAACGGGCGCACGGTCGTCGGTGCGGATGCGGTGTTCGAACTCGACGGCTGATTGGTCACGAAGAAGACACCCGCCAGCACGACGACGACCAACGCGGCCAGTCCCAACAGCGCGAACAGCACCTTTCGCGACGAATTCCCACCCGTCGGCGGTTCACCGGTCTCCTGCGGCTGGTACTGCGGCTGCTGGAAGTTCTGGGGCGGTCCGTACGACTGGGTGTACTGATGGCCGGGCCCGTACTGCTGGTTCGGATCGTAGGGCGGCAGCGCCTGCGTCGGATTCGGCTGCTGCTCGGCATACTGCGGATAGCCGTACTGCTGCGTCGGCTGATCCGGGTACGGCTGCGACTCCGGATACGGCTGCGAATCCGGATACTGCTGGTAGCCCTGGTACTGCTGCGGTGGGTAGTTCTGGTACTGCTGGGTCGGCTGATCCGGGTACTGCTGCCACGACTGGGTGGGCTGATCGCGGCCGTAGGGGTCCGGTGGCGGATTCGCCGTCCCGTCCTCCCACGACCGCTCCCGCGGATCGTCCGAATTCGTCATTACCCGAGGGTACGTTGCGCGCATCCTCGATCCGCCGAGATCGACGTCACGCACGCATGTCGATCTCGGCGAACCGCGAATCAGCCCAGTACCAGCCCGTCTCCGTCGGGCGACAAGGCGACAGGAACGACGTCGCCGTCGCGGACCGTGCCTGCCAGCAGCAACTTGGCGAGCTGGTCGCCGATCGCCTGCTGAATCAGCCTGCGCAGCGGGCGAGCGCCGTACAGCGGGTCGTACCCACGCACCGCGAGCCACATCTTCGCCGCCGGCGAGACGTCCAACGTCAACCTGCGCGCAGCGAGCCGCGTCGCCAACTGGCCGAGCTGGATGTCGACGATCGACTCCAACTGGTCCTCGGACAAGGCGTCGAACACGACGACGTCGTCGAGCCGGTTGACGAACTCGGGTTTGAAGGCGCGCCGCACCGCATCCATGACCTGGTCCTTCGTGCCGCCCGCACCGAGGTTCGACGTCAGGATCAAGATGGTGTTGCGGAAGTCGACCGTGCGGCCCTGACCGTCGGTCAACCTGCCCTCGTCGAGGACGGCGAGCAGGATGTCGAACACGTCCGGGTGCGCCTTCTCGACCTCGTCGAACAGGATCACGCTGTACGGACGCCGTCGGACGGCCTCGGTGAGCTGGCCACCCGCCTCGTAGCCGACGTAACCGGGAGGTGCCCCGACGAGTCGCGCGACCGCGTGCTTCTCGCTGTACTCGCTCATGTCGATACGGACCATTGCCCGTTCGTCGTCGAACAGGAAATCCGCAAGGGCCTTCGCGAGCTCGGTCTTACCGACACCGGTCGGGCCGAGGAACAGGAACGACCCCGTCGGACGATTCGGATCGGCGACGCCTGCGCGAGCACGGCGGACGGCGTCGGAAACCGCTTGAACGGCGTCCTTCTGCCCGACGACACGCTTGCCCAGCTCGTCTTCCATGCGCAGAAGCTTCGCTGTCTCGCCTTCCAGCATGCGGCCTGCAGGAATGCCGGTCCATGCTGCGACGACGTCGGCGACATCGTCCGGCCCGACCTCCTCCTTCAACATGACGTCGTCCTGTGCGGGACTGGCCTCGGTCTGCTGTTCGAGCTGCTTCTCGAGAGCAGGGATACGGCCGTAGCGCAGCTCGGCGGCCTTGCCCAGATCGCCGTCGCGTTCCGCTCGTTCGGACTCGCCGCGCAGGTTCTCGAGCTCCTCCTTCAGCACCCGGACCGAGTCGATGGCGTTCTTCTCGTTCTGCCACCGTGCACTCAGCTCGCTGAGCTTCTCCCGGTCGTCGGCCAGTTCGGCGCGCAACTTCTCGAGACGGGCTTTCGACGCGTCGTCGGTCTCCTTCTCGAGTGCCATCTCCTCGATCTCGAGGCGACGCACGGCGCGCTCGACCTCGTCGATCTCGACAGGACGGGAGTCGATCTCCATGCGCAACCGCGACGCGGCCTCGTCGACCAGGTCGATTGCCTTGTCCGGCAGGAAGCGCGCGGTGATGTACCGATCGCTCAACGTGGCGGCGGCCACCAGCGCCGAGTCGGTGATGCGGACACCGTGGTGCACCTCGTAGCGCTCCTTGAGGCCACGCAGGATGCCGACGGTGTCCTCGACCGTCGGCTCCCCGACAAAGACCTGCTGGAAGCGACGTTCCAGCGCAGCATCCTTCTCGATGTACTTGCGGTACTCCTCCAGCGTGGTCGCGCCGACTAGCCGCAGCTCACCGCGGGCGAGCATCGGCTTGATCATGTTGCCCGCGTCCATCGCGGACTCACCGGTGGCGCCTGCACCGACGATGGTGTGCAGCTCGTCGATGAACGTGATGACCTGGCCGGCCGAGTTCTTGATGTCGTCGAGAACGGCCTTGAGCCGTTCCTCGAATTCACCGCGGTACTTCGCGCCGGCGACCATCGATCCGAGGTCGAGGGAGATGACGGACTTGCCGCGCAGGCTCTCCGGCACGTCGCCGTCGATGATGCGCTGCGCGAGCCCTTCGACGATGGCCGTCTTGCCGACGCCGGGCTCACCGATGAGAACCGGGTTGTTCTTGGTCCGGCGCGACAGAACCTGCACGACGCGTCGAATCTCGGTGTCACGCCCGATGACGGGATCGAGCTTGCCTTCCCGCGCGCGGGCGGTGAGATCGGTGCTGTATTTCTCCAGCGCCTGGTACGTGCTCTCCGGGTCCGCGCTGGTGACGCGGGCGCTGCCGCGGACCGTCTGGAACGCGTCGCGCAGCTCGCTCGGGCCCGCCCCGTGTCCGGTGAGCATCTTCGCGACGTCCGAATCGCCGGTGGCGAGGCCGACCATGAGGTGCTCGGTGGAGACGAACTCGTCGTCGAGTTCGGTCGCGAGGTTCTGTGCCGTCGTGATGGCGGCAAGTGCTTCGCGTCCGAGTTGCGGTGTGGTCGTCGAACCGGTTGCCGACGGCAGACGATCGACCATCGTCTGAGCTTCTCCCCGTACCGTCACCGGGTCGACGCCGACAGCCTTCAGCAATGGCGAGGCGATGCCGTCTGTCTGATCCAGCAACGCCACCAACAAATGTGCCGGACGGATGTCCGGGTTACCTGCCGCGGATGCGGCCTGCAGAGCCGCGCTGAGCGCAGCCTGGGTCTTCGTGGTGGGGGTGAAACTGTCCACCGGTCACCTGCTTTCTTCCGAGAACAACTGATGTCGGTGTGTACAACGATAGCGAAGTTGAGTCTGTTCCGCTCAACTCTGAAAATTTGCGCGAACCCGGCCCGCCCAGGCATGTGGCCACCGTTCGCCAAACGGGATACCCTCGACCGGTCTACTTCGGAACCGTCTACCTGGGACGGAGGTCGATTCGGTGCTCGATGCGCGAACACTCTCCCTGGTTCGTGCCGGTTTCAAAGCGGTTCTAGCAGTGGACGACGGCCCCGAGCGACTCGCCCGATCCTTTTACGCGCACCTCTTCGCGGAACATCCGGAGTTCAGAGCCTTCTTCCCGGCTGCCATGGATCAGCAGCGCGAACGGTTCGTCAAAGCGCTCGCGTGGGTGTTCGACAACCTCGACCGCGACGAGCGCGTCGTCCCGTTCCTCGAACAACTGGGGCGCGACCACCGCAAACACGGTGTCGACGGGTCGCACTTGCGTGCCGGTAGTTCGGCGCTGATCTCGGCGTTCCGGACCTTCGTCGGCAACGAGGTATGGACCGACGAGATCGAAGCCGCATGGACGTCCACACTCGACCTGGTCAGCGGCAGCATGGCCGTCGCAGCGGATTCGGATGAGATGCCGCCGTACTGGGGAGCGACGGTCGTCGACCACCAGCGGCTGCTCGACGACCTGGCCGTCGTGCGGCTGCAGCTGGACGAGAGCATCCCCTACTTCCCGGGCCAGTACGTCAGCGTTCAGATTCCGCAGCGACCCAAGCTGTGGCGCTACCTGTCCCCCGCCATTCCGAGCAACCCGCAGGGCGAGATCGAATTCCATGTCCGACGCGTGTCCGGCGGCTGGGTCAGTCCCGCGATCGTGGGCGAGACCGTCGTCGGAGATCGGTGGGCGGTGAGCCCGCCGCTCGGTGGATTGCACGTCGACCGGTCGATCCCCGAGGACGTGTTGATGATCGCAGGCGGAACGGGCCTGGCGCCGCTGCGCGCACAGATCATGGACATGGCTCGCATGAGTCGCAATCCCCGCGTGCACCTGTTCATGAGCGGGATCTACCCGCGCGACCTGTACGACGCGCAGACCATGTGGCAACTGTCGCTGTCGAACCCGTGGCTCACGGTCGTACCCGTCACCGAGGAGAACGAGGACCCGTGGTGGCACGCGTCGCCGACCCCGGAATTGCCTGCGGGCATGCACCACCGGCTGCACGGACCGATCGGCAAGGTCGTCACACAGTTCGGGTCGTGGGCGGACCGTCGAATCCAGGTCTGCGGTTCACCGTCGATGGTGCGCACGACGCTGTACGCACTGCGCAAGGTCGGTACGCCGATGGAGCACGTGCAGCACGATCCCCTGTAGGCAGCTCCGCTGCACGTGCGCGCGAATGTATAGAGGGCTGTACATTCGCGCGCACGTGCGCCGCAGGCGCCTACCAATACGGGTCGCGGAGTCTGCGCTTGTAGAGCTTCCCGTTCGGGTCGCGCGGCAATTCGTCGGTGTAGTCGATCGACTTCGGGAGCTTGTACTTCGCCAGCCGCTCGCGAGCGAAGTCGAGAATGTCCGCGGTCAGGCGATCGTCCGGTTCGACGCCTACTTCCGGTTGTACGACCGCCTTGACCTCTTCACCCCAATCTTCGTGCGGCACACCGAACACCGCGACATCGGCCACACTGGGGTGCGTGATCAGTTCGCCTTCGATCTCGGCGGGATAGATGTTGACCCCGCCGGAGATGATCATGTCGGACTTGCGGTCGCACAGAAACAGATAGCCGTCCTCGTCGAGATAACCGATGTCGCCGAGCGTGAACAGATCTCCGACGCGTGACGCCTCGGTCTTCTTCTTGTCGTGGTGATATTCGAAACTCGAACCGCCCATACGCATGTACACCTGGCCGGGTTCGCCTGCGGCGAGCTCGTTCCCGTCGTCGCCCAGCACCTTGACGACCGAATTGGGCCACGGCAGTCCGACCGATCCGGGCTTGCGCAGCCACTCGTCACCCGAGATGACCGTTCCCCCACCTTCGGTCGCAGCGTAGTACTCGGTGACGACAGGACCCCACCACTGCAGCATCTTTCGTTTCACCTCCAGCGGACACGGCGCGGCACCGTGGATCATGACGCGCAGCGACGACACGTCGTACTTCTCGCGGGTCGCGTCGGGCAGGGCAAGCAACCGGTGGAACTGCGTCGGGACCATATGGCCGTGCGTCACGCGATGCCGTTCGATGAGCGCGAGCATCTCCTCGGGATCCCATCGGTCCATCAGAATCACCGAGTGGCCCAGTTGAATCGAGATCGCGACGAAGTTCAGCACGGCCGTGTGATAGAGCGGCGAGCCGCAGATGTGCACGTGGTCGTCGAACGGTCGTATCCCGAAGATCGCGAAGAACCCACTCGACGCGAGCGGCACCTGATCCGGATCGGCACCGGTGAGCGGGCGTCGCACACCTTTCGGTTTCCCCGTCGTTCCCGACGTGTACAGCATCGGCCCACCCGCAGTGCGGATGTCGGGCCGCGCGTCGGAAGCACCGAGATCGCGCAACGGCGTGAACCCGTCGATGTCGCCGACCGAGAATCGCGCAGGCACACCGGATTCGTCGGCGGCCCGGCGCGCCGCATCGGCGAAACGTGCCGACGCCACAAAGGCTTTCGCGTCACTGTCCTGCAATATGTACGCCACTTCGGAGCCGGTCAGGTGCCAGTTGACGGCCACGATGTAGAGACCGGTCTGGAACGCGGCGAAGTAGAACGCGACGAGATCTGCGCTGTTGTGGAGCATCATCACGACGCTGTCACCCGGCCGGAGCCCCATGTCCTGCAAGCCGCGACCGTAGCGGTTCGCGTCGGACACCACATCGCCGTAGGTGTGCGGTCGCCCCTCGGGATCGACGAGCGCGATGCGTTCCGGTTCCTCGGCGGCGATGTTCCACAACCCACCCGTGCGCATTCCAGCCTTCTCTTCGACCGCCATGCCACATAATCTAGAACGTGTTCTACCGCTTCAGCAAGGCCCCGAGCTCCCGCACCCGCGACGCGGTGGGCGCAGTCACGAGCAGCATCGTCACGCCGGCGTCCTCCCAGCGCTTCACCTCGCCGCGCACGTGGTCGGCGTTGCCGATGATCATCGTTTCGGCAACCATCTCGTCCGGCACGACGGCGGCCGCCTCGTCCTTGCGTCCGGACTGGAACAGCCTGCCGATCTCGGCGACCTCCTCGTCGTAGCCCATGCGCCGGTACACCTGCGCGTGGAAGTTCAGTTCCGGTGCACCCATCCCGCCGACGTACAGCGCCACGGTCGGCTTGAGCTGCGCGATCGCCGCGGGCCGATCGTCGGTGAGCACCACCTGACAGGTCGCGGCGACCTCGAAATTCTCCCGTGTCCGACGCGCCCCGGGACGCGCGAATCCGTCGTCGAGCCACTCGTCGTACATCGGCGCGAGCCTCGGCGAGTAGTAGATCGCCAGCCAACCGTCGGCGATCTCGGCGGCCAACGCCACGTTCTTCGGGCCCTCGGCACCGAGCCAGATCGGCAGGTCGGCGCGGAGCGGGTGCGTGATGGATTTCAGCGGTTTGCCCAGGCCGGTGCCGTCGGCCGGCAGCGGGTAGTGCGGTCCTTCACTGGTGACGGGCCGCTCTCGAGCCAGGACCTGCCGCACGATATCGACGTACTCGCGCGTGCGTGCCAACGGTTTCGGAAACGGCTGGCCGTACCACCCCTCGACGACCTGCGGTCCGGACACACCGAGGCCGAGGACGGCCCTTCCACCGCTGAGGTGGTCGAGGGTCAGCGCGTGCATCGCGCAGCTGGTCGGCGTGCGTGCCGACAGCTGCGCCACCGACGTGCCGAGCGCGACGCGCGACGTACGCGAACCCCACCAGGCCAGCGGCGTGAATGCGTCGGACCCCCACGATTCGGCGGCGAAGACGGCGTCGAAACCCGCCTCCTCCGCCGCGTCGACGAGGTCCGCCGTTCCCGTCGGGGGCTGTGCACCCCAGTAGCCGAGCTGCAATCCGAGCTTCATTTCCAGTGCCCTCCGTCGACCGGTCTTGCCTCCATAATAAGAACCTGTTCTACTGGAAAATGTGACTTCGGTGAATGCACCACTCAGCGCGCCGCTGAACAATGCTTTCGATTACACACGCTCGGTCGGGCCGACCATCGGAGCGTTCCTGACGGGGTTGCGTCGCAAACAGATTCGTGGCGGACGCACGAGCGACGGCCGCGTTCACGTACCACCCCCCGAATTCGACTCGGCGACAATGGAACCCGTCAGCGATTTCGTGGACGTCGCATCGACGGGCACCGTCGTGTCGTGGTCCTGGGTGCCGACGCCCTACGACGGGCAACCTCTCGACCGGCCCTTCGCGTTCGCGCTCGTTCGACTCGACGGCGCCGACACGGCGCTGCTGCACGCCGTCGACGCGGGAAGCCCGGACCGTATGTCGACCGGCATGCGCGTACGTGCGCGGTGGGCCGAGGAGCGAGTCGGCGATATTCACGACGTTGTCTGCTTCGAGCCGGGAGTGGAGCCTGCCGAGGACTCACAAGCCGCCGGTGATCCCGTCGAGATGATCACCACCCCAGTCCGCCTGGAGTACACGCATTCCGCGTCGGCCGAGGAGAGTTACTACCTCCGTGGACTGAAAGAGGGACGCATTCTCGGCGGACGGACGGACTCTGCCGGCAAGGTGTACGTACCTCCTCGCGGGGCCGATCCCACCGACGGGCGGCCGACGACGGAGCAGGTGGAACTGCCCGATCGTGGCATCGTGACGACCTTCTGCATCGTCAACGTGCCGTTCCTCGGCCAGCGGATCAAGCCCCCGTACATCGCGGCCTACGTGCTGCTCGACGGCGCCGACATCGCGTTTCTGCATCTGATTCTCGAGTGCGATCCGGCCGATGTCCGGATGGGGATGCGCGTCGAAGCGAAGTGGAAGCCGCAGCAGGACTGGGACTACACCCTCGAGAACATCGAATACTTTCGCCCGACGGGCGAGCCGGACGCGGACTACGACAGCTACCGACACCACCTGTAAGGGGCGGCCATGACCGATATCGCAGTGGTGGGGTTCGCGCAGGCGCCGAACGTCGCCGAAACGGCGGGTACCACCAACGGCGTCGAGATGCTGGTGCCGTGCTTCCGGCAGCTGTACGACGAACTGGGAATCGACAAGTCCGACATCGGTTTCTGGTGTTCCGGCTCGTCCGACTACCTCGCCGGACGCGCCTTCTCGTTCATCTCGGCGATCGACGCCATCGGCGCGGTCCCGCCGATCAACGAGTCACACGTCGAGATGGATGCGGCATGGGCGTTCTACGAGGCGTGGGTCAAGTTGATGACGGGCGAGGTCGAAACGGCACTGGTGTACGGCTTCGGCAAGTCGTCGGCAGGAACACTGCCGAAGATTCTCGCGATGCAACTCGACCCCTACCTGGTGGGCCCGCTCTGGCCGGATGCGCTGTCGTTGGCCGGAATTCAAGCCCGAATGGGTATCGACGCCGGCAAGTGGGACGAACGCGCGATGGCCGAAGTCGCGGTGCGCAATCGAGCGAACGCGCATCCGCTGGCGCAGCTGACTGCGCCGCTGGATGTGGAAACGCTGCTTGCCTCGGACTACATCGCGGACCCCCTCCGCGCGCACGACTGCGCGCCGGTGACCGACGGCGCGTCGGCGATCGTTCTTGCGGCGGGCGACCGTGCGTGCTCGCTGCGCGAGAACCCGGCTTGGATAACGGGAATCGAGCATCTCGTCGACTCCCCCGAGATCGGTGCCCGAGATCTGACGACGGCCCCGTCGGCACACAACGCGGCGCTGAAGGCGTCGGGAGGCGATCTGGCGAGCATCGTGTCCGCCGAACTCCACGCGCCCTTCACACATCAGGAAATCATTCTCAGCGAATGGCTCTCGGACCGAACCGCCGTGAATCCGTCCGGTGGAACCCTCGTCGGGAACGCGATGTTCTCGGCCGGGCTCGAACGCATCGGACACGCCGCGACACGCATCTTCGACGGGCACGACGACCGCGTCCTCGCGCATGCAACGAGTGGTCCTCTGCTGCAACAGAATCTGGTCGCCGTGATGGAGGGGAGATAGATGAGCAAGCACCCCGCGGCCGTCCTCGGGACCGGCCAGACGCACTACGTAGCCAAGAGACACGACGTGTCCATGTCCGGACTGCTGCGCGAAGCGATCGACCGCGCGATGACCGACGCCGAGGTGACCTGGGACGACATCGATGCCGTCGTCGTCGGGAAGGCGCCCGATCTGTTCGAGGGCGTCATGATGCCCGAGTTGTTCATGGCCGACGCCATCGGCGCCACCGGAAAGCCGCTGCTCCGCGTGCACACCGCCGGATCCGTCGGCGGCTCGACCGGGGTGGTGGCGTCGTCGCTCGTGCAGTCGGGTGTGCACCGACGCGTCCTGGCCGTGGCGTGGGAGAAGCAGTCGGAGAGCAATGCCATGTGGGCGTTGTCGATTCCGATTCCCTTCAACATGCCGGTCGGTGCGGGCGCGGGTGGGTACTTCGCGCCGCACGTGCGGTCGTACATCAGGCGCTCGCATGCGCCGGACCACATCGGCGCAATGGTCGCGGTGAAGGACCGATTGAACGGCGCGAAGAATCCGTACGCGCATCTGCGGCAACCGAACATCACGCTCGAGTCGGTACAGGCGTCGCAGATGCTCTGGGATCCGATTCGCTACGACGAGACCTGCCCGTCGTCGGACGGGGCGTGCGCCATCGTCATCGGCGACGAGGAATCGGCACGTGCTCGCGTCGCCGACGGGAAGCGGGTCGCGTGGATTCACGCGACGGCGATGCGCACCGAGCCGACGACGTTCTCGGGCCGTGACCAGGTCAGTCCGCAGGCAGGCAAGGATGCCGCCGCTGCACTGTGGAAGGCTGCGGGTATCACCGACCCGCTGACCGAGATCGACGTCGCCGAGATCTATGTGCCGTTCTCGTGGTTCGAGCCGATGTGGCTCGAGAACCTCGGGTTCATGCCGGAGGGCGAAGGCTGGAAGCTCACCGAAGCGGGAGACACGGCACTCGGCGGAACCTTGCCGGTCAATTGCTCCGGTGGTGTGCTGTCGTCGAATCCGATCGGTGCGTCGGGCCTGATTCGGTTCGCCGAGGCCGCGATGCAGGTGATGCACCGGGCAGGCGATCATCAGGTCGACGGCGCCCGCACAGCACTCGGCCACGCGTACGGCGGTGGTTCACAATACTTTTCGATGTGGGTCGTAGGGAGTGATGGGCCGTGAAGTACACCGTCGGAATCGCCATGACACCGTTGAACGAGTTGACGACACTGGCGCGAACGGCGGAGGAGTGCGGGTTCACGTCGATCGCGCTACCGGATTCGTTGTTCTACATGGAAACTCAGTCGGCGGACTATCCGTACACCCCGGACGGGTCACGCATGTGGACCGCCGACACCCCGTGGGTCGACCCACTCATCGCAGCAGCCGCGATGGGTGCGGTGACGACGCGCATCGAGTTCTACACGCAGGTGCTGAAGCTCGGCTCGCGCAACCCCGTACTGTTGGCTCGCCAGGTCGGCTCGGTGGCCGCGATGACCGGTGATCGGTTCGGATTCGGCGTCGGAATCGGCTGGGCACCCGAGGAATTCGAGTGGTGCGGGGTACCGTACGCGAAACGCGGCAAACGAGTCGACGAGATGATCGACGTCATCAAGCTTATTCTCGGCGGCGGGATGGTCGAGCATCACGGCGAGTTCTACGATTTCGACAAACTGCAGATGAGTCCCGCGCCGGCGAAGCCCGTGCCCTTCTACGTCGGCGGCCACACCGACGTCGCGTTGCGGCGGGCGGCGCGAGTCGGCGACGGCTGGACGTCCGCGATGATCACGTTCGACGACCTGGTGGACGTCATCGCACGGCTGCGCGAGTTGCGCGCCGAATACGGAAAAGCCGACGAGCCGTTCGAGATCCAGACCGTGTGCATCGATCGCTTCGGGAAGGACGGATACGCCGAGCTGGAAGAAGCCGGGGTCACCGACATCATCACCGTGCCCTGGGTTTTCGACGGCATCGGGTTCGACGGGCCGCTCGAGGCGAAGCAGGAGTCGATGCGGAAGTTTGCACAGAACTTCATGTGAGTGGCAATGTACAGCGGGCTGTACATTGCCACTCACGTCAGCGCCTGACCGGACATCCACCCGTGTAGTCGACCCGAAACTCCTTGACCCCGTTGAGCCATCCGGACCTGAGCCGCCGGGGATCGGCCAGCTTGGTGATGTCCGGGATGTTGTCGGCGATCGCGTTGAACATCAGTCCGATCTCCATGCGCGCAAGATTCGCTCCGATGCAGTAGTGCGCACCGTGGCCGCCGAACCCGACGTGCGGATTGGGGTTTCGCGTGATGTCGAATCGGTGAGGATCCTCGAACACGTCTTCGTCGAAGTTCGCCGAGCCGTAGAACATCGCAACGCGTTGGCCTGCCTTTATCGTCGTGCCGTTCAGATCGAAGTCCTCGAGGGCGGTGCGCTGGAACGCCGTGATCGGGCTCGCGTAACGGACGACCTCGTCGGCCGTCGTGTCCGGACGTTCCTTCTTGAACAGTTCCCACTGATCGGGGTTGTCCATGAACGCCGCCATCCCGTGCGTGATCGCATTGCGGGTGGTCTCGTTCCCCGCCACCGCCAGGATGATGACGAAGAAGCCGAATTCCTCGGGCTTCATGTGGTCACCGTCGATGTCGGCGTTGATCAGAGTGGTGATGATGTCGTCTTTCGGACACCGGCGCCGCTCGTCGGCCATCTGGTACGCGTAGCCGAGGATCTGCGTCGACGCCTCCACCGGGTCTATGTCGAATTCCGGATCGTCGTACGACGTCATCTCGTTGGACCAGTCGAAGATCTTCTTGCGGTCCTCCTGTGGGATACCGATGAGATCGGCGATGGCCTGCAGAGGAAGCTCCGACGCGACCTCGGTGACGAAGTCACCTGTCGGATTCTGTGCAGCCTTCTTGACGATGACGTCGGCGCGCCGTTCGAGCTCGGCCCGGAGACCGTTGACGGCCTTCGGCGTGAACCCCTTCGACACGAGCTTGCGGGTCTTGGTGTGTTGGGGCGCATCCTGATTCAGCATGACGAAGCGCTGCAGCTCGATCTGCTCGCGCGTGATGTCGTCGTTGAAGCGCGGCAGCGCCGTGTTCTCCCGGCTCGAGAAGACATCACTGCGCTTCGAGATCTCCTTGACGTCCGCATGCTTGGTGACGACCCAGTAGCCGTCGTCATGAAATCCGCCGATCTCCGGAGACTGCGGACACCACCAGATCGGCGCTGTCCTCCGCAATTCGGCGAATTCCTTCACCGGGATGTGGCTTTCGTAGATGCCGGGATCGGTGGGGTCGAAGTTCTCCGGCAGATCGGGACGCGTGAGGTCCGGTCGTACTGTCACTGGCTCTCCTGACATCTGCAACACGTTCTAGGTTTATTCAAACACAGAGGCGTTTGGCACGGAAGAATAATGGTCTACGGCACTTGCACGTCGGAGAGAACGTGTTCTAGTTTCGAGAGGCAGGAGGGAAAGGAGTTCACCGTGGGTGATCCCGTCGTCGTCGAGGCCGTCCGCACACCGATCGGCAAGAGAGGAGGCTGGTTGTCGAGCCTGCACGCCGCCGAACTGCTCGGGCTCGCGCAACGCGGCGCACTCGACCGGCTCGGACTCGACCCCGCGCACAGCGACACCGTCGAACAGGTCATCGGCGGGTGCGTCACCCAGGCGGGCGAGCAGTCGAACAACGTCACCCGCACCGCCTGGCTCCACGCGGGACTTCCGTGGCAGACCGGATGCATGACCGTCGACGCGCAATGCGGTTCCGCGCAGCAGGCCACCCACCTCGTCGCAGGCCTGATCGCAGCAGGCGCGATCGACAGCGGCATGGCATGTGGAGTCGAGTCGATGAGCCGAGTTCCGTTGGGCGCCAACGTCGGCGAGAACGCGGGGCCGCGTCGACCCGAGTCGTGGAACATCGACCTGCCCAATCAGTTCGAGGCCGCCGAACGGATCGCCCGACGCCGCAGCCTCGGTCGCGCCGATCTCGAGGCTCTCGGTGTGCGATCTCAAGCGTTCGCGAGACGCGCCTGGGACGAGGGGCGGTTCGATCGTGAGGTCCTGCCGGTTGCCGTCGGCGACGAGGTCGTCACCCGCGACCAAGGCCTGCGCGACACGACGACGGAATCGCTGGCGAGGTTGACACCGGTGATGCAGGACGGCCTTCACACGGCCGGGACGTCGTCGCAGATTTCCGACGGGGCCGCGGCGGTGATCTTGATGGACTCGGCTCGCGCCGTCGAACTGGGTCTCACCCCGCGCGCGCGGATCGTCGCGCAATGCCTGGTCGGGGCGGAGACCGAGTTTCACCTGGACGGTCCGGTCCAGGCCACGACACGGGTTCTGGAACAGAGTGGCATGAAGATCGGCGATCTGGATCTGTTCGAGGTGAACGAGGCGTTCGCATCGGTTCCGCTGTCCTGGGCGTCGGTTCATCGCCCGGACATGGACAAGGTGAACGTCAACGGCGGGGCGCTGGCGTTGGGCCACCCCGTCGGAAGCACCGGTGCACGACTGCTGACCACCGCGTTGCACGAACTCGAGCGTCGTGACGCGTCGACGGCACTGATCACCATGTGCGCGGGTGGCGCGCTGTCGACGGGGACGATCATCGAACGAGTGTGAAAGCGACCGAAAAGTACGTTCCACGAGCATGTTTCAGCACTGCACAGCGGTTATCCACCGGTTATCATCGAGGTGTCGCATGCACTACGCGTGCGGCCGGTCGAAAGAAGATATCCGATGTCCGCAGACTTCGCGGCCAGACTGAATACGCTGTTCAACACGGTGCACCCGCCGGGCCGCAAACCACATACCAACGCCGAGGTCGCCGACGCATTGGCCGAAGGTGGCCACCAGATCTCCAAGCCGTACATCTCGCAGCTACGCTCCGGGCAACGGACCAATCCGTCCGACGACACCGTGGCCGCGCTCGCCCGCTTTTTCAAGGTCAAGTCCGACTACTTCTTCAACGACATCTACGCGACGAAGGTCGATCGCGACCTCGAGCTCATCACACAGATCGAGGGGTACGGGTTGCGCAGGCTGTCGGCGCGCGCGTTCGACCTGTCCGAGGACTCGCAGAATCTGCTCAGCGCGCTGGCGGAGAAGCTTCGCGTCAGCGAGGGTCTGCCCGAGGTACCTCCGGACAGTACCTAGCTGCTCGCGGCTTTCGCGGCGATGCGCGCCTGCACTTCGGGTCGACGCAGCGGCGGCAGGGTGGGTGGCGGCTGACGACGGTCGGGCAGTGCGTCGAGCAGCCGGTGCGTCGTCGCGGTGACCTCGGCGACCGCCTGTTCGAACGCGTCACGCGTCGCATCGGATGTCTTCTGGACGCCGCTGATCTTGCGGACGTACTGCCTTGCCGCGGCCTCGATCTCCTCGTCGGTCGCATGCGGTTCGAGCCCACGCAGCGTGGTGATGTTTCGGCACATGCCCGCCACGATAGCCCTGCTTTAGCTCGCCAGCAGCCCTTCGAGAGCACGCATGCACAGCGTCTTCACGTCCTCTTCCGTGATTGCCCTGCGGTCCAGCCAGTCGAGGCATACAGCGCGAACGAACGACACCCATCCGCGCAACGCGGACTTCATCAGCTCGGTCTGCAGCTCCGGCGGCAGCGCGGCGAGTATTCGCTGCTGTTGCGTGTCGAATTCGGCCGTCACGATGGCCTGAATCTCGGTGTCGCCCAATATGGATCCGCGGTTGATCGCCCGGACGCCGTGTTCGTGCTCGGAGGCGTAGCGAATGTAGGCATCGAGACCGGCAGCGACCTGTTCGACGACCGGGAGCGACGTGTCCGGCGCCGTGATCTCGAGAATGCGCACGGATTCGACGCGGATGATCTCGGCGAAGAAGTCACGCTTCGACGGGAAGTAGTGATACATCAAGCCCCGCGAGACGCCGGCCAGATCAGCGACCTCCTCGATCCACACGTCGTCGTACGGCCGATCGGCGAAAAGCCGGGATCCGATGTCGAGGAGCTGAGTACGTCGTTCCGTCGGGGACAGCCGCTTACGAGAGGTGGTCATGACGAGTACCGATGCTACTTGACACCGGTTCGACAACGAGTACGTTCGTTGTTGTATCCGAGTTCAATAGGAGCGAAAGGTACTGCCCATGACCACCGACGTCGCTGTTCGTGCACCGTCGCTGCCCCATCCTCCGAAGCGAGTGCCGGTCCTCGGCGACGTTCTCGGTGTGCACGCGTCCACACCCGTCCAGGATTCGATCGCCCTCTCACGTTCGCTCGGACCGATCTTCGAACGCGTCGTCCTCGGCCAACGGTTCGTCATCGTGACCGGCGCCGACCTCGTAGAGGACCTGTGCGACGAGGGTCAGTTCGTCAAACACGTCGCACCGGCAGTCGAGGGCCTGCGTTCCATCGGCGGCGACGCGCTGTTCACGGCGTACTCACACGAGCCCAACTGGCGGAAAGCACACGACTTGCTGCGTCCGGCCTTCGCGCAGAGTGCGATGCGGAGTTACCACGACATCATGGTCGACGTCGCGTCCGATCTGACGCAGCGCTGGCGCGAGCACAGCACCGTCGACGTGTCGTCCGACATGACGAAGCTGACGCTCGACACCATCGGCCGTACCGGATTCAGCTACACGTTCGACTCGTTCACGCGCGACGAGCGGCACCCGTTCGTCGACGCGATGGTGCGTACCCTCACCCACAATCAGCGCCGCGAAATACTGAAACTGCCGATCGTCAGCGATCTGTGGTTCCGACGACGCGACCGGCAGAACGAGGCCGACAAGCAGTACATGGCCGACCTGCTCGACGACATCATCAGGACGCGGCGGGACGGCAGCGGTTCACGCGGGCAGCACGATTTGCTCGACATCATGCTCGACGCCGCCCGCGACGCGGACAACCCCAATGCGCTGAGCGAAGTGAACATCCGCCAGCAGATTCTCACGTTCCTGATCGCCGGCCACGAAACCACCTCCGGTGCATTGTCTTTCGCGCTCTACTACCTGTCCCGCCACCCCGAGATCTTCGCGGCCGCCCGCGCCGAGGTCGACGAGGTCTGGGGCCGCAGCACGTCAGGTAGCGACGCCCCCTCGTTCGCACAGGTACCGAAGCTGCGCCTCGTCCGGCGGATACTCGACGAGACATTGCGCCTGTGGCCGACGGCTCCCGCGTTCGCGCGAGAAGCGCGTCAGGACACCGTCGTCGGCGGAACCTACCCGATGAAGAAGGGCGACTGGGTTCTCGTTCTGATACCCGGACTGCATCGCGATCCGGTGTGGGGACCGAATCCCGACACGTTCGACCCCGATCGCTTCCGGTCCGATCGTGTGCGTTCGCGGCCCGGCCACGTCTACAAACCGTTCGGCACCGGTGAACGAGCATGTATCGGAAGGCAATTCGCGATCCACGAAGCAGTGCTCGTGCTCGGAACCATCCTGCGGAACTTCGATATTCATGCCGATCCGAACTACCGCCTCGTTATCGAGGAACGACTGACCCTCATGCCGAAGAACTTCGAACTGGGCATCTCAATCCGGAAGTAGCGGAACGGACATCCCGGTGTTTCGCCCCAGCAGCACTCCTCTCGTCAGCGCCGTCTTCCCGAATTTGTCGTGCACACCGTCGAGCGCGACATCGAGTGCCGACGCGCTCGGCCCGTCCTGCGGTGCGTCGAACTGAAGCTCGAGTTGCTCGGCGCCGCTGCGTTCGATGTTGGAGACGGTGACGCCGACGAGAGTGATGCCGCGGTCGGCGATGAGTGACCGCGCGTCACGCAGCAGCGCCAATGCGGCTTCCTCGATGTCGCGGGTGTCGGCGGTGGCGCGCCGGAGCGTGTGCGACCGGGTGACACGCGTGAAATCGGCGAACCGGAGGCGTAGCACGACCGTGCGCCCGGTGCGGTCGGCCGCCCTCATGCGCCCGGTGACCCGGTCGATCAACGCGATCAGCGCCGCCTCCACGTCCTGCGGTGACGTCGGGCCGCGCCCCAAGGCGTGCTGCGCGCCGATGGAACTGCGCCCGCGATACGTCGTCACCTGCCGCGCATCACGATTGTTGGCGAGCGCGTACAGGTGACGGCCCGCGCCCTTGCCCAGAATCGACACGATCGACGCCTCACTGTGCGCGGCCATGTCGCCGACCGTCCTGATGTCGAACGCGTGCAGTTTCTCGGCGGTGACCTTGCCGACGCCCCACAGCCGCTCGATCTTCAGCGGATGCAGGAACTCGAGCTCCCGACCGGGCTCGACGAGCAGCAGGCCGTCCGGCTTACCGACCGCGCTGGCCACCTTGGCCAGGAACTTGGTGCACGCGATACCGACGGTGATGGGGAGGCCGACCTGCTCGCGCACGTCCCTACGCAGGCGTTCGGCGATCTGGACCGGAGTGCCCGCGATCTTGCCCAGGCCGCCGACCTCGAGGAATGCCTCGTCGACCGAAATGCCCTCGACCAGCGGCGTGGTGTTGCGGAAGATGTCGAAGACCGCCCGGCTGGCCTCGAGATACGCGTCCATCCGAGGGGGAACGACGATGGCATGCGGGCAGAGGGCACGAGCCTGTCCCCCGCTCATCGGCGTCCGCACCCCGAAGGCCTTGGCCTCGTAGCTGGCCGCGAGCACGACTCCACCACCGACGAGCACGGGCTTTCCGCGCAACCGAGGGTCATCACGCTGCTCGACGGACGCGTAGAACGAATCGAGGTCGGCATGCATGATGCTGGCCTGCTGCGGTTCGTCGACGTCGGACACGAACATATGTTCGCACAGGCCACCGACAAGTTCGCCGCGATCGCGCCCTTCGACCCGTCCCACGCCGGTAACATTCACCAAGCACTTGCTTGTCGCAAGCACCGGGGGGATTCAGTGGAGACAGACATCAGGGACGACACCGAACCGACCACGAGCCCGGCCGCACTACGTCGCGCTGCCGAGAAGTTCGCCGATCTCGACGCGGTCGCGGGCGACGGCGTTCGGTGGAGCTTCGGCGACCTGCATCGACAGGTCGCGATCGTCGCGCGCGCACTCGTCGCACGCAACGTCGGCGCAGGCGACCGCGTCGCCATCTGGGCGCCCAACACCCACCATTGGGTCGCGTCGGCGCTCGCGGTGCACTACGCGGGAGCTGTCCTCGTACCGATCAACACCCGCTACAAGGCCGCGGAAGCCCACGACATCCTGACCCGCAGCCGAGCCGTCGCACTGTTCGTGGCCGGTGAATTCCTCGGTGTCGACCGGTTCGCCGAACTGAAAGCCGTCGGACTTCCCGTGTCGCTGCTGACCGTCGTTCGGCTCGGCGGCGAGGTGCCACAGAACGACACGGCCATTCCGTGGGGCGACCTGCCGTTCCTCGGCGCGGCCGCCACCGAGGAAGCCGTCGAACAGCGGGCCGACGGCGTCACACCCGACACCGTGTCCGACATCCTGTTCACCTCGGGCACCACGGGCAGAAGCAAAGGCGTCCTCAGCGCGCATCGGCAGCTCGTCGGCGTCGCGCGCGCGTGGGCCGAGTGCGCGACGCTCGACTCCGACGACCGTTACCTGGTCGTCAATCCGTTCTTCCACAGCTTCGGGTACAAAGCAGGAATCATCGCCGCGCTGCTGACCGGAGCATGCGTCGTGCCGCAGTCGGTGTACGACGCCGAGGCCGCGATGCACACCGTGGAACGTGAGCGCATCACCGTCCTGCCCGGCGCACCCACCATCTTCTCGACGATCCTCGACCACCCGTCTCGCGCGCAGCACGATCTGTCGACGCTGCGAGTCGCCGTCACCGGTGCCGCCGTCGTACCGGTCGCGCTCGTCGAACGCATGCAGAACGACCTGAAACTGGACGTCGTTCTGACCGCGTACGGACTCACCGAGGCCGTCGTCGCCACGATGTGCCGCCCGGGCGACGACGCGGAGACCGTCGCGAGAACATCCGGCCGTCGCGTCGCGGACATGGACGTCGCGATCGCGCCGTCCGGAGAGATCCTGCTGCGCGGCCCCAACGTCATGCTCGGATATCTCGACGACGCCTCCGCGACGGCACAGGCGATCGACGAGGACGGGTGGCTGCACACCGGCGACATCGGAACCCTCGACGATCGTGGGTATCTCACGATCACCGACCGCTTGAAGGACATGTACATCGCCGGCGGCTTCAACGTCTATCCGGCCGAGGTCGAACAGTCGCTCGCCCGGCTGCCGGGTGTCGCGGAGTCCGCGGTCGTCGGAATTCCCGACGACCGTCTCGGCGAGGTCGGCCACGCGTTCGTCGTCCGGACGCAGGGGGCGACGCTCACCGCCGACGACGTCATCGCGTACTGCCGCGAGAAGATGGCGAACTTCAAGACGCCGCGCGTCGTCACGTTTCGAGATTCCCTGCCGCGCAACGCAAGCGGCAAAGTTCTCAAGACCGAGCTACGCTGACGCGCACTACGTGACCTTCTGGGCGCTGTCGATGGCGTCGGCGAGCTGACCGAGCCAGTCGGCGTATTCGGCGTAGGTATTGGGGCGCTTGTCATCCCAGTCCAGGACCTGCCCGGCAGCAACGGCGGGCAGCGAACCGTAGATGGCCGACTGCGCGAGAACTTCCTTGCCCGCCGGATACTCGAGCATGATGTCCGCCGCGTACTGCGGCACGTTCTCCCAGCTGACCGTTGCCCACGGCGTCTCGCCGCCAGGGCCGGCCAACGACACTCCGAGCTCGTTCAGCAGCTTCAGGACTACGAGGTTCTGCGTTCCGATGTACACACCGGAGGCCGAAACGTTCAGCGGCATCACGGTCAAACCGGGTTTCGACGCGGCCGCGTCCCGTACCCGCTGCTTGGCGGCTTCGAAAGCCTCGCGGTCCGAGGCGATCTCGTCGGAGTCGACGTCGGCGCCCAACGACTGCGCGATGGACCGGTACTGGTTCAGCGTCTCGTCGACGGACACGCTGGTGTTCACACCGACGAACGGTGCGACCGCGGTGATCTGCTCGGCCTGCGACGCTTCCCACCACGTCCAGGACTCGGGCGCGGCAGCCTTCGAGTACCCGATGATCACGTCGGGATCGAGGGTGGCAGCCGCTTCGGTGTCGAAGACCGAGTCGGTCCCGATGAGCGTCATCTCGTCGGCCTGTGCGTTTCCGAGGCCGGACCCGTCGGTGATACCGAATCCGAAGACCCCTGCGGGCCGGACGCCGTAGTCCCACAGCGCGGCTGCACTGTACGCGTCGACGATGATGCTGTCCGGCCGGCCGTCGGTCGTGACGGTGTTTCCGAACCCGGTCGTGTACGACCATGCTTCGGAGTTGGCCGACTCGGCTTCGGCGTCGGATGAGCATCCCGCCGCGGCAAGGGCGAGAACGGCGATGGCAGCGCTGGCGCGCAGGGAGGTCTTCATGAGCACCCGATAAAGATAGCTTAGGCAAAGCTATGGCGGCTACACCACCCGAAGGCGCACTACAACCACGTATCCGCGGACGTCGAGGTCAGGAATGCCTCCAGGTCGTCGCGCCACGGAGCCGGGACAGTCTTGTCCGGTTCGATTCCGGTGTACTGACCCCGATAGAACAGCAGAGGCCGCTCACCGGTGATCTCGCCGAGCGAGTGCACGCGTCCGACGACGATCACGTGATCGCCTCCGTCGTGGACGGTGTCGACCGTGCAGTCGATGTGCGCGAGCGAGCCCGCGAGAATCGGCGAACCCAACTCGGATCTGCGCCAGTCGATTCCGGCGAACTTGTCCGCCTCCCGTGATCCGAACCGGGCGCACGTCTTCTGCTGTTCTTCACCGAGTACGTTGACGGCGAACGTGCCCGTGCGCTCGATCGCCGCCCAGGACCTCGACCCTTTCGCCGGGCAGAACAGGACGAGCGGAGGGTCGAGCGACAATGCGGCGAACGACTGGCACGCGAACCCGGCGGGCGTGTCGTCGACGGTGGTGGTCACGATCGTGATCCCCGTGCAGAACTGGCCGAGGACGGTTCTGAAGACACGAGGATCGATCGTCATGGTCTCGACCCCACCGTGAAGTCGTGTCCCCACAGGCTGACGGCCGTACTTTCACGCGCCACCCATTTGTCGTCCTCGACTTGTCTTCCCTCGCAGCCGAATTCGACGTCGAACCCGCCTGGCGTCTTCATGTAGAACGACAACATCAGATCGTTGACGTGCCGACCGAGCGTCGCCGACATCGGTACCTTACGCCGCAACGCGCGGTCGAGCGCGAGGCCGACGTCGTCGGAGTTCTCCACCTCGATCATCAGATGCACGATGCCGCTCGGCGTGGGCATCGGCAGGAACGCCAGGCTGTGGTGACGCGGGTTGCACCCGAAGAAGCGCAGCCACGCAGGCGGTCCGTCGGCGGGTCGACCCATCATCTGCGGCGGAAGGCGCATCGAGTCACGCAGCTTGAAGCCCAGCACGTCGCGGTAGAAGCGCAGTGACGCCTCGTCGTCGTCGGTCGACAGCACGACGTGGCCGAGCCCCTGCTCTCCGGTGACGAAGCGATGTCCGTACGGACTGACGACTCGCCGGTGTTCGAGCGCCGCACCGTGAAACGCCTCGAGCGTGTTGCCCGACGGGTCCTCGAACACGATCAGCTCGTCGACGCGTCGGTCCTGCAGTTGCTCGGCAGTCCCTTCCTTGTACGGGACTCCTGCATTGTCGAGCGCATCTCGGATCTCCTGCAGCTCTGCGGCGTTCGCAGTCTCCCACCCGGACACGAGTAGCCGGTCCTTCTCGCCGGGTACGATCACCAGTCGCGCCGGAAAGTCGTCCATCCGTAGGTACAGGGCGCCGGGTGTCGCACCCTTTCCCTCGACCATCCCCAGCACCTTCAGCCCGTATTCACGCCAGGCAGCCATGTCGGTGGCTTCGACGCGCATGTACGCGAGAGATCGAATTCCCATGACTCAGCTTCCTTCCGTCAGGAACGCCGTTGTCAGCCGGTTGAATTCGTCGGCCACCTCGACCTGCGCCCAGTGACCACATCGGCCGAACACGTGGAGTTGAGCACGCGGAATGGTCTTGAGTGCGACCAACGCACCGTCGATCGGATTGACCCTGTCCTCGCGCCCCCAGATCAACAGCACGCGCCCACGCAGCTTGTACGCCTCACGCCACAGCATTCCCTTCTCGTAATCGGCTCCGGCGAAGGACTTTCCCATTGCTTTCATCGCCGCGATCGACTCCGGGGTGGACGCCTGTGCGTAGCGCCGATCGAGCAGCTCGTCGGTGATCAGCGACTGGTCGTACACCATGACCTTCAGGAACGCCGCGAGCTTCTCCTTGGACGGGCCCGGTGGCGCGGCGAAGTTCCCGAGATTCTTGACCCCTTCGGTCGGATCGGGCGCGAACAGGTTGATGCTCAACCCTCCCGGACCCATGAGCACCAATCTGCCTGCGCGACTGGGAAAGTCGAGGGCGAATCGTACTGCGGTGCCGCCCCCGAGAGAGTTGCCGAGCAGATGCACGCGGTCGATTCCCAGATGGTCGAGCAGATCCTTCAGCGCGGAGCTGCTGTGTACGAAGTACTGCGGATGCTCGGTCGGCTTGTCGGACTCGCCGAACCCCGGCTGATCGACGCACAACACGTGAAACCGTTGTGCGAGAACGGGAATGTTCGTCGCGAAGTTCGACCACCCGGACGCGCCCGGTCCGCCGCCGTGCAGCAGCACGATCGTCGTGTCGTTCTGGGCGCCTGCCTCGTGGTAGTGCAACGTCAGATCGTCCCGCACCCGGGCGAACTTCGACGTCGACTCGTACGTGATCTCCTGCACGATCGCGGTCATACCATCGTGTCCTTCAAAGGAAGTCCGAACTCTCCCCCACCGAACATCTGATACGCCCGCTCCGGGTCGTTCGCCGCGTGGACGCGTCCGGCATGGGCGTCGCGCCAGAAACGTTGCAGCGGAGCGGAGTTCTGCAATGCCGTCGCGCCGGCGCTTTCGAAGAGCAGGTCGATCGACGCGACGGACCTGCCCGTCGCACGGACCTGATCGCGTCGAGCACGCAGTCGCAGTTCGATGGGAACTTCCTTCCCTGCTTTCAGTAGCGCGTACTCGTCGGCCACATTGCCCGAGAGCTGCCGCCAGGCGGCGTCGATGTCACTACTCGCCTCGGCGATGCGGACTTTCGCGAACGGGTCGTCCTTGCCGGTCTCGCCGACGAACGCTTTGCGCACCCGCTTGCCCTGATGCTCGACGTGCGCCGCGTACGCGCCCTCGGCCATGCCGACGATCGGCGCCGAGATGGTCGTGGGATGAATGGTGCCCCAGGGCATTCGGTAGACCGGCGCGGTGTTTCGTTCGAGCCCCTCGGCAGTACCCTCGTTCATCTTCTTGAAGCTCAGCACGCGATGGGACGGCACGAACTTGTCCTCGACGACGACGGTGTTGCTGCCGGTACCGCGAAGGCCGACGACGTTCCAGACGTCGTCGATGCGGTAGTCCTCGCGCGGGACGAGGAACGTCACGAAGTCGACCGGGCGGCCGTCCTTGATGACGGGTCCGCCGAGCATTGCCCACGTCGCATGGTCACATCCGGACGACCACTGCCATGCCCCCGACAACCGGTATCCGCCTCGGGCGACGGTTCCCGCACCCATCGGCGCGTACGACGACGAGATTCGGACGTCGGTGTCCTGACCCCAGACGTCCTCCTGCGCCTGCTGGGGGAACAGCGCGAGGTGCCAGTTGTGCACACCGATGATCGAGCTGACCCAGCCGGTCGAGCCGCACGCACTCGCGATCTTCTTCACCGCCGAATAGAAGAGAACCGGATCCTCCTCGTATCCACCCCACTGCGACGGCTGCAGCAACCGGAAGAATCCCAGTTCCTGGAGCGACTTGACCGTGTCGTCGGGGAGCCGTCGTAGATCCTCGGTGTCCTGCGCACGCTCGCGCAGTGTGGGCAGTAGCGCGTCGAGCCTGTCGAAAACCTCGTGAGTCACCTGAGCCGCCTTCCGTGGATTCCGCAGTCAGACTAGAACACGTTACTGCCGACTGTCGAGGACTGGTTCCACCGCTCTAACTAGCGAGTTGTTGCCCTATTCTATAACGTGTTCTACTGACTGGGACGAGCAGAAAGAAGGCACGCACATGGCCCGAATCCGTGAGATCGACGTCGGCGAGACCCCGACCCGGTATGCCCGCGGCTGGCACTGCCTCGGTCTGACGAAGACCTTCGCCGACGGCACACCACACGCGATTCATGCCTTCGGGACCAAGCTCGTGGTGTTCGCGGACTCGTCGGGGAAGATCGTGGTGCTCGACGGCTACTGCCGCCACATGGGCGGCGACCTCACCCAGGGCACGGTCAAGGGCGACGCCATCGCCTGCCCGTTTCACGATTGGCGCTGGGGAGCGAGCGGCAAGTGCACCGAGATCCCCTATGCCCGACGCGTTCCGCCCCTCGCGAAGACCAGGACCTGGACGACGCTCGAGCGCAACGGCCAACTGTTCGTCTGGAACGACGCCGAGGGCAATCCGCCGCCCGACGACGTGACCATTCCGCGTATCGACGGCGCGTACAGCGACGACTGGACCGACTGGACGTGGAACTCGATGGTCATCGAGGGCGCGAACTGCCGCGAGATCATCGACAACGTCGTGGACATGGCTCACTTCTTCTACATCCACTACGCATTTCCGACGTACTTCAAGAACGTCTTCGAGGGCCACGTCGCGTCGCAGTATCTGAACACCAAGGGGCGTCCCGACATCGGCATGGCGTCGCAGTACGGTGGCGACACCCTGCTGAAGTCCGAGGCGTCGTACTTCGGGCCGTCGTACATGATCAATCCGCTGATCAACATCTACGGGGGATACGAGGTCAGCAGCGTTCTGATCAACTGCCACTACCCGATTGATCAGAACTCGTTCGTGCTGCAGTGGGGAATCACCGTGAAGAAGCCGGAGGGGATCGACGACGCGACCTCGACCAAGCTGGCGGAGAAGTTCACCGAAGGAATCAGCGTCGGTTTTCTGCAGGACGTCGAGATCTGGAAGAACAAGACCAAGATCGACAACCCACTGCTCTGCGAGGAGGACGGGCCGGTGTACCAGCTGCGGCGTTGGTACGACCAGTTCTACGTCGACGTCGCCGACATCACCGAGAAGATGACCGCGCGTTTCGAATTCGAGGTCGACACCACCAAGGCCAACGAGGCCTGGCAGCACGAAGTGGAGGAGAACCTGGCGCGGCAGGCGGCGGAGAAAGCGGATGCCTGAACGGCGGGCAGGAGCGGAGCGACCCGGGAAGATGTTCTGGGCGAAAGCGCCTGATTTCGCCGACGATCCCAGCCGCGTCGAGGAAATTCACGCGCAGACAATTCGGGACAAGGAGAACTACCTGGATTCGAGGCTCGCACCGGTCGAATGTCGGACGTGCGGGACGTGTGTTCTGGTGCGCAAGAACAGCGTCAAGCAGACCTCGGTGCAGTGGACGTCCAGGCCGTCGGAGACGTGCCCGGTGTTTCGCGAAGCCGGTGACTCCGCGACGCAGGACTCGTGCCCGCGGATGCAGGAGTCGATCGACGCCGCAGTGCTGGAGGGACGCATCCCATGTGCGTAGAAATGTAGGCGGTCTCAAGCGGTCATCGCAACGAGCGTCTTGTCGTATGCCTTCAGAGGAGTATCCCATCCGAGGGTCCTACGAGGACGGTTGTTGAGTAGGTCCTCGACCTCGGCGAGCCGTTCCGGGGAGTGAACGGACAGATCGGTGCCTTTGGGAAAGTACTGACGAAGCAGTCCGTTGGTGTTCTCGTTGGTGCCACGTTGCCACG